>CANFST010000001.1 GCA_947449695.1 Chitinophagales bacterium
AAACATTTGATGCCGATGGCATCTTTTCTTTTACCTACAATTTGAAACAAAAAAAATCCACCGCTTCTTGCAAAACGATGGATTTTTTCTCCTTTAAAAGTTCGTCGAACTTTTAGTAATTAGAAGTAACCAACTTCGAAAAATCAAGACCGCTGATTGGCACAAGTTCGACGAACTAATACATCCTACTTTTATTCTCCTACTAATTGATAGTGGTATCAAATGAGTCGCTCCACGGACCTTCTTGATTTTTACCATTCACCCAGCAGGCAAAGCCCCATATATGCTGCCCCTTCATGCTTGGGTCAAAGGTAAATTGCAAAGGGTTTTTGCTACTGTAAGCACACAGGTTACATTGCTCCACCTTGGTTGGCGCAGTAGCACCTATCATGTACACATACTTACAATTTGCCACCCCACTAGGTTTGCCACGGCTGCTGCTGCCATCAGCCCTTGGCGGCTGTTTGTAAAACAACTCCACTACCCCATTGCCTGGTGCTTTTATCATAATCACTGGTGCATCAGCAGGTGCAGGCACAGGCGTTTTGATGGCTTTGTGAGGGTTTACACCACATTGTTGCTTGTTGGCATCCGTCATGGTGGTGTTTTGCTGAATCTGACTTTGAATAAACGGACGTAGCTTTGCCTCAAAAGCCTTACGGGCTGCATTTTTAGCGGTTCGCTGCGCTTGTGTGGAATTCTTCCGCTCTTTACACACAATCAAAGCAGCAGTCCAGGCTGCCTGCAAAGGCGTTAGAGCGGTTAACAATACTAAGGTGATGCCCCATGCCACCTGATTGGCTGTGCAGAGGCTGATTAAGTTTGACTGAAAAGTATCAAACTTCAAATCGTTTGACGGAATTACATCATGTTTTTTCATGACTTTGAAAATTTAAATTGTTTAATAAAATTATTGTAGCAGTTGTAGCATTAGTCAACTTGTTCTTTTAATAGTAAAGCCTACTTTGAAAAAGGGTAAATCGTTTTTATTTTCTATCCAATCATTTTTATTTTCTATCCAATCAATTTGATTTTCTATCCTATCAATTTGATTTTCTATCCCATCAATTTTATTTTCTATCCCATCATTTTGATTTTCTATCCCATCAATTTGATTTTCCTTCCTATCGTTTTGATTTTCTATCCTATCAATTTGATTTTCCTTCTTTTAAAATTGAAAAAACCTTTTTTAAAACTGCTTTATTATTTAAAAGAACTTTGCTAAACCATTTGCACATTTGCTGATGTAAAATTGATAGCAGAAAAACCCCTTACTGAAAATACTTTCTGACCTGCACTTTTTGCCCTCTGAGTTGCACTTTTGGGGGTGTGAGTTGCAGTGGGGGAAAAAATACTTGCTTTGGTGAGTGTCCCCACTCTCCAAAATATTGCCTAAATCATGATGTAAGTTTGTTAGCCGACAACCGATTAAGTTAGTCGAACTTACACCCATTAGAGGCATTGATTTATCAGTGATTGCTTACTGTTTAATTACTAAAGTTCGACTAACTGAAAATTTTTTGCCCTCTGAGTTGCACTTTTAGGGGGGAACATGAAAGGGGAAAAATACCAACAAGTTTGTATTGACTTTTTGGTTGGGGAGAAGTTATCTTTACCGAAAATAATTGTTCTAAATGTATAATACAATTCCTGACCAGTTAAGAAAATCAGCTATTGAAAGTGTATTCAGTACAAATACTTTTCAAACTTGTTGGAAGATTTGGAATCCTGAAATTAATCGGTTGTTGGGAAAAAACATTAGCGAAAATGATGTAATAAATTTAGGCGACCACTTATCGGATATATTCAAATCTACTGGTGGGGGTGGAAGAGGACAAGGAGAATTATCAGCTGGTGGAACTGCTTGGGAATCTTTGGAATAGTTTAGATGTTATTTATTGAGCTCAAAATTTTTAAACCATTCATCGTCAACCTTAATATACTCTTTCAATTCTACTTTTAATCCAAGATTTAATTCCTTAAGTTTTTCTGCTAACTTTTCTCCATCCATTAAATCTATTGCTGGTGCTCCATCTCTTGTTGCTTCTAAAATTGCATCTCTTGTAAATGATGCAGTAGTGATAAATAATCCTTTATCTGTTCTACCAACCATTGCTCCTCTAAAATCTCTAATTTCACTTGCTCCAACTTTTGATTTCGCCTTATATTTTTTGCATTGAAAAATAATATGAAAACTTAAAATTCCATTTATCTTAGCAATACCTCTTCCATCAATTCCACCATCACCAGTTCTTCCAGTTACTTCAACTTGAGTAAACCCTTTTTCTCTTAATACTCTTTGGATTAATCTTTCAAATGCAGCTGGGGATAAATTTTCGGTTATGACATTTATAACTTTTTCTTTCCAATTTTCTACTTCAATCAATTCTTCATTTACTTCATTTTCTAATTGTCTATCCCATTTAACTTTTATTGTTGTAAAATCTCCACTTGAACTAATTGCCCAAACACCTCTTTGAGAATTTTCTAAAAGTCCTTGACTCTTTAGCATTGTTCTTACCCAAGCCATCTGATATTCAAATTCTGTTTGGTTAGTATCCTTATGCATTATGGTCAAAAGTTCATCAGACACTTTTAAAATCTCAACAACTTTGTTGTTTATTTCTTCATTAGAACCAGAACCACCTAACTCTTGAAGTGCTTGTAAAACTGGTTTAAAAAAATATTCTCGTTTTGGAAATTCGTTCATGACTTTATTGAAAATAAATAATACTTTTGATGTAAATGAATAAAAATGGACAACACAAAAGTATCAATTCTTTTCGGAGAAAATGAAGTTAAAGAGTATGAAGAGACAAAAAGTTTAGACAAAGTGAGGGACAATATTTCTTCTTATTCTTTTAACACAAAAGAAGAAAGGGAAGCATTTCAATTTGGAATTCAAACTGCAATTGGTTGGCAGGATTTTATGATAATAGATAGTCAATGAATTGATTTCAAAATGCTTTTTGCTATGGCACTTGCAAAAAGAGGAGGCGTTGAATTAACAATAAGCTCTTTTTGTGAAAACATAGAATTCAACTTTTGAATTTTGTTCTGCTCTAATTCCCCTTGAAAAACAAAAGAATCATCAAAGGATTGTAGTCTAGCCATTTCTCTTACGGTCAATGCTCGTGGACTTGAATAATGAATATAATCATCAGGTATTGTAAGTATAGTTGGGCTTTGAGAGTTTACCTTTAAGACATTATAATTTCTTTTGTCTGAATCTAATCCCATTTCAACTAATTCATCTTTAGCAAGTTCATAATTTCCAGTTTCCAAGATTATATCAAGTCGCTGTGTTACTTTTTCACTATGATTACTTGTTTTATGATTATGAAGAGGCGCAACAATGTGAGAGAATGTGTTTTCTAACTCCTCAAAATTTCTTACATAAAATGGATTTTTGGCATTCGCAAATCGACCATTCAGTCTTCCTTTTTTCGACCATTCGGCATAGGTTAATCCACCTTTCTCATCGGGCTTTCCATCTACATTTCTTTTCTTTAACAAAGCTTTCATTTTCTCTGTTGAACCGTTGTATTTTGCTTTCAAATCAACTTGTTCGTAATTATATTTCTCATCGTCATTCCCTACAAAATCCAAATCGTACAGAGCTTCAAATACGGTTACTTTTTCCTTGTCCGTAACAGTTGGAGGGACACCTTGAATAAGTTTTTGGTCTTTTCTACATCCAATAAATAATACTCGTTCTCTGTTTTGAGGTACGCCATAATTAGAAGCTAATGCCACAAATGGTTTATCAATGTTGTATAACCGGATATGCGATAAAATTTCTTTAAACTCAACTTCTCGTTTATTCTTCTTCACAAAATCATTTAGCATACTCATACATTCATCAAATGAATATGAGTAGATTTCTAATGCTGAAATTATTTCGTTGATTTCAATACTAAAAGATTGAGCAGGTTTTAAATTTTTGAATGCTTCGTTAATTCTATCGACAATATTTTCGGGTTCAATTGCAGTTAAAAAATTATCAAAATCTCCTGCAAACAAATCGTTATCCAAGTCCGAAAAAGCTTTTTCGTGAATCACTTTTTTTCTTATGTAAGCTAATTCATTGCTACGTTTTAATAGATTAAAACCATGGCGAATTGTGTTTATAGAAGAGTCAGTTTTACTAGTTTTATAATCAACAATTTTAGGAGTGAGAATTCTAAATTTGTTTTCTACGGTTTGAATGTAACTATCTTTCAAAGTGTCAATTTGTTTTTCATTTGCTGATTCAAACTGCAATCGTTGATTGATGCAATCCAAAATAAATTGTTGTTGCTTCTCAACTTTTCGCAACTGTGCTACAAACTCTATTAGTTGGTGAAATTCTTTTAAGTCAACAATTGATTTGATTTCTTGCAAAATCATTTCCTTAATTTTACCTTCTTCTTTCGTCAAAATACCTTTCACATTTTCCATTACAAAATACTTTGGTCTTAACTGACGAATCACTTTTAGATAGTGTGCAAACAAATCATCCTTTTTGTCAAACTTCTTTCTCTTACCTGCTAAACTAAAGCTTTGGCATGGAGGACCTCCACAAACTACATCAACTTGTTTTCCGCTAAGTTTCTTTAAAAGATTATCTAAAAAATCTGGTTCTGTAATATCTTGTTTTATAAATGCTGCATCAAGCCCCAACTGATAGTTGTATCGGGCAAGGTGAGTAAGTTCACAATTCTCATTAATATCGCTTCCGAGCAGAAATTCATAATAATGTTTGCCATGTTCCGCTTGTAAAAACCCTTCACTAAAGCCACCAGCTCCTGCAAATAAATCAATAAACGTTACTTTTTGTTTGCTTTCATATTTAACCTCATCTTCGCAAACAATATTTACGTCAGTATTTACTTTTCTGCTGCTAACTAAAGATTGGATTTTCTCTTTTATTTTCTTGTCGGTAAATTGAGAATGTGGTGCAGTATCAAAGTGTTTTTCAACTTCTTGTTTAAGAAAGTTCAAAAACTTATTAATAGAGATATGGCTGTATTCACTACTCTTTACTTGTTGGTTTTTTGCGTCCCAATCTTTTCTTTTTATTTTTTCACCAGTAGCAACTTTAACTTGTACATCCTTTTTTCTTAGAACTAAATGAATTGGAAAGTTCTTGCTTTTATCTGCTTTATCGAGGTAAAATTTTACGTTTATCATTTGACGGACATTTTTACGGACACGGACAAATCTACGGACAAAAATGAAATTGCAAAGTGTTCTGTAAAAAAAATCTTTAACATCCATCATTTTATTTAGTGAGTTCGCTAATTGAGGCGTTAAAGTTCATATGCTCATTCCCAGTAAAAGCGAAGCTGATTTGTTGTTTCGAAGTTGCAGCAGAGCAATGCGTATAGCAACTTCGGAACTCCCTGATTCAAGATTTATGAACCAAGCAATCACCAAGCTCAACGCTCATAAGCTATACTTCAGCTTGGCGATAACGGGGTCTTTGCGCCTTTGTGCGAAAAAAAATGATTAACAATGATTAAAAAATCCATCTTCATCGTTTCGTTTTACAATTTAAAAACCACTGACGAACAATTGCTGATTAGTTCCTTATTTTTGCCTAACACTTATATAAACAGAAAATGAAAAGAATAAAATTCTATTCCTCATTCGCCGAACAAAAAATTGAAGAAGCAAATGACTCACTAAAAATAAGTGATGCCGAACGCTTCAAGCAAACCGTTGATTTAATCAAACGGGTATATGCCGATGAATTAAACAACTATATCCATTCAAACAGAATTAATTTTCAAAATAAATAAGCATGGATATTTTTTTATACGAGCATACATTTATCTTACAACTACTACTTAAACATCAAGTAAAATTTATGTTGATTGGTGGTTATTCGCCGTAAACGCTAAGCTGTATTAGTTGTTGCGAAGCTGAAGCCGAGCATTTGAGTATAGCCGCTTCGTAACTGCTTGGTTCAAAACAATTCAAATAATGTGGTTGATGGGCAGGTTTAAAGTTCGGTTGTTTTACAATACAGGAAACAAACATTTCATCAATTGCTGGTAATGCCTTGAAATATCGCATTCAAACCCATTTTGCATGCGAATAAAATGTTGCAGATGGCTTACTTTTTCAGCCCTCAATATATTAATTAATGCGGCCTTATTGGGGCGGAAGAAACCTAGTAAAATCAATCGCTCTTCATAGTGCGATAAGGGATGAAGCAATAGTTGCTCATAATATTTGCCCTCATATTGAAAACACAGATGGCTATAACTGCCATCAGCGGTTAAATAAACCAACTGATTAGCATTCACCATCAGTTCTGCATCGCCCAGTAATTTTTTATCAGGCGATTTAATTACAAATGGTTGGCTGAGTTGGGCTGTTAATAATTCGGCATACATAGTTTAATCTGTTGCTAAATAAATAGATGCTGTTCTATTACGAAAAGTTGCATTTCAGGTTTCGGAATTTTGTTAAAAAAACCAGGTTTCATTTCTATGCTTTACCAGCCGCAACGGATGTGCTGAATCGGATTTATTCACGATAATTATTTTTGATGGTGAATAAATCCATTGCAGCAGCAAACCAATCAGCATTTACAATACAGGAAACAAACATTTCAATAATTGCTGGTAATTCCCTGCTTTGGTGCAACCAATTTATTCTTAATTTCGTCTATCTTATCATAAACCAATTTTATCATGAAAAAAAATCTACTCGTTTTAGTTTTTGGCTTGATGATATGTCAAACCAAAATTTTTGCTCAATGCAATCAAACCACAGCCAGCGATACGCTGGACATCAACAACATCAACGCTTTGATTATGAACGGCGGCGATATGTGGTGGAACAGAGCCAATGGCAACGCACATTATTATGTACCTAAAGCTGGTCATGTTAGTACTTTATTTGCAGGTGCCATTTGGATGGGCGGTTATGACCAAGCAGACAATTTGCACATGGCTGCACAAACGTATCGGCAAAATGGCAACGATTATTTCAGCGGACCCTTAGATACCGCAGCTAATGTAAGTACCTCTACTTGCAACAAGTATAACAAGATTTGGAAAGTGTATGCCGCTGATATTGCCACCCATATTGCCAACACTACTCACACTACTTCCAATACGCCTTCCAGCATTTTAGAATGGCCTTCTATCGGAAATCCTTATGCAAAAGATGCTTTTGGAATTTCATTAGTAGTCAATCAAACCTTAGCACCATTCGTTGATGTAAACAGCGATGGCATCTACAATCCTTTAGATGGCGACTATCCTGCTATTTGCGGTGATGAAGCATTGTGGTATGTAATTAATGATAAAGGAAATGCACACACCGAATCGAATTGTACTGCTTTAGGAGTAGAGATTCAGTGCATGGCTTATGCTTTTGCTTCTAATGATGCCGATATTAGCAACACTACGTTTTATAAATATTACATCACCAATAAAAGCCATTACGAGTATGATAGCTTTCATTTTGGTATTTGGGTTGACCCCGATTTGGGTTGTTATACCAACGATTATTTTGGTAGCGATAGTGCCAGACAAATGTTAATAGTGTATAACAGTACTGCTAACGACATTCCTTGTCCAACAGGCTATGGCACTACTATTCCTATTCAGGGCATCACATTATTAAACGCAAAAAATAATAGCACCAATGCTAATTATAAAATGCACGGCATTTATTATTACTTAAACTCAACTCCAAGCAGTATGGCTGACCCAAGTAGTTGCTATGGTTATTACGGCGCATTAACAGGCAGTTGGAAAGATTCCACCCATCTTACTTTTGGTGGTAGTGGTCATGGAGGTACTATCAAAACTGATTATGCTTTCCCAGATAATCCAAGCTTGTCAGGAACTAATCCGAACACAGGTTTACCTTATTGGAGTATGTGCAATCCAACTTTATCACCAGGTGATATGCGTTCATTAATTTCAATAGGACCAATGAAAATTGTTCCCAATGATATAGTTGAATTAAATTTTGCAGCCATTACCCATTGGGGGGATGTGTATCCATGTCCATCATTTACCGGAATTGAAGCCGCTCGTGACTCGGTTTTTGCTTTTTATAATACTTTGAATTGTGGTAAGTATGGTTCGCAAAGTACAGGCGTGAATAATGTTTCAAACCATGAAAGTATTTTTTCTGTTTATCCGAATCCAACTGACAACAAAGTTTATATCAATAACCCAACTCATGAAAGTTTTACGATTCAAATTTTTGATGTAACAGGAAAACAATTGCAACAAAAAAATTGTTCGCAAAGCATCGATGAGATTGATTTAGCTAATTATAGCAGCGGAATTTATTTTTATTCAATTGAAAACAAATTGAGTGGAATTGCACAACGTGGAAAATTGGTAAAGCAGTAAGATATTTGCTTCTTCCCCAGCTCGTCCTCATTTGTAGAAGCGATATGAACGTAGGAAACTAGGATGCATGTGGTATTTCATTACTATGCTTTACCAAACATTCCGTATTTTTCAGATAAAATTGCTTACATTTGATACATCAAGTAAACAACATGAACTCATTGCTTTTCAATCATTTAAAAAAAATAATTGGCTTCTTGCTTTTAGTCGGCTTGATAGCCTGTAGTAGTGGTAGTAATAATAAAGGCTATAATAGCGATAGCAGCAGCGTTGCCCTGAAAAAGCAAAAGCTTGATGATTCATTAGATAAGGAAGATTTGAAAGAACTGGCACCAATAGTGCATAGTGTAGCAAAATAATTTCACTGAAAAACTATGCTTTTTTGATGCGTTGATTTTGTGCTTAGCCAACAAGGCTATAAAAGGTTTTTTGTTTCCAACCAACTTTACAATTAGTTTTGTAAATCATTCCTGAATAGTTTAATCAGAAATAATTGTAAGCTTCAACATGAAAAAAATTATTTTTTTAGGCGCTAAACCCATTGGCTATGCTTGTTTGCAATATTTAATTGCACAACAAAAAAAGTTGAATTTTGAAATTATTGGTGTGCTGACGAATGACAATACAAAATTCAACCCAAGGCAAAGTGTAAAAGCATTAGCCGAAAAAAATAAAATCAAACTTATCCCTTCGTTGGCTAAAATGCCTGCCTGCGATGTTTTGTATTCTGTACAATATCACGAAATACTGCAAGCGCAGCATATTCAAAAAGCCAGACAAATTGCTGTGAACTTACACATGGCTCCCCTACCCGATTACAGAGGATGCAATCAGTTTTCATTTGCCATTATTGATAAAGCAAAAGAATTTGGCACTACTATTCATCAGTTAGAAGCCGGTATTGATAATGGTGCAATTTTATTTGAAGACAGATTTCATTTACCAAAAAAAACTTGGGTGAAAGATTTGTATGAGGAAACAGAAAGACGCTCAATTGAGTTGTTTCAAGATACTTTAAAAAGCATTGTGGATGGTGATTATAAACCGAAATCTCAGTCTGCTTTCAAAAAAAGAAAAAGCAGTTTTCATCTGCGAAAAGAAATAGACCAAATCAAACAAATTGATTTGAGCTGGAGTAAAGAAAAAATTGAACGTTATATCAGGGCTACTTATTTTCCACCATTTGAGCCGCCTTATTTTAAGGTTGGCGGAGAGAAGATATTGTTTTTGAAAAAACAATGACTATCTCATTAATGTTACATTTCCTTTCAGTTCTACTTTTTCATAGTTACCCTCTATATTTCTTTTATCAGCAATAAGAAAATAAGTAAAAGTAGAAATCGGTTGTTCTACACCATTAAAAGTTCCATCCCAGGCACCATTTGGATTACTAAAAACCAATTGCCCCCATCGATTATAAATTTTAAATTCTTTAATAACCACATCACCATAGATATCAGGGAAAAACAAATCATTTCGGCCGTCATGGTTCGGAGAAAAAGCATTCGGCAATGTGACTGTAGCTCCGGGAACAAGCGTTACACAATGTGTTATAGAATCGTAACACCCTAATGCGTTATAGGCATATAACGTTACACAATGTTGACCTAAAGTTTTTAGAGTTAAAGAAACAGAATTAGAAGTAGAAATAATTTGCCCATCATATTTCCAAACAACATTTGTAGCATATTGCGACTGGTTAGTAAACAAAACTATGGGGCTATTAGATAAAATCACATCTGCTGAACTGATAAACTCAGCAATCGGAGTTGGATTAAAAGTAATAGTAAATGAAACTGTTTCAGTATCTTTTCCTGCACAACCACCTGTTAAAGTCAAATAATAGGTTGTAGTTTGAAATGGATGAAAAATTAAATGAGTTGAATCAGACGAAAAATGAGCTGTGGCTGCAGGTGTTACTTTAATTACATGAACACCCGAGATATTTACAGTTGTATCCTGATCATTACACCAGGTGATATTTTTAGGTAAATCAATAGTTGTATTTCCGAAAACAGAAAGTGAAACGTGAATACAGGAAGTATCAGGTTGATAACGCCAAATATCATTTCCAAAACCTATTGACATTGTACTATCATAAGAGTAGCCCCCAAATACCCAAACATTTGCATTGTTATCCATCCACATACACGGGCCAATTTTTGAGGGAATTACATTACTTGAATTCGGGGTACCCTGAATTCCAAAACTACCATATGACGTATAATTTTGTGTGCCAGAGGTTAATGACCATTTGTTGTGTACAGCATCATAAAACCATAATGGATTACCCCAGATACCATTAGATAAAAGTCCTCC
The DNA here is from genome assembly GCA_947449695.1 of Chitinophagales bacterium. Taxonomy (GTDB): domain Bacteria; phylum Bacteroidota; class Bacteroidia; order Chitinophagales; family CAIODY01; genus CAIODY01. The sequence continues at coordinate 10,686 of CANFST010000001.1, forward strand.
GAATTCCCAAAAGAAATTTCCACAACCGAAAGTCTGAACAGTTCTGTTTTCATAAACGGCTTTCGGGTAACTGCTGTTATTGCAAAAACCATTAACTAAACCTGAATCACCTACATATGAATTACCTCCAATCCAAGTCCAGAGATTAGTTACCGGATTATATTGCCATGTATCATTAGTAATACCATCGCCTGAAAAAACATAAAAATTCCCACTTTGGTCAACCCATTTGGTATAGCTATTTCTGCCTGAAGGAACATTTGTTGCTGAAGGAACATTTATTGTTCCATAACTAGCCAATGCACCAGCCGTACTGGAACCATTCATCCATGTCCATTGATTAGTAGAAATATTGTATCGCCACATTGCATTGTAATTACTACCTCCAAACATCCATAGATTACCAATTAAATCAACATAACTAGATTTTGTTTCATCTAATCCTGGTGGCAAATTTGAGGCCGCAGGAACTCCTATTGTTCCAAAGTTTCCAACTGAAGCTACTGCCCCACTACCACTCATCCATGTCCATTGATTAGTAGCAATATTGTATCGCCATAAATCATTCAAAGCCCCCACCGATCCTGTTGCATCATATCCATATCCGCCAAATAACCATAAATCGCCATTATGATCAGTCCAGCAATTAGCTCCCCAACCAGTACCGCCTGGCCATGTTGTTGAACTTGGTACACCTTTAGTGCCATAAATACCAGTTGTACTTGTTAAATATTGCGGACCACCAACCCATGTCCACGTATTTGTAGATACATCATATTTCCAAAGATCATTTAATTGGTCGCTGTTATAAACCCCACCAAAAATCCAGAAGTTCCCTTGTAAATCAGTCCAATAAGCTGCTTGATAACGTCCAGGTGGATCATTAGTTGGAGATGGGACTCCGATAGTACCATAATTACCAATAGCTAATGAAGTAGTATTGCTTCCATGCATCCAAGTCCAAATGCCACTTTGAGCAAACAATGAACTTGTGAAATATAAAAGCAGAATACAGAGAAGTGAAATTAGTTTTCGCATAATTTTTAATATCTTAAGGATAAAATATTTTCAAATTTAAGATTCATTGAACAAAAAACAAAATAAATTAAACTTGTTGTTTTGCTTCAATAATTTTCATTCCGATTTATCTACTACCTTTGCATTTCTCCATTAAAAACAACTTATGGTAAAGCCAGTAAAAATTATTGAAGTAAAAAGTGAAATTGGTGCAGGTACTCGTGGTGCAAGCTTGGGTGTAGATGCAATAAAAATAGCAGCATTAGATTTTCGGAGCAATTATTTCAAAAAATATAATTCTGTTGAAATTCCTAATGAGAACAACTTATTATTTGAAAGTCAGGGAAGCCCTTATGCCAAAAGAATCAAAGGTGTTTTGTCAATAGCTGAAAAATTGAGTGATACAGTTTTCAAAACCTTGAAAAAGAATGAATTTCCGATTGTATTAGCTGGTGACCATAGCTCTGGAGCAGCCACTGTGGCTGGAATTAAAATGGCTTATCCTAAATCGCACATTGGTGTTATCTGGATTGATGCTCATGCTGATTTGCATTCGCCATTTACTTCACCATCAGGCAATATGCACGGGATGCCGCTTGCAATAGCTTTAGCAGAAGATAATTTAGAAAAACAGGTAAACAAGCCTGATGCAGAAACAATTGAATACTGGAATAAATTAAAAAACTTAGGTGGCATTAATCCTAAAATTTCACCTCGTGATTTAGTGTTTGTCTGTCTTCGCGATTTTGAATCGCAAGAAGAGTATGTTATTAAAAGCAACAAAATAAAAGTAGTGCCTACCAACGAATTGCGCCGTATGGGAACAGAAAGAGTGGGCAGGGATATTTTAGCCTATTTAAAACATTGCGATTATATCTATATCAGTTTTGATGTGGATAGTATGGATAGCAGCATCAGCAAAGGTACTGGTACACCTGTTAGAAATGGGATGAACGAACGTGAAGCAGGCGATTTGATTGTTAGATTACTGCAAAGCGAAAAAATTTGCTGCTTCGAAATCACTGAAGTAAATCCAACTTTAGATAAAGAAAATTTAATGGCTGAAAATGCCTTTGAAATTTTATTGAAAGCTACCAATGAAATTTTGTCGGAGTAAAATTACTCTTCAAAATAAACTCTCTTTACACGTTTTGAAATGCCAGTAAGAATTTCATAAGGAATACTGCCTTCCCATTCTGAAAGCATTGCTAATGTTGGGTTTTCGCCAAAAACTGTCACACTATCACCAGCTTTTATAGTTGGAATTTCAGTTACATCCAACATACACATATCCATGCAAATATTACCAACAGTTGGTGCTAATTTTCCATTCACTTGCATAAAACTTTTTCCGTTGCCTAATGCACGGCGATAGCCATCAGCATAACCAATCCCAACGGTTGCAATTTTGCCATCTCTTTTTAATTTTCCTTTCCGGCTGTAACCAATTGTTTCATCAGCCGAAATATTTTTCACTTGTAGCACGGTGGTTTTTAAAGAGCTTACTGTTTTTAATTGTTGTTGCACCTCAACGGCTGAATCATAGCCATATAAGCCAATTCCGAGCCTTACCATATCCATTTGGAATTTATTATGGCGTACAATTCCACCGCTATTTAAAATATGTTTGAGGACAGCATAACCAATTTTATTTTCTAATTGCTTGGTCATTTTTTCAAACAATGAAAATTGCTGCTGGCTGAAATCATCGTGTTCGGCAGATTCAGCTGCTGCCAAATGACTAAATACTGATTTAACTTTGATGAAATTTTTATTTTCGTTCAGCAAATCCATCAATAGATTTAATTCTTTTTCTTCGAAACCTAATCGGCGCATACCAGTATCTAATTTGATGTGAACAGGTAACGGCAGCAAGTCGTAGCCTACATAATATTTCTTCAACACATCTAATAAATCATTCAAAATTTCGAGAGAATAGATTTCTGGTTCCAACCTGTTTTTGATGATGGTGTCAAAACTTCTTTGTTCAGGACACATCACCATAATGGGCAGCAAGATGCCATTGTTCCTTAATTCTACGCCTTCATCGGCATAAGCAACGGCCAGATAATCAGCATTGTGAAATTGCAAAGTGTTTGCAATCTCAAAGCTACCACTGCCATAACTAAATGCTTTTACCATCACCATAATTTTGGTAGAAGGCTTGAGCATGGCTTGATACGTTTTGAAATTATGAACCAATGCACTTAAGTTAATTTCCAAAACTGTTTCGTGTGCTTTCTTTTCAAGCAGTTGTGAAATTTTTTCAAACTCAAATATTCTAGCCCCTTTCAACAAAACAGATTCGTTGTTAAACAGTTGCATATCAAAATCCTGAATAAAATTTGTGGTATCAGGATAAAAAAATAATTCTATGTTTTCTAAAGCTTGAAATGTTTTTTGTTGTTTACATATGGCTTTTCCAATTGCCACTAATCGATGAACAGGTTTGGCTTTCAGCATTTGAACAACTTCCTGATACAATTCAAAATCGCTTTTTCCACTTTGCAAAATATCGCTCAAAATCAACGTGTGTTTTTCGTGTTGTTTTTGATGATGCAAAAAATCTAAAGCAATATTTAATGAATTTATATCGCTGTTGTAGCTGTCATTTATCAATGAGCAATTGTTGTTGGCTTCTTTCAATTCCAATCGCATTCCTACACTTTGTAAATTCAACATTCGTTGTTGAATTATTTTTTCCTCCACATAATTCAACAACAAATAAGCCCAGCAATGAATCGCATTTTCAACTGATGCTTTATCACTGAAAGGAATAGTGATGTGTATTTTACTGCCTTTAAAAGTGGCATGAATACTAGTTTTTACGCCTTCTTCAGTGAGTTCATCAATTTTTAAATCTGCTTCATTTTTAAAACTCCAACTGAAAAGGTTGAAACGATTTTCATCGCCATCGTTGGCAATTTTTGATTTGAAATTGACCACCGAGTTATGTAATTCATCATAATCTTTGCAATAAATAAGATTTTCACAATGAGAAAATAATTGCAGTTTCTCATTTATTTTTTGGCGCACATTTAAAAAGCCCTGACTATGTGCTTCGCCAATATTGGTAAAAATCCCAACCGTAGGTTTTATAATTTTTTCGAGCTTCTGCATCTCGTAAGGCTGTGAAATTCCAGCTTCAAAAATGGCTAATTGATGGGTATCATTAAGTTGCCAAACACTTAATGGAACGCCGATTTGCGAATTGTAACTTTTAGGTGAACGACATATTTTAAAGTCTTCTTCCAGCAATTGATTCAACCATTCTTTCACCACCGTTTTGCCATTGCTTCCAGTAATTCCGATGACAGGAATTTTAAATTGCTGACGATGAAATGCAGTGATTTGTTGTAATGCGTCAATCGAACTTTTCACCTGAATAAAATTTGCCAGCAAATAATTTTCGATAGCAAAATCTTCTTCAACAATAAAATTTCTCACCCCTTTTTCGTATAACGCTTTAATGTATTCATGCCCGTTTTGACGGTTGCCTTTAATGGCAAAAAACAGTGTATTGTTAGGTTGTGTAATTTTTCGGCTATCAATCAACAAGTGTAAAATTGACTCATGATGAGCTACCCTAAGCAAAGTGCCTTTTGTGATTTTAAAAATTTGTTCGAATGTATAAGGGGTCATAATTTTTTTCAGCGCATGAAATTACTTTAATAAAATTGAATGCAATAAAAAAGCCGTAAAACATTACTGCTACGGCTCTAAAAAAATAGTCAACAATTTTTAAAATTTAACTGATGCGCCAACTTTCAAGTAACAAATGTCATAACCTAATTCACCAAACAATGCAACACGTTTTGTTAAATAATATCTGCCTCCAACTGCTAAACCCAATGCCAATCCACTTGCCAATGAATTAGAAGAATTATTAAGAGCAGTATTAACATAGGGTCCTGATGCCGAACTACTATAACCATAATTTACATAGCCTAATTGCAATGCACCATATACATCATATTTATCAGCCACCAAAAAATCAGGATGCCAGGTTCCTCTTAACGCAATATAAGTTGTATGCCAAGTTTCTTTATAAGAATCTCCAAAGCCATCAGAAAAACTATATGAACTACCTTGATAGCTAATTATTCCGCCAATACCTAAAGTGCCAGGCCCTAATTTAGATACGCCATGCTCAAAACTGGCTGATAAAACAGGAGAAGAATTTGCACCACTAATATAAGAAACACTGTAACCAACCCCTAAACCTAAATTTAAAACATTAGTACCAATACCATAGATGGAGCCTGTTTGCGAAAAACTTTGCAGACTATAAAAAAGCGTTGCAATTAAAAAAGAAAACTTGAGAAGATTTTTTTTCATGAATAAAATGTTTGTTGTGATTAATTATTTCTGCAAAGATGCAATAGTAATTCAAATTGTGTATCACAGAAAAGAGTCATAAATAAAAAAGCCGCAAATGAATTAACATTTGCGGCTTTTTTATTTTTTAGAATTTAGCACACAACCCAATCTGGAAAGGCGATTTAGCCAATCCAATTTCGGCATACATACCAATATTTGGTGTAAAATAATATCTACCTCCTAAGGTGATTTCGAAGCCAATAGGAATTAAAGTTGGTGTAGTTTCATTAGTTGCTGAATAATTTGGATTAGTTGAAGTTGATTTAAAAGTCCATCCACCTGAACGATAGCCCATTCCTAATCCGCCATATAAATCAATCTTTTCATTATCTGGTAAAAAATGAAAATTTACTCTTCCCAAAAAACTCATTGTTGTAAAAGAAACTGTATGCTTCTCAATATAACTTCCATCAGCAGCAGTATAATTAATATCTGCATTTGCATAAGCCCAGTTAAAACCTACGCCTACCCAGCTAGTAACACCATATTCTAATTTGAGATATGCTGGTCCAATAGATTTTAAGGAATAGTCGGTATTAGATGAATACGAATTAAAAACGGTTGCACTTAACCAAGGCGCTCCATACCCACCTGAAACTACCACTTTACCTTCATCAAAAGAATTTTCAGATCCTTTACCACCTGCTTTTGCAGTATTTAAAAAAGTAATAGTTGTTAAAATTAAAATAACGAGTAAAGAAATTTTCTTCATAAAAATAATTGATTTTAGGTTTAAAATATTGGTGCTAAGATATTTAAAGAAACTTAATTCACTCCACTTACCACAGTTTCTTTGTGCACTTTTTGCACCAAACCTTGTAATACTTTTCCTGGTCCAACTTCAACATATTCCAAAATATTATTCGCAACCATATTCTGAACTGTTTGAGTCCAGCGAACAGGTGCAGTTAATTGTGCAATCAAGTTTTGTTTTATCTCTTCAACGCTTGTATGCGGCTTAGCATCAACATTTTGATAGATTGGGCAAATCGGCTGATTGAAATTTGTGTTTTCAATGGCTGCTTTTAATTCTACTCTTGCTGGCTCCATTAACGGTGAATGAAATGCACCGCCAACTGGCAAAACCAAAGCACGTTTTGCACCTGCAGCTTTCATTTTTTCACAAGCTTCATTAATGCCATTAATAGTTCCTGAAATAACTAATTGACCAGGGCAATTGTAATTGGCAGGCACTACAGTTTCAGAAATTTCACCACAGATTTTTTCAACCACATCATCGGCTAAATTCAATACAGCCGCCATTGTTGAAGGATTAATCTCACAAGCCTTTTGCATAGCATTAGCACGTGCTGCAACTAGCTTTAATCCATCTTCAAAACTTAAAGCTCCTGCGGCAACCAATGCCGAAAATTCGCCTAAGGAATGACCGGCAACTGCATCAGGTTTAAAATCACCCATTGTTTTTGCAAGAATAACCGAATGTAGAAAAATTGCTGGTTGTGTAACATTAGTTTGTTTTAATTGCTCATCAGTTCCAGTAAACATGATATCAGTAATTCTAAATCCTAAAATTGAATTAGCTCGTTCAAATAATTGTTTAGCGGTTTCATTGCTATCGTACAAAGCCTTACCCATGCCTATAAATTGCGAACCCTGACCCGGAAAAATAAATGCTTTCATTTTTATTTATTATTTTTTGATTGATGATTTGATGTTTGATTTCTACCTTTGCGAAAGTAAAAAAATGTTTGAAGTTTTGTGCATTTACTAATCACTAAAAACTCATAACCAACAACTTTCTTTTATGCCCAGGTGGCGAAATTGGCAGACGCACTACCTTGAGGTGGTAGCGCCCGAAAGGGTGTACGAGTTCAAATCTCGTCTTGGGCACCAAAACAATTTGCTAATTAGCAGATTAGCAAATTAGCAAATTGTAATCATGAAAATAGTTTTTTTCGGCACTCCAGATTTTGCAGTTCCTTCATTAAAAATTTTAGTGGATAATGGTTATGATGTAGCAGCCGTTGTAACTGTTGCTGATAAGCCATCGGGAAGAGGTTTGCAATTACATGAATCACCTGTGAAAAAATTTGCAGTGGCTAATAACATCAAAGTTTTACAGCCGATAAAATTGAAAGATGAAAATTTTATTGCTGAATTAAAATCACTTCAGGCAGACTTGTTTATTGTAATTGCATTCAGAATGCTACCTGAAATTGTATGGACAATGCCACCCATCGGCACTTTCAACTTACATGGAAGCTTACTCCCAAAATATCGAGGAGCTGCACCCATTAATTGGACAATTATTAATGGAGAAAAAGAAACTGGTGTGACTACTTTCTTTTTGAAACATGAAATTGACACTGGAGATATTTTAATGCAGGAGAAAATTGAAATTCAGGAAACAACAACAGCAGGCGAATTGCACGACAAAATGATGTTGATTGGAGCAAATGTAGTTTTGAAAACTGTTCAATTAATTGAATCAAAAAATTATCAACTGCAATCGCAAACTGGTGAAATTATTCATGCACCCAAAATTTTTAAAGATGATTGCAAAATCAACTGGAATCAGTCAGTTGAAAAAGTGAATGATTTTATTCGAGGCTTAAGCCCCTACCCTGCTGCATTTACTGACTTGAATGGGAAAGTTTTGAAAATATTTTCAGGCAAAAAAATTATTCAAACTATCGAACATGAAATTGGTTCATTTACAACTGATCACAAATCATTTCTTAAATTCACTTGTACTAATGGTTACTTTGAAGTTGAAAATCTGCAATTAGAAGGCAAACAAAAAATGAATGTGCAAGATTTTTTAAGAGGCTGGCGCAATTAAACTTTCCTTTCGGTTGATTGCCAAGCTGCACTGCGTATGCCTTTCAGGTATTTAAAGAAACCTACTAAAATAGCTACATTCATAAAATAAAAGTAAGTAAGCAAACGTAATGGCTTAATATGAATGTTGATTTGCACCAATAAAATATCGACAAAAAACAATCCCCAGAAAATAAATTTATACCAGAAAATGTACTCGTAAAATTCGTAATGCAAATGCGAATTAGATAGTTTCCAAACTAAAATCAATCCTGCAATGGCCAAAAAAGGTGTGAACCAACGTAATATTTTATGCGAAATCAATGTAAATCCAACTGGTGAAAAAGGTTTAATCAGCCATTGTTTGAAGAAGAAAAGATTTTGAAAATTACCAGATGCAATTCGGCTTTTGCGTTTAAATTCTTCCATCATACTGCCAGGTACATCTTCAAAAGCTATCGCATTCATTTCAAAAATGCACTGTTTGTTTTGATTATGAACCTGCATGGTGATATAAAAATCTTCCATTAAAAAATTAGCAGGAATGGTTTTAAATAATTCGGCACGAATGGCATAACAAGCCCCAAAAGCGCCCATCAAAGCACCGTGAAATAAACCTTCTGCCTGTTTCATTTTATTTTCACGACTAACATACATGGATTCTAATTCACCGACCATGTTGTCATTTTTTGTATTGACAATGTTTGCGCCAACCAACCCAATTTCCTGATTTTTAAAATGTTTTACCAATTGCAACACACAATCCTTTTGCAATAAAACATTAGCATCAGTTAAAACAAAAATAGTTTCTTGTGGTAATTGTTGTTTTGCCAATGCTGCTAAACTATTGATGACCAAACACTTTCCGCTTCGTTGTGACATATTAACCAATTGTAAAGAAGAAAACTGAGGTTGCATTTCGGTAACAATTTTTACTGTATTATCTGATGATAAATCGTTGCCAATAAAAATGTGCAGCAATTCTTTTGGATAATTTAATTGCAAAATTGACTGCAATTTTTGAGCGATTACTTTTTCTTCGTTGAAAGCTGCAATTAAAATAGCGACAGTTGGTAGTTGCTCATTTTCCTGATACAATAAATTATTTGGCAATTGTCTTTTTGCTAAAAACTGAATCAGAATCGGGTAAATAAAATAGGTATATGTTACGCCCAAAATGCACAGCCAGAAAGCAATTTCAAGAATCAATAACATTTACAATTTTTTTTTCGAGTGCCAAATTTACGACAAAACACAAAGTAAAAAAATGAAAATAATCATTGTTTGGAACTTTCAATTGTTTTCAAAAATTCTTGTGTCAATTTCATTTGGTCAAAATTTTGCTGAATATGTTGTTGGGCATTCATCCCTAGCTCTTTTATTTTCTCGGTATTTTTCAATAATTCAATGATTGCTTGTTGCATTTCTTCTGCTGAGTCAGCAATAATAATATTTTTTCCGTTGGTATAATTTAATCCTTCAGCAGCTTGCGAAGTGGCTATAATAGCTTTACCCATTGCCATTGCTTCAATTATTTTTATTCGAACTCCTCCACCACTTAATAATGGAACAATCATCAATTGCTTATCGCTGATAAATTGTTTTGCATCATCCACTTCGCCAATCACACACAATCCATCTTGCTTTTCATCAAAATATTTTTGAGGCATTTTTCTGCCTGCCAGGTAAAATTTGATTTGATTATTCTTTGCAAAAACATCCGGTAAAACATTTTTCAAAAACCAGTCAATCCCTTCTACATTCGGCATCCATTCCATACTTCCTAAATGAAACAGGCTGTTTTGTTCTTCAGTTTTCTTTTCTTTCAAAAAATCATCTATAAAAATACCTGCCGGAAAAAGCAATGCGTTATTTTTTTGAGTAGAATCATTTATCAATTGCAATTCATCAGCGTTAATGGCTGCAACTACATCCACTTTCTTCCATGTTGCTATTTCAAATTTTTCGAGTTGTGTTGTTAATATTTTAAGATAAATATCCTTTGGAAAAGAAGCGTTAGCAGCTAATTTTTTCCAGATTTTATATTCTACATTATGAGCTCTTAATGAGATTTTTGCTTCAGAATATTTGCGTATAACATCTATATATACGCCCATGAATGCGCCTTCTAATTGGATTAAATCAAATTGATTCTGCTGCAATAATTCAATCAGTTTCTGTTCAAATTTTTTGCTTTCAAAACGTGAAATATGGTATGATTTATTTTGAAGCAAACTCCAAAAAGCTGCAATTGGATTGAGATTAGTGTTTTTATACACTAAATGAAGCTGACAAAGTTTCTTAAAACTGGCATCTATTTTATTTGGTTCAACAAAGTGCTTTTGGGTATTAAAACTTAATAAGGTTACTTTATTTCCTGATTCGTGAAATGCTTTTGTGATATTATAAATACCAATGGCGCCGCCATCTTTAGGCGGAAAAGGCAAGCGATAACTGAGTTGCAGAATTTTCACAGTGGGCGAAATTACAAATCAGAAACAGGATGTGTTATTTTATAGCTTATTTATTAATGTTCAAATCTTTGTGGAAAATTAACAAGATGATATTTGTTTTTAAAATTCAAAAGTTTATGTTTGCGGAAAATTACAAAAATCATAAACGATGTATTGGACACTTGAATTGGCATCCTATTTAGAAGACGCACCTTGGCCTGCAACAAAAGACGAATTGATTGATTACGCTATTCGTTCGGGTGCACCTGTAGAGGTAATTGAAAATTTACAAGAGTTAGAGGATGATGGCGAATTGCATGAAAGCATCGAAGACATCTGGCCTGATTATCCTACTAAAGATGACTTCCTTTTTAATGAGGACGAATATTAAAGATATTACTGGTTAGTTCATTAATTTTATCTAACAAATAGTGTCGTAAAAAAAGCGATTTTTAGCAGTAAAAATCGCTTTTTTGTTTTTCTGAATCCTTCTTATAAATTATTACAATCCTGCTTTATTTAATTGAATCTTATTAAGCTTTTATTTTAAGTTGGAATTAAAATCCGAATAATTTTCTTTTGAATTACAATTCATTCAAGCTTACACCACTTTAAATCAAATAATATCTCCACCAAAAAAGCAGGTTTTAACTTAATGCAAGCTTGCCTAAAATCATTTTTTATGAAAAAAATAAATTTATTATAAGAAATAACTTATTTCTAATGAAAAAAATAAAAATATCATGAGAATGAACTTTGTTCTAATGAAAAATTTAAAATTATCATGAGAACAAACTTTGTTCTGAAGAAAAATTCAGATTTATCATGAGAACGAACTTTGTTCTAATGAAAAATTCAGATTTATCATGAGAATGAACTTTGTTCTAATGAAAAATTCAGATTTATCATGAGAATGAACTTTGTTCTGATGAAAAAATAAAATTTCTAATAAGAAATGAGTTTTTTCAAATGATAAAGGCATTAAAGACAGAAGCTAATAAATTGATGTAAAAAAAATATTCAATGTAGTTTATATTCAAAAAAAATGTTCTACTTTCGAGAAATAAACAACTAATAAAATGAATAAAAACTCATTTGTAATAATTTTACTATTGGCGATAATCGTAATTTTATCGTATTTATATTTTGACTGCCACAAAAAATTAGTGGCTTGTACAGATTCCAAAAAAACTGACACCACTCATACAGGTCAATTAGCAGCAGAAGGTGGTATTTTTATTGAACCATCATCAGCTAAACCCTTGATTGATAGCTATATGAGTGAGTATAGCAATATTGACGACCCAACACAAGATCCAGACCCAATTATGCTGCACAAGGCAACCTATTTTTCGTATAAAGCAATTGATGAATTAAGGCTTCGCAACAAAAATACTTATGGGTTTGTATGTTATTCAGTTTTGCTAAATGACGGCAGTGCAAGTCACATCATTGTTGCTGACACCAGTGCTGAATCTGAAATTACTATCCCTAATAATTTAAAAAAATTCACAGTAGTTCAAGGTCAAAAATATTGTCCGCCAGTTTGCGGCACTTTTTATTAATTCTGAAACCATAAAACCAAATCAATACATCATGAATTTTAAAAAAATCAGTATCGTAGCTTTAAGCGTATTAGCCATTGTAGTAGCTATTGAATCAATTGCCATCAACAGATTAATGGCTCGTCAACAATCACAAGATGCCACTTCAGGCGGAGGAACATTGGTTACAATTCAATCAGCAAACAGTTGGTTAGCAGCATTTCAAGCTGGCGAAAAAGTACCTAACCAACGAAAAGCAGTTTTTTTCAGTAAAAATGCAGTAAAAGCTTTAATAGCCAGTCATCAACAAGATATTCAGGCAAATGGAATTGTATGCGCACCTGTTCGTATGCCCGATGGTAGTTTAAATGTAGTTATTTCAGCAGCTTTCAGCAATAACTCAGCAATTCCAGCGGTTGATAATGAAATAGCGGCAGGCGGAAACAACTTTGCCAATAATGCATTAAGCATTAATGCTTTTGTTGGTGCATCTTTTTGCCCAACCAATTGCGGTTTAATCGGGCAATAGTTTTATTTACTTTTGCTTTTTAAATTTTATTGAATCTGCATTGAAAAGTACGCTGTTAAAATTTTCTTTTCTTATCTTATTATTCATTCGCAGCAATGAAATTGCTTTTGCATTTGGCAATTCAATTGATACTGCCGAAATCAACTCGGAAAATAACAAAGCAAAAAACTTTGTGCTTTCGGGCAAGATAGATAGCGCCAATTATTATTGTCAGCAAGGGCTACAAAACAGTAAACTCATTCATTATTTTAAGGGAGAAGCCGATGCTAATTATTTATTAGCAAAAACAACTATTCAGTTGCACAATAATTTGTCAGCCATGCAACAATTTATTGATGCAAAAAAAATGTATGAGAAAATAAACGATAGCCTTGGAATAGCGAATTGTTTATTGCAGTTGGGCATAATTAATTACTATGAGAAAAATTATGACAAAGCTTTAGTTTATTACAAGCAATCATTAAAAGATTTTATTGCTATCAATAATATTCAATTGGCTGCACAATGTCAATATCTGAAAGGCTTGTGTTTAATAGAAACAAAAGATTACACAACTGCTGCTACGGATTTAATGCAAGCCAAAACCAAAATGAATAGTATTAAAAATTTTCAAGGCGAAAGCGAATGCAGCGCAGGCTTAGCTCAACTTTATTTCAGCACGAAAAACTATTCTTCATCTATAAGATACTATAGGGAAGCATTAAATTATTTTTTATCAACCAATAATGATGAAGGAATGGTTGTAGCTAAAAACGGAATTGGTAAAAATTTTCTGAAAAGAAATAAACTGGATAGCGCAACTTATTTTTTAACTGATGCTAATCAACAAAGTAAAAAAATAAATTACTTCGATGGCATCTTAGAATCGAGCAAACAATTAAGTGAATTGTTTTCGGCTAAAAATGATTTCAAAAAAGCTTTTTTTTATCAAACAGAGTATTATAACATAAGAGATTCACTGTTTAACGAGCAGACTTCACGGAAGATTTCAACGTTACAAAATGAAATAGATTTGTCGCACAAGCAAAATGAAATTGATGAATTAAGTTCTGAGAAGAAAGTGTATAAAATCTGGCTTTATTTATTTGCCTTAGGCTTGATTTTAGTAGCAGTAATTCTTTATTTAGAATGGAGAAGTGCAAGATTGAAACAACATCTGAATAAAAAACTTACGCAAACAAATTTAGATTTAAGCGGTGCTATTTCTGAATTAAAATCTACACAAATGCAATTAGTACAATCAGAAAAACTGGCATCTCTTGGTCAATTAACTGCTGGCATTGCACATGAAATCAATAATCCTATCAATTTTATTACAAGCAGTGTGGGTTCGTTGAAACGTGATTTTGAAGATGTGATTTTGATATTAGATACTTACAAAACTAATCCTGCTAAGGCAGAGCAACTGAAGAAAGAACTCGATTTTGATTTTACAATTACTGAAATAGCCGAATTGATCAATGGAATAAATGAAGGTGCTTCACGAACCGCTGAAATAGTAAAAGGATTGCGTAATTTTTCAAGAACTGATGAAGGAGAATTAAAACTGTCTGATTTACAACAAGGCATAGACTCAACATTGCAATTGCTTCAACCTAAATTTTTAGAAAAACAGATTGAAACCATAAAAAATTATCAATCAATCCCACAGGTTAAATGCTTTCCTGGCCAAATCAATCAGGTATTCATGAATATACTTAGCAATGCTGCCGATGCAATTGAAGTAGAAAAAGGAAGAATAGAAATTTCAACCAGCTGCAACGATAACTTGGTTTATATTAGCATAAAAGATAATGGAAAAGGTATGAGCGAAGCAACCATGCAAAAAATATTTGATCCGTTTTTTACAACTAAAGATGTTGGTAAAGGAACTGGCTTAGGAATGAGTATAGCCTATGGGATAATTGAAAAACATAGTGGAAAAATCGAAATCAAAAGTTCATTGGGCAGTGGTACAGAATTTATTATCAGTTTGCCAAAAAGTTAAATAGGTAAACCCGAATAATTACATGCAACCTTAGTCTATCTTATCAAAGTAACATTACCTGCAATTGGAAATAAAGTTCCATCAGCACATTCAATCTGCAGTTGATACATATACACATCGCTCATCATAGGTTTTCCTTTAAACATACCATTCCAGCCTACTTCAGGTTTATTTACAGGCACATGCTCTGCGTTATATAATTCATTTCCCCATCTGTCATAAACTCTTAAGAAAACAAGCTCTTTAATCCCCCTACCCTGAACGTAAAAAAATTGATTTTCAAATTTAGAAGTTGGTTTTGGTTCAAAAGCATTCGGAATATAAACTGATTTGTCTTTATCACATAATACAATTATTGTAACTTGAGTACTATCCACACAACCATATTCATCGGTAAAGGTGACATGATAAACTGTATTTACATCAGGTGCAACTACAGGATTTAAACAATTCAAACAATTGATGTTATAATTAGGTGTCCATTGCAAAGTGCCATTGTTCACAGTATCAGGCTTTATTGTGTAAGGCTGACCAGCAAAAATATTTACTGATGATGGAGAAACAGTTATTTTAGGCGGTGGAAATACCTGAAGAAATATATCAACACTATCTCCATTGCAATTCCCTGCAATTACCACTCTGTATGTTTCGTTAGCGGTAGCTTTTACAGTTAAATGCGATTGAGTAGAAATGATTTGATGTGTACTCATTTGAATCCATTGATAAGTTAAACCACCATTTGCAAATAAATGAATACTATCTCCTACACAAACAATGGTATCGTGACCAGCGTTTGGAATTACTAAATTACGGACACTTAAAACCACTTTTCCTGTATCTCTGCAACCCCATTGATTATCTACAGCTAGATAAAAACTATCTTTCAGATATAAAGTAACATTAGGTTCAGCGATAAATCTGCTTGGATGAAATGTATTGCTTAATGAAGGATAATACCAATTGTAATTAACGCCAGCAACAGGCGGACAACCAAGCTTGAAAGGCACACCTGGACAAACAGAATCATTGCTACCAGTGCAAGCAAATGGAGTTGGATATACTACAAAAGTATCTTGAACAGATGATAAACAATTATAATGATTAGATATAGAATAAGTTGCAATGAACTTTGCTAAAGAAGTGTGGCTGCTATTAAAATATGTCTTTGCAAATGGGTTGGGTGATATATTAGATTGGTAATTGGGCGTACCATCACCAAAGTTTATTTGATAATTTACTATTCCAACATTCGCATTATTATCAGTAAAAACTGTTGAGAGCGGATTACAGCCTTGAGCTGAAGAAATAGAAATATTAACCGGAGGTAGTTTAGAAATACAAACTTGTTTTGAAATACTATCAAAACAACCAGCTGTATTTTTTGCATAAAGCCATGTATTGTAACATGTATCTATTTTACCATTTGGTAAATTATAAGCATGAGTTGAGTTGGCATTAGTGGTTGAAAATGTAGTTGAATTACCATCCCCAAAATTCCATTTATATAATAATCCTGCTGATGGCAGTGATGTACTTTGAAAATAAACTGTTCCATTATTTCCGCAGATGGTATCATTTATAATATGATAACCCATACTCAAATTGGTTAATACCACAACCACTTTTACACTGCTGGTATCAACGCAACTATTAATTGAGCTATCAATCAATAAAATATGATAAGTACCAGCTGATGAATAACAATATTGAGGGTTTCGGGCAGTATCAAATGGAGTTAAATTATTCCAGTTAAAATACCAATGATAGCTTTTCACAGGGTCAGGATTTACAGATAAATTGGTAAAATGAACACAACCATTGGTACATAAAGTATCAGGAATTGAACTAAATTTTGCTACAGGATAAGGATGTACTCTTATAAATGGTTTAATAATAGTATCATAACAACCATGCGTTGATTTAATAATTAATTGCATAGTATAAGAGCCAACTGTACCAATAACAACATGAGGGGTATGATGATAAAAAGAAGCAAATAAATTATGATTAGCATCGTAAATATACCATTGATAATGGGCAGTATCTAATGAGTACAATCCCATAATAGATGAGTCAATCATGGTAACATCTGCCTTTCCGCAGAAATCTTTTATAAATGGTGTCCAACTGAAATTAGCAATCGGTCCGTCAATATGAACAGTATCAGCAACTGGATAACTACAACCTATTCCATCATCAATAAACGCCTGCACCAATTGGTGCCCGATGATGAAATATTTATGACAAAAATTATAAACACCTGTATTATTATGTTGTAGCACATCAAATGAACCATCTGGATATTTAATAATAGGATTTTGAGTAGAGTTAGTTACCAGAGTGCAACAAATAGAATCTCCAACACAACCATACACGTTACTGCATTGCAAATGACCTATCGGACCAGACACATGTAACGGTTTGCAAACAGAATCGCTACATCCAAAGATACTTGAAACTTTCCAGCAAATAATATAATCACCAGGAAACCCAACAGGAATGCCTACTTTAGCTGGTATGCCATTCGGCAAATTACGATTGTAAGTAAATGTAACATAAAAATTTAATGGTGCTGAAGACATTGAAACTGTAAGCTGGTCGTAAGCACCAGTTGTAATATTAATTAATGAATCAAAAGACCCAGGGCAAGAAATAGAATCAGGCCCTAAAAAACCTGCAACTGGATTTGAAACATGAATTTTTAAACAAGTATCAGCAGAGCAACCATAATTATTGGTTAAATGCAAATTGATAAATTGATACCCAGCTGTATTAAAAGTTTGAGAAAACTGATTATTACTAGAAGCACAAATACCGCTTGGATTGCAGCCTGTATTACTCAATGTCCAGCAACGAGTTGTAATTACTCCAGTTGAACAATCGGATAAATTAACCGTTGCTCCAACACATATTGAAGTGTCGGAAAAAACTGCTATGCATGGTGTAATTCCATTAATTGAATTGACAGAAATATTTCCTGATTTACTGCAGCCATAACTATCTTTTATAAAATAATTACAAGAAGATGTTATAGGTGAATTATAACAAAAGGTATCTTTTGTCCAATTCCCGTATAAAGTATCCGACATACCATTGCCAAAATTCAGAACAGTATAATCTCCGTTGCTCATACAATAATTTGTAGCATTGTTAAATACCACACAATTACCACAATTTACAGTTAATGGTGAAGCAGTTATTTTTGGGTAGATATCATGAATAATTATTGTTTGATAAGCCGTATCAGAACAAGTACCACCACTTATAATTAATTTCACATGATGGATTCCGCAATGCAAGTAAGTGTGGCAAGGGCGAATAAGTGTTGTGTCATTGTTAGCATTACCGCTTAGAAAAGTACTATCGCCAAAATCCCATTTAATATTATAAAGAAAAGGTCTGCCGGGGGTTGAATATTCAGCAGTGAAACACCAATTGTATTTTGAGCATTGTTCTGAATCAGTCACAATTGGATTAAAATTTAGTTGAGCTAAATAATTAGTGACCGAAATAGTTTTTGTAACGGTATCAGGTGGGCAACCCAATGAGTCATTTTTAAAAATCATTATCACCTGATAATTACCTGCCTTACAAAAACAATGTGTTAAAGAAGGCACATGCAAATGGTCTTTTGCTTTTAAATGATAAATTGTTTGGGATGGGACGCATGAAGGTGTATTAACAATAACAATGATGGATGTTGAGTCTAATGCTTCGATATTTGTTGGGAAAATGGTGTACGATGGAGAAAATTTCACACAAAAATTATTAGCCGTGCCTGACTGATTGCAGAGTGTTGAATCTTTAAAAGTGCCTAGTATACCTTTAACAATCACAGCATTCGAGATTCTGGTAGTATCCGGACAACCATTGTTTATGGTAGAAAAATTTGCATTGAATACTCCTAAATCGCTTATGCAAACAAATGCAGTATCACAACTAAATAAATCACCATCGGGTTTAGTGGTATTAGGGGCTGTGAAAAACCAATGACAACCTTTACCACATTTACTATTACTATTGATGGAAGGAAGATGTGGCGTAGTTGGGATTAATTTAAAACAAGCTGAGCCATTTACCAAACATTGTTGTGGAGGTGTTACAACAAACTGTGCATTTATTTTATGACCAACTGTTACCGCTTTTTTTAAAGTCAATGTATCAGCGCAATAAACGCCACCCATTGAATGTGTAATATGAACAACTTTAATAGTGAAGCATGTATCAACAGTACTATGATAACAATGATGCATTATAGGTGAGGGGCTTGAAATATTAGGTGTGCCATCACCGAATATATATATATAAGCCGAATCGGAACGATGATAAAACGCATCAACCAATGTTGAATCCACGTGAATAGTTACACAATTTGAATCGCAACTAACTGCTGCTTGTGATACTGTAAAATTTCCACTTTGATGAATCTGTGAAACCACAAATGAATCAATAGCGCAGCATCCACCATTGGCAGCAGATTGACATACTTTTAAATAAACTTTAAATCTGCCATAACCTGAAAATGAAGCACAAAAAGCAGTGCCTGTGCCAATTGGTGCGCCATTCATATTCCCTTTCCACCATTGGAATATTGCACCATTATTGCTGTTGTTTTGTTGTGCCTTAAAACAAAATGGATGATTGGTTGAACAACGCACCGTGTCAACTACTGATTGATAAATTTTTGCTAATGGAGATGCATAAATGGTGATTGGAATACAGCCTGAATAATTCGCCACACAAGTATTGCAAGAATTGCCAACCTGACCATTCTGAAAACAAATGTTATAAACTGTTGTAGCTGAAATACTGCAAGGAAAAGAATAATAATTAGTAGCTGCATTACTCACACCACCAAGTGGAATACTTGTTCCACCGCCTTGTGGCGTAGCAATCAATGTTCCCCCAATATTGCAATTCTGACCAGCAAACGAAGGACTCATGTGTGCTGCTAAAGTGATTTGAACAGGCGAGCCGCAACAAACTGAATGCAAACTAGCATGCAAACTATCCACTACAACATTTTGAATACAAATAGCTTGATTAACTGAATCAATCGCTTTGCAACCTGTCAGTGAATCTTTTAATTCAACAATTACCTTTTTACAACCATAAGCATTAAAAGTATAATTAGTTGATGGATTGGAACTCGGACCAATACTTGGTGCAGCTGGTGGCGATGAAACTGGAGGGAACCAAAAACTATATAAACCAGTGCTTGTAAGCGAACTTCCAGTGGCTTGCACACTAACTGTTGAAGGTACTGTGCAACTATTACCACCTGTAACATTTAATGCAACACTTGGTGGACATGCAACCTTTATATAACAAGGTTTGGTAATAACTTTTGAGCATCCATGTGCATCAGTTACTGATAAACTAACAGTATAACAAGGCGGAATTGAATTTTTACAATTATAGGTATGTGTTACCGGTGATGCTGAAACAGTAGTTGTGGTTGTATTATCGCCCCAATACCAAGTCAATGGACCATAAGGTGCAGAGCCTTGTGAAATGTTGGGTGTAAAAGTAGTAGTGAGTGTACCGCAATTAAAAGTATCTGTAGCTGAAAAATCAGGGTTAGGGAATGGATAAACAATAGCTACACATTGACAAAATGAATCTACCTGATGAGTGTTACGATTATAAATATACAAACATATTTTATACGAGCCATCAACCGTTAATGAATAGCTATTATTGCTGGTGGCTAAGCTACCTGCTTTAGCAGATAAAAAAGTTAAACCCCATGGACCATTGCAATTATGATTTGAACTAATTTGTTCTTTCCATACTGCTGAATCATAAATTCCAGTTGAACAATTAACAAGAGGTAAAAAAAAAGGACCGCATTGGGTTACTGGAAATGCACCGCCATTTACTGTATTAAAACAAGCATGAAGGTTTTGCGCCTTTGAATTCGGCAAACACACAACAAACCAGATTAATAATAAAGTAAAGATTTTTCTCATTCTGTTTGGGAGTACAATGTAGTGATTTCAATTAATTGTTAATAATAAGACTACACCCAATCTAAAAATGTTGCTTTACGGCCATAAAGTTTTTGCCACAAGTATCCTTTCCGAATTGCAAAGAATTTAGTTTTTAAAAATAGATGATTATTATATTAATAATTATTTCCCCTCCCTCAACATTTCGGCATAATTCATTTTTCGGGATAAAGCACTTACTGCTTTGGCTATACGCTTAGCTTTGGTTTCATGGGTTTTGGCAGATTCAATCCATTTGCTGAAATAATTCTGATGCGATTTGGGTTGTGCGTAAAAATATTTTTTTGCATTGAAGTCATCTTCTAAGCATTCAACAAAATCAGCATCTAATTGGTATTCGGCTTTATCATGTTCTATCTCAACCTGAAGCGGAGCTCCATGAATTTTCTTAAGTTTTTTTCTGACATCAGCTTTCAAAGCCATAATAAAATCACCCTCACCCATTGGAATTAAAGCAATACCCGAAATTTCAAGTGCATCTAATCTTCCTTTGACACGAAAAGATTTTTTATTGTCAGGATAAATTTTGTTGGCTAATTCAGCAGGAATTTCAATGTAAGTCCAGCCAGTTTTTTCACCCATCTGGCCAAATTTTTTCATTATTGTTTGAAATTTAATTTTCATTTATCGCACTACAATTTTTTGTACTGCACTCAACTTACTTTGCTCACCGTTTGGATAATCTAAGCGCACAGCATATTCATAATTTCCTTTGCCGACTAATTCAGCATCATTGAACTGATTGAGTGTTGCATCAACATATTTATAAGCCACTAAATGATTGTCGTTGTACTTTCTGAAAATCACTACAAAATAATTTTTTCCTTTCACATTCGCATTCCAAGCTAATTTGGTTATTCGTTTTAATGAATCATATTTCGCAGAAAAATTTTGTACGTTTTCTTTTACTGAAGCGTCAAATGGTCTTCCAGTAATAGGTTTCGAGAGTTCTGATTTATTTCCTGCTTTGTCAATAGCTTGTAATTGATAAGTGTAGAATTTTTTTGCAACCACTTTTTCATCAGTGTAAGAATTGTCAGTTGGTTTCAAATGAGCATACACTTCCATTTTACCTTTTTCATTTGTTTTGTATAACAATTGTTCTTTCACATCCGTGTTAGTGCTTGGAATCCAATGTAAAATCACAGATTTATCAGTTACTTTAATATCGTCAAACACAGGTACAACGGGTGCTACAAGGTCAGGTCGTGCAACTTTAATAATTGTAGAAAATGGTGAGTGATTGAAATTATTATCCAAAGCTGTTACTTTGTAATAAACAATTTTGTTCAAAGTTCGGGCATTCAAACTATCTACAAACACTGTGTCGTACACCACATCTTTTGTAATCAATGAATATTCATCAGTCGGGTGGTCGGCCATATAAACTCTGTAGCCTTTCAAATCAGGTTCGGGATTCATTTTCCATTTCAAAACAATTCTTCCTGTGGTATCCATTCTTCCACTAATAATTGTTGGCGCTAAAGGCGGCGTAGAATCATGTATGTATAAATATCTTGGGTATGACAAACTATTATTGCCTGCAGTATCTTCAGCCATCACCACATAGTAACTTGTTCCATATATATCCTTCACTTCGCTTGTTTGTGAATTTTTTTCAGGTGAAATCATTTCTCCAATTTTTCTGAAAGGACCAGTTGCAACCGTACAATAGCCTACATAAAAGCCTTTCAAGTCATTTTCATTTTTTTCTTTCTTCCAACCGATTTGTACTTTTTTATTTTTATCTACATAAATAGAAGTAATCTGTGGTGGAACTGGTGGTGTTTTATCTCGTCCAAAACCCAGTACTGATGGGCTTGGAGCAGATTTTTCGGCAAATGGTGTGATACCAACAATACGATATAAATGTTTTACATAATTTTCTTTCACTTCATCTACATATGCTCCACGTTGCGCCAAACCACTTATACTATCGGCTGTAACACTTATAGGTTCACGGCTAACGTTGAACCATTTTTTTCCATTGTCATCACTTCGTTGAATGATGTAAGCAGTAAATGCGGAATGAAACGCAATCACGGGCCATTCTAATTTCACACCATGTTCGGTGCTTTGTGTTGCCAATGGCGGTGGCGCAGGTAAAGTATCAATCACATCAGTAATCAATAAAGTGAATGCAGAATCAAGGCGATGAGCTTTATCAAAATACAAACTTCGTAAGCGATAAATGTATGCTTTTCCTTTGGGCAGATTTTTTTCTACATAACGTAAACCCAATCTTGAAGCGGTTTTTGCGTCATTGTCAGCAGCGAATAAAGCGAAACCCATTCTGTTACTTTGTTCATTGTATTTGTTCAAAATGTTTTGTTTTTCGCCTTCGGTTTTCGCCATTTGTTTTTGATAAACTGATGCTGCTGCGATTACTTCATAATGATTTGAAGTATCAATTATTTTTTGCCAAACAGATTCTTTCAACGGACGAAATGTGTCTGCAACAGGCTTAAATACAGCATTTTTTGCAGAAGACAAATCTGTGATTTCTGCTTTTTCTAAAATGTAACCTTTTTTATTCGATTCACTCCAAGCTGTATTTTCTGTAACTACCCAGCGAAAAACTGTAGAGTCTTTGTAATTTTTTTTCACCAATAACAAATGTGGTCTGCCATCCAAATTCATGGTTTCTGTTTTTGGTACATTTTTTTTCTTTGCAGCACCAGTCTTTGAAACTATTGCTGTGCCTTTATTTTGAGCATTTGCAAAAAAAGCAAATAAAGAAAATGATAAAATGAAAAATATTTTTTTCATGATGAACGCTGATTTTTTTTAATGACGAATAACTGGTAATGTGCTATGAATTGTTGTGTTTAAAACCGGAGGAAAATTGCAACTTCCTCTTGTGTAACCATACTCTTTGAAATGTGGGTACAAGAATTCTACATCGCTGCTTGGATCAATTTGATTACAACTGCTGTAAAATGGCGGACGATAAAAAATTCTAAACTTCACACAATCATCTGTAGGGTTGCGATAAGATTGCGGTGATGGCACACCTATGTTTTGATGAATCAACCATGTGTTGATGTCAATTGAATTTAAATGGAAGAATGCAGCCGTTGTCAGTATTGGGTTTGAAGGGTTTGTTGAAAGCGCTATTAATCTTCCAAAATCAATTCCAACATAATTATTCAGACAAGTGTTGAATGAATTTTGTACCGCTAAATAATTATTCAAACAAGTGTGATATAAAGTATTGTTCAACAAATAATGATTCGGCAAGCCCAATGCACTTGCAGGATTCACAAATGATGAACTTACACCACTAAATCCTGCGCTGCTAAATGATGTACTGAAGCTGCTTCCGCCACCAACACTAAATGAAGAGGAAGAAGAATAACTTCCAAAGCCAGTGCTGAACATGCTACTTCCAACACTTGTTGCAAAATGAAACATGGATGAACCGCCAACTGAAGTACCTAACAATGCACCACCTATAAATGAAAGACCATAAATACTATTCGTTGGGCGCACTTCATAATCTTGCAAAGGCTGGTCTAAATCACTTGGTTGATTCATAAATGGAATTGCTTGATTGAAACTAATCCACTGATAACCTGGATAATGAAAGTAGTAAGGATAAGTTCGTAATGAATTTGAATTGCTTTCAATCAAACTGCCGTAATCAGTGTACCACTTGCTGCTGGCTATTTTCGAACCTAACAATGGGTCACGAGTTTGTGTAAATGAACCACGAGATGAATTGTCAGCAATTAAATCATAATAGTCTAAAGGTTCATCGGTATCAAATCCAACTTCATCAATTCTATCGGTAGAATTTGTTCCAACATTTCTGAAATAAGCAGAATTGGAATTGGTGAATTTTTCAGCGAAAGTATTGTATTTGCTAGTTTTGAAGAAGAACATGTACAACAAATGTTCGTTCGCATTTACCTGATGTGCAGGGTCTAAATTTTTGTGAATTGTTTTCACACCACTCTGAACAGATGATGCATAGCGGCTTGTATCAGTTGTTGCATGAGACATAAAGCGAATTGATGACAACATGAACGTGTAACAACCAGTATGCGGAATACTACTATCTCTCATCACAATTTGGCAAGCATAAATTTTTTGATTGTTTAATTGCGGCACTCTGAAAGTAACCAAATGCGTATAGGTATTGTAAGATGCAGTGCCAGTCAAGGTTGCAGAGCCATCCATAGGAACAAATTTTGCAATCAGTTTTTGTGTTTTACATACATTTGGTGCAGGTGCTAACAATGGATCCATACTTTGCCACATAAACACTTGCCCTTCATGACATTCATTTTGCAAATAATAACGCTGACGGAGCATTGGGTAAGTATATACCACATTGCTTTCAGGAATATGGTCAGGATATGCGCCAGTTGTGAAATTCACGGTTTTTGTTTCACGAACAGGAGTGCCATCTAATTTCAAACTTTGTGTCCAAGTGCCTGTGCTGTTCATTTCGTAAGCCACCAATGAACAAGTTAAAGTATATGGCGTTCTTGGCAACAACATATTATCAGGTAACATGGTGATTTGGTCTCGGTTGCTGTTGTAACTAATCGCCGCAGATGTAGTAGCTGTACCATTTTTCAGCTCAAATTTTTCCAACACAAATTTAAAAGTTCGAGTTCTATCCGTCCCATTATCTAATGTTTCGGTGATAGAAAAACTTCTATCCAGCGATTGATTAAATGCGGCTTGCATAATTTCATCAACGCCTGCATTACTTTCCGGTTTTACATCCGCAATGATATTCATCCCAGCCAAAGGGTTCTCCAATGGCGGTGTGCAACGATTTCCTTGCTGCACTTCAAAATTACAATTACCATGCACCAAGCCACCAAGAATATTATAGTAGGCGGCAAAATTTCCTTTGAACCAATTTGGATTTGGGAAACCGCCTTGCAACAAACCAGCCATTCCTAAATCAATAATTGTATATCTGCCATGAATAAACCACAAATCAACACTAATTCCGATTTCACCTGCGGCATAAGCGTAGAGCCTACCTTGAGCATACCAACCATTTGCACCAACGCTACCAACAACACCATCGCAAACAGTGCCAGCCGGAACTTTTACTAATGACAAATCAAAGCCAAAACCTAATCTTAATCGTGCATAGAAAATCAAGAATTGTAAATCACCAGTATCGAAATCTAAACCTGCACCCATTGCAAAACCATCACCCGAAGTTATTCCGCCTGCCCGTGTTGAGCCACTGATGCCAGTTGTACAATGGTCTCGAATAAACTGTGGCAAGTCGGCATCAGTCGGTAATGGTAAATTCATGCCCACCATAAAGTACATCCAAATTTGTGCATTGAGTGGACCCAACACAATATCTAATCCTAATTTTTCAGAAGGCGTTCCAATTTTTATGTACCACAATCCTGTGCCGTCAGCATGAATCCATGCAGTGCCGACAACATTTCCTGGTTGTGTATGCCCATGAATGATTCCACCTGCAATATTGGCTGATACATTTAATACGCCATCAAAAATATTGTGTGAAAAACTGTAACCGATTCCAACATGGCAACCCACTTGAGGTTCATTCACATCGGTTACACCTTGTGTCATAAATCTTCCATTCCCATTCAAGTACATACTATCCACTCCACCATCACGAGTGAAGAAAGCACCAAATTCTATATCGCCATTAAACGCATTGCCACCGCCACTTGTACCAAAAATCACTTTCACTTTGAACCCAAAACCCATATGGTCATCAGGAATATAATTCACTCCACTATTACTCGATGACGGGCTTGAAGCATCAGCAGTAGAGGCATTTCGCATGATGTTGTTGGCACCGGTTGGTAAATTTTGCATCCGCATTCCATATGATGCCCCACCACCTAAACCATACAATGCGAATTGTCCGAATGAAATTCCTGTACTAAATAAAACTTGTGCATCCACCGCCCAATAACGATTGCTGCGAACAGTTCCTGATTGCACCATCGCTGTAATATCAATGCTCATACCTGCATGAATACCAACATGAATATTGCCTTTGAAGCCATTGCCATAAGTAGCATCATCATTGTAAATTCGTAAGTGTCCATCAATTGAAACCACACCGACTGTTCCTGAAATATCAATTCCATCTAATTGAATATGGTCGAAACCCCAGATTTGAATAGGGTTTGAAACATTTTGTAAATTTAATTTTCCAAGAATTGACATCGAAGCTGCTGCACCAAAAGTGTTTCTTTCGCCAGTAATATTTACAGCAATTGTGAATTGAATGCCCATCAACGGACTACCATCGCTTGCTGTGCCTGATGCAATTCCAATATCTCGTATTTCAATCGGGAAACCTTGCGCTCTTCTATTTGAACCACTACCAGAGCCACCTCCACCACTTGGCGCATCCATCAATTCATTTTCATATAAAGATTGATGCATTAAATATTCATCATCCTGTTCAGTGTTAGGTCCTCTTTCATTGTAAGCATAATTCTCAAAATCATGAAAATCAAAATTGCCACCATGACCACCACTTCCGCTACCAGAACCACCCCCCAAACTGCTAAATGGTGAGCCATCATCATTTCCAAAATGAACAGCACTCGGATTAATGTAAGGCGCAGTAGTTTGAATCACCAAATTTTGGAAGGTTAATAGATCTAAATTCACATTTCGTGCTGGCCCAACATTATCAAAGTGAACACTGATGCCACCAGTTAAAGTCGCAGCAGCATTAAATCTTCCACTTCCACCATTGTAGGTTAAATCAATATGTGATGAACGATCCAAATGAATTGTTGCTTGCCACAAATTTGCATTGATGTCAGCTCGTGGATGAATATTGAATGTGAAATTTAATCTTCTCACACCGCTCGTTCTGCCGCCACTAGCTGTATCACTCATTGCCAAAGTTGCACCATAATACAAGGCGCTATCACTGATTGGAATTTTTATTCCACCGCTTAAGTGCCCACTAACAAAGGAATTGGCGGTAATGGTCAAACGGAAAGTATCCAGCGAAAATGCCCAGTGGTCAACATTTCCATTTCCAAAACTGATAATGTTATGAGCAAACAAACTTCCACTCACTCCTCTTCTGTCAATCAACAAATCCTCAATACCTGCTGTAAATCTTCCTGTGCCAGTGTTGTGTTGAAATTCAGGCGGAAGGCTTACTGACAATCGCTTCATGTAAAAACCCTTCCAAGTTGCATCCGTCGTTCCATTGTAAGGTGCGGCTGCATAACCATCAGGGAAATGCATATCAGTGCCATTTCGTGAAGCACTTAAATCCAATACTAAATTTTCAGCATTGAAGCCCCAGCCTGGCGCTCCAACAATTTGAAAATGCGGCATATTAGCTTCAATAATAAAATCATTTGGTTTGCGAATGGTGGTAGAAATTGTTAATTCAACTTGCCCTGCACCCACTGTCCCATCTGTATTATCAGGTACAATCACATTTCGACTAAAGCGAACAAAACCTTTTATTCGCAGCTCTTCAAAGCCTTGACAATTCCATTTTACATAAGTGCCGCTATCCCCAGATGAAATTCCATTCCAGCCTTTTAAGCCGATAAAAGTGCTATCACCAAACATTGCCTGAATATCACCTGGCAAAAACAACATACCTTTTCCACCACACAATCCGCCTGGATGAATTTCAATTCCACCTGCGCCTAATCCCAAAGTGCTATGTAAATCGGGTATTTCAAAGGAAGTAACCGCATTTACTGAAGCACTACGTTTTCCGAAACTCATACCTACAATTCCGACAGTGAATGCAACACCATCGATTGTGTTTTGGACACCCAAAGGCATCCCAATTGGTTCGCCTCTACCTGCGCCAATCAATCGAGCAACGCCACTTGCAGCATGGTTGATAGAAGTAATTGTATTTTGCGAAAGCCCTGGAATTACTCTTCTAATCATCGTATCATTCGCAATGGTAGGATTGATAAGGCTTGTAGAATCAACCGTTGCTTTTACAGTTCCTTCAAAAAATCTGAACAAATTATTTCCTAGGCGATGTGCCTTTAAATTATTAAAAGCCACTTTCACTTTGCAATGTAAAAACGGAACGTAGATAGTTCCTGTTCCAGCTCCATGTCCGTTAGATGAATTGTTAGTTACTGTTGCAATTTTCATTGAGAATAAACCAACACGTATTGAATCATTGACTGCTAAATGATTTGAATCAGCAGCAGTTTCGGTGATACCTGGTGTGTAAGTACAATTCGCATTACAATCAGGCGAAACGGCTGGCGATTCTTCATCATGCGGCGTTGAGCCACCACCGCCTGTTCTGTGATTGCCAATGAAAAACCTTTTTTGAACTGTGTTATAAATTCCTGCATTCAAATTATTTCTATCAACTGCCCAACCGACTCTTACATACCACCAACCTGTATCTTGTGCATGACTAAAATCTAAATTTTTTGTGAGGTCAGTATAAATTCTATCATCTGCAATGGTAGGCGTAGAGCGAATTTCAGCCCAGTTGGCAAAAACAGTTCCTGTAACTGTATCACGAATATTTGAATTGTGAATATCTGCTCCATTGCCTCCAAAGTCGCTCTGACGTGAGGTTTGCAGTACCCAACGTTGATTAATCACACCTTGTGTGTAATATAAATTTGTATTTCCTGTAGTATTGTCATTTCTTACTAAATCCATTTCGGGCTGTAACAATGCTGGTTTGTCAGCAGTTTTGAAATTAATTCCAACTGATGATGAAGTTGCAATCGTATCATTATCGTTCGGTGAATGAATAGTTGGCGAACTCATTCCTGCTTTGAAAATCGAATTGACACTAGCGTTGTAAGTATTGTTACTATTGTCTTTCATAATACAAGTGCCATCCACATTATAGGTTGAATTATTAACCAACCAAGCTGGTGCACTTGTATGACTTTGATTAACGATAATCTGCGAAGCCCTGTGTTTATCAATGTCTGCCAACAATGTAACATCTTGTTGTGTGTTCAATGGACCTTGAGGCCAATCAATTTGCCGAGCTTCATGTTCTGAATTATTTGGTGCAGGAACATCAGAAGTTGAAATATTGAAATCAGTATTGAATCTTCGATAATCATTTGAATAAGGATCGTATTGTACAATCACAGGAAAGGTTGTCCAAGGGTTCCACATATTGATTTGAGGGAAATATATTTGGGTTGTAAATGCAGAGCTAGTGCCGTTTACATGAGCATTACCATAATCAAAATAACAAACGGTGGAAAAGCCATTTTCCTTAAAATAATTTACTGCATTGTTATCCTTTACTTGCACTTGATAAGCGTAACGCTTTCCTGATTCTAATGCCAAATCAGTAGAAGTGATATTGTACAATAAATTTTTTGTGTACTGGTCAATGATGATATTGGTGCTGTTGGTCATGGCATCGTTTGGTGTCATTCCATCAGGCACTTCCACCACTTTCAAATGATACTCAATGTCTGCTCCAACCATATTTATTCCAGCAGGCATCGTCCAACTCAATACGACATTTTGAGGCGTAATAGCATTCACTCTTGAACTACACAATGGCTGTGCAAGTTGCGGTGGTTCAATCATTCTCAACATAAACATCGCACAAGATGCACCTGCATCAGGTGGTGATGAAAGCAACGTTACAGTCGAAGCACTCCAGTCATAAGCTGTTACACAATAAGAATAGTTGCCATCAGGAATTACGCCAGCAGCAATCATTTCATTGCTGATTCCAGTATAACTTAAATTGGATGGATTGTATAAAGGTTGCAAATCATTACGATTCAATGTTAGATTTTGTAATGGTAAAATCTCGATGTATTGTGATGGTCTGTTTGATGGCAACAGCGTTGCAGCTATGCTTCCATCAGAGTTTCGCAATCTTCCACCAAAATAAATTTTGTAAGAATTAGTAGCTGAAGTGTTTTGCACATTCAATGTCACCTTACTCATGTCTGTTACGTAATCACGAATGTAACTGCTGTAAGGCGGTTGAATTTGCACATGCACCTGCAACGGATAAACTTGTGCTGATGCAACTTTTAACAACAAACTTAAAATCAAAACGAGTGAAAATATTTTTTGCTTCATAATGAAGAAATTATTTTTTAGAATGAATAAGTATAACTCAAATTTGCTCTACCTTCTGTAAATGCTTTACTCACAACGCCAGTGTTTCTTAAAATGCTCAAACCACCACGTAAACTGTGATGCTTGTCAATTCTATATCCTGCGGTAAATCCACCACTCACCACCGAACCATTGTTGCTACCATTATTGAAACTTAATTGATAATTTGCATTGATGCCTAATGGGATATTTTTCTTAATAGTTTTATTAAATCCAACGCCTGGTCCAATCAATAAATACTCGTATAGTTTGCTTACGTTTTGAGTGAAATTTGCATTTACTGAATAACCCATATTTCTTGCAAACCATTGATGTCCGTAGTTTACAGACACCATTTTTACGTTGCTGTTGTTATAACCTAATTGATTGGTGTATTGATTAAAATCCTGTGTTTGCTGATAAATTAAATTGATGTTGAAATTATTTGCACACACTTTATTGCTGAAATTCAAACTGTGATACATGGTGAAATTCATGTTCGCAATCGCTAAACGAAAACTATCTGTAACTGGCAACAATCCAGCTTTTTGGGTAATGCCATAATTTGAAAAGTTTATTCCTGCTGTATAATGATTGGAAAAAATGACATTCACATTTGCGCTGTAAATTTTTGATTCAGTAGTTGCGGCTTTTGTTTTTAGCACATTGTCATATTGCAAACCAAAGCTGCCATTGAATTGTAACTTTTGTTTGAATGCATTGAAATTAGGCGCAATAGTGTACGATTGAATATCTTGTTGAAAGTAATAAGCACCAAGTGTTGAGAAGGTCGGGTCAATTCTTTTATAATTTAAACTTACACCCCAGACGGTGAAATTCAAACCCACGGCTGCATCACCAGCTGTATTGATGTGTGATGAAGCATTTACAACTTGATACTGTTTTAGTTTATTCAAATATTGATTGCTCCCATCAATCTTCAAAGTGCTGTCATTTCTAGTATTTTCAGTCATCAAACTGGCTGCAGCATTCGAAGCCAAATAAAAGTGTTTGAAAAATGTGAATCGAAAACTATAACCTAAGGTTTTATTTTGCTTGGGTGAGTATTGATTAAAGTCAGCAGTTGGAACTACAATTGAACTTTCTTTATCAGCAATGGATGTGAAAATCAAATCGAAAAAATTCTGCGGCTTACCAATCCCGACTTTTGCAGCCCAACCCCAACGTTCGAATGTGGGCGTTCCTTTGGTATTCAATGAATCAAATGCAATGGCTTTTTTGAATCTTCCATACATTGCACCAAAGCGAAAAATTTTCGGATTTAATTCTACACCTCCACCTAAAAACCTTGAACCGCCTAAAGTGTAAGGATTAAACGTCATGCTACTATAACCCAAATAAAATCGCATCCATTTGTAAGTAGGGCGAACTCCATATTGATTGAAAGGCTGATTGTAGCTGCGTTGTTGTTCACTTACTGTTGCGCTGATGGGGAAAGCCATTCCATAAATTACTGGTGTTAAGTTTCCATTCAGCATCCAAGTGAAAGGCGCATATCGTGGGTCAATGCCTTGAACGCCATATCCCAAAACAGTTCCAGTTATGCTACCCGAAATGCGAAAAGGTTTTTCTTTTGAAATTGTACTTAATTCTTGTGCATTCGCTGAAATAATGCACAGCAGAACGAACATGCAGAGTGTTAGGTTTTTCTTCATGCGGTTGAGGTTAGGAAAATCAAAAGTAATATCCAGATTCAAGAATAAATGTTTGATTTATGCACCAAAAATCAACATTTCGGAAATACTAAAAAATGAGGGATGTCAGAATTATTTCTCTCTGATTCTTTTATAGACCTTTATTGAGAGCATGATGATAACAATAAAAAGTAACAAGCCAATTGCTCCATAAACCAAACTCATACCTTGTTGTACTTCTACCAACATCACAATAGCTAATAAAAAAATCGTGGCAACTTCATTCCAAATTCTGAGTTGTGATGATGAGTATTTGAAAACTCCTTTTTGCTGTTCTTTATAAATTTTGTGCAACGAAAAATGATAAGCGTATAAACCAATGACAAAAAGTATTTTTAGTAAAAACCATGTTGGTTGATAATCTAAATAACCAAATAGTTTCATCATCCAAACTCCGAAAACTAAAGTCAATACTGCACTTGGCATGGTGATGCCGAGCCACAATCTTTTTATCATCAAATTAAATTGATTGCTTAAAATTGTTTTTTCAGGTTCATTTTTGTCTTGCGCTTCGCGATTGTAAATAAACAATCGAACGATGTAAAACATGCCACTGAACCATGTTACAACGAAAATGATGTGTAGCGCTCTGATGTATTGAGGATTCATTTCTCGAGAGCATTTTCAGTCAATTCACAAACTGCTTTTACCCAAAGTGGCTGTATATTCATACAAGGAATGGCAGTATAACTTTCACCGCCATGATGCAAAAATATTTCTTTTGCTTCCACTTCAATCTCTTCCAAAGTTTCTAAACAATCACTCACAAATGCTGGCGAAACGACCACCATTTTTTTGATACCTTGTTTTGGGAAATCTTCCAATACTTTATCAGTAAAAGGTTTCAGCCATTTTTCATTTAACCTTGATTGAAAGGAAATGCTGAATTTATCCTTTGATAAGCCTAATTTTTCGGTAATTAATTTTGTGGTTGTATACACTTGATGGCGATAACAATTGGCATGTGCTTTCGATTCAATTTCACAACAATTTTGACAACTCAAACAATGCGATTGAGTTGTATCAGATTTACGAATATGCCTTTCGGGAATACCGTGATAACTAAATAACAAATGGTCAAAATCCTTTTGCAGAAAAGGTTTGATGCTTTCGGTTAGAGCGTTGATGTAATTTTCATTTTTATAAAATGGCTCAACAACTTTGATTTGAAAAGAAAATTTATTTTTGTTGTACGCAGCCAACACGTGTTCCACAGCCGTTTCGTAGCTACTCATAGCATAATGTGGATACAAAGGCAACAAAACAATTTCTTTCAAATCAGGTAAATCTTGTTGCATTTTTTGCAAAACAGAATCGGGAGAAAAACTACCATAACGCATACACATATAGGTTGGCAAACTGCTTTCTTTCTCAACTGCTGTACGAAGTTCTTTGGTGATTTGAATTAATGGGGAACCTTTTTCTGTCCAAATAGTTTTGTATTTGGCAGCACTTTTTGCTGCTCGAAAAGGCACAATAATCCCTTTAACCAAAAGTGTTCGCCAAGGATTTTTGATGTCGATTACTCTTTCGTCCATCAAAAATTCGTTCAAATATTTTTTCACATCGCTTACTTCACACGAATCGGGTGAGCCAAGATTTATCAGTAAAATAGCCTTGTTCAAGAAGGAAAGTTATTTGTTAATGGTTATTTGTTAATTGAAAATACGACGACAGTTCTTTCTTAACTTTAAGAACTTGAAAAACTTTACAAACTGAATTATTGTTCCCAAGCAATCTTCACAAAATCTTTCAGCATTTCAGTTTTTGTTTTCTTTGCTTTGTTGAAATCCATGCTGTAAAAAGTGAGGTACAAACTTTTTGGCGCTTCTGCAATTTTAATTTTTGCATTTTCTTCATCGTTATAAAAAGCTTTAACAGTTCGTGTGCAAGTAATTACTCCACCTTTCTTTTCAACTTTATCAAAGCTATTATCATTATCATTTTTGTAGTACCAATTGTAACACAATTCAGGATTGATGCGAATTAATTTATCTTCATTATCAGGTTTTTCAACAAAAGTTTTTTCCGCTTTCCCTTTTTTCTTATCTGCTTTTGGGGTTTCTTCTTCATCCTGATTTTCATCCGAATTTTTAGCTTTTACTTTCGGTGCTGGCTTACCTTTTACTACAGGTTTAGGAAAACTATTTTGGTACACTTCGATGGAATCAATGGCATCTTCATTTTTAAATTGCTTGTAAACAGTGCTTTTAAATGCAGCATTAGTCCATATTTCAGCTGATGTTGCATTGCTGATTTCAAACACAATTTCAAATGGTGCTTTTTTCAAAGAGCATTTGTGGTCTTCAATAGCCACTTCTTTTCCTTTTTGAAAAATTTTAAACGTAACTGATTTTACTTTTGGTGCTGGTGCAAAAGCACACAATGCAGCAATAAAAACTGAAGCAAGAATTGTTTTAGAAAAATGTTGAGTCATAAAATTATTTTGTTAAAGAGAAAAATTTTCGTGTTGCAATTGGGTACTTTTCTTATGCTCTTTGTGCTTCAAAGCAGCAGCAATGAATGAAACAAAGAGTGGATGCGGATTTTCAACAGTTGATTTTAATTCAGGATGAAATTGCACACCGATAAAATATGGATGATTTTTTAGTTCAACAATTTCAACCAAATTTCTTTTTGTGTTCACACCAGTTGCAATCAACCCTGCATCTTCCAATTGATTTCTGTACTCATTATTAAATTCATAACGATGACGATGACGCTCTTGAATGTGTTTGTGTTTGTATGATTTCAATGCAATTGAATCATCGCTCAAATCGCAATCATAAGCCCCCAAACGCATGGTGCCGCCCTTTGCGCTGATGTTGCGTTGGTCTTCCATCATGTGAATCACAGGATTTTTTGTATCGTTACTCACTTCAGTTGTATGTGCATCTTTCAATCCTAAAACATTTCTTGCAAATTCAATCACAGCGCATTGCATGCCAAAACAAATACCAAAGAATGGAATTTTACTTTCACGAATATATTTGATAGAAGCAATTTTACCTTCAATGCCTCTGCCACCAAAACCAGGCGCAACAAGCACTCCATCCAAATGCCCCAATTTTTCATGAAAATTTTCTTCAGTTAAATATTCGCTATGAATAGTTTCCACTCTCACTTTGCATTCGTTGCTTACACCTGCATGAATAAACGCTTCGTGAATAGATTTGTAAGCATCTTGCAGTTCAACATATTTCCCTACCAACCCAATCGTTACTTCTTCTTTTGGGTTTTTTAATTTATTCAAAAAGCCTGTCCATTTTTTTAAATCAGGCTCTACTTCGCTTGATAATCCTAATTTATCCAACACAGTTTTATCCAATTGCTCTCTCAACATTTCCATCGGCACTGAATAAATAGAATCAGCATCACGGGCTTCAATTACACTGTTTACGGTAACATTGCAGAACAATGCCAACTTGCGACGAATGTCCATATTCAATGGATGTTCAGTTCTACAAACTAAAATGTCTGGTTGAATTCCAACTTCCAACAAATCTTTTACAGAATGTTGTGTAGGTTTTGTTTTTAATTCTTTTGCTGCACTTAAATAAGGAATCAAAGTAAGATGAATCACTAAAGCATTTTGATTTCCTTTCTCCCATTTTAATTGACGGATAGATTCAATGAATGGTAAAGATTCAATATCGCCAACTGTGCCACCGATTTCAGTGATGATAATATCGTATTCGCCAGTAACACTTAATGCAGTGATTCGGCGTTTAATTTCATTAGTAATGTGAGGAATTACTTGCACAGTTTTTCCTAAGAAAACACCTTCACGTTCATGATTAATAACGGTTTGGTAAATTTTCCCAGTGGTTACATTGTTAGCCTGCGATGTAGGAATATTTAAAAAACGTTCATAATGACCTAAGTCCAAATCAGTCTCAGCACCATCATCGGTTACATAACATTCGCCATGCTCGTAAGGATTTAACGTGCCTGGGTCAACATTAATGTAAGGGTCGAATTTTTGGATAGTAACTCGATAACCTCGAGCCTGTAAGAGTTTTGCAAGAGATGCCGCAACAATCCCTTTTCCTAATGATGATGAAACACCGCCTGTAACAAAAATATACTTCGTCATAACGGGATGTAAAATTAAAAGGTTTTAATGAGCTTTTCTTTTTTAATAAGAAATTGTTTGAAAATAATTTTGCACGTTGTGTTAAGAACTATTTCAAAGCTTCTTAATTAAAATTCATCATACAAAACTTATTCATTTACTTCGTATGATGCCCATGCAAATGATGTGCTGTTACCAACTTACGATGAATAAAGCTTTGCACTAAGCTATAAATCACTGGCAAAATCAACAAAGTTAAAATGGTGGAAGTAACCAATCCGCCGATGACAACAATAGCTAATGGTTTTTGAGTTTCGCTACCAATACCGGTGCTAACAGCAGCTGGCAACAAACCAATCATCGCCATCAAAGCAGTCATCACCACTGGTCTAACACGACTTGCCACTCCATGACGAATGGCTTCGTGCAGCGTCATTTTTGCTTCTAAATTTTTCTTAAATACTGAAACAATGATTACTCCATTTTGAATACAAACACCAAACAAAGCAATGAAGCCTATTCCAGCAGAAATGCTAAAATTCATTTTAGTAATGTGCAACGCCAAAATACCACCAATCAAAGCAAATGGCACATTCAAAATAACCAATGTGGCATCTTTCGCATTGCCAAATGTGATGAACAAAATCAAGAAAATTACCAGCAAACAAATTGGAACAACTTTAGCCAAAGTGTTTGTTGCACGAATTTGATTTTCAAATTCACCATTCCATGTAACGCTGTAACCCGTGCCAATATTCACTTTCGCAGCTACTTTTTCTTGCGCTTCTTTAATTGTGCTTCCTAAATCTCTATCACGAACAGAAAATTTTACAGCGATGTAGCGTTGATTATTATCGCGATAAATAAATGCAGGACCAGTGATAGTTTTGATTTCAGCAATTTCTTTAATTGGAATTTTTGAACCATTGTTTGCAGGAATCATCAAGTTCATAATTTTGTCGTAGCTATCTCTAAAATCTTTTTGATAACGAATCCGAATATCAAAATGTTTTTCTTCCTGATACAGTTCTGTAGCGGCTTTACCACCAATTGCCATTTCAATTACGGCTTGTGCATCGGCAGTGGTTACACCATACAATGCCATTTTTTGTTGGTCTAATTCAATGCGAAATTCAGGCTGACCAAGGTTTCTAAGAATTCCTAAATCAGTTGCGCCTCTTACAGTTTTCAAAATATCCATTATCGAATCGGCTTTTTTATCTAACACCTGAAAATTTGGTCCGAAAATTTTCACCGCCATCGAAGCTGGAACGCCTGCTACTGCTTCTTCTACGTTATCTCTAATGGGTTGTGAATAGTTGAGAATGCAACCTGGAATTTTGCTCAATTGCGAATCTAATGAGGTAATCAATCCATCAGTTGTAACGCCTTTAGGCCAATCTTTCTTTTGCTTTAAATCCACTGCAATTTCAACATTGTAAAAACCTTTGGGGTCAGTACCATCATTGGTTCTGCCTACTTGCGCCATGGTGTGATTCACTTCTGGAAATTTGCGAATGATGTTCGTCATTTTCTCCGAATATTTTAATGATTGGCTCAACGAAGTACTCATCGGATATTGTGATTTCACCCATAATGCGCCTTCATCTAATTGTGGCAAAAATTCAGAACCTAACCATTTGGATGAAATAAATGTGAGCACCATAAATGCGATAGCAATTCCTAAACTCAATTTTTTGAAACGATAAGTTTTATCAAACATTTTCATGGTTGAATTGGTGATAAATTCAACAAAGAAATTGTGTTTCTCTTTTACATTTTTGCGCAACAAAATCGAACTCAAAGCAGGCACTAAAGTAAGCGTATAAACCAATGCCCCTAACAAGGCAAAACCCAATGTGTAAGCCAGTGGAGCAAACATTTTTCCTTCCACTTTTTGAAATGCAAAAATCGGAATTAAACAAGTGATGATGATTAATTTTGAAAAGAAAATCGATTTACCCATTTCAGCTCCGATACTTTTAAACAAACCTAATTTTGCCAAGTTGTTAAATTTTTCCATGCCCACTTCCTTGGCCTTATGGTCGAGCACCACAAAAATGCCCTCGACCATTACGACGGCTCCATCAATAATAATCCCAAAGTCTATAGCGCCCATGGATAGCAGGTTTGCGGTCATTCCTTTTAATCGCATCAACATAAATGCAAACAACAACGCCAGCGGAATCACAATGGAAACTACAATTGTTGTGCGCCAATCTGCCATGAAAATCAACACAATAAATGTTACCAGCAAAATGCCTTCAATCAAGTTGTGAATAACTGTTTCGGTACAAAAATCCATCAAGTTTGTTCGGTCGTAAAACGTTTCAATTTTTACACCTTGGGGCAAAATTCTTTCATTCAAATCTTTCACTTTCGCTCTGATTTTTTCTAACACTTCAGTTGGATTTTCGCCTTTTCGCATCACAATAATTCCTTCCACCACATCATGTAAAGTGTCTTTGGAAGCCTGTCCCAGCCTTGGCAAACCACTTTCTTTCACCTCTGCCACATTACTCACTTTTATTGGCACATCTTTGATGTTGGTTACAATTACATTTTCGATGTCAGAAATATTATTCAACAAACCGATGCCACGAACTACATATGCTTGTCCATTTTTTTCAATCACATCACCACCTACGTTGATGTTGCTTTTTGAAACAGCATTATACACATCCAACGATGTAAGATTGTATTTAGCAAGCATTTGCGGATTCACCGCTATCTCGTAAGATTTTTCTTCGCCACCAAAACTGTTCACATCTGCCACACCTTGAATGCGTTTGAATTCTTTATCCAAAGTCCATTCTTGAATCGTTGTCAAATCATGAATGGAAGCTGTTTTGCTTTTTAAAGTGTAACGAAAAACTTCACCTGTAGGTCCGTAAGGTGGCTCTACTTCTGGTCTTACGCCATCTGGCAAATCAGCATTTACAATTCGACTCATCACTTGTTGTCGAGCAAATGCATCTTCCGTAACATCGTCGTCAAAAATTATTCGGATGTAGGAAAGTCCGAAAGAGCTTGTTGTACGAAGGTTTGCCTTTTTCTGCACCGTATTCAAAACTGTTTCTAAAGGAATGGTTACAAACTTTTCCATCTCCTCGGCGCTGCGACCAGGCCATTGAGTGATGATGATAATTTGCGTATTCGTTACATCTGGAAATGTTTCAATTGGCGTATTCAAATAGCTCACAACGCCAATGACTGCAAGGATTCCAGTCATAAAGAAAACAAAATAGCGATGGCGTAATGAGAAATGAATGATAGCTTTTATAAACTTATTCATAAGTTGTTGTTCGTTAATTTAATTTTGAAAATGTCATTTTAGATGACCATTCTAATTTTGTGTTAGTTGATTGTAAACCAACAATTGACCAGCCGACAATAATTTTTCTCCCTTCTGAATGCCGCTACGGACATAGGTTTTGCCTTCCACATCTTTGATGATGTCAATTTTTGAAACATCCAAATCGCAATTGCCATTATATTTCACAATAAAGTATTTACCAAATTCAAAAATCACTGCAGCACTCGGAATTACAGTTGCTTCTAACTTTTCTTTGTTTGTTACAATCACTTGCGCAAACATATCTGGCTTCAACAACAATCCATCATTCGGTATGCGAACACGAACTTTCATCACTTTATTATCCGGATCCAACACTTCACTCACCTTTTCTATTTTGCCTTTAAACACTTTGTCTTTATAAGCCAAAGTAGTGATGCTGGCTTCATAACCTTCTTTTACTTTTTCAATATCGCTTTCAAAAACATTTGCCATCACCCACACATCTTTCAAATCAGAAATGGTGAATAAATTATCGCCAGCATCAGTTCTTAAAGTCATGCCTGTTGTGATTTTTTTCTCTACCACATAACCATTGATGGGTGCTTTAATTACGTAATCGCTGCCTGTTCCATTGCTGCCATAAATCGAACCCACACTTTGATTTTTGGTGTAAGCTGATACTGCTTTTTCATAATTTTGTTTAGCTTCTAAATATTCTTTTTCGCTGTTGATACCGCTTTTGTAAAGCTGTTCAGCTTGTTCCATTGTTTTTTTTGAAATCTCCACATCAGCTTTTGAAGAAGCTAAATCGCTGTTTGTTCCAGCAATTTCAGCACTCTTCATCACTGCCAAAATTTGACCAGCATGCACATAATCGCCCAAGCCCACTTTCACATCTAACACTTGTCCGCTGGCGTATGGAAAAATTTTAACTACTTTATCTTGGTTGTAAGTGATTTGCCCAGTGAGCGTTAGTTCATCCTTAATATTTTCCGAAGTGGCTTCGCTGATTTGCACTAAATGCTGCATGCTATCACTCAAACAATATTTGCTATTATCGCTGTTTGCTGTTTCTGTTTTTTTAGATTGGCAAGCTTGCAAAGCCAATGCTGTGGCTGTAATTGCAACGATCTGTTTTAAATATTTCATCTTTTGTTTTGTTTTTAATTTTTAAAAAGTCATTGGTCATTTGACATTAGTCATTAGTAAAACCAAATCAACCCAATGACAAATGACTAGTGACTAATGACGTTCTTCCCCACCGAAAAATTCACTTCTTCTATGGCATTATGTGTATCGTTTATCAACTGCAAAGCCTTTAGCTTAGTGTCTTTGTAAGTATCGAAGAAATCCATCAACTCTAATAAACTCAAATTTCGTTGACGATAATTCAACAACATATTGTTCAACATTTCGTCATACTTTTTACCTAAATTTTCACTTACATTCTGATTCAGAGTTGCCGAACTTTTTAATTTCTGAACCGCCGATGTAACATCAGTTGCAACATTCTTTTCCAACTGCATTTGTTGCTCTTGCGATTGTGATAAAAAACTTTTTGCGGCCTTTACATTTTTTCGGTTGGTGTTCAAAATCGGCAATGGCATTGAGATGGCCAGCCCCCAATAATCGGTGATATAATTACTGTTGTGGTCAAATTCAGGCCCTAAAGTTAAATCGGGCACTTCGCCAGCACGTTGCAAATCAACATTGTGTTGCTGTTGTAGTGTTTGCATTTGTTGAATTTTAAAATCGCTTCTATTGTCTTTTGCGATTAAAAACAAATTGCCAGCATCTAATTTTTCAACTGCTGCTGATGAAATTGAATCGCTCACCATCGGCATCACATAATTGTTTTCAGGCAATAGTAATAACTGACGCAATTCAGCTTCCACATCAATCAATTGTTTTTGATTTTGCAAACGATCATTTTTAGTGCTGAATAAATCAGCTTGCACTCTCAACAAATCTTTTGTTGCTGCATTTCCCACTTTTACTTGTTCGCTAATTGCATTGGTTAATTTTTCCAATTCCGTTATTTCATCAGCAAATAATTTATCTGCTTCAATAAAATTTTTAGCGTTGAATAAATCTGAATGCAGCGTCAATCGTAGGTTTCGCAACAAATCATCCAATTGCAATTTGGCAATTTCATAATTGTCTTTTGCAATGGCAACTGCTGCTTTGCGTTTTCCGCCTAATTTAATTAATTGTTGCACTTGCACATAAGTTTGCCCAGTGCTGGTGTTGTCGAAATATTTTTTAGTGTATTGATTGTAAATATTTTCATCAATATTCAACGTAGGATTAT
Source organism: Chitinophagales bacterium (assembly GCA_947449695.1). Taxonomy (GTDB): domain Bacteria; phylum Bacteroidota; class Bacteroidia; order Chitinophagales; family CAIODY01; genus CAIODY01. Next base: position 52,858 of record CANFST010000001.1, read on the forward strand.
CCCATTTTTTTGCTTGGCTCACCAACGCCGAATAGGCATCAATATTATATTTCGCAGCCAAAATGGATAAATTTTTATCCATAAATATTTTTTCTGCTTGCTGAATATTTAATTTCAGTGTATCAGTATTATTAGTTTGTGCTGTAGCAAAATTTGCAATGAGCGCCAAACACATGAACAACATAAAATTGATGTACTTGAACATTTTTAGAAATAAATTTTAGTAAATTATTTTGATTTGAGTTGCGTTGCCGAAAACAAATCATATCAAAAACACGCCCAAAGTTGAGCATGAATGTAAGAAAGGCAAAACATTACATACGAAAATATTCGTCAATGAAATGTTAGCTGTTGTATTTTCTTTGAAAGAAAAATTGAATTTATTGAAATAATTGGTTGTATGATTTTCTTGATTGCTTTCCGAAACATCATCATCGTCATCGCACAAACAAGAATATTCAGTTAAAATTACCACAGTTTTATGTGCGGAAGAAAATTTTGCAGAATGACTATGAGTAAGCTGTTGAGCCGATTTAGCAAATAAATTATTCCCCAAAAAGGAAAGCACCAATCCAATCAAAATGATGGATGAAATTTTCAGGATAATATTTATGCAGTTCGTTTTCAAGTGAAATATTGAATGCAAAAATATTAATAGTTTAATCACTTAAATCAGCCAATCAAATCCTTAACTTGCTTTTAACATTCAAAAATCACAAAGCATCTCTTAAATATCTTCCGCTCAAAGCGCTGATTCCGCCTACAATTGCGCCGATAAATGAATTGACGATCACCAATAACCAAACCCATTCGTGTTTAAAAAATAATTGGCTGATTCGTTTTGCCAAAATGAAATTATTCTGAAAACTAATCATTGAAATTATGATTGCCCACAAAAAAAATACTGCAAAAAATCCAACCAAAAATGCAGCGAATGGTTTTCGTTTTGCGCCTAAAAAACCGATTGCAAAAGTTGGAATCGCTAAAGTGTACCAAGGCAAGAAATATTGAAAAGCTGCTACCAATAAGGCTGTGATGAGAATAAGGAAAATGTTTTTCATGTTGAATTAATTTTTGGGTGAAAAAATAATTTTGTGTTTAGCTGTTGCATTGGCATTCAACACTTCAATTTTATTGTAATCGCCTTTTTCCCAAAGTTTGGTAAAGTTGTCGTAATAAATGCTTCCAGGGTTTCCACTTTGACCGCCAGGGTAAATTCCATAAGCTTCGGTTTGCGGCGTTAACGAAACTACCATACGCCATGATGGACCATGGTCAGTTCCAACTGCATTTACTGAATTTCTTTCGCCATCACCAAAAGTGTAATTGTTGAACGCAGGAATTTTTGCTAAATGCTCAATGAACGTTGCTCGATAATCTGCCCAGTTCGATTTGCCTTGTTTTTTTAGTTCATTGAATTGCTTGTAAGCCGTATCAAAAGAAGCTACCAGCAAATCTTTCAACGTTTCTTTTTTATTTTTTGTGTTGATATTATCCCAGAAAATAAAATTGGAATCGTTCTTCATAATGTCAATAAACACATCACGATTTGGTTTTTCTAAATGATAAGGATATTGCTGAAACTCATCGTTGAAAGTAGCATCAGTCAAGGCATCGTACCATAAATTGAAAAAGGTGGTGGATTCGTTTTTGGCGATATTATTTCTATCAAAAGATAATAGTTGCTTTGCAAATTTTGAATCGGTAAAATCTTTTGTAAACTCAATTTGAGGTTCATAACATACTATTCCTTTAGTTGCATACAACTTCCCATCCCCAAATGGTCGATACATTAATTCATATTGAGAGCTTTGAATTTCAGGTAGATAATTCAAATAAATAGCTTTAATAAAATCTTCAATCCAAAGGCTGTAATTGTCGTTTTGTAAACTCTTCATGTCTTTTGTTGTTATTCCGCCATCATACTGCCTTTCCAGCACTTCATTAATTCTCAAACTTCTGTATTCATAATAATCTCCGTAATAATTGTAAGGATAAGTTTTGTCGGTGGGTTGTTGATTGGCACTGCTTACAAAGCCACGTTCGGGATTTAAAATGTGTGGGTTTTGTTCGTGTGGAATGAATTGATGTTGCGCCAATTTTGAATTGTTGCCTTCTAAAATAAATTTGCCTTCATCGGGCTGCAACACAGCAAATCTACCTTGTTCCCAAATAGCAATGTCTTTATTTTTACAAGCAAACACAAAATTTTGCCCTGGCGATTGAAAATAACTTATCGCTTTATCATACTCCGAAAAATTATTGGCTCGGTTCAATAAATAAATCGTCATCAACTCATTGCTCGGATAATGTCCTATCCAATTCACCGCCAAATTTTCAATTTTATTATTCAGCTTCATTCCTTTGTCATATTGCACAGGTCCGAAAACCGTGTAGAATACAGTATCCAGCACCATTCCTTTTCCACGAACCTGAATGTTTTCAATTTTCATTTCGGTTTTTACCCAATGATTATCCAACCAATATTCTTGTTGCAAAGCATCTTTAAATTTGATGTGGTAAAAGTTTTTTACATCGCGTTCGGCATTAGTCATGCTCCATGCACACGAATCGTTGAAGCCAATAATCACACCTGGCGCACCGGGCATCGAAGCACCATTCACCGATTTTCCATTGCAAGTTAATTGCACCTGATACCAAATGGAAGGAAGCGTTAAATGCAAATGTGGGTCGCCACACAATATCGGAAATCCGCTCTGTGTCTTGCTTCCGCCAACTGCCCAATTGTTGCTGCCGACTTGATAATTTGGTTTTGGCGCAATGCCAGCGAAACCATTTTTGTTGTCGTACAATTCTAATTTTGTGGTATCGGGTTGGATGACATTTTCGAAATTATATTCCGTTCCTTTTGGAATAATAGGCGAAATGTAGTTTTGAAAATCAGGATAAAGTTCATCAAAAACTGATTTTTCAAAAACTCTGTTGGCATTGGTATAAGCAAAATCATTGCAATAGCCACTTAAATCATCAGCCATCAACTTTAGTAGCAGAGCGATTTTCAGCGTTGTCCAATGTTCGGGTTTGTAATCCAACAATTTATATTCGAGTGGTAAATGTTTCGCATCCAATTCATCTACAAAAGCGTTTACACCATTACAATATGCTTCAGCTGTCAATTTGGTTTTATCATCTTTCAGCATTTCGTTCAATGATTTTTCAGCAGCCCACACCATACCTTTTCGGCGTTGTGTTTTGTCATACTCCAATCCTTTGCTGCCAATGATTTCACTCACCCTTCCTGCGGCTGCATGCGTTTGCAATTCCATTTGCCATAAGCGGTCTTTTGCTGTCAGGTAACCTTGAATAAAATACAAATCGTGTTCGTTATCAGCAATGATGTGTGGAATATGATTGTCGTCAAATAGCACTATTGATGAACCTTTTAAGCCAATGAGTGCAATATTTTCATTCGCATTTTTTTGTTGAATGGCATCTGCATTTTGCCAACAACCCATAAAGGGATTGAGAAATTTTGCAATCGGTGGCAACACACCAAAGCGATGATTCAACGAAAAACAAAGTGCTATAGTCAGGAAAAAAGTAAGTATAAATTTAAACCAACGCATGAAGAATGTTATGAGTTATGAATGATGAGTTTTGAGTTCAGCATTCAAAGATAAATTATTGAAGAGAGAAAAATTTGGAAGTTTGAAACAAGCGAATGTTAATGGTAGAGTTTGTTTTTCTTTACCTTGAAAGCTAATCCAATGCGGAAACCGAATTGAATAGTTAGGTGACCACTGTTTAATGTAGCTTGCTTTGGCGGATTGTAATATGTAAATGAACTTGGTGAATCTATGTAGTTCTCTGACGATACTGCTAAATTTCTCAACTTCAAACGCAATCCTGGTCCTCCATAGATTTCGAAAGTAAAGTACTTCAATACAATGAATTCTTTCCCGAAAATATATTCAAACCCAAAAACCATTTTCTTCTCATCAGCCACCATCCTTTTATCATGGTCTCCAACATACATTAAATCAGAAGTCTCATTAATTCCACTCGGCGCTTCATTAGAATGATTCCATGCAAAGTAACGATTCTGAAATTTTTGATGGCGAAAGAATAACAATGGGCTTTGATAAAAACCTTTCGAAGTATAATTTCTAAAATCAATTTTCAAGGTAAATCCTTTGCCATCATTGCCATAAAAATATGAACTAATAAAGCCACCTCCAATTTCCAGACTTTTGTTTCGGCAATATTTGTATTCAATCATTCCACCAAATTCTACATTATCATTTATTAATGCAGGTAAGCTTGCCTTTATCATCAGCCTTGGTATTGTATCCCAGCCTTTTGCAAAAACCGAAATCGGCAACAGCAACAAAAAAAATATTTTTTTCATAGCATCAATTTTATCAAAGATAAAGATTTGTTTGCTTTATAAATAATCTTATCCCTCAATCCATTCCACACCAGTTAAATCTAAAAACACATCTTCTAATGTAGCAGCTTTAACTTGTTTCTTGCGCTGAAAACCTTTTGCAATCAAGCTGTCAATTAAATTGTCAGGAGAATCTAGTGCAATTAAATTTCCTTTTTCCATGATGCCACAGCGGTCGCAAAGTTGTTCGGCTTCATCCATGTAATGCGTAGTAATCACCACTGTTGCACCTTTTGCTCTCACTTGTTTTATCAATTCCCACAAATTTCTTCGAGCCTGTGGGTCAAGACCAGTTGTAGGTTCGTCTAAGAAAATAATTTTTGGTGTATTAATTAGTGTAGTAGCAATGCTGAATCGCTGCTTTTGTCCGCCGCTTAATTCTTTGAATTTTGCTTTCGCTTTGTCAGTTAAATTTACCGATTCCAACACTTGCATCGCATCCACTTTCACATTGTACAAACCCGAAAACAAATCAATCAACTGCAACAAATTAATGTTCGGATAGAATCCAGCCGCCTGCAATTGTACGCCAATTATGCGTTTGATGTCGGCAGCGTTTTTGTCTACACTCTTTCCATTGATTAAAACTTCGCCGCTTGTTTTATCACGAAGTGTTTCCATGATTTCTAAAGTGGTGGTTTTGCCTGCGCCATTCGGACCCAGCAAACCAAAAATTTCACCTTCCATCACATCAAACGAAATGCCTTTTACGGCTTCAAAATCATCATATTTTTTGGTGAGATTTTTTACCTCAATTATTTTATTGGTTGTCATTTTCAAACTTTGTTTTGATTTAACAAAGATGCAAATTCAAAAGTTTCGAGCATTAATTTTTTTGCTGTAACTTTGAAAAGAAAATATTTCATTATGCTCACCATTTCAGATGATGTTTTAAAAAGTTCGGGACTTTCCGAAATTGAATTGCAACAAGAAATTGCTGTAATGCTTTATGCCAAAGGAAAATTATCAATTGGCAAGGCCAAAAATATGTTGAACATGACCATTTTAGAATTTCAAAAATTGCTTTGCGAAAAAAATATTCCGCAAAATTATAGTGTGCAAGATTTTGAACATGATTTAAAAACCATCGAGCAATTGCATTTGATATGATTGTAGTAAGCGACACTTCACCGTTAAGTTCGTTGTTACAGATAAACTCCATTTATCTTTTAAAAAGTATTTACGGGAAAATTATTTTGCCTAATGCTGTGATGGATGAATTGAATCGGTTAGAATCAAAAGGCATTGATTTGTCTGCAATTAAAAATGCAGATTGGATTGAAGTGAAATCAGTTCATGATTTTAATGCGGTTGAAAATTTGATGTTGGAATTAGATAGAGGTGAATCGGAAGCGATTGTTTTGGCGAAAGAAATTCATTCTGATTTATTGTTGATGGATGAAGCAAAAGGCAGGCATATAGCCGATTTGGAAGGATTGAAAACAATCGGAGTATTGGGTATTTTGGTAATCGCCAAAAACAAAAAATTAATAAACTCGGTGAAAGAAAAAATTGATGAAATGAAATTGAAAGCAAATTTTTGGATAAAAGAAGATTTGTATAAACGGGTTTTAGAATCGGTAAATGAAATTTAAAAAACAGAAATGACCAACTACCAACTCCTTATACAAAAGCTCGACGAATTTATTCGCAAGTACTATTTCAATCAGCTACTTCGTGGATTGATATATGCTGTGGCTATTGTTGTAGCTGCATTTTTGAGCATCAGCTTGCTTGAAAATTATTTCTATTTCAGTTCCGTTATCAGAAATGTGATGTTGTTTGGGTTTTTGATTTTGTTGCTTTTTTCATTGGTGAAATATATTTTCATTCCACTTACCAAATATTATCGTTTGGGAAAAGTGATTTCACACCAAAAAGCTGCAAATATTATCGGAACTCATTTTCAGAATGTTCAGGATAAATTGTTGAATGTGCTTCAGCTGCAACACAGCGTTGAAGAAGGAAGTTTGCAACATGCTGTTTCAAAAGATTTGATTGTGGCAAGTATCAATCAGAAATCTTCAGAGTTGAAACCAATTCCATTTCAATCGGCGATTAATTTGAATGAAAATAGAAAATACTTGAAATATGCCATAGTGCCAGCTTTGGCGTTAGTGGGCATTTTATTGATTGCGCCAAATTTGATTACGAAGCCAACAAAAAGATTATTGAATCCGAATACTCAATTTGAAAAAGAAGCCCCATTTAATTTCGAATTGCAGAACACACAATTATCAGTTTTGCAGCAAAATGATTTCACAGTTCAATTAAAAATTTCAGGAAAAGTTTTGCCCGATGAAGTAGAATTGAATTGGCAAAATAATAATTACAAAATGCAGAAAACGGCTGCAAACACCTTTGAATACAAGCTTTCTAATTTACAAAAAACATCTCCGTTTTATTTTGAAGCAGCTGGATTTCATTCGAAACAATATGATTTGAAAGTGATTTCACGACCGATGATTGTTGGTTTTGATTTGGCGTTGAATTATCCAGGTTATCTCAACAAGAAAAATGAACTGATGCAAAACATTGGCGATGTGGAAGTGCCCGAAGGAACATATTTGCATTGGCAATTTAACACACAAAATACACAAAATATTAGTACCCATTTTTCGGATAGCTCGGCTTCGGAAGCCAATAACAGCAATGATTTCAGCTTGCAAAAAAGATTGTTGAAACCAATGAGTTACACTTTGTTTGTGAGCAACAATGAAATTAAAAATGCGGACAGCATCACTTACCACATCAATGTCATCCCCGATTTATTTCCGACAATTTCTGCAACAGAAATGCACGATTCCATCAACAAAAAATTGGTGTATTTCGTTGGGCAAGCCGAAGATGATTATGGTTTGAAAAGCATTTCATTTCATTACCAAATAATTTCTTCGGATAAAAATAAATCTTCTGAAAATCGCTCTACGCCTATTTCACAGCCGAATGGAAAATTTGCCAACTTCAATCATTTTGTTGATTTAAACACGTTGGGAATTTCGCCTGGCGATAAAGTTTCTTACTATTTTGAATGCTTTGATAATGATGGTGTGCATGGTTCAAAATCAGCACGAACTGGTGTGATGACTTATGAAATGCCATCTGAAAAACAATTAGAAAATCAAGTGGCGATGAACAGCAAATCTATTTTAGCTGATTTGGAGAAAGCATTGAAAGAAGCAAAAGATTTGAAAAACAAAATCAAAGAATTGCAAGAGAAATTGTTGCAAAAAAAGCAATTGAGTTTTGAAGAAAAAAAGGAATTGGAAAATTTGCAAAAGCAGGAAAAACAGCTACAGCAAAAGGTTGATGACATGGCACAGCATTTTGAAGAAAACAAAAATGCGTTGGCAGAGTTGCAACAATTATCGCCCGAAATGAAAGACAAAATGGATGCTTTGAAAGAAATGATGAATGAAATGAAGAAAGATGAACAGGAAAATAAGATGAAAGATTTGGCGGAAAATATGGAGAAAATGAACAAGGAAGAATTGATGCAACAGTTAAAAGAACAACAACAAAATCAGGAACAAAAGCAAAAAGAATTGGATAGAATGATGAGTCTTTTTAAGCAAATGCAATTGGACCAAAAAGTGCAAGAAGCAATAAAAGATTTGAATGATTTAGCAAAAAAACAAGATGATTTAGAAAAGAAAACAGAAGAAAATAAATTGGCAGATGCAGCTACAAACAAGGATTTGAAGCAGCAGCAGGATGATTTGAAAAAAGATTTTGCCGATGTAAAAAAGCAATTGGATGAAATTGCAAAATTGGATAAGGAAGGAAAAGATGCGTTGAAAATGGACGATACCAAACAAGACCAAAAAGAAACGGAGCAAGACATGCAAGATGCTTCGGAAAGTTTGGATAAACAACAAAATGGCAAAGCTGGAAAGAGTCAAAAAAGTGCTTCATCAAAAATGAAAAAGATGGCGCAACACATGCAGCAAAAACAAGAATCGGAAGAGGCGCAACAATTGGAAATGGATTTAAGAGCGATTCGTCAGTTGCTGGAAAACTTGGTAAAAATGAGTTATGACCAAGAGGATTTGATGAATGATGTACGAACTGCCAACATCAACAATCCTCAATATCTGGCAATGATGCAACGTCAGCAAAAGTTGAAAGAAGATTCAAAAATGATTGAGGACAGTTTGTATTCCTTAGGAAAAACTGTGATGCAGATTAAAAAAATTGTGACAGAACAAATGAACGACATCAATAAATATCAGATTCGTTCTATTGCCAGCCTCGAAGCCCGAAACACTTATCAGGCAAGTGGTGAACAACAATATATTATGACTGGAGCAAATAATCTGGCATTGATGCTGACCGAAATAATGCAGAATATGCAAATGCAACAGCAATCGCAAAGCAGTAAACCCGGAAGTGGTAAATGCAATAAGCCAGGTGGAATGGGACAAGGAAAATCGGGTAAAAAAAGTGGAAAGGGAATGAAAGACATTTCGCAGATGAGTAAAGAAATGCAGGAGCAAATTGCAAAAATGCTTGGTCAGAAACCAGGAGAAAAACCTGGCAACAAGCCGGGTAACAAACCAGGTGAAAAGCCCGGAGAAAAACCTGGTGGAAGTGCAATGGGTGGCAGCGGACAAGGTCAGCAAGAAAGTAAAAATGGTAAACCAAGCAATAAAGAAGGCTCATTAAGTAGTCAACAATTTGCTGAAATGGCAGCCAAGCAAGCCGCTATTCGTAAGGCTTTGCAACAATATGACCAGGAGAACAATAAAGATGGCAAGAACAAATACGGCAACCTGCAACAGTTAATGAAAGATATGGAACGCAATGAAGCTGATTTGGTCAATAAAAGATTGACTGAAGAAATGTTACGCCGTCAGCAAGATATCGTAACAAGACTATTAGAAGCCGAGGAAGCCGAACGCAAGCAGGATGAAGACCAGAAACGTGAAAGCAAAACGGCTGATGACAAACAACAACCAATGCCGCCATCGTTGAAAGAATATTTATTAAAACGCCAAGCCGAATTGGAATTGTATAAAACTGTGCCGCCAAACCTGCGCCCATACTACAAAGGCAGAGTGGAAGAGTATTTTAAGAATATAAAATTGTGAGGAAAATTAAGCAGAACCGTTCACTGAAAAATCGTAAACTTTTCGTTTTGATAAATTTATTTTGAGTTGGAAAAAACATTTTCCGCCATCATTAACGTCTAAAATTTGATGTTTATAAATTTCATTTTCACCCCAACTCCAACAGAAACAATTTACCCAAACCTCCTTTTCACTATTTGAATTAATTATTGCAACATACTGACGATTATAATTTTTCAAATCAATTATCCAATTAGATAAATCACTTTTGAATTTTGGGTCACTTTCTTTCAAAGTCAAAAATTCTTTTTCTTGTTGAATATTGAAGGAGTTAATTTGAATTTTCAAGAGTGAATCAATCAATTTAAAATCGTTTGCTTTCAAGGTTATTGATACCCCAAAACCAAAAACGTCTTTCATTGTGCTGTCATAAGGAATGATTACATAGCAAGATTCATCGGAATGAGGTTGGTTTCTTTTTAATTCAGTTGGTGGTGGTGGTTTTAAGGAATCTAAAGAATTATTATTGCTCATATCCACTTTCTGCTTTTCAGAATAATGACATGAACAGAAAAATATCGCAAAAAATAAAACTCTTTTCATAAAAGAAATTTAGTGAAAATTAACTCTTCATCAACCCTTGTCCAATCAAGCATTCTAAGCAATTTCTTTTTTCGCAAAATTCATTTCGTAATTCAATCAAAGCTTGCGATTGAAAGGCACTATTAGGTTTAATGTTGTAATTTTTCCAAGCCGAAATAATGTTGTTTTTTTCTGCAGATAAATCATTCAACCATTCCAAAGCTTTGTCTTGAAAAATTTCTTCGTGTTGGATTTTACCATAAGCAAACACAATCGGCACAATAGTGTTAATGATAAAATTTTCAATTGTTGAATCGCCAATTTGTTTTTTTGATTTAACTGAATCAGTATCTAATTTAAAATGCTGTTGCCAATAATCAGAAGGCTGAACTTGAAACAATTGCTTTAAGTCATTAATAGCGCTACACTCCAACACTTTTGACAAAAGATGCGATGATTGAAAAACCAGCGCAGCTAATTGTGCAATGCGAAGCGGCGGAAAATTTTGTGGCCGCATCCGAGCCATTTTCCAATAATTTGCAGGAATGGGTTGTAATGAAAACTTGTGTTGCAAAAATTGATATTCCTTTTGCAATTGCACTGCATAAGCATCATTGAAAATTTCATTCAACAAGCCAGATTGACCAAGCAGTAAGGCTTCCAGCTGCAACAAAGAATATTTTTGTTTGGCTAAAATTTTTACGGGTGTTGCTTTTGCTAATTCAAAAAATGCTTCCGCATTCACTTTCATCCCAAAATTTTTCGCCAATAACTGATAAAAAGTTTCTTCCCAATTCTGATTGTTTTGTTTTAAAGTCGTTTCAACAAATTCAACTTTTCTTTCCAAACGATTTAAAGCCATTCGGCTGAAAACCTGCTCCCAAGTTAAGGTTGAAACATTTTCAATCGAACCTGCACAAGCAATTTCATTTTTGCTTTTTAACAAATTTTCATAATTGCGAATGATGTGCAACGGAATTTTTCCTTTCAATTCAAGCGTTGGAATTTGCTGCAAAATATCTTTGTCGTGCTTATACACAACATGCAAAATCACATTTTTATAAGCGGCATCATTTTGATGTTGGTGCTTTTCAAAGTCGCTACTTTGCTGATGAATTTCAACATTCCCAACAAAAATTATTTTACCAATTTTTATTTTAGCGTTTGAAAAATCTGGGCCAGCCTGATGATTATGTGTGCCATTTTTCTGCACAATAATTTCTTCACCTTCCGTTGTTTTAATTTCAGAGGCGTTGAATAAACAATGTTTCCAAACGTAATGCAAAAGTTGCTCAGTCATAAAAAAATTGAGCTAAAATAAATAATTATCAAAAAAAGGTTTGGCTAAACTACCGGCACTCTTCCAATAGAATGATAAGTGAATCCTAATTCTTTCATATGTTTAGGTTCAAAAACATTTCTGCCATCAAAAATAATTGGTTGATATAAAGCGGATTTAATAGCATCAAAATCAGGTGTTCTAAATTCATTCCATTCAGTTAAAATAGCCAATGCAGAAGCTCCTTTCAAAGCATCATAAGGCTCATTCATGATTTGAATTTTATCACCAAAAATTTTCTTTACATGGTCATTAGCAGCAGGGTCATAAGCTGAAACTTTTGCGCCTGAATTTAATAATTCTTCGATAATGTATAAGGCTGGTGCTTCACGAATATCATCTGTATTGGGTTTGAAAGCCAATCCCCAAATAGCAATAGTTAATCCGTTTAAATTTTTAAAATGTGACTTTATTTTTTCAGCAATTACAAATTTTTGCTGATGATTAACATCCATTACACTTTTCAAAATTCGAAAATCATACTTATAATCATGAGCAGTTTTGGCTAATGCCTGAACATCTTTTGGGAAACAGCTTCCGCCATAACCAATTCCAGGGAACAAAAATCTTTTTCCAATTCTATTATCGCTTCCCATGCCTTTTCGAACCATATCCACATTTGCACCAACTTTTTCACATAGATTTGCCATTTCATTCATGAAGGTGATTCGCATAGCTAAATATGAATTAGCAGCATATTTTGTCATTTCAGCACTTCGTTCATCCATAAAATAAATCGGATTTCCTTGGCGGACAAATGGTTCATATAATTCTTCCATCAATTTTTGAGCTCTTGTCGATGTAGTGCCAATCACTACTCTATCAGGTTTCATAAAATCTTCTACAGCAACACCTTCTCTTAAAAATTCAGGATTACTCACCACATCAAAATCAACTTTTGAATTTTTTGCTATTTGTTGATGAACTAATTCAGCTGTACCAACAGGTACTGTGCTTTTATCAACTATTACTTTGTAAGAAGTCATAATTTTCCCTAACTCCTCTCCTACATTTAAAATATAACTTAAATCAGCTGAACCATCTTCGCCTGGAGGTGTAGGAAGAGCTAAAAAAATTATATCACTTTTATCAACAGCCTCTTTTAAATTCAACGTAAATTCAATTCTTTTATGTTGAATGTTTCTTTCCAAAAGCACATCTAAACCAGGTTCATAGATTGGTAATTCGCCCTTTAAGAGCTTATCAATTTTCTCTTTATTAACATCTACACAAATTACGTGATTGCCTGTTTCAGCAAAGCAAGTACCCGTTACTAAACCTACATAACCAGTTCCAATGATGGCAAGTTTCATTTAAAAAATATTTTATAGCCGACAAAAATAGTGAATGACACGGACAATTAATTAAAGGATTCTTATTTTACAACACCTAACTCTCTTCCAACTTTTGTAAAAGCTGCAATCGCTTTATCAATATGGTGTTTGTCATGTGCAGCGCTTAATTGCACACGAATTCTGGCTTTGCCTTTTGCCACAACTGGATAGAAAAATCCTATTACATAAATTCCTTCCTCCAATAATTTCGCAGCGAATTGTTGTGCTAAAGTTGCTTCATACAACATGATAGGCACAATTGGATGTTCGCCTTGTTTAATGTCAAAACCAGCCTCGGTCATAGCTTTGCGGAAGTATTGTGTATTATCCCACAATTTATCTCTCAATTCAGTTGTTGAACTTAACATATCAATCACCGCAATTGAAGCTCCAACAATGGCTGGCGCTAAAGTGTTTGAAAACAAATATGGTCGGCTGCGTTGACGAAGCATGTCTATAATTTCTTTTCTGCCTGAAGTGAATCCTCCCAAAGCACCGCCCAAAGCCTTTCCTAACGTGCCAGTAATAATATCCACTCTTCCCATTGTATTTCTGTATTCATGCGTTCCTCTTCCAGTTTTCCCCATAAAGCCGCTTGCATGGCACTCGTCCATCATCACAATAGCTTCGTATTTATCAGCTAGGTCGCAAATTTTATCAATCTGCGCAATGGTGCCATCCATGCTAAATACTCCATCCGTAACAATTATACGACTTCTGCAATTAACAGTAGCTTGCAATTGTTTTTCCAAATCAGCCATATCGTTGTTCAAATAACGAAAGCGTTGTGCCTTGCACAAACGAATACCATCAATGATGGAAGCATGGTTCAGTTCATCTGAAATGATTGCATCTTGTTCATTAAACAAAGGTTCAAATACGCCACCATTGGCATCAAATGCAGCAGCATAAAGGATTGTATCTTCAGTTCCTAAAAAGTCAGCAATTTTCTTTTCCAAAGTTTTATGCAAATCTTGTGTGCCGCAAATAAATCGAACACTGCTCATGCCATAACCATGCGTTCTTAACGCTTCATGCGCTGCTTCGATTGTTTTGGGATGCGATGATAAACCCAAATAATTGTTTGCGCAAAAATTAATCACAGTTTTACCCCCAACGGTAATTTCTGCGCCTTGTGGCGAAGTGATGATGCGTTCATTTTTATACAAACCACTTTCTTTAATTTCTGTCAATTCGCCTTGTAAGCGACTTTGAATATTTTTATACATGCTGATTGAATTTTTATTTTTGATTTAGAATTGCAAAGATATTTTTCTAAAGATAATTGCGATGAAAAAAAAATTGAGCCACTTATCTTTAGCTTTTAATTTTACAAATGCAAAATACTTTTTCCCTCAAAGCCAATGTTGTAGATATTTTCAACGAAAATATTTTCTCTGCTGAAATAAAAATCGAAAACGGAATTATCAAAAAAATTATTCCAATAGATGAAGATAAATCGTTGCCTATCGCCATACCTGGGTTCATTGATGCACATGTACACATCGAAAGTTCGATGTTATTGCCGAGTGAATTTGCCCGATTAGCAGTTGTTCATGGCACAGTTGCAACAGTAAGCGACCCTCATGAAATAGCCAATGTGTGTGGCATTGAAGGTGTGAAGTTTATGATTGAAAATGGGAAAAAAATACCGTTTCATTTTTGTTTTGGTGCGCCAAGTTGTGTGCCTGCCACTATTTTTGAAACCGCAGGAGCGGCTTTGGGTTCTGCTTTGGTAGATGAATTATTGCAATCGCCCGACATTTTTTATTTGAGTGAAATGATGAATTTTCCTGGCGTTTTATTTAATGATGATGAAGTTTTGAAAAAAATAAATTCTGCAAAAAAATACAATAAGCCTGTAGATGGTCATGCACCTGCATTACGAGGCGATGATGCCCGAAAATATTTTGCTGCTGGTATTTCAACCGACCACGAATGTTTCACTTTTGAAGAAGGATTAGAGAAAGCAAATCTAGGTGTGAAGATTTTAATCAGAGAAGGAAGTGCAGCAAAAAATTTTGAGGCTTTGATTGATTTGATGATTACTCATCCTAGGCAAATTATGTTTTGCAGCGATGACAAACATCCTGATAGTTTGGTAGCTGGGCATATTAATTTGTTGGTGAAACGTTCTTTGGCAAAAGGTTTCGACTTATTTGAGATTTTATATGCCGCTTGCATTTTGCCTGCATTGCACTACAAAATTCCAGTTGGTTTACTTCGTGAAAATGATTCGGCTGATTTTATTTTGATTGATAATTTTCAAAATTTCAACATCAAAAAAACTTTCATTAAAGGGAATTTGGTGGCAGAAAATGGTGTTTCAAAAATTGAAAGTGTGCAAGAAAAAATCATCAATAATTTTTTCAGCTACGAAATTTCTAATGAAGAAATAATGGTTCGACAAGCTCGCCATGACGGTCATCCTGAGCCTGCCGAAGAACAAAAAATAAAAGTTATCGAAGCATTCAACGGACAATTAATAACGCATCAAACCCTTTGTGCACCTAAATTACAAGGCGATGAAATCATCAGCGATGTTGAAAATGATGTGCTAAAAATTGTTTGTGTAAATCGTTATCAAAAAACAAAACCTGCGGTAGCTTTTATCAAAAACTTTGGTTTGAAAACTGGCGCAATTGCCAGTTCAGTAGCACACGATAGCCACAATATTATTGCTGTTGGTGCAAATGATGATGCAATCATTCAAGCAATAAATTTATTGATGAAAAATAATGGGGGTGTTTGTGCCGTAAATAATTCCGAAGAGAAAATATTGCCGTTGCCTGTTGCAGGATTGATGAGCGAACGAGATGGATACGAAGTTGCCAGTCAATACAGCGAAATTGATGCCCTTGCCAAATCGTTGGGAAGCACATTGGATGCGCCTTTCATGACTTTATCTTTTATGGCATTGCTCGTGATTCCAAAATTAAAATTGAGCGATAAAGGATTGTTTGATGGAGAAAAGTTTGAGTTTACCAATTTGTAACATCCGTTACCAAAACCACCTGCTAAAGATTTTTATCTTTACACCATGAATTATTTTACCGCTATATTTCTTTGCCGTTGCCCACATTGCCGTCAGGAAAATCTATTTAATCATTCTAATCCATATGATTTCAGCAAAAAAATATTAGATATGAAAGATGAGTGTACCACTTGCCATCAAATCACTGAGCTTGAAACTGGCTTCTGGTGGGGCACAGGCTATATCAGTTATGGATTAGCGGTAATTATTTCTGCACTCAATGTAGTTTGGTTTACTCCAATTTTTGGTTGGGCAACAATTTATAGTGTATGGGGATTTTTATTCGCCAATGCAGCCGTATTGGCTATTTCAATGCCTTGGCTGGTAAGATTTTCAAGAGTTTTTTACCTTAGTTTTTTTGTGCGATATGACGATAGTTTTGAGAAAAAAAATTAGTCTTTATTTCCTTCAATAAGCAAAACAATTTCTCCTTTTGGTTCGTGTTTTTCAAAATGCTGAATTACTTCGGCGATTGTACCACGAATATTTTCTTCAAATTTTTTAGACAACTCTCTGCTCACACAAACTCTGCGTTCTTCGCCCATAAAGGTTTTCAGCTCGTTCAAACATTTTACAATGCGATGAGGTGATTCTAAAATAATGATAGTTCGAGTTTCCTCTACCAGATTTTTTATTCGGGTTTGTCGTCCTTTTTTATGCGGTAAAAATCCTTCGTAACAAAATCTTTCACTCGGCAATCCACTTTGTACCAATGCAGGAATAATAGAAGTTGCGCCTGGCAAACATTCAACTGGCACATTATTTTCGATGCAACTTTTCACCAATAAATATGCTGCATCGCTAATGCCTGGTGTACCTGCATCGCTTACCAATGCTAAGGTTTTGCCTGCTTGCAATTGTTCAACAATGGCTGAAGTTTTTTGATGTTCGTTGTGCTGATGATATTGCCAAAGTGGTTTATCAATTTGAAAATGATGTAACAATTTTGAAGTGATACGGCTGTCTTCACACAAAATCGCATCCACTTCTTTCAGCAAGCGCAAGGCTCTGAACGAGATGTCTTCCAAATTCCCAATCGGCGTAGGTATTAAATAAAGCTTCATTTTTTATTAAAATAAATCCGAACGAAAATAGAGTTTTTAATTTTCTATTTTTACACACTCAAAAATAATTTATGCAAACAGTTTACATAGTTGATGCGGTGAGAACTGCGGTAGGCAAATACGGCGGCACTTTAAGCAATGTTCGCCCCGATGATTTAGCGGCACACGTTATTAAAGCGTTGATGCTTCGTCATCCCAATTTTGATGCCAATGAATTGGAAGAAGTGATTTTAGGTGCAGCCAATCAATCGGGTGAAGATAATCGCAATGTGGCTCGTATGGCAGCTTTGCTGGCTGGCTTACCAGTGAGTGTTGCTGGAATTACCGTGAACAGATTGTGTGCAAGCGGCTTGCAAAGCATTATGGATGCTTATCGAGCAATTGCTGTGGGCGATGGAAATGCTTACATCAGCGGTGGAACAGAAAGCATGACCCGTGCACCTTTTGTGATGGCAAAAGCTGAAACTGCTTTTAGCCGAACGCCCGAAATATATGATACTACTATCGGTTGGCGCTTTACGAATAAAAATTTATCAGCATTATATCATCCATACACCATGGGCGAAACAGCTGAAAATGTAGCAGAGCGTTGGAAAATCTCACGACAAGAGCAAGATGAATTTGCTTTTGCTTCGCAACAAAAATATCAAGCAGCACATGATGCAAATAAATTCGCAGATGAAATCATTTCGATAAAAATTAAACAAGGAAAAACAGAAATAGATTTTACAAAAGATGAACATCCACGATTGAGTTCGTTGGAATCATTGGCAAATTTAAAACCTGCTTTTAAAAAAGATGGAAGCGTTACAGCTGGCAACAGCAGTGGCATTAACGATGGTGCCGCAGCTTTATTGTTATGTAATGAAGACACTTTAAAGAAATACAATTTAACACCAATGGCACGTATGGTAAGCGTTGCAGCAGCTGGCGTTGACCCTGCCATTATGGGTGTTGGACCAATACCTGCTGTGCAAAAGGCTTTGAAACGTGCCAATTTAAAAACAATCGATTTGGATTTGATTGAATTGAATGAAGCATTTGCATCACAAAGCATTGCCTGCATGAGAGATTTAGATTTAGACTTTTCGAAAATAAATGTGAATGGCGGAGCGATTGCCATTGGACATCCATTGGGTTGCAGTGGTGCAAGAATTTCAACCACATTATTGCATGAAATGAAAAAACGAAAAGCAAAATATGGTGTAGCAACCATGTGTGTTGGTGTTGGACAAGGTGCTGCTATTGTGTTTGAAAATTTAGCCTAATTTTTAAAATCAAATCATCAAATGAAGTTTATACTTGTAATCATTATTTTCCTATCCACTTCAATACTTGTAAAAGCCGATGACAAGCAGATTTACAAGGATGGTGCAGCCGATTCAAAAATTAAAACAGCCAAATTTTGTTTAAATGGATTGATGTTGAGCGAACCAATTTTATCATTAAATGGTGGTGATGCATTGCAATTAACTTTTGATGATTTAAGCAGCGACATTCGTTCATTCAATTATTCTATTCAACTCTGCAACTATGATTGGACAGCCAATACAGAACTCTCCCCATTTGATTATTTACAAGGTTTTCAGGATAACCAATTGCTCACTTATCAAAAATCTTTTAACACAATTGTTCCTTACGTTCATTACTCCTTAAATACTCCAAATGAAAATTCACATTTAAAAAAATCGGGTAATTATGTGTTACTAATAAAAGATAATGCCACCGGAAACATTGCTTTGTGTAAACGTTTCATGGTTACTGATAATCAGGTTGCAATTACTGGTCAGGAAATTCGCCCAAGAAATTTACAAATCACCAATACCCATCAACAACTCGATTTACAAATCGATTGCAAAGCCATCAACACGTCTAATCCTTTTGATGAAATTAAAATGGTAATTTATCAAAATGACAGGTGGGATAACCCCATAACTGGTGTACAACCAACGTTTGTAGAGGATAATATTTTGAAATACAATAGCGACCAAGATTTAGTTTTTCCAGCCACAAAAGAATTCAGAGCTATTGATGTTCGTACAGATAGAATTCGTTCGGCTCGTATTCAAAAAATAAATCGCGATAGTGCCATTTCTGAATTTTATGTTTTCCCTGAACCACTGCGTTCATTCAAATCTTATTACTATGAAAAAGATTGGAATGGAGATTACATTATTGAAAAACAAGAGGCTGTAAATTCTGAAGTTGAAGCCGATTACATGTGGGTGAATTGGCAGTTGCCATTCAGTACAAGGCTGATGGGTGGAGACTTCTACGTTTGTGGTGAAATTACCAATTGGGATACTTTATCAACTTTTAAAATGAATTACAATCCAAAAACTTTGGCTTATGAAGCACGAGCATTATTAAAACAAGGTTATTATAATTATCAAATTGGTTATTACGAACCTGAAACAAAAAAATTCGACATGACACCTGCCGAAGGCAATTGGTATGAAGCTGAAAACCAATACACGGTGCTGGTTTACTTTCATCCATTTACTGGTCGTTATGACCAATTGGTTGGCGTTACAACAATTCGAACTATGAAATAATGAAAATTATTTCCCGAAATATTACGCTTGTTTTTTCCTTTTCAATTTCATTACTTATCACCTATTTTTTTCGTGATGAAGTATTTTTGTGGGATAATATAACCACTACATCAGCCACTGCAAGCTTTTTGTACTATCATGGCTGGCATATTTTTTCAATGGGGAATTATTTAGATTGTGGTCATCCTCCATTAATGAGTTTGTATTATGCTTTGTGTTGGAAATTATTCGGAAGAAATTTATTAGTCAGCCATTTTGCTCAAATGCCTTTCCTGTGGCTGCTTTTACAGCAATATTTTTTTCTGGCAAAAAAAATGTTTGATAAGGAAAAAGGGAAATTGTTGATTGTCCTTTCTGCCATTTTATTGTTTGCCGATACCACTTTTCTTTCGCAAGTAGCACAAGTCGGATTTGAAATTCCGCTAGTGTCTTTTTTTTTATTAGCTGTTAACCTGCTTTGGAAAAGGGTTTCAGGCGAATCAAAAAACGATTCCGTCTATATTCTTTGCTTGATAATTATGCCACTCATGCAATTGAGAGGAATTCCTTTGGTGATTGCATTATTTTTTATTGAAGTAGGTTTTCGATTTGATTACACCAAAAAGAAAGTAAAAAACATTTTAATCGCACTTCTCCCCTATTCCATTTCTGCATTCATTTTTTGTGCTTGGCTATGGCTTCATTTTGCTAATGTAGGCTATTTATTCAGTGACCCAAAAAGCAGTTGGGGTGTTGATAATGTTGGAATTGCAGGTTTTCATCGAATTATTTACAACACATTTATCATTGCATTACGTTGGATTGATAATGGACGAATTGCAATTTGTTTATTAGCAATTATTTTTTCAGTTTGGTTTTTATACCAACAAAAAGAGAAATCATTTTCAAAATTTATTTTTATCTGTTGGCTGCTTACCTCCATCGTTTTGAGCCTGAATTTTGTATTGATGACGAAACCTATTTGCCATCGCTATCTGCTGCCAGCCTTTGTTTTGATGCCAATATTGGCAATCCATTTCATTTTAAACCAATCATTTTTCAACAAAAAAATAGTTCGATTTTTTGCAATTTTTATTTTGATTGCAGTTGCTTTTGCTGGCAATTATATTTTTTATTTAGAACGTTATAGCATTGGATGGGATAGCAATTTAGCGCATTTACCTTATAAAGATTTACGTAAAGAAGCAGAGCAATTTGCTATTGAAAATAAAATTCCAAAAGATAAATGTGGAAGCAGATTTCCCGTGGATGCACCTGATTCATTAGTCTATCTAACTACAGAAACCACAAATTGGACAGCATCTTCAATGAATGCCAGCAATTTAGAAATATTCGATTATGTTTTGTTTAGCAACATCTGTACATCATTTACAGATGAACAAAAACAACTTTTAAAAGAAAAATATTCGCCAATAAAAAAATGGGAAAAAGGAAAAGTGGTTTTTATTTTTTTAAAAAAACTAAAACCCAACAGCACCGATACCAATAGTTAATGGCATCATTTGCGGTCCTTTACCCGATGCAAAATATGGTGTAAAAGTATAAGTAGCCATCACATAAAACCAATCATAACCTAATGTAAAAGCACCATCCAAACGATAGCGGTCAGAATATGGTTTTAAAATGTTGATGTCTTTAATTTTTTGCGACTCATTAGTCACTTCATTATTGCCTTTATATTTTGTATGGTCTTGAATCATATAATTAAAACGCAATCCCAATGAGGCTTTCCACGACTTTGGATTACCATTTGCATTATAATGAAACATCAAAGGAATCATCAAGTAAGTGTAAGTTTCTTTACTCAATTTATAACTAACGCCAGATTTTACTGGATGCAAAACTATTTGAGTTTTCGCTGAATCTTCCTTCGCAATTGCGTTGGTATAAGCATTATCAATGTTTAAACCGATGCCTGGCACAAAATTAAATTTCGATTTTCCCAATTGCATTGGGTAAGTAAAATAAAAACTAAAAGTATGCGACAAAGCTTTCAGCTTAATACTATCGGGCTTATTAACCCAAGTCAGCCAAGCAGCTTCAAAATGAAAATAATCCATCTTTTTATAAGTGCTATCTTTTTTCATTAACCCTTGGGCAAAAATTGAATTAGTCATCACAACCATCAAAACCACAATTGAAATTTTACGCATTAGAATATTTATTTTTTAGAATGACAAAAGTAATTTGTATTAACTGATTCAGCCGAAAAATATTTTATAAAGTTGTTAATCACCAATTTCCTTCTTCTATTAAAGCTTTTTGAATTTGGCTAAAAGCCTTTTCTTTTAATGCTTTTGCATTGTTAGGTAAAAAATCAATAGGAGAAATTGGTGGTAAATATTTCACACAAATTTTACCTGGTTTTAATCGAAACCAAGAAGTACAATGCAAAACCTGTTGCGTACCCGTTATGATATAAGGTTGAATTACCGTTTCAGTTTCCAAAGCCATTTTGAATGCACCATCAAAAAAAGGTAATAGAGGCTCATTGCCCATATTGAAAGTTCCCTCGGGAAACAAATTGACAGATATGCCTCGAAGCAGTTGTCTTTTGAGTAGCTTAAGGCTTCTTGCTCTTCGGTAAGGACTACTTCTATCAACCATAATTGCAACCGATTTATACACCCAGCCAAAAATTGGGATTTTACCAAATTCCGACTTTCCCAATGGTTTGAAATTTTTTGGAATAGCATAAAACACAGCTGCTGAATCAATATAGCTGCGATGGTTGCCAATAAAGATGGCAGCTTTTTCGTTGGTAATATTTTCTTTGTTTTTTATTTCAACGCGAATGAAAAACAATGCCATACAAGCTTTTGCCCATTTGTTGCTAATTTTATAAACCATCAACGATTGATTTTTTTCTGAAAATAATTTCACAAAAAGAATGAGCGAAAAAACAATCAACGTAGACAAAACAAAGACCAACAAAACATAAATCCGATATGGGAATAAAATCACATCCATCATGGAGTTAAAACTTTTAAAGTTTTTGCTTCAGGATTAAAGCAGTTGTAAAGCACTTCAATAAAAGATTCACCGTATTTCAAATACAACTCAATAAAATTCATTTGCCGCTCTTGTAAATGATTTTGCGGAAACAATTTCTCTTTCCATCGTTCTATTTGACTTAAAGTATCGGCTTGTTTTTTCTTGTCGTTTTGAACAATTTTCTTTTGTAATTGCTCCAACTGATTTTTTATTTGCACTATCGTTGCCGCTGAAACCCCCTCTAATGCTTTATCGTGAGCATTTATTTTATTTTGTAAGAATAATATTACAGCATTTACTTTTTCAATTTCATGGTCAATTTGCAAACCTCCATTTTCTTCCAGAAATTTATTTTTCAAAAAGTTGACATCTGCAAAAATTTCTTCGATAGAAAAATTCCATTTTTTTCTTTTGCTTTCCGATGCTTCATCTATCCATTCAGCCGAATCACGTAAATAAATTTTCGGAAAAGGAACTTTATAAAAATCGAAAACAGTTTTTAATTGCAACCAATAAGTTACTTCGCTTCCACCGCCAACAAATGCAACATCAGGCAAAATAGTTGATTGATACAATGGTCGCAGAATCACGTTCGGGCTTAGTTTTTCAGTTGACTGTTCAACGAAATTTTCAATTTCATTTTTTGATAAATTAAAAGAAGATTTTTTGGTTGAGTAATTTTCGTTTTCAAAAACAATTCGTTCTCTTACATTTTTATCTAAATAAAAAAGATTGATTTCTCGTGGTGTGATTTGCAATTTTTCATCATCAAAATTTTGCATCCAAGTTTTGTCATTCAATAATTTGAATGAATTTTGATTTACTAATTCATCTGTAAAAATTGATTTGAAAGTTTGCTTCAATCGTTTATCATTCGCATCTAAAATTACTAATCCATACTTACCTAAAAAGTGATTCATCAATTGTCGAAATGCAAAACTCATTGTATTGCCTTGAGCATAAAAAGATTTAAACAAAGCAATTACTTCATCTTTTTTTGTTTCATTTTTTAATAGATTTTCAAGTTCAACAAAAACTGATTCAGTTCCTGAAATTTGCATTGAACCAACTGCTCCAGACTGATTAGTTTGCCATTCGATTTTTTTATTGAACAAATAAAAATGGTTCAACTCTTGCAAATCATGGTCTTCACTTCCAATATAATAAATTGGCACAAAATCTTTTTCAGGAAAATCATTTTTGTATTGCTCCGCTAATTTAATAGCTGAAATTGCTTTGTAAATAGTGTACAATGGACCACTAAAAAAACAAGGTTGATGAGCTGTAGTAATAGTAAAACAATTTTCATTGTTGAGCAATGAAATATTTTTTTTAGTGGCTGATGAAATAGAGATAGTAGTATTTTGTTCAATCAAAACTTCGGTT
Source organism: Chitinophagales bacterium (assembly GCA_947449695.1). Lineage (GTDB taxonomy): Bacteria > Bacteroidota > Bacteroidia > Chitinophagales > CAIODY01 > CAIODY01. The sequence goes on from CANFST010000001.1 coordinate 76,623, forward strand.
AAAACAGAACGATTGATGAGTTTTGAATTTCTATCCAAAATAATATTGCTCACATCATTTTTATCAACATAATTTTCAGAAGCAATAAAATCACATATAAAACTACTGAATTGACTAGTGTTTTGAACAGGAATTTGGTGTATCATTAAACAAAAATATAAAAAATGAAGAAGAAATTTTCAAAACAAAATCCATCACATTTAGTTGCGAATAAATTATTTCTATCTTAGCCGAAAATCAATATAAATTTTTAGAGAATGAAAATTGCCATGCTTTTAGATAATCCTTTTACAAATGACAGAAGGGTTCATCGTGAAGCAAAAGAATTAGTTGCAAATGGTTATCAAGTAACAATTTTTTGTTTGAAAAAAAAATCATTGCCCGATGAAGAAATTGTTGATGGATTTGTTATTAAAAGAATATTCCCAGAAGAGATCACCAAATTTTCGAGTGAAAAAATAGTTCAGGATATTGCCATTGAATGCTGCAAAGATTATGATATAGTGCATGCTCACGACCAATTTATGTGTGATGCTGGCGCAGCTGTAAAAAGAAAATATCCTTCTAAAATATTTATTTACGATTCACATGAATTGTTTCATGCCTGGCCTTTAAATAATTTAAAAGGGCTGCCATTAAGCATCCAAATAAAATCGTTTTTAATCAGAAAATATCAGGTTTGGAGGGAAAAGCACAACATTAAAGTGGCTGATTATTTCATAACTGTAAATCAATCTTTAGCTGATATTTTAAAGACTTATTTCAAAGCTAAAATTACTCCACTGATTATTCGAAATGCGCCAGAATTTGAAAACATAACTAACCGTATTGATTTAAAAAAACAATTCAATATTCCACCCGAAGAAAAACTATTGGTGTTCATTGGGGCACATATTTATGCTAGAACACATAATCAGGAGCAAGTAATTGATGAAATAGGCAACCAGAAAGGTTTTAATTTGCTTTATATTACCAATAATTCAAAAGGCTGCTTGGATATTAAAGACTATGTAAAGCATAAAAATTATCATAATATTTATTTCCATGATGCAGTTAAACCAAAAGAGATTACATCTTACCTATCAGGCTGTGATGTAGGACTGGTGCCTACTTGGAATAAAAAAAATCTTTCTTATTGGTTTGCACTCGACAATAAATTATTTGAATACATGATTGCCGAAATTCCAATTTTAGCCACTCAACAACCTGAATACATCAATATTATCGAGCATTATAAAACTGGGGTTTGTGTTAATCCAGATGAAAAGAATGCTTACTTCGGTGGTTTGCAAAAAATTGTTGGCAATTATTCTTTTTACAAAAATAATTGCATCCATGCCAAAAAAGAATTGAATTGGGGTGCAGAAAAAAATAAGTTGATTGAATTCTATAAAAACATTGAAACAAAAATCAAGCATTAAAAATGAAAAAAGTTTTGCTGCTGGCTTATGATTTTCCACCTTACACTGCTATAGGCGCTGCTCGTCCGAATAGCTGGTATAAGCATTTGCATGAAAATGGAATTTATCCAACGGTTGTAACTCGTCATTGGGATATTGATAATAATTTTAAAGATGCTTATGTAAGACCCTCTTCAATTCAAACAACAACAATAGAAAAAAATGATTTCGGAACTTTAATTAGAGCGCCATATAAGGCAACTTTAAGAGATAAAATTATCATTAAGTATGGCTACGATAAATTTTCAGTCATTAGAAAAATTATTTCATTTCTTAATTTTTTATTGGCATTTCCTTTTTTTTACTTCGATAATCGTAAGGCACTTTACAAAGCATCAAAGGAATTTTTGAAAACCGAAAAGGTAGATTTAATTATAGCTACAGGCGAACCTTTCATTTTACATAAGTATGCTTTTTTATTATCAAAACAATTTAACATTCCTTACATCCTCGATTACAGAGATGGTTGGACAACAAGAGATGATAATTTGAAAGCAACTGGTTTTGCAAAAATTTTAAACAATTTCTATTTCAGAAGTTTCGAAAAAAAATATTTAGGTGCTGCGAAATTTGTTGTTACCTCCAATCCATTTGAGCAAGAAAAAATAAAAAACATTTCGCCTAATGTAATCTTGAAAACTGTTTTCAATGGTTATGTTGAGGCAGAAATTGATTTGGGAAAAGGTGTGGAACAGCAATCTGATATTTTCAGAATTGGTTATGCCGGTACTATTTATCCTTATAACAGATTAGAAGATTTTTTAGAAGGAATGAAAAAATTTGTAACCGAATTTCCTGATGCGAAATTTAAACTTTGGTTACTCGGAATTGATTCGCAGCCTTTGCAATTAAACAGAATAAAAAACTATGACAAGGTACTGCACCCCTTTATTGAATCAACACCACGGATGGATAAGGCTGTTTTAATTCAATCATTTTGTAAGTGTAATTGTTTGTTGATTTTAACCAACCCCGATACACGATTATTGCCTTCAAAAATTTATGAGTATTTACCTTTGGAAAGAAAAATTTTAGTGTCGGTAAATGATAATTCAGATTTAAAAATGATTATGGAAACCACCAATGGTGGTTACAATTGCAATAACGCTGATGAGATTTATCAGGCATTAAAAGAAATGTATGCTGAGTTTTTAGCAACAGGAAAAGTGAAATCAACATCTACTAACTACCAGCAATTTTCAAGAAGAAATCAAGCAAAAGTTTTAGCTGAAATAATTAAAGAAGAATTGAAGTAATTTCATTTTAATAACCACCTTTTCCATGATACAATTTTAATTTTCTAGCCAATTCAATTTTCACTACACTCATTCGCTGTCCTGCGTTTTCAGGCATTTTGATGAACACTAAACCTGGTACATTGCTCCATGAAATTTTACCAACAATTTTCGATTTTAAAATTTCATTCGTTCCAAGCACACTTACTTTTTTAATTTTTGCATCTAATCCTTTAATGACAATATCGCCTGAATTTTTTCCAGATACAAACAAATAAATGGTAGAGGAATCTTTACTCAAAGTTGATGCACCATAAAAATGTCCCAACGGCAAACCTGCAACAGTAGCGTAAATTGCTTCTTCGTTTTGATGAATCCACTTGCCCAATTCTTTCAAAATATTTTGTTGTTGCAATGGAATTGTTCCATCTTCTTTTGGTCCAATATCCAACAGCAAATTTCCACCATTGCCAATGCAATCGGTGAAAATGGAAATGATTTCATCCACCGATTTATAATCCGTATCGTCAAATCTATAGCCCCAGCCATTGTTGGTGGTCATGCACAATTCCCAATATTTAAAATCGGGTCGGGTAACAGGGAAATTTTGTTCGGGAGTTTCATAATCGCCATAGCCTTGTAAGCGACTATTGATAATAGCGTTGGGATTATGCACTAAAATATTTTTTCTGATTTTTTCAGCTTGCCATTCTTCTGCACTGTGTTCCCAATCGCCATCAAACCAAAACAAATCTGGGTTGAATTGAGTAGAAATTTCCTGGATTTGATTTTGACAAAACCGTTGAAACCTTTGCCAACGGAGCGTATCCGACTTTAATTTGTAACGAACAGAATCTTTTAAAAACTCGGGATAATCTTTATTTGACCAATCAAGCAACGAAAAATAGGTGCCCACTTTGATGTTTCTGTTTCTCAATTCTTTTACAAATGGTGCAATCAAATCTCGTTTGGCTAAAGATTTTTTTACCAAGCTCAAATCATTTTGTTTAGTGTCATACAAAGCAACGCCATCATGATGTTTGGTGGTAATCACCGCATATTTCGCTCCGCTTTCTTTTATCAAATCAGCCCAGGAGGCAGCATTGTAAAAGTTTGCCGTGAAGCCATCTATCTGCTTCATGTATTTTTCGTAGCTGATTTTTTTGTTGTGAAAACTCCACGATTCTTCAATTCCATTCACCGAATAAATTCCCCAATGAATAAAAATACCCAGCTTGGCATCAGCAAACCATTGCATCTTTTCAGCATCGGGTTTTATTTTTTGTTGAGCAAAAAGCTGATTGGAAAAAACAAGAAGGAGCAATAAAATTTTTCGTTTCATTTTGGAAAGATAAAAATGAAAAACAATTTTCTTATGCCCTCAAATTATTAGACAGCAAACAACAAGCTGTGAAAACTTGCTTTTGGCTTTGTTTTCAGGCATTTCAAACTTTCAATACTTTTATTCAGCAAAAATATTTTCTTTGCACCTCTTTTAAAAAACAACATGGCAACAGTATCAACATACGATGAAAGCAGCATCCGCAGCTTAGATTGGAAAGAACACATTCGCCTAAGACCGGGCATGTACATAGGCAAATTGGGCGATGGTAGTGCGCCTGATGATGGGATTTATGTGTTGCTGAAAGAAGTCATCGACAATTCGATTGATGAATATATGATGGGTTTTGGCAGCAAAATCGACATCAAAATTGATGAGAAAAAAGTAACAGTTCGCGATTTTGGCAGGGGCATTCCGTTGGGCAAAGTGGTGGATGTGGTAAGCAAAATAAATACGGGTGGGAAGTACGACAACAAAGCGTTTCAGAAGAGTGTGGGCTTGAATGGTGTGGGTACAAAAGCGGTGAATGCGTTGAGTGTTTATTTCTCCGTAAAATCGGTTCGTGATGGGGTGATGAAGATGGCGGAATTTGAACGAGGCGAATTAACGAAAGACCATAAAGAACAAAAAACTTCGGAAGCGAATGGCACTGAAATGAGCTTTCTGGCTGACGAATCGGTGTTCAAGAAATTTCATTTCATTAATGAATACATCGAAAACCAATTGTGGAATTATTGCTACCTCAATGCAGGATTGGTGATTAATTTCAATGATAAAAAATTTGTTTCAAAAAATGGTTTGCACGATTTATTGTCGCACAAAACGCAAAACATTGAATTACGCTATCCCATCATTCACCTGAAAGGTGAAGACATTGAAGTGGCGATTACGCATGATGACCAATATGGCGAAGAATATTACAGCTATGTGAATGGGCAATACACCACTCAAGGAGGTACGCATCTGGCGGCTTTCAGAGAAATGTTTGTGAAAACCATTCGCGATTTTTATAAAAAAGATTTTGATGCTGCCGACATCAGAGCCAGCATTGTAGCGGCTGTAGCTGTGAGAGTGCAAGAGCCTGTGTTTGAATCGCAAACGAAAACAAAACTGGGTTCATTGACTACTGCGCCTGAAAATGGCATCAGTATGAAAAGTTTTGTGGGTGATTTTTTGGCGAAGCAATTAGATAATTATTTGCATAAAAACCCAACAACTGCCGATGCCTTGCTGAAGCGAATTATGCAAAGTGAAAGAGAAAGAAAAGAAATAGCCGGCATTAAAAAATTAGCCAACGAACGAGCCAAGAAAGCCAATTTGCACAATAAAAAATTACGTGATTGTCGCTTCCATTTTAATGATGTTGCCGAAGGAAAACAGAAAGAAGAAGTAGAAACAAAAAAACTGGGCACAACTATTTTTATCACCGAAGGTGATTCGGCAAGTGGTTCGATTACAAAATCACGAGATGTGGAAACGCAGGCTGTGTTTAGCTTACGAGGCAAGCCGCTGAATTGTTTTTCACTCACCAAAAAAGTGGTGTATGAAAATGAAGAGTTTAATCTGCTGCAACATGCTTTGAATATTGAAGATGGACTAGAAGGTTTGCGTTATAACTCTGTTGTAATAGCTACCGATGCCGATGTGGATGGTATGCATATCCGATTATTGATGATGACTTTCTTCCTGCAATTTTTTCCTGACCTGGTGAAAAACGGACACGTTTATATTTTAGAAACACCGTTGTTCCGTGTGAGAAATAAACAGGAAACAATTTATTGTTACAGCGATGAAGAACGCCAACGAGCCATTCACAAACTGGCTGGAAAGCCCGAGATTACTCGATTTAAAGGCTTGGGTGAAATTTCGCCCGAAGAGTTTGCCAACTTCATTGGGCCTGATATTCGATTGCAACCTATCATCATGAATCCTGAAATGACGATTCCGAAATTGCTGGAATATTACATGGGCAAAAACACACCACAACGTCAGGATTTTATCATTCAAAATCTGGTGATTGAAAAAGATTTAGCGGAAGAGTTGGCAATGGGCTAATGTGATGATGTGCTAATTTGCTAATGAAATACAGAACCGCTTCAAGCATAAAGTTTGAGCGGTTTTTATATCTCAAACGAAAATTAATTTTAAAATAATACTCTAACTTGTGTTTATATTTGCATTGCTAAAAGATATTTATGCAATGAGTAAATTCGAATTACAAGCTCCTTTTGAAATCATCGATACTGGTACTTTCATTCAATATATGCCCAATGAGGCAGTTATAGTAATTGTAACCGAGAATGACGGAACACCAATTAAAGCCAAATTTAATTTTGTTTATGAGTCAAACTTGGGAGAACCTAAAATTGAAGTAAAGCAAGATGACAAAGATAAAGATGCCTTTTTATTAACTATTAAACATTCAGGAGCGGTTTCAAATTTTGGTTTTTTAAAACCCATTCAAGTTGGTTCGTTTAATGGTAAAATCTTGTTTTTTAACTTTAGAGCAGACCTAAATGGCATAGAAGATTCAGCATTAATTCATTATTCTTGGTACACTGGAAAAGAAATTACAAAATGAAAGGACTTGATTTAAACAACTTACCAGCTGACCCAAAAACAAGCCAAAAGTTAATTGAAAAAACTTTTGAAACAAACCAACTTGATAAAGAACTTGGTTCTTTAGGTAAGTTTTTTGGAAAAGGCGATTCTGTAAAATTGAATATTGCTGGACTTCTGATTATAGTTTTGGTTATTGCAGGTATACTGTACACATGTTTTATTTTGCTTTGCAATACTTCTTCAAATCCAAAAGCAATTGGGATATTGGATTTTTGGGGAATAGTTACTCCATTGATAACTCTTTCGCTAGGTTTTGTTTTTGGAAAAAGCCAAAAATAAATCTATCCGCCGTTTATTATTTCCCACCACACTCACTTTCAGCAATGAATTAAGTAATGCAACTGTTGAAGTGATGAATGTAACAGGTCAAATCGTTGTCAAAAAAGAAAATCAATCGGGCAAGCAAATCAATTTGGATTTAACCAATCAAGCCGCAGGCATTTATTTCATCGAAGTAAAACAAGCTGCAGAAGTGTGGAGAGGGAAAGTGGTAAAAAACTAATTGGAGAATGAGTTGATTTGAAAATGAAATACAGATGCTTCGTTCCTCAGCATGACATCAACTTGAAGCCGTCATCCTGAGCAATAGCGAAAGAACTATTTCTTAATGCTTGTTAGATTTATTTGTAAATTGCTCTTTCAATTTTCAAATTTATCTTCAAAAAATTTACATGAAATATTTTGCTTTGCTGCTCTCGTTTTGTTTCGTTTTTCAAATCGCTTCTGCTCAAGAAAATCATCAAAAATATTTTCCGCCAACGGATACTTTGGTAATAAAAAAATTAAAAACTTGGAGCAATCAAAAGTTTGGATTGCTGATGCATTGGGGCACTTACAGCCAATGGGGCATTGTGGAAAGTTGGAGTCTTTGCCCCGAAGATGAAGATTGGTGCAAACGTCGAGGACCTTATGCTAACAATTATTTCGAGTATAAAAAGCAGTATGAAAATTTGCAAACTACTTTCAATCCAAAACATTTCGACCCTTCAAAATGGGCGGCAGCAGCGGCTTCTGCTGGAATGAAATATGTGGTGTTCACTACGAAACATCACGATGGTTTTTGCATGTTCGACACCAAGCAAACTGATTATAAAATCACGGATGCGAAATGTCCGTACTCGAAAAATGCAAAAGCAGATGTGGCAAAAGAAGTGTTTGATGCGTTTAGAAAACAAAATTTTGCAGTAGGCGCATACTTCTCAAAGCCTGATTGGCATTGTGTTGATTACTGGAATCCCTACTTTCCGCCATTGGATAGAAATCCGAATTACGACATCAAAAAATACCCTGAAAAATGGAATCGCTACAAGCAATTTACTTACAACCAAATTGAAGAATTGATGAGCAATTATGGCAAGATGGATATTCTGTGGTTGGATGGTGGCTGGGTTCGCCCAGATAGTTTGGACACCGATAAAAATGCAAAAATCAAAAACAATCAGGATGTGGAGATGAATAAAATTGCTTCGATGGCTCGTGAACATCAACCTGGATTAATTGTGGTGGATAGAGATGTGCCAGGCGAAAACCAAAACTACCTAACACCCGAACAAACCATCCCTGATAAGCCTTTGCCTTATCCTTGGGAAACTTGTATGACGATGGCAACATCATGGAGTTGGGTGAAAAACGATAGTTATAAATCAACCGAAAAAATTATTCAAACGTTGGCGAAAATTGTTTCCCGTGGTGGTAATTTTTTATTGAACATTGCGCCAAACGCTGATGGTGAATGGGATTCAACCGCATACATTCGTTTGAAAGAAATTGGCGATTGGATGAAAACCAATGGTGAAGCCATTTACAACACACATCCTGTGGCACCTTATCAAAAAGATAATTTTGTTTTTACACAAAATGGCGATTGCATTTATGCCACTTATTTAAAGCAAAATGAAAATGATAAATTACCTGAAAGCATTGAATTACCTGCATTTTCGAAACAGTTTTCAAAAATAGAAATCTTAGGAAATCTAAAAGCAAAAGTTGACTTCAAAAAGGAAAAAGATTTTTACTCGGTGAAAATAAATGGAACGGAAAAATTAAATCCATCGGTGGCTTGGGTTTTAAAAATCCGATTAAACAAAAACTAATACGCTGTTAAAAATTTGAACATCGCCCACCGATAGATTAGTTTTACAACAATCATTTCAAACCACATGAAACGTATTTTCATTTTATTGAGCTTCTTTTTAATTGCTTCCAAATCGTTTGCTGGTATGATTTTAATACCAATGGATGAAACCCAAAAAGAACATTTAAAAGCTTATGGCTTGTGTTATTGGGTACTGAAACAAGGCCTGGAAGCTGATTGGTTGCTGAATTACAGAGGTGGTAGTTTTGCATTTCCACAATTACCCGATATTGAAAAAGAATGTGTGATTAGAAACGTTAGCTACTCGGTAGTTTCATCAGGTCAGTATCAAAATATTCTTAGTGAAATTTCAAATCCTGAAGCAAATATGGATTTGATGAAATTGCAAAAAGCACCTAAGGTTGCAGTGTATTCACCAAAAAACAAATTGCCTTGGGATGATGCTGTAACATTGGCGATGAAGTATGCCGAGATTCCTTACGATGTAGTTTATGACGATGAAGTATTGGATGAAGTGTTGCCCAAATACGATTGGTTACATGTCCATCACGAAGATTTTACAGGGCAGTATGGAAAGTTTTATGCGCAATTTCACAACATGGATTGGTATCAGGAAGATGTGAAAGTGAATGAGGCTTGCGCACACCGACATGGATTTCAAAAAGTGAGTCAATTGAAATTAGCGGTAGCAAAAAAAATCAGAGATTTTGTTGCTGGTGGCGGATTTATGTTTGCCATGTGCAGCGCTACAGATAGCTATGATGTGGCTCTGGCAGCCGATGGGACTGACATTTGTGAAAGTATGTATGATGGCGACCCAGCTGACCCCAATTGCCAAAGTAAATTGAATTTTGATGGTTGTTTTGCCTTTGAAAATTTTAAGTTAGAACGCAATCCGTTGGTTTATGAATACAGCGATATTGATGCAACCAATACCCGACAAGTGCCAAAAGATTTAGATTATTTTTCATTGTTTGATTTTAGTGCAAAGTGGGATCCAGTGCCAACCATGTTGTGTCAGAATCACACAAAAATTGTGAAAGGATTTATGGGACAAACCACTGCTTTCAGAAAATCTGTCATCAAAAAAAATGTGTTGATTTTGGGCGAAAATAAACCAGCTAATGAAGCCCGATATATTCATGGCGAATTTGGAAAAGGCACCTGGACATGGTATGGCGGACATGACCCCGAAGACTACGAACATCGCGTTGGCGACCCAAAAACAGATTTGGCATTGCATCCTAATTCGCCTGGCTATCGCTTGATTTTGAACAACGTTTTGTTTCCAGCAGCTAAAAAGAAAAAGCAGAAAACGTAATTTTTTTAATCAATTAATACAAATTAGACAAAAAAAATCCTTTCAAATAGAACATTTGAAAGGATAATTTGACTTAATCGTGATTCCGTTTGGATTCGAACCAAAGACCCCCAGCTTAGAAGGCTGATGCTCTATCCAACTGAGCTACGGAACCATGCTGCTTTTTTTAGCGGTGCAAAAGTAAAATATTTTTTCCGATTTCAGTAGCGCAATTACATTTGTTGTAAAATTATTTTTGGAAAACTATGGACGTGAAAATTGAACCCACTTGGAAAGCCGCATTGAATGCCGAATTTGAGCAGCTTTATTTTTCTGAAATGGTGAATTTCATTAAAGAAGAAAAAGCGAAAGGTGCAATTATTTATCCACCAGGTTCTTTGCTTTTTAATGCGTTTGAAAAAACACCGTTTGATAAAGTAAAAGTGGTGGTGCTTGGTCAAGACCCATATCATGGCACAGGACAGGCGCATGGTTTGTGTTTCAGTGTACCGATGGGAGTAAAACCACCGCCATCTTTGGTGAATATTTTTAAAGAAATTAAAAATGAGTTTCCTGATTTTCAAATTCCCGAACATGGCAATTTAGAAAAATGGGCAGCGCAGGGTGTTTTTTTACTGAATGCTATTTTAACTGTAAAAGCTAATCAGCCTGCATCTCACAGCCAGATTGGCTGGCAGAAATTTACTGATGCCGTTATCAGAAAAATATCAGCAGAAAAAAGCGGAATCGTTTTTCTGTTGTGGGGAAAATTCGCACAAGAAAAAGCTGCCTTGATTGATGATTCAAAACATCATATTCTCAAAGCAGCTCATCCTTCACCATTTTCGGCTTATGCCGGATTTTTTGGTTGTAAACATTTTTCCAAAACCAATGAGTTGTTGATTCAGCAAGGCTTGCCGCCAATTGATTGGAATTTATGATTTTTTGTTAGAATTAAAATCGAGTGGAAAATTCAATTTCAAACTTACATTTCTACCCATGTTATAAATGCCACTTCTACCTGTAAAGTTGTTGGGGAAATTATCCATGTATTTCAATCGGCTCATGTTCGATTGATATGCCACATCAGCTAAATTGCTTACCAGTAGGGTAATTCGGCAGATGATTTTATTTTTTTTGTTGGAAATGTTTGCACCAATTCCTGCATCAATCAAAGTGTAGTTTGGAGTTTTAGTCTCGGTGTTGTAAGCTAAAAAAGCTCTGTTTTGTGCAGCGAAATATTGTACACCAACTTTCACAAAAATATTGTTGAAGCATTTATATTTCTTTTTGAATTCAGCCCTCAGTTCGCTATTGGTGTGCAATGGCGGAATGAACGGTAAATATTTATTGCTGTCGTTTATCACTGCGCCATTACCCCCTTCGTTCAATGCATAAACTACTGAAATTGAATTTTCAAAATGCAACCAATCCAGCGGATGCGGATGAATATCAACATCTAATTCGCCACCATACAAATGCGCCGTGGTTTGTTTGAACTTGAAAACAGGAAATTGATTTGCACCTTGCGATACAGTGCTATCGCCACCTTTCAGGCTTTGCAATTTTTCATCGTAAATATAATTGCTGATGTTATTGTTAAAAATTTCAGCACTGGCTGATATGTGATGATTCTGAAAAAACAAACCTACATCTTCTTGCAAACTAAATTCGGGAACAAAATCGCCATTGCCCAATTGCAAAAATCCTGTACCTGGATGAATTCCATTTGCAGAAATTTCGGCAATGTTCGGTGCTCTGAAACCACGAGCTACATTGGCTTTCAAAGTAAAATTGTCATTGATGTTGTAAGCCATTCCCACACTTCCTGACCAACCTGAAAAAGTATGTTTGTAAAAATTAAACAAATGCGATGCGTTATATTTTGCAGAATCAATTGCATTTACAACTTGCCTGAAACCATTGCTGGGATTAGTTCCTACATACATCGATTCATTTTCAAACGAACGCATATCCATTCTTATACCACCCAACACATCCATTTTTTTAAATGATTTTTTGATGAATGCGAATGGACCAAAATCAAACAAATGATAATTTGGAATGACAAATTCTGTGGCTTTATTGGTGTTGTTGGTTTGATACATTCCGTTCACACCAACAGTTGTTTCCCAACCTTTTTTTTCAGGTAATGAAAATTTCAAATCATAACTCAACGTTTGCAATTGCAAATCCAATCCAGCAATATCAATCATTTCAGGGTGTGAAAATTCCTGTCGAATACTTTGCTGATAACCAACGTTCACAGCCAATCGGCTATTGCCCATGATGAAATTATTTTTTGTATAAATTCTATAATGCTGAACATGCTGATGTAGCGGCGAAATTTTGTAAGAAGTTAATTCAGCATTGCTCACGATTGGCCTCACAGAATCGGCTTCCGTAATTTGTTTGGTAAATTTTCTTGTAGCTGAATCACGGCTTCCATCGGGGATTTCCTGCTGGTCATCAAACAAACTAAAATTAAAATGCGAATAACCCCAATGTTTATTTATGCCAACATTTCCACTCAAAGCAGTTTCTTTAAAAGCCGTACCATACACTCTTCCATCAATTTTATTTTGATAATTAGTTGCTTCTTTATGTGAAATTCTTGCGCCGAAAATTATTCCTTTTTTGTTGCCAGCAATATTTGCCGAGCCTCCATACAAACCATTATTCGATTGATATTCGGTTTGCAAATTTGCTTTTATAATGCCTGCATGTGGCGGATTTTCTGGTAATAAATTTACTACACCTGCCAATGCATCGCTTCCGTAAATCAAACTGGCTGGACCTTTTACCACTTCAATTCTATCCACCAAATTTTCATCAATTTCAATTCCGTGTTCATCTCCCCATTGTTGCCCTTCTTGTCTTACGCCATCAAACAAAGTGAGCACACGATTGTAACCCAAGCCATGAATAAATGGTTTTGAAACATTAGGGCCTGTTGAAACAGCACTTACACCAGGCACTTTAGCAATTGCATCAATAATGTTGGTCGATGAATTTTGCGATAAATAATGTTGGTCAACCGAAGCCATTGGAATTGGATTTCGGGCTAATTCTGTTGCATGCGATGTGCCAGTGATAACCACTTGCTTTAATTCTTTTACAGATTCTTCCATTTGAAAATCAATGACTGAAATCTGCGACAAATCGATGGTTTGAAGAATTGTTTTGTAACCAATAAATTTTACCTGCATCAAAATTTTAGTAGCAGGTAAATTTTCAAAATGATAAAAGCCGCTGTCGTTGCTAAATGCACCAATGTATAAATCTGGAAATTCGATGGATGCAAAAGCAATTGGTTTTTGAGTTTGTTTATCTATAATTTTTCCTTGTAAAGTTTTTTTATCTGCAGCAAAAATTTGCAAGGCTGTGAATAGAAATAGAATGGTGAAAATGTTTTTCATCGTTTGATGTGCCACGAATGCACGAATAATTTTTGAGTTAATAATGTAAATGCAAGCCGTCATGCTGAGCTTATAGAGCCATAACTAATGAAACCCTTGGACAAGCTCAAGGTGACAAAATTATCCTGAATAAATTACACGAAAAGTGGTGGAGGTCTTGCTCCGAAAGGATTTACAGTTTCACTTAAAAAATGAAGAGATGTCGAAAATGAAATTTCAGCAACAAAAACTTGTACTACACAAAATGAAAAGCGCTGCGAAATATTGGTAGAAGAAGTGGAATTGAAATCACAAAGCGAACAATGATGTTCTTGTTCGTGAAAATGTTTTTCGCCTTTAACATTACAGTGCAAATCGTTGCGATGTTGCCACGAATGCAAAACTTGTTCAGTTGTTGGCAATAAAAAAAGCAACAACAGAAATGCAGCAATGATATTTTTAGAAATTGATTTCAATTTAACTTTCCAAAAGTAAAAAACTAAATCAAAAGATTAGCTTTGCGCCTTAAATTTCGAAAAACAGACGATGTATTATTTTGTTAAAAGGCTGATTGATATTGTTGTTTCGCTATTGGTGATTATTGTTTTTTTGCCATTATTGATTCCGATTTTTATTGCATTAAAACTGACTGACGAAGGTGAAATATTTTATGGTCAGGAAAGAGTGGGTTATAGAAACAAGCGTTTTAAAATCTGGAAATTTGCGACTATGTTAAAAAACTCACCTAACATTGGTACTGGTGATATAACATTACGAAATGACCCTAGGGTAACTAAAGTAGGTAAATTCTTAAGAATTACTAAACTAAATGAATTGCCACAAGTATTTAATGTTTTATTTGGCGATATGAGTTTAGTTGGTCCTAGGCCATTGATGCCAGTGAGTTTTGAATACTACCCCAAAGAAGTTCAGGCTTTAGTTTATAATAGTATACCTGGAATAACAGGTATCGGCTCACTGGTTTTTAGAGATGAAGAAAAATTAGTGAGTGAGCAAAAAGAAATGAGTCATCGCGACTTTTATCGCGAAAGAATTTATCCCTACAAGGGTCAATTAGAAATGTGGTATCAAATCCACAAAAGTTTAATTACAGATTTTATAATCATTTTTTTAACGGCTTATTCCATCGTTTCAAAACAAAACAAATTGGTTTATCATTTCTTTAAAGATTTACCTCCCTATCCTTTTAATTGAGTATTAAAGAGTTTGGTTAGAAATATTATATTTGCCGTCTCAAAAAAAGAATTGTTTTGAATATTCTTCACAGTTTAGAGGCTTATCGTTTCTTATTGCCATCATTGGCATTTATATTTTCATTTCTAATTACATTTCTTTCTATCCCCTCTATCATTCAAGTTGCAGAATTAAAACATCTTTTTGATGAACCTGATAAAAGAAAACTACACAAAACAAAAATACCGACCTTAGGTGGCTTAGCAGTTTTTGCAGGCATTATTGTCTCGACTTTATTATTTACTGACATTTCAAAAGTGCCTTATTTACAGTTTGTAATGGCAGCTATATTGATTTTATTTTTCATTGGGATTAAAGATGATATCATTATTTTATCTCCATTCTCGAAATTTTTAGGTCAGTTTATAGCAGCAACAATTATTGTTTGGTTTGGTGATATTCGAATTGACGCATTTGGAGGAGTATTTGGTATTCACAGGCTGCCATATGAAATCAGTTTGATGTTTTCGATTTTATCCATGTTGGTCATCATCAATTCATTTAATTTAATTGATGGAATAGATGGTTTAGCTGGCACAATTAGCTTTATTGTTATATCAGCTTATTCAGCTTGGTTTTATAAATCAAATAATATTCAGGAATTAATTTTTTCAATGGCTGCAATGGGTGCATTACTTGCTTTTTTAAGATATAACATCACACCAGCTAAAATTTTCATGGGTGATACTGGCTCATTGCTGATGGGGACTATAATCGCAGTATTAACAATTAAATTTATCCATCTTAATCATGATGCATCAGAGGAAAATCGCTTTCGAGCAGCGCCAGTATTGGCTTTAGGCATTATGATCATTCCTTTATTCGATCTAACAAGAGTTTTCTTTGTAAGAATCTCGAAAGGCAAATCACCATTTAGTCCTGATAAAATTCATGTACATCACAAACTATTGGAATTAGGTATGAATCACTTACAAGCAACTTTTGCATTAAGTGTTGTTAACGTATTTTTTATTTGTTTCATTTTTGTATTTCAGAAATACAATATCACCTATTTACTAATTAGCATATTAATTTTAGCCACGATATTAATGTTGCTGTTGGAATATTTATTAAGAAGAAAAAAACAACAAGATGCACAAAGTTAAATTTGCAGTTGTAGGGTTAGGACATATTGGGAAGCGTCATGCCGAAATGATCAGAAAGAACGAGCATTGCGAATTGGTTGCAGCTATTGATATAGATGAAAAACTGCAATCTTTTGTTGAACAAGAATATAAAATCCCATATTTTAAATCAATTGAAGCATTTGTTGAATCAGGCATTCTGGCTGATGTAGTAAATGTTTGTACGCCAAATGGATTTCATGCATCAAATTCAATTAAAGCATTAGAAAATGGTTGTCATGTAGTAGTTGAAAAACCAATGGGTTTAACTAAAGCTGAATGTGAACAGGTAATTTATAAATCACTACAGGCCCACAAACAAGTATTTTGTGTAATGCAAAATCGTTATAGTCCGCCTTCGGCTTGGCTAAAACAGATTCTCAGCGAAAAAAAACTAGGTAATATTTTCATGGTGCAAATCAATTGCTATTGGAATAGAGATGAGCGTTATTACAAAAAGGGGGGATGGAAAGGTACTTTAGATTTGGATGGAGGGCCATTATTTACACAATTCAGTCATTTTTTAGATATAATGTATTGGGTGTTTGGAGATATAAAAGACATCAATGCACGATTTAATAATTTTAATCACAGCTATACTCCCTTTGAAGATAGTGGCTCAGTAAGTTTCAATTTCATAACAGGTGGAATGGGTATTTTAAATTACTCAACCAGCATGTGGGATAAAAATTTAGAAAGCAGCATGACAGTGATAGGTGAAAATGGTAGCATCAAAATTGGCGGTCAGTATATGGATCAAGTAGAATATTGCCATGTAAAAAATTATGTAATGCCACAATTACCACCTTGTAACCCACCGAATGATTATGGCCCATACAAAGGAAGTGCTGCAAATCATCATTTTGTGATTGAAAATGTAGTAGATACTTTAACAGGAAAATCAACTGCAACTACTAACGCTTTAGAAGGATTGAAAGTGGTTGAAATCATTGAACGCATTTATGCATTAAAACAAAAACAATGACACTTTAAAATTCTTATTATTCTGAAGAAGATAAGAGTTGATTGTTTTTAGAATATTAATAAAATAGTTATTGACGATAATATTTTCAGCCGTCGCTTCTATTTAATCAACCCTCTAAAATCATAGTTTTAAAAATTATACTCATTTTAGATTCGGCACTTTTAGCTGCCGCAATTACTTCATCATGAGTAATTTTTACTGGAATATCAGTCACCCCTAAATCTGTAATAACAGAAATGGCAAATACTGGTAATTGCATATGCCGAGCTGCTATTACTTCGGGTACAGTGCTCATCCCAACTGCATCGCCGCCAATGATGTGCATATACTTATATTCGGCAGGGGTTTCAAAACACGGACCTGTAACACCCACATAAGTACCCAAGGCGCATCTGAAATTGTTTTGCTCAGCAATTTTCATCGCTTGTTGAAATAAATTAACTGCATAAGGTTCGCTCATATCAGGAAATCTTGCGCCCAATTCATCTATATTACTTCCTATTAACGGGTTAATGGGCAACAAACTAATATGATCTTTTATAATCATCAAATCGCCAATTTGTTGTTTAGGATTTAAGCCTCCGGCAGCATTGCTAATCAATAATTTTTGGATGCCCAAGTATTTCATTACCCTGATAGGAAATGCCACTTGAAACATACTATAACCTTCATAATAATGAAATCTGCCACTCATGGCTACAATATTTTTTGCGCCTAAGGTGCCGAAAAACAATTTTCCATCATGACCTTTTACTGTGCTGACAGGAAAATTAGGAATTTGCGAATATGGAATAGCATATTGAATAGTCATTTCATTCACAAAGCCACCTAATCCGCTGCCCAATACTATACCTACCTCAGGTTTAAAACCATTGGATTGTTGTTGAATATAATTTACACTTTCGTTAATTGCAGCAATTGTTTCTTGCATTTTATTTTAATTAGAAGCGCAAAAGTATTGATATAAATGCTATTAATGAAAATACTAATTTTACGGCATATCATTCTTTACTTAAAATCAATTCCAATTTGAAGCCTTTTATTGAAATTTGTTGTCCATCAGTTGAAACTGCTGTTATTGCCGAACAATTAGGTGCTGACAGGGTTGAATTATGCATTAATTTGCAGCATGGTGGTACTACACCTTTGCCTGAAGACTTAATTAAAATAAAGCAATTGGTTAAAATTCCGGTTCATGTTTTAATCAGATGCCGAGTTGGTAATTTTGTATTTACGGCGCCCGAAATAGAACGAATGATAGAACAAATCGAATTATGCAAAAGGTATACTATTGATGGTGTTGTAATTGGCGCTTTATTGTCTAATGGCGAAATAGATATAATCAATCTGAATAAAATGGTGGCGGCTGCTAAGCCTATGCATATTACATTTCATAAAGCTTTTGATGAGTGCAGTCAGCCACTTAAAGTATTAGAGCAATTAATTGATGCAGGCATTCAACAAATACTTACATCGGGGCAGCAACCAACAGCCACTGCTGGCATAGCCATTTTAAAACAATTGCATCAGTTGGCTAATAACCGAATCACGATAATGGCTGGCGGTGGCATAAGAAGCAACAACGCTAAACAAATTGTGAATGAAACTGGCATAATTGCAATCCATTCGGCGGCTGGTGTAATGAATGGGTTGAAAACCTTCAAAGCTGAAATCAGGCAAATAAAATCATTAAGGTACTAATATTAACTTTCTTTCAGTCTTGACTAAAATCTTTTGAGTCATGACTGAAGTGTAAGTTTTTAAGATTAAATAATGAATGTTACTAAATGAAAAATGTGTTAATTGAATAAAATAGGTTATTTATGCCTAAAAAAATTTTCGTTGAATACCAATAAACAAATTAACAGGGTACACGAGTTTATAGTCGGAATAATTAACGCTTAAAGGATATTTATAAAACCTTTTTTCAATACACAAATTAATTGCCCAATTCCTTTTTTTATCAAAAAAAATGTTAGAAAACAATAACAATCTCGGTCCATTTAAAATCCCATAATTATTTAATAAAAAAAAGTACCCTATACCTGGCGCTAATCTTATGCGCCTTTTTTTAAAAAAAATCTTATACAATCCTCCTGAGAAATCAAGGCTTCCGTCTTCTTCTACAAAATCTGTTTTTGGATAATAACCTGGTATACCGCCTGGTGGTAAATAAGAAGGGTATGGGTCAGCATTATGAATATTATAAGTAGCGGTAGAAATCGATAGAGAATTTTCAAATAAAACATTTAGTCTGTTGAATAATAATCGGTGGGAAAATGAAACTGCATATCTGAAATTATTTTTCACTGAGTACCATGGTACCAGATACCAAAGGTTCTTTATCATGAAATAAGAATTGCCGTAATTCAAAGAAATATAACCATTAATTTTTTTCTGTTGCTTTAGCTTTAATGAATCGCTTTGCGCTGAAACATTTAAACCAAACAATAAAAGAAAGATGAATAAATAGATAGTTCTCATCTTTTAATATTTTTCAATTTGGCTGTTAAATAATTAATTTAATTATTCATCAAATTCAACCTACCTAATTCGCTCATCAGTTTGCTCACTGGCAATCCCATAACATTATAATAACAGCCATTTATTCTTTCAATACCAATTAATCCAATCCACTCTTGTATAGCATACGAACCTGCTTTATCCATTGGGTGATATTGGGTGATATAATATTCAATCTGCTCTGCTGTTAATCGTTTAAAATACACCTCAGTTTTTTCATTAAAAATGCTCAAAGGTTTTTTATTAGCAGCATCATAAATACACACCCCCGTAATCACAGTGTGTTGATTGCCTGATAATTTACGCAACATTTCTAATGCATGATTAGTATCAACAGGTTTACCAATAATTTCATTGTTCAATAATACAATCGTATCTGCGCTGATGATGATATTGTTGGTATTATTCCATTCAGCCACGGCTTCGGCTTTGGCTTTAGCTAAAGTTTCGGGTATCCAGCTTTTTTCCATTTCATGGCGTTGCAACAATTGCTTAGTAATGCCGTCTTCATCTACATTAGCCACCTGAACAGTAAAAGTAAGACCTACTTCGTTTAATAATTGCTGCCTACGTGGCGAACCGCTTGCTAAAATTAAATTTCTCATAATTGTTTTTAAAAATAGTTTTGAAACCATTGTTGAATAAAGACCATCGAAATCATACCAGCCAACATCACCACTTTGATAGTTGTACTCAAAACCTTATACTGCTGTGGCTTTTCAGCTTTCCACAAATTAAGTAAAACAAACAATAAAGGCAATTGCAACAAAACCGATACATAAATATTCCAGATAGTAAATAATTTATAGAAATGTCGATGAGAGTAAAAATGAAATTGGAACCAGCCCACACAAGCCATTGTAATCAAAATTAAAACAGCTAAAACTATTTTGGTAGCTTTAACCGATAACCAGATGGGTAAAGTATTGCAATCAGTTGATTTATCGCCTTCCAAATCTTGTAAATCTTTTATTATTTCTCTTATCCATTGGGTTAAAAAAGCAAATACAGCAAACACACTGGCACTCAACAAGATCACCTGCAAAACACTATCAAAATCAGATTGAGCATTATAAAAAATAATAGGTTCATAAAACACAGGCATCAACACAGCCACAGCCGATAATAATGCAATAGCCACATTACCGATAACTGGTCGTTTTTTTAATTGCATAGCATATAACCAAAGCAATCCAGCAGCAGCAACCTGCACAGATGCCAGATGAAAACTGCGTATTTTAAATGCCACCAAAGCCCCCAGCAAAATCCCAATAATGTTCAGTGTATAATAATAAACCGAAGCTTGCGAATAAGAAACTGATTTAGTAATAACTACTTTATCTGGTTTATTTAATTTATCAGTTTCAACATCGCAAAAATCATTAATGATATAACCAGCTGAGTTAATACAAACTACACTAAGAACTAACAACAAAAACCAACCTTCATTCAAATAAGGCGATAGATAACCTTCATCAATCACACAGTTTTTCAACAAAGGTATAATGATGAACCATCTTACGCAATACATTGCAAGAGCAGTCAGCAACAGGTTTATTGGGCGTATTAATCTTAAATAATCCATGCGCAATATTACAAATAAAACCATAACCGATTTAATTCTGTTCAAGTGAAAAGAAGGTTGTTTAAAAACTACATTTTATTTTCAATAAAATTCATTTTCAAATCTTTACTTTTGCAAAAAATTGAACAGCATTTTGCTTCAATTATCTTTTAACAAATAACGATTAACAGCAGCAATGAAGATTTTAGTTTGCATTAGCAAAGCCCCCGACACCACTACCAAGATTTCTTTCATTAATAACAATACCGAGTTCAACAACGATAAAGTGACCTGGATTATCAACCCATATGATGAATGGTATGCGTTAGTAAGAGCATTAGAATTAAAAGAAGTAAATGGCGGAACAGTTAGTGTAATAAGCGTTGGTGGTGCTGATTACGAAGCAATTTTGCGTAAAGCATTTGCCATTGGTGCTGATGACGGTGTTCGTATTGATGCGAACCCAACTGATGCTTATTTTGTTGCCAACCAGATTGCAACTTATGCAAAAGCACAAGGTTACGATTTAGTATTGTGTGGCAAAGAAACTATTGATTACAACAGTTCTCAAGTTGGTGGCATGTTGGCTGCATTGATGGACTTGCCTTATATTTCATTGGCTACAAAATTAGATGTTGCTGGTAATGAAGCGACCGTTGAATGTGAAATTGAAGGTGGTAAAGAAATTTGTTCGGTGAAATTACCGGCTGTAATTTCTTGTCAGAAAGGAATGGCTGAAGCCAGAATTCCAAACATGAAAGGCATCATGGCTGCTCGGACAAAACCTTTGCAAGTAATACCTGCTGCAGCTTCAGAAACTTTAACTGAAATAGTTAAATATGAATTGCCTGCTGAAAAAACTGGTTGCAAATTCATTTCACCTGACAATGTGGATGAATTGGTGAGATTGTTACATGAAGAAGCGAAAGTGATATGAAAATTTGAAGATGAATAAATTTGAAAATTAAAATACAATGGAACGCTGATTATTATGATTGTTAAGATTTACGGAGATAATAATCATAATAATCTGTGTCATCAGCGTTCTAAAAAAAAAATAAAAATAACAATGAGTGTATTAGTATTCGCAGAAAGTACAAACGGGAAATTTAAAAAATCAACTTTAGAAGCAGTATGCTATGGAAAACAAGTAGCTACACTTTTAGGAACTGATTGTATAGCGCTTGCTGATGGTGCATTAGATGCCTCTGAGTTAGCTTCATTGGGTAAAGTTGGCGCATCAAAGGTGGTTACAGTTAAACATGATAATCTTGCACATTTTGATGCAAAAGCATATTCATATGTTGTTACTGAAGCAGCGAATAAAACCAACAGCGATGTAATTATTTTCTCTTACAATGTAAGCGGAAAAGCTGTTGCACCAATTGTTGCAGCAAAATTACAAGCAGGTTTTGTGGCAGGTGCAGTTGGATTACCTGAAATAGCAAATGGTTTCGTAGTTAAAAAAGGTGCGTTCAGTGGAAAAGCATTTGCTTATTACAATATCAAAACTTCAAAAAAAGTTATTGGCTTAACGCCAAATTCATTTCCGATAACATCAACTGATGCAACCGCCACGGTTGAAGTATTGGACATCAATATTCCTGCTGAACAATTTAGCGTTACAGTAAAAGAGACTGTAAAAACCACTGGCGATATTTTATTGACAGATGCTGAATTAGTAGTAAGTGCTGGTCGTGGAATGAAAGGTCCAGAAAATTGGGGAATGATTGAAGAAATGGCAAAAATTTTAGGTGCTGCAACGGCTTGTAGCCGCCCGGTTGCTGATATTCACTGGCGTCCGCATGGCGAACATGTTGGGCAAACTGGTATCACTATTCGACCAAATTTATACATTGCAATTGGCATCAGTGGTGCTATTCAACACTTAGCTGGTGTTAATCAAAGCAAAACTATTGTGGTAATCAATACTGATAAAGAAGCACCTTTCTTCAAAGCTGCTGATTATGGTATTGTTGGCGATGCCTTTGAAGTAGTTCCAAAATTAAACGAAGCATTTAGAAAATATAAAGCAGCAAATCATTAAAATGTGTGAATGAGGAATAGTCAATAGTGAATTCTATTGACCATTCACCGTTCACTATGCACTATGGATAAAATAGAACTTGAAATAATAACCCTTTCGCAAAATGCTTCGCAGAATCATTCCTATGCAATAATTCTAGGAGAAAAAAATGGTATTCGCCGATTGCCAATAGTCATTGGTGCTTTTGAAGCACAAGCTATTGCTGTTGCTTTGGAGAAAGTAACACCAAGCCGTCCGCTTACGCATGATTTAATGCGCAACATCATGAATTCATTTGAAATAAAACTGAAAGAAGTGTTGATTGATAATTTGCAAGAAGGTGTATTTTTTGCCAAATTAATTTGCGAACACAACGAAGAAATTATTGAAGTAGATTCCAGAACCAGCGATGCCATTGCATTAGCAGTGCGCTTCAACTGCCCAATAAATACTTTTGAATTTATTTTAGACCAGGCAGGGATCGTGATTGAAAACCCAACCAATATTTCTAGTGAGCCAAAAGCGGCAGAGAAAAAACCAGCTACTCCAAAAGCAAAATCATCAGCCAAAAAAGATGATTTGAGTTCACTTTCGTTAGATGTTTTAAAAGAGAAATTGCAAACCTATTTAGAAAACGAAGAGTACGAAAAAGCTGCAGCTGTAAGAGATGAAATAGGCAAAAGAAGTCAGGCTGATTAATTTTCTTTCTTCTTATTTTTACAAAATAATTTTACCAATATGAGCAATTTAATCATTGGTGGCGAAATGCTAACCTCGAGATTATTTTTAGGAACAGGCAAATTTTCTTCAAATGAAATGATGCAGCAATCCATTCTTTCTAGCGGTTCTCAATTGGTAACTGTTGCCTTAAAACGGGTTGATTTGAAAACCAATTCAGATAAAATGATTGAACATATTCAAGCGGCTGGTGTAAAATTATTACCTAACACTTCTGGCGTAAGAACAGCCTCAGAAGCGATTTTTGCGGCCGAGTTGGCTCGTGAAGCTCTACAAACTAATTGGTTGAAATTAGAAATTCATCCTGACCCAAGATACCTATTGCCCGATGGCACTGAAACATTGAAAGCCACCGAAGAGTTAGCAAAAAAAGGATTTATTATTTTACCCTACATCAATGCCGACCCTGTGTTGTGCAAGCGATTGGAAGATGCAGGCGCAGCGGCTGTTATGCCTTTAGGTGCGCCGATTGGCAGCAACAGAGGCTTGGAAACTAAAGCCATGTTGAAAATAATTATCGAGCAAAGTAATGTGCCTGTGATTGTTGATGCAGGCATTGGAGCACCATCGCATGCCGCTGAAGCTATGGAAATGGGTGCCGATGCAGTATTGGTGAATACAGCTATTGCCATTGCAGGCAATCCGAATCAAATGGCATTGGCTTTTAAAATGGCTGTTGAAGCAGGAAGATTGGCTTACGAATCAAAATTAGCACAACCAATTTATTCAAAAGCTGCTGCAAGTAGTCCACTTACTGCATTCTTAGATTAAATAAATGCTTTCGATTCTTCTATTGGCAAAGCAATATTTTTATTTATCTTTAACCCAATCAAATAATTATTTAACCAAATAAATCAAACACAATGTCAAAAATGTTAACAGCTTACTGCATGAAAACAAAAGAAAAAAATGTACCAATGCAAGATGCAGTAATTTCTAAAACTGCTCGTGGTGGCTATATGGCTCAAGGTCATGATGGTAAAGGCAACAAAATGACAACTATGTTGGGCGAAGCCACAGCTTTAGAAGCTGTAAAAAATGGTGTAGCTAAAAAACAAGGTTGGTAATTTCTTTTAGTTTCACAACTATTTAAAAGCGCAGATTATTCTGCGCTTTTTTTATTTTCTTTATTGTCGTTTTCACTCCTCATTTTATGAAGCCAATTTTATTCTTACTGTTGCTTTCTTGTTTTAGTGTCCAAGCTCAAAACATTAAACAATCGCTCAACAGCGATAAAATGCAATGGAAATTTTATTGTACTACAAATTGTGAATTTGGAAAAGCTGGACAGAAATTTTCAGCCACCGTTCCCGGCACTATTCATTTAGATTTGTTGGATAACAAATTAATTCCCGACCCATTTTATGCCGATAATGAAAAGCGATTGCAATGGATTGATACCTTGGATTGGGTGTATGAAACTACGTTTGATGTTGATTCCAACTTGTTTAAACAAAACAATATTGAATTGCAATTTGACGGTTTAGATACTTATGCAGATGTGTATTTGAATGATGAAAAAATAATCACAGCAGATAACATGTTTGTAAAATGGAATGAACAAGTTAAAGAACATTTGAAACAGAAAAACAACCAACTCAAAATCATTTTTCATTCTACTTTAAAAGAAGCAAAAAAACTAAAAGCAAAGTTTGAAAAAGAGCATGGTTATGAATTGCCCGAAGGTGAAAGAGTTTTTGTAAGAAAAGCGCAATACCAGTTTGGATGGGACTTTGCACCCAAATTTTTAGGTTGTGGGATTTGGAGAAATGTGAAGTTGATGGGAATAATGGAATTGAAAATTGAGAATGTAAAATTAGAAATTGACTCTTTCAATAAACAAAACGATTTTGCTTATACGCATGTAATTATCAGTTATGAAAATCTAAAGCAAGAAATATTTACTGGTGAAGATTTTAACGCTACCGATGTTTGGTTGAAATTCAAAAACCTTACAACAAAACAAGAATTGCATTTTGTAAATCGAAATCATTTTACAAGTAGCGGTAGTTTTTCTTTCCCATTAAAATTTATAAAAAAAGATTTTTGGAATTGTAATAGTGAAGGCTCACCAATACTGAATGAATTTAAAATTTCCATTTCAAATGATAGTATTCATTACATCACTCAAAAAATAAAAATTGGCATTCGAAAAGTAGATTTTATCCAACAAAAAGATTCAATCGGCGAATCCTTTTATTTCAAACTCAATGGCAAACCAATTTTTATAAAAGGCGCAAATTGGGTTCCAGCTGATGTTTTTTTGCCAAGAGTTTCTCATCAAAAATATCGAACTCTTTTAACTGCTGCTAAAGAGGCTGGTATGAATATGCTTCGAGTTTGGGGTGGAGGAGTTTACGAAGATGAATATTTTTATCATCTATGTGATTCGCTAGGCATAATGGTTTGGCAAGATTTGATGTTTGCTTGTGCTTTGTACCCTGAAGATTCTTTGGTAACCTCAAACTCTGTTACTGGTAAAATTGCAGGGTACAGATTATTTCCTGCAAATGCAGAAGATGAATTGGAACAAATAAAATCAAGATTGCAAAATCATCCATCAGTGGTTTTGTTTTGCGGTAATAATGAAATTGAAGAAGGATTGAAGAATTGGGGGTGGCAAGAAAGTTTACACTACACAAAAAAAGATAGTGCAATTGAATCAGAAAAATATTTCAAAATGTTTTCTGACAAAACTCAAGGTTTGAAAGGTGATATTTTTTATGAGGATGACAATTACATTTCAACTTCTCCCAAATTCGGTTGGGGACACAAAGAAAGTTTAACTAATGGAGATAGCCACTACTGGGGAGTTTGGTGGGGAATGGAACCGTATGAAATTTACAAAAAACGGGTGCCACGTTTTGCCAGCGAATATGGTATGCAAAGTTTGCCTTGCTTAGCAACCATTAGAAAATTTGCGCCTGATTCATCTTTAAGAATTAATTCTGTCGCTTTGCGCAATCATCAAAAGCATCCAACAGGTTTTGAAAACTTAGATGGTTATTTGAAATATTATGGCTTCAAAGTAAATGGCGGATTGGTAAAAGGCAGAAAAGTAATTCCTGAATATGGCATAGGAAATCCTGATGAAGCGGATTCAACTTGGTCTACAAAAAATTATCACAATCCAACCATAAAAGAATTTGAAGATTACATCAACGCTACACAACAACTTCAAGCAGATGCTTTGAAAACAGCAATCGAAGCGCATATGAAAACTCAACCGAGATGCATGGGTACCATTTTATGGCAACTAAATGAACCTTGGCCTGGTGCAAGCTGGAGCTTGATTGATTATTACGGCAACAAAAAGAAAGCTTATTACCAAGTGCAAAAATTATTCACTGAAAAGAAACAAAACTAAAATACTTTTTGAATATCGTGTTGCACTTTAACAAAATCCTCCATCCTTCCAACATCAGTCCAGTAACCTATTATTGGAAATGTAGATACATTTTCTTTATTATCAATTGCCAATTGAATTAAATCGGTTGCATTAAAAAATTGTTGTTGAGGAATTAAATTTAAAATAGACTGATGCAATAAATAAATCCCAGCATTAGCTTCATAAGTATATCTTGGTTTTTCATGCAAGGCTTTAACTTTTTTATGCTTATTTAAATCTAAAATTGCAAATGGTACATCAACTGAATAAGGCACCGTAGCAATGGTTATAGCTGCTTTTGATTGCAATGCCTGCTGATAAAAAGCCTCATAATCAATGTTAGTTATCAAATCTCCATTTTGAACTAATACATATTCGTTTGAAAATTTTTTCACCAGACGAACACTTCCGATTGTGCCTAAAGGATTTTTTTCATGAATATAATTTACTTTGATTCCTTTTGTTTCACCCTCACCAAAATGTTGTTCAATTTTTTCTTTTAAGTAATTGACTGATAAATAAAAATTTTGTACGCCATATTGAGCTAATCTATCAATTGTATGTTCCATTATTGGCTTATTACCAACATGAAGCATAGGTTTGGGGACATCAGCTGTTAGAGGTCTTAAACGTTCACCCTTACCACCACACATAATAACCACATCCAGGGGCAAGATTGATTTGATTGTTTCTAAATCGTATATCCGAATTACCTTTTTTTGTTTATCAAGAAATGGAACAAACCTTATTTTCTTTTCTTTCAGTTCATTAATTAGAGAAGCTTTAAAATTTTGTTCATTAAAAAATTTAAAGTTTTTGTTCATGCACACACTCACCGATTCAGTCAAATCAATTCCTTTCAATAATGAACGCCTTATATCCCCTTCTGTCAGTACTCCCAACAAATGTTTTTTGGAATCCACTACAAACAATGTTGTTTGCAAAATGGCTTCAGGTGCCAATTTATTAAATAACTCTAAAGCTTTTTTTACACTTGTTTTTGCTTCAATGATATTATGCATTTTGCCCATTGATAATGGATATTTTTAGTGATGCAAATCTAATGAAATCAATTTGCTTGAATTAATTATTATTTTCCAAAATCAAATAAGATGATTGGCTGCAATCATGCCAGTAGTCCAAGCATTTTGAAAATTAAATCCGCCTGTAATTGCATCTACATCAATTACTTCACCTGCGAAGTAAAGATTTTTTATCAACTTGCTTTCCATAGTTTTGAAATTAATTTCATTTAATGTTACCCCACCGCATGTTACAAATTCTTCTTTAAAAGTTGATTTGCCTAAAACTTGCAATTCTAATGATGTCAGGCATTTCAATAGATTTTCTTTTTGTGATTTGTTCAAATCAGCCCAATTTTTTTCTTCAGTAATTTGGCTTTTCAGTAACAACATTTGCCAGCATCTTTTAGGCAGATTAAACAATGAATTTGCAACAACTTTTTTTCTACCTTCTGTTTGAACTGTTTTTTGCAGGATCTCTTTTATTTCATTTAAAGAAAAAAATGGCAATAGATTAATATTGATTTTAAACTCATAATTCATTTGATGTAAATGAATTGCTGCAAAAGAAGATAATTTTAAAATAGCAGGACCACTTAGGCCCCAGTGTGTAAATAACAATGGGCCTTCATAAGATAGATTAATTTGAGGAATAGAAACGCTGACGTTAGGTATTGAAAGCCCTGATAGATCAGTAATTAAGGTATCTTTTATTTGAAAAGTGAATAACGACGGAATAGCTGGTTGAATAGTATGTTTCCAATTTATTAATTGCTCAAAAATAATCCCTTGCGAATTTCCGCCAGTGGCAATCAATAATTTATCGGCGATAATTCTTTCGCCATGTTGATTTTCAATTTTAAATTTTTCTTCGTAATGTTGAATTGCACTAACAGAATAATTTGTTCTTATTTGAACATTAAATTTATTGGCTTCCTTCATCAAACAATCAATAATAGTTTGCGACGAATCAGTAGTTGGAAACATTCTGCCATCATCTTCAACTTTTATCTTTACTCCCCTTTCTTCAAACCAATTTATGGTATGTTCAGGATTGAAAGAATGAAATGGCCCTTTCAATTCTTTCAATCCTCTCGGATAATTTTTAACCAATTCATTCACTTCAAAGCAATGATGTGTAACGTTACAACGCCCACCACCACTCACTTTCACTTTGCTTAATAATTGGCTAGATTTTTCAAGCACAATAACTTTTGTGCCTTCATCCGCCATTCTTGCGGCATTCACAGCAGCAAACATTCCAGCAGCACCTCCACCTACGATCACAATTGTTTGCATTAATCTTTAAAATAAAATTATTTCTTTTGATTAGTAGAATCAGCAGGAACAGTAAGAGGAGGCTCTATATTCTTTTCACTTATCACTACCCCATTTTTGTAATTAGTAACTTTTATCAAATTACCATTATCGTCAAATTCTTGCCATTCACCTTCTTCCTTATCGTTTAAATATTTTCCTATTTTAACTAATTTACCTTTACTGTTGTAGGTTTTGCTATCCCCATTCAATTTTCCATCTTTGTAATCTGATTCCATCATCACCACATTTTTTTGGTAGAACCATTTTGTAGTACCATTTTTAATTCCATTTTTCCAATAGCTTTCTTCTTGATGAGTACCATCATCATAATTTAATAATTTTCTTCCATCCAATTTTCCCTTCTTGTATTCAATTTGCGATTTTACCTTTCCGCCATTGATATATTTTAAAGAAACACCATCCAATTCATCATTTCTATAAGTTTCATCCATTTGAATAAAACCGCTTCTGTCATAAGTTACAGCTACCCCATTTCTTTTTCCAAAATGATATTCTTCCATTTTTTGAGGTGCTCCAAATTCATAATAAAAACGCCATAAACCTTCTTTCAATCCTTTCACTAATTTGCCTTGTACCAAAACAGTTCCATTGGAATTTTTTACTACATAATGGCTCAATGTCAAATCAGTAGCATCTTTTGAAATGATGGTATCATTTGCATTGGTGGGCTTAGGTGATGAAGGTTTTGATTGAGTGGTTTTATTAGTAGTTGCACCTTTTGTATTGGTTGCAATAGGTTGAACCTTTTGGTTAGTTTTAGAAGTAGCAGATAAACCAGGTTTTTGAGCTTGTGCTATTAAAATAGTTGAGCTTAAAATGAGTAAAAATAATTGTTTCATTTGTTGTCGATTTTTTTGTTTTAAAATTTTATAAATAAAAAATGTCAGTCTGTAAGCCGGGTTCTGTTTTCTTTTTTTCAAAAGAACTTCTATCATTTATCTGGTTTAAGTTTCACAACTTAACTCTAACGACCTACCCACCCAACGCATCCATTTTTCAATGAAACTTAGACGAGTAGCCTTGTTTGGCGCTGGTATATTTGGTCTTTCAGTCCGCAAGGTTTGTTCTTTTTGATTGTTACCAATCAAAACCGTAGGCACTTACTCTACGTTTTCACCTTTGCCCCAACAAGTTGGAGTAGTTATTTTCTGTAACACTTTCTGTTATCTTAAATTGCTTCAAGATACCTTCCCGTTAGGAAGTGCGGCACTCTTTACTGCCCGGACTTTCCTCTACAATTTTCATTGCAGCGATAGAACGACTGACACGGTTCAAAGTTACTTACAATAAAATTTTATGGCGAACGATTTTGTGAAATTTTTGAAAATGAAAATCTATCTTTTTAAGAATCAAATTTTTTGCTATTCAAATTGTACCTTTGTATTTCTATTACAAAAAAATATTTTTAATTAATAATTTATGAAAGAATTGTATATCGTAGCCGTAGCACGTACACCTGTAGGGTCTTTTGGTGGTTCATTGAGTGCGTTAAGTGCTGTTCAATTAGGTAGTATTGCCATTAAAAATGCAGTGAGCCGAGCGAATATCAAACCCGAAATGGTACAAGAGGTATTTATGGGAAATGTAGTAAGTGCTAATATTGGTCAAGCACCAGTTACACAAGCCTTAATTGGTGCAGGTTTGCCTGATACTATTCCGGGAACAACCGTGAATAAAGTTTGCGCAAGTGGAATGAAAGCTATTATGCTGGCTGCACAGAGCATTGAGTTAGGACAAAATGAAATTGTTGTCGCCGGCGGAATGGAAAGCATGAGCAACATTCCTTATTATTTAGATAAAGCCAGAAATGGCTATAGAATGGGCAATGGAGCCATAATTGATGGGATGATAAAAGATGGATTGTGGGATCCTTATGGCAATGTACACATGGGCAAT
The DNA here is from genome assembly GCA_947449695.1 of Chitinophagales bacterium. Classification (GTDB taxonomy): domain Bacteria; phylum Bacteroidota; class Bacteroidia; order Chitinophagales; family CAIODY01; genus CAIODY01. The sequence goes on from CANFST010000001.1 coordinate 107,936, forward strand.
TGCGGTGAAACTTGCGCCAAACATTACAATTTCACTCGTGAACAACAAGATGAATTTGCTATCAATAGCTACAAACGTGCTATGGAAGCCACATCTGCTGGCTATTTCAGAAATGAAATTGTGCCTGTTGAAATTGTGGGAAAAGAGAACATCACTGTTTCGGAAGATGAACAATTCAAAAAAGTAAAGTTTGATAAAATACCAACTCTTAAACCTGCGTTTCAAAAAGATGGTACTGTTACCGCAGCAAATGCTTCACCATTAAGCGATGGTGCATCAGCAGTGGTTTTAATGAGTGGAGAAAAAGTGAAAGAATTAGGCTTAAAACCATTAGCAAAAATCAGAAGTTATGCCGATGCAGCGCAAAAGCCAGAATGGTTTACCACTGCACCTTCTAAGGTTGTTCCTATCGCTTTGCAACGTGCCGGATTAACTTTAAATGATGTTGATTTACACGAAGTGAACGAAGCCTTTGCCGTGGTTGCTATGGCTAATGCGAAAGAAATGAACATTGGCCTGGACAAAATAAATATTTGGGGAGGTGCAATTGCATTAGGTCATGCATTAGGCAGCAGTGGTTGTAGAATTGCGATTACTTTAATTTCGGCATTGCATCATACTAACAAAAAAATTGGCGTTGCCAGCATTTGCAATGGCGGCGGTGGTGCATCAGCAATTGTAATTGAAGCATGCTAATTAATTTTTAAGAATAGAAAAGGCTTTACTCTTTAATGAATAAAGCCTTTTTTATTTTTTCAAAAATAGAAAATTTATACAGTTGACTTTCTTACAAATTTTGTTAAAATAACGATTGTATCACCTTCAATTTTTCCTTCAATTTGTTCAGCATTATCTGCAACCAATTTTATTTTTCTAATAACTATTCCTTTTGGCGCAATGAAATTTGCCCCTTTAACATTTAGATTTTGTGTTAGAATTACAGAATCTCCACTCTCTAAAATAACTCCGTAAGCATCTTTATGAATAACTTTTGATGCCTCTAACTCATCTTCAGCATTTGCCCAATTAATAACTGCTTCATCTAATGACACGGATTCCAAGGCTTCCATAGCCCAGTCTTCTGTATTTAGCTTTGATAAAATTTTATACGAAAGTGTTTGTACTGATGCTACATTGCTCCATATGCTTCCAGAAAGGCATCTCCAATAATTCAAATCAGAAAAATCTGCATTTGAAATCTTATTGAAACAATTAGAGCAAAGTGCAACTTCATTTTCAATTGAATCATTGTTTTTAGGAGGAATTGCATAAGCCGTCATACTTTCAGTATGTTCGCCACAAAGCTCACAAGCGTTGCTACTTCTTTCTATTAAATTGGAGGGTAATGTTTTCATTGCTGCGAAGATAGTATTTAGAGAGCAAAGCAATTTAATAATTCATTCTATTTGGTCAATTTTTTCCAGACGAAATAAACTGGAATCCCTAACGCCACAATCGCCAACCCAGGATAAGAATAATTTGGTTTCATGATTAGTAAATCGATGCAAATCAGCACCGCCAATAAAATATAAATTGCTGGCAACATAGGATAACCAAAGGTTTTGTAAGGTCTATCGGCGTTAGGTTGTTTAATTCGTAAAATAAAAACACCAACAATAGTGAGAATATAAAAAATCAGAACAGCAAAAATTACATAGTCTAACAAGTCGCCATATTTTCCTGAAAGACATAAAATACTGCACCAAATAAATTGAATCCACAACGCAAATTCGGGTACATTTTTAGCATTGTTATTCCTCATTTTCTCAAAAAATAAATTGTCCATTGCCATTTGCTGATACACTCTTGCACCTGCTAAAATCAATCCGTTGTTGCAAGCAAAAGTAGAAATGATAATCAGCAAAGCCATGATGGATGTGCCTATGGAGCCGAACAAAATATTTGCTGCCGATACACCAACTCTATCATTTGGTGCAAACATGATTCCCATTTCTTTCATCGAAGTTGATTTAGGAGTGCCAAAAAATGGGAGTAATTTCAAATAAGCTAAGTTGGCTAAAATGTAAATGATGGTTACGATTGAAACGCCAATTAACAAACTTCGTGGAATATTTTTTTTCGGATTTTCAATTTCGCCAGCAATAAAAGTTACATTGTTCCAAGCATCGCTGCTGAATAAACTGCCTACCATCCCTACGCCCAATGCCATGATTAATCCTAAGTTGGTGAGCGATGAAGTAACAACTTGATGGTTGTTTTTGTCAATTGAAAAGGTTTCAGCATTCCAAAAATTGTGTAAATTATTTTGCCAAATAGTTGCATCGGTTGCGAAAAATAAACCTAAAAAAATTAACCCAAAAAGCGCAATTAATTTTGCCGAAGTAAAAATGCGTAATATGATTTTTCCGTACTCAATACCTCTTGTATTTAAAAAAGTAAGCACCGACAACATAGCAATGCCAAGTATTTGAGCGCCTGTAATTTTTATAAAACCAAAATCGTGTAGTACATTATTTTCGCTTAGTGTGGGGAAAAAAACTCCAACAAATTTCGAAAAACCAACTGCCACTGCAGCTATAGTTCCACATTGTATAACAGTGAATAATGTCCAACCATATAAAAATCCAACAAACGGATTGTAAGCTTCTTTTAAATAAGTGTATTGTCCGCCTGCTTTGGGCATCATGCCTGCTAATTCGCCATAACTTAATGCAGCTAATAAAGTCATTACACCAGCCAAAATCCATAGTAACAACAACCAACCTACACCGCCCACAGTCCTTGACATATCAGCACTTACAATAAAAATGCCGCTGCCTATCATACTGCCTGCAACAATTAATGTTGCATCAAACAAGTTGAGTTTTTTCATTTGCAGCAATTGAAAGTGATAAATCTATTTATCATTCAGTCTGCTGTTTTTTGCACCGTAAAAAATGTAAATCACCATGCCTACAGCCATCCACACAAAGAAACGAACCCAGGTCATCGCAGGTAAGCTTAACATTAAAGCAAAGCAAAACAGAATAGCTAAAATTGGAACGAATGGAACAAAAGGTGTTCGGAAAGATGCAATTCTTTCAGGTTGATTTTTGCGTAAATAAATGATGCCAGCTGAAACTAAAACGAATGCAAACAAGGTTCCGATGTTTGCCATTTCAGCAATGGTATCTAACGGAACAAAGCCAGCAATAAGGGTTACAACACCACCGGTGATAGCTGTTCCAATCCAAGGTGTTTGAAACTTAGGATGAATTTGAGCAATCCATTCAGGCAATAATTTGTCTTTACTCATCGAATAAAAAACTCGTGATTGACCTAAAAGTGTCACCAACAAAACACTGGTGATGCCACATAATCCGCCTATTTCAACTAGGAACAATGCAATTTTATTCACCCACGAAGCATCAACTTTCGAAAAAGCATAAGCTAATGGCGCACCTTTGAAAGTGCCCAATTCATCAAATTTTAAAGTTCCGTCGCATTTAACGATGCCCGTAAATACTGCACTCATCAATATGTACAAGATGGTGCAAATCAATAAACTCCAAATAATTGCACGTGGCACATCGCGTTTTGGATTTTTTGCTTCTTCACTTGTAGTGGAAACTGCATCAAAACCAATGTAAGCAAAAAATATAACTGCCGCTCCCATAAAGATGCCACTCCAGCCACCAAAACCAGTCTGAACTGTACCTCCAAACAAATGAACGAGCCATTGCCAAAGCGGAGTTGAATTAGCATTAACAGTATTTACTGTCCCATCTGGAATAAATGCAGGTACAAATGGATGCCAATTTTCAGGATTGATAAATATGATGCCAACTCCGATGAAAAACAATGCCACCGAGGTTTTGATGACTACAATGATGTTGTTGAATCGAGCAGATTCTTTGATTCCTAAAATCAATAAAAGTGTGATTGCCATTGAAATAAACATCGCTGGCAAATTCATAATGCCATGACCAATTGTAGTAGCATGACCTGCTGCATCTTTCAAAATATTTCCAGCTGCATCTTTTGCAAATGTAGGCTCGAATGGTGTGAGCGCCCATATTTCGGGTACTTTCAAGCTATGCCCCGAAATTAAATCAATAAAGTTTACAAAGTGACTGCTCCAACCACTTGCTACTGCAGAAGTTGATAAACCATATTCTAAAATCAAATCCCAGCCAATTATCCAAGCAACCATTTCGCCCATGGTAGCATACGAATAAGTATAGGCACTACCTGCGATGGGAATGAAGGAAGCAAACTCAGCATAGCACAAAGCCGCAAGAATACAGGCTATCCCGCAGATGACAAATGAAATCATGATACCAGGACCTGAATTTTCGATGGCAACTTTTCCTGTTAAAACAAAGATTCCTGTGCCGATGATGCAACCAATTCCAATCGCAATCAATGACCACAAGCCCAATGTACGCTTGAGTTGATGGGTGCCAGATTCATTCTCTTGCAAAATTCGTTCAACAGATTTTGTACGGAAAAAATTATTTGCCATGTTATTAAAATAGTGTTTTTTAAGTTTGGTTAAAGAAACGAAATCAAAGTGAAATTTTCAAACCATCATACGCCAAAAAAATATTCGGCGGTAATTCTTTACTCACTTCATCATGCAAACCAAGCTGATGGCTGATGTGCGTAAAGTAAGTTTTTTCTGCGCCAATTTTTTGAGCAATCGTAATCGCTTCATCTAAAGTAAAATGTGAAATGTGTTGTTCCTTTCGTAAGGCATTTAATACTAAAATTTTTGAGCCTTTTATTTTGTCAAATTCTCTTTCTTCAATAAAATTCGCATCGGTGATGTAAGTGAAATTACCAATGCGGTAGCCCATTACAGGCAGTTTGTAATGCAATACTTCAATTGGATTTACGATGATTTTGTTTTGGATTTTGAATGGTGAATTGTTGATTTCAAATAAATCAATTTCGGGAATACCCGGATATTTTTTGCCGCTAAAAACATAATCGTAATCGCTTTTTATTTTCACTGCTGCATGTGCGCTACAATAAACCGGGATTGATTTCTTGTTGAAATAATTAAAAGCCCTGATGTCGTCTAGACCTGCAGTATGATCTTTGTGTTCATGCGTAAATAAAACTGCTTCCAAATGTTTTACTTCTTCTCTCAACATTTGTGTTCTAAAATCAGGACCAGTATCAATCACCAAATTTTGTCCATCGCATTCAATCATCACCGATGAACGCAAGCGTTTATCTTTTGTATTGGTCGATTGGCAAATAGCACATGGGCAGGCAATCATAGGGATGCCTTGCGATGTGCCTGTGCCGAGAAAAGTGATGTTGAGCATGATTACAAATGTAAGTTTTCAAATGAATCTACCGTTAAGTTTTTGTAATCATTTTCTGTTTTCCGTTCAATTCAATAATGTAAGTGCCTTGTGGCAAAAAAGAAATATCATAAAAGATTTGCTGCAAGCCTTCTTTTTGTTTCTCATCACATAGTTGCTGTATTTTCAGGCAATCAACAGTCAAAATCGATAAACTAATTTTTTGATTTTTGACAACAATGTATTGAATATTCAGCATCGTACTTTTATCATTTTGATAAACCTTTGCCACAAAATTTTTAGTAGTCAGTTTATTGACAGCATCATATTTTTTTCTGGCGCTTGAACTAAAACAAACGAAAAAAATAATTGGCAAGATGAAATAAATACGTTTCATATTTTGTTTTTTAAAGTCAATAAACTACTGTCACCATAACTCAAAAAACTAAAATTATTTTGCAGAGCATAATCATAAATCTTTTTCCAATCATCGCCTACAAACGCAGCAATTAGCAACAAGAGTGTGCTTTTGGGTTGATGAAAATTGGTGATTAGTCTTTTAACAATTTTAAATTCATAACTCGGCAAACACATAATTTGTGTGGCAGCTTCAATTTTCGATAAATTATTTTCGTGCAAATAATTCAATATCGCCTGCATCGAATCGGCTTTTGAAATTTGTAAATGTTGGTTTTCCAAAGCATAAAATTGCGGCACAAAAAAAGGATTGCTTTCTTTTTTAATTAGCCGAACACCAATCCAATAAAGGCTTTCCAAAGTTCGTAAAGTCGTTGTACCAACAGCCACAATTTCATTTTTCAATTTTAATTGTTCAATTAATTTTTGCTCAATCAAAATATTTTCTTTGTGCATCGTATGCTGTAAAACATCGTCAGATTTCATCGGCAAAAAAGTACCAGCACCAACATGAAGCGTTACATACCCCACTTCAATTTTCTTCTTTTCTAAGTTATCAAAAATACTTTTAGTAAAGTGTAAACCTGCTGTTGGAGCGGCAACTGCTCCATTTTTTTCGGAATAAATGGTTTGATAGCGTTCCTCATCTGCATTATCTGCTTTGTGTTCGATGTATGGCGGAAGCGGCAACAAACCAATGGCCTCCAAAATTTTCCCAAAAGAAAAATTGCCGCTCCAGTTAAATTCAATCAAGAAGCTATCTTTTTCTTTTTCAGTTTTCTTTGCTTTTACAATTACATTTTCGTTTTCAATTTGCAATGATTTTTCTAGCAAAATGTTTTCTTTCCAACTTTTTGCATTACCCACAAAACAACGCCAAATGCAGGTTTGCTGTACGTTCATCGACAACTCTTGTTGCGAAAATGGCGCAACAGGTTCTAAGCAAAAAATTTCGATAGGTTTATTTTTGCCAATGTCAAACAACATTCGGGCATGAATAACTTTGGTGTTGTTGAATACCAAAAAAGAATCGGCAGAAAGAAAATTTGTCACATTCAAAAACTGACTTTCTTTAATTTCCCCATTTTCATAAATCAATAATTTTGAAGCATCGCGTTGTGCCAATGGATGTTGTGCAATCCGCTCTGGTGGCAAATTGTAATTGTATTCGGATAAAGAATTTCTGCTTGGCTGCATCATTTACAAATTTCTTCGTCAATAATTTTTTGAACAAATTGTTGTGCTTTTTTTAAATCAAATGCTTGATGTTCTTGAGTATAAATATCAAATAGGATTTGTCCCGATTGCGATGCTTTATAGTTGGTATGCCAATAATTATTTAGTGCATACAAAAACAATTTCGATGTTTTCGGACAGTCATTTGTCCATACTTTTCCAAAATCCGAACGCATCTCACTTTCAATTTTATCTAATTCATACAAGTTGGCTTGCGGACAAAATATTGTAACGCCATAGCGTTCATTTGAAATATCAATCCAAGTTTGAGCCGCAAAATAGTCTTTGTTTGCTCCATTAATTTGCGTTTTACATGGTGTATAAAAACCTCCATCAACGCTAATTCTGTAGGTAGGATTGTCTATTTCTAATGGCAGTGCTATGTGCATTGCCTCTTTGTCAAAATTATTTTTTTTGAACAAAGTATAGGTGCAATGACTTATTTCACCACTAACATCGCCTTCAGTAAACAGTTTGAAGCTATCAATAAATTTGTTTTGAATTGGAGGATTCACCAAAAGAAAACTATCTGGATTTAGTCCATCAATAAAAATTAATGGTGAACCACTAATTTCATTCATCAACATTTCATCTTTGTCTTCCCATTTTATTGATGGATTAATGGATGATTTCATTTTGATATTCTTCAACAAAACATCGAAATAATATTGCGCCGAATCCACAAATCGTTTTTTAAAATTCCATTGCTTAATAGTAAAAGTATCATTGGGTGCGCTGATGCTACACCATGCCCCCCAAGTGTGTTCGTGCCACATCACAATGCTTCTTTTTGCCCGATATAAAAGTTGTTCATCCAGTTTTATTTGATGTTGTTCGGCATATTTTTCTAGCGCCGAAATTTTTAAACTCAACATTCTTGCATCACCTTCTTCTTTTGCCGAACTGAATGCCCCATCTTCCCAATAGCCAGTAAAATCCCCACTTTGCACAGGAATTTGCTTACCATATTTTTTTTCAAAATCTTCAAACACTTCATTGGTTGAGGCGATTTTTATTTTTGGAGAAGCATACATTTTATTCCATTTTTCAACAAAAGCAGAAAGAGAAGAATCAACTGGTCCATTGTCAGAACCAATATTGTAACGCCATTGCACAATAGAATATGGATAATTATTGTGCTGCAATTCATCCATGTAATTACCAATTTTTTCTTGCCCTCGTTCGTTGATGTCGCCAACTTTAAAACCATGAAAAGAAGAATAGCCTTTGCCGCAAGTCCAAAATAAAACACTATCTTTTCCGCTTACTGATTTCCACCAAAACATTTTATCGGCTTGTGCTTTTAATGTGTTTCCAATTCTATCACCATGGTCAGGAAATTGTTCCATGTAATTTGGTGCATGGCTCACATATCTGATTCCGTGTTTTGTCAACGCACTAACTATTCCCCAGCTCATGCCTGGAATGTCGCTCTGCATGGCACTTTTAATCGGTAGTTGGAATTGCGTTCTCAAATTCGCAGCATAATCAACTGTCCAATTCAATTCATCTTGCGTCATCAAACCAGTTAATTCATTGGCGTAAAATGCAGATAATCCGATTTGATTTTTCTTTACTGCTTCAAAAAAATCTTGGCGTTGTTGAGGCGTTACAATTTTTAGAAAATTCTCTACAGCCCAAGCTGATTCAATATTCCACTTAAATGGTGCTTTGCTTTTTTCGGTTAGTTTAATCTGCCGAAGTGCATTAATGATATTTTGATTTTGAATTTGTTCCACTTGCTCCTGCAAATGCGAATAACCGATATCATTGTGAGAATGCGGCAATAAATAAATTTCGCGATAAACAACTGGTTCTATTTTTAAAATAGTGTCTAATAATTTTCTGTGTGAATTATTTACAACTATGTGTAAATGCTTTGTGGATGATACTTTTGAGATATTGATGTTAAAATCATTGTAGTTGGTTGAAAAACTTTTTTCAATACTTCTATCATCAATTTTGATGGTAATTTTTTTATTATCATCCACATCAAAAATCTTGAAGTTCAAAACCTGTTCATGATTATTTTGAAACTCAAAAGGAAATGGTTTTATCCAAATTTTATTTTTGTATTCAAATTGATAAGCCATCATCCAGTCTTCACTTTGTTGATTTTCACCCACCAATTTCAATTTTATTGGGGAATGATTTTTCAAGTTTTTTGTTTCAATTTTCAAAATTGCATAGCCATGTAAATCGCCAAAAATATCTTTCTTCTTATAGTCGTAAAGTAAAGCTGTACTATCGTTTGAGGAATTGAATATTTGATATGGGGGGTAATTTTTTTGCAGCGTTTTTATTTTTATTTTGAAATTATCATTCACATAAAAATCAAAAAAACGAGTGCCAGAATTGGTGCCTGTAGAATGTGCAAATACCCAAATGATGTAAACGGATTTTTGTTTTTCAGAAAAGTTAATAGTATCAGTTAGCCATTCAATTTTCATTTTTCCATCATTACATCTGGTTAATAAAGAATGATTGATGATATCGCTGTGCATAGAAATGTAAGGCAAAATTTCGCCACTAATTCTTTCACTATAACCATTGATTACTTTTTGATTACCCCAATTTGGAGTGTTATATGATTGAGCATTGACAAAGGTTTCAATGCTCGTGAACAAAACAATTAGTAACAGCTTTTTCATTCGATATTTTTTAGACTTACACTTTTTAAATGTTGCAATTTGTTTAAAATGGATTCAAAATTTTCAAGTGGAATTGCAACTTTAATTTCGCAAAACAATTCAATTTTTTTTGAAACAATATTCAGCGAATTTGCTTTTACAATATTCATCACTTCGCCTAATTGTGTATAATCGCATTCTATAGAAATTTCTTTTTCAATTGATTTGGTAACGATTTCAACGTAGTTCAACGCCAATGTTGTTGCAGTTTTGTAAGCATTGATTAAACCTGGAACACCCAATAAAATTCCGCCAAAATATCTTACCACAACAACTAAAATGTTGGTTAAATTTTTAGAATCAATTTGATTTAAAATTGGCTTACCTGCTGTGCCACTTGGTTCGCCATCATCGCTGCTGCGAAAATTGTTTTTATCATTCCCAATTCTATAGGCAAAGCAATGATGAACTGCTTTTGGGTGTTCTTCTTTTAATTTTGATAATTGAATTTTAAATTCTTCCACCGATGAAATTGGAAATGCAAACGCAATGAATCTGCTGCCACGGTCAGTAAATTCAGCTATCGTAGTTGCTTTGATTGTTGTATATTGAAATTCAGTCAAAGAATATTTTTTGCGAAAATGCTAATTAAGTTTTATTTTGCTATCAAATTTACAAGAAAGGTGAAAATAATTTTATTGATTATTTCAATATTGGTATCAACAATGGTAATTACTTTTTCTTGCAAAAAGGAATATCAGGATGGTAGCACGACTATACTATCGGATAATCCTTACAGCCATATTATTTATCCACCAAATATCACTCCGCCTGTTATTGATAGCAATAGTTTTGTGGGTATTCATAAATACATTTTTCAAGCTCGTTGCGCCATGCCTGGGTGTCACGATGGAACTTTTGAACCCGATTTCAGAACAGTTCAAAGTGCTTATAGCACGTTGATTTTACAACCTGTAGTAAAAAATAATACAGCACATAGTTTTGTTTATCGAGTTAAACCTTATGATGCTGCGATGAGTTGGTTGCACGAAAGAATCATTACCAACGATAAAGTTTTAGGGCGAATGCCTATTTATGATTCGATGTTGCCACCACATCAAATTACCCAAATATCAAACTGGATAAACAGCGGTGCACCTGATATGTTTGGCAACTTAGCTAATCAACCTAATGCCAATCCGCAAACATTTGGTTTTGTGGCTACTATTCCAGTTGGAGGCAATCCATATCGAATTGATTCAATAAGAAAAGGCAATCCATTTATGCCATTTTTAGTTCCTAACAATACACAATTAACTATTTGGTTTGGTGTGTACGATGATATTCAAACGCCGCTACAATTAACTTATAACAAAGTAAAATTTAGTGCAAATGCTTTAGGTTTTAATAGTGCATCTTCGTACAACTTGAATAGTGTAACAACACCAGTTTGGATGGATAATTTGTTTTCTATGCACATGCCATACTATTACTATTACACAATTAATACTGCTTCGTTACCCAATGGGCAACCCATTTATTTCAGATTTTATACGCAAGATAATCAGCACACACAGCCTGTTGAATTACCTGCTGATGGATGGGATTTTTATCAGCAGAGTTACTTTTCTTTAATCGTTGCTCCTTAATTTTTACGTTAAAGTTGGAGAATTTTAGTTTGTTTATCTCTTAAAAAAAATTAATCCAATAATTTTAATTAACTGATACATATAAATAATATCATAAATAAAGTCAAAGCATTTTATAAATAGCGTTTTAAAACTTTTATTTGGATCAACTTTATTTTACTTTTAACATGATTAACAATAAGTAAATTTAATTTTCTAAAACAATTACATTTGCCACTCAAAAAAATATAATCATGCAAGTTTGGAAAGAATACCAAGAAAAAAATAAAGAACGTTTTTTAAATGAGTTGTTAGATTTATTGCGCATTCCATCGGTTAGCGCAAGAACAGAAAACAATGCCGACACGGCAAAATGTGCCGAAGAAGTTAAGCAACGAATGATTGAAGCTGGTGCTGATAATGTTGAAGTGTGCCCTACTGCTGGTCATCCAATAGTTTATGGTGAAAAAATTATTGATGCTTCAAAACCAACAGTTTTGGTTTATGGGCATTATGATGTACAACCTGCTGACCCTTTAGAATTGTGGACTTCACCACCATTTGAACCTGTTATTAAAGATGGTAAAATCTATGCTCGTGGAAGTGCTGATGATAAAGGACAGTTTTATATGCATGTGAAAGCATTTGAAACCATGATGAAAACTAACACTTTACCTTGTAATGTGAAGTTCATGATTGAAGGTGAAGAAGAAGTGGGCAGCAATAATCTGGGTATTTTCTTAGAAAAAAATAAAGAGAAATTAAAAGCCGATGTGGTTTTGGTTTCCGATACTTCCATGATTAGCATGGAAAACCCCAGCTTGGAAGCAGGTTTGAGAGGTTTAGCTTATATGGAAGTAGAAGTTGTAGGACCCAATAAAGATTTGCACAGTGGTGTGTATGGTGGTGCTGTGGCTAATCCTGCCACAATTTTAGCAAAAATGATTGCATCATTACACGATGAAAATAATCACATTACCATTCCAGGATTTTATGATGATGTAATAGAATTAACCGCTGCCGAAAGAGAAGAATTGAACAGAACACCATTCGATTTAAGCGAATACAAAAAAGATTTAGGCATCAACGAAGTGTGGGGTGAAAAGGGTTTCAGCACTTTGGAGCGAACTGGCATTCGCCCGACGATGGAAGTGAATGGCATTTGGGGTGGTTATACTGGCGAAGGTGCAAAAACAGTTTTGCCTTCAAAAGCAAATGCAAAAATTTCGATGCGATTAGTGCCGAATCAAAAAAGTGAAACGATTTCCAATTTATTCAAAGCACATTTTGAAAAAATTGCTCCGCCTTATGTTACGGTAAAAGTTACAGCACATCATGGCGGTGAACCTGTGGTAACACCTACGGATAGTGTGGCTTACAAAGCTGCACACAAAGCCATTGAAACTACTTTTGGTAAATCACCAATTCCAACTCGTGGTGGTGGAAGTATTCCAATCGTAGCGCTTTTTGAAAGTGTATTAGGATTAAAAACTGTGTTGATGGGCTTTGGTTTGGATAGCGATGGATTGCATTCGCCTAATGAGCATTACCATGTTTTCAATTACTACAAAGGCATTGAAACCATTCCGTTTTTCTTCCAATATTTTTCTGAAATGAGTTAAAAATTCAAAAATCATATAAGTTTATGGTTAAAATTATTTTCAAACTTAACTATAACAAAGGCTTTAGAACTTATTTGCAACTCAATTACATTTTTATTAAAAAATAGCGCATAAATGCGCTATTTTTGTTTCCATTTTTCAAAAAACAAATCAATATAATCGCACTATGAGCGACATGCAATGTACTTTAAAATCAGCAGTTTCAATTTCTGGTTACGGTCTTCATACAGGTAAAAACGTTACACTTACTTTCAAACCTGCTCCCGTAAATCATGGTTTCAAATTCAAACGAATTGATTTGCCCGACCAACCCATCATCAATGCTGATGCTGATTTGGTGGTAGATGTATCGAGAGGTACAACCTTAGAACAAAATGGTGCAAGAGTTTCAACTGTTGAGCATTCATTGGCGGCCTTAGTTGGAATGGGATTAGATAATGTGTTGATTGAAATGGACGGAATGGAGGTTCCAATTATTGATGGCAGTTCACAACCATTTATTGAAGCCATTGAAAGTGTAGGCGTAGAAGAGCAAAGTGCAGTTAGAGAATATTTTGTATTGAATTCAACAGTGCAATATTTCGACCCCATTAAGAAAGTTGAAATGACAGCTGTACCTGCTGAAGATTATCAAATTTCAGTGATGGTTGATTATAATTCACCAGTTCTAGGAACACAACATGCTACTTTGCATAATATTTCTGAATTCAGAGGAGAATTTGCTGCATCACGTACATTTTGTTTTTTACATGAATTAGAATTATTGCTCGATAACAACTTGATAAAAGGCGGTGATTTGAGCAACGCAATTGTTGTAGTTGATAAATTGGTGAGCGATGAAGAATTGGCTCGGTTAGCAAAATTATTCAATCGCGAAAAAGTGAGTGTAATGAAAGAAGGTATTTTGAATAATGTTGATTTACGTTATCAAAATGAACCTGCCCGCCATAAACTTTTAGATGTAGTTGGTGATTTAGCTTTAATTGGAACACCGATAAAAGGAAAAGTATTTGCAAGCCGCCCAGGGCATGCTAGCAATGTTGAGTTTGCTAAAAGAATTAAAGCTTACATCAAAGCTTCAAAAAACAGAAATGTAGTGCCTGAATACGATCCGAATGCAAAACCTGTTTTTGATATTCGTCAAATTGAAAAAGCATTACCGCACAAATATCCATTCTTATTAGTTGACAAGATTATTGAAATGACGGAAACACAAGTTGTTGGTATAAAAAATGTAACTTTCAACGAACATTTTTTTCAAGGACATTTCCCTGGAAACCCCGTGATGCCTGGTGTTTTGCAAATTGAAGCTATGGCACAAACAGGAGGAATATTAGCATTGGGAACTGTTCCAGACCCACATAATTATGATACCTATTTTGTAAAAATCGACAAATGTCGATTTAAAAACAGAGTAGTGCCTGGCGATACCTTGATTTTAAAATTAGAATTGCTTAGCCCAATTCGTCGTGGTATTTGCGAAATGAAAGGCACTGCATATGTCGGGAATAAAATTGTTACCGAAGCAGAATTAATTGCAAAAATTGTTCGTAAAGAAGATGTTCAATAAACCTAACCTTAATAATTAAAACAAAAAATTATTCTGCATGAATCAACCATTCTCATACATACATCCACAAGCAAAAATTGCTAAAAGTGTAGTAATAGAGCCATTTGTAACCATTGGCAAAAATGTTGAAATAGGTGAAGGAACAGTTATCGAATCGAATGTTACGATAATGGAAGGTGCACGAATTGGTAAAAATTGTAGGATTTTTCCAGGTGCAGTTATATCTGCTATTCCGCAAGATTTGAAATATGATGGCGAAGAAACTATCACTATCATTGGTGATGGCACTACAATTAGAGAATGTGTAACCATCAATCGTGGAACTGTAGCTGCCGGAAAAACTGTGGTTGGTAGCAACTGTTTATTAATGGCTTATGTTCACGTAGCACATGATTGCGTAGTGGGTAATAATTGTATTTTAGCTAACAATGTAAATTTAGCTGGGCATATTGAAGTGGATGATTGGGTGATTTTAGGTGGAATGACAGCAGTTCATCAGTTTGTAAAAATTGGCAAACATGCTTTTGTTTCAGGTGGTTCATTGATTAGAAAAGATGTTCCACCTTATGTAAAAGCCGCTCGTGAGCCATTGTCTTATGTTGGTATTAATTCTGTCGGAATTCGTCGTCGTGGTTTCACTGAAGAACAAATAAATCGCATACAAGATATTTATCGCTATATTTTTGTGAAGGGATTAAATACTTCAAAAGCTGTTGCATTAGTTGAAAGAGAATTGCCAATTTCTGCAGAACGTGATGAAATAGTTGATTTTATTCGCAATTCAGTTCGTGGCATCATCAAAGGATACAGCAAGCGCAATGAAGGTAATATTGAATAATGCTGGCAAAAGGTTCAATTATGATTGGATTTTTAGAGGCTTAAATGCTTCATGGAATTCGCCAAATATTATTGCAGTAAAAGGAAAAAATGGCGCTGGAAAATCAACATTAATGAGCCTACTGGGCGGTTTGTCATCTCCAAACGAAGGAACTATTGAATGGTTGATGAATAACCATAAAATTGATTCGGAAAAAATATTTCAACACATTTCTTGGTGTTCGCCATCTATTGAATTACCTGATGAATTTACACTTACAGAGTTGATTCAATTTCAATCTACATTTAAAAATTGGTTGCCCAGTTTAACCGAAAAAGAAATTCTATCATTACTGAATTTAGAAAAAGAAGCAAATCAATATTTAAAAAATTTCAGTACAGGCATGAAACAACGAGTAAAAGTTGCATTCGCTGTATTAGCAGATGTTTCAATGGTTTTGTTAGATGAACCTACCAGCAATTTGGATGAATGGGGAATAAATTGGTATAAAAAATTATTGCAAAAATATTCAAATGACAGATTGATAATTATTGCTTCGAACAGTGAGGATGATTTTTTAAACACAGGTGCAACAATTATTTTAAATTAAGATTGAACAATAAGATCGAAAAAAGGTTCTATAGTTGTTTAATCAACAAGCTATTCTAAAATGACATTTATAAAAACATTTAATGAATATAATTGGGAAACAGTAACTGAAAAAATTGCTGCAAAAACTGATGGAGATGTTGAGTATGCACTTAAAAATGCAGGCAATACAACATTAGATGACTTTATGGCTTTGGTATCTCCTGCTGCTAAAAATTATTTAAACCAAATGGCGGAGATTAGTCAACATCTCACTCAAAAAAGATTTGGTAAAACAGTTCAGTTTTATGCACCAATGTATTTGAGTAATGAGTGTCAAAACATTTGCACTTACTGTGGTTTTAGCTATGACAACAAAGTTCAAAGACTTACTCTTTCACCCAATGAAATGCGTAAGGAATTTGAGGCAATCAAAACATTGGGATTCGACCATATTTTATTAGTTACAGGTGAGGCCAATCAAACTGTGCATATAGATTATTTCACACAAGCTATTGAAATTGCAAAAGAATATTTTTCTAATATAACCATTGAAGTGCAACCTTTAGAATTAGAGGAATATCAAATCTTACAAAAGCATGAATTGTATGCCGTGTTAGTTTATCAAGAAACTTATAATGGAGCCAACTACAAAACTTATCATCCCAAAGGAAAAAAATCAAACTTTAATTACAGGCTCGAAACACCTGACAGAATTGGCAATGCAGGAATTCATAAAATTGGGTTAGGTGTTTTATTAGGTTTAGAAGATTGGAGAACTGATTCTTTTTTTTGTGCACTTCACTTAGATTATTTACAACGAAAGTTTTGGCAAACAAAATATTCGATTTCATTTCCACGAATTCGCCCAAACGAAAGTTGCTTCCAACCGAATGTAGTCATTGATGAAAAAGATTTAATACAATTAATTTGCGCTTATAGAATATTTAACGAAAATGTTGAATTAAGTTTATCAACCCGTGAAAGCATTAAATTCAGAGACAATGCTTTTAATTTCGGTATAACGGCTATGAGCGCTGGTTCGAAAACTGAGCCTGGTGGATACGCACTAAATACAAAAGCTTTAGAACAATTTGAAATCGATGATAGTCGGACACCACAGCAGGTTGCTCGAGTAATAAATAACTCCGGATATGAAGTACTTTGGAAAGATTGGTTTTCATCTTTAAGCTAATTTCATCAACCACTTCATTGTATCTATATTATCAGCATAATCACTCAATGATGGTTGTTGCGATTGCCCGAAAGAAATAAAATCTTTTCCAACAATACATTGTAAATCATCTTGCGAAATGTTTTGTAAAGCCTTTTTCAAATCATCTACTACTTCATAATACAAAACAGCAAGTGGAGAATGCAGATTTTTATTTTCAGTTAAAATCACACAATCATTTGCCAAGCAAGGTGTTTGATTCATCAACAGAATAGTGAGCTGATAATCAAAATTATTTTTGTATTTATCGTGGTCAGCTAAATAATTAAAATATTCAAACGCCTTCAAAAGCCTTTGTAAATCTACATTAGGGGTAATTAGAATTTTGCCCACATTGCGGCAGCCCATTCCAAAATAAGAAAAAATATCTTTGCCAAGATTCAATAAATCTTCATCCGATTCTGTTCCATCTAACAAGCCAATTGAAGTTCTGTTTTTGCGAATGATGTGAGGATATTTCCCAAAATAATATTCAAAATACCGAGCTGAATTGTTTGAACCTGTTGCTATATAAGCATCGCAGCCTTTTAACATATCAGAAAAAGCAATTTGCTTTTTAAATTCGGGTTCAATTTCAAAAAGAATTTCTAACAAATACGGCAACAGAATATTGTCTTTTGATGATTGCTTTATCAACGCTTTATGATTGCTGATCAAAACACACAATAAATCTTGAAAGCCCACCAATGGTATATTACCAGCCATTGTTATGCCAACAGTTTGCATATGTTGGGTGGTGAGTAGTGAATATTTTTGAAGCCACTTTTCTAATTTTTCTTTTGCCAAAAAATCATGACAAATATTTTTCAAAGCCGACAAAACATTTTCTTCAGTAAACCATTTGTTGAATTGATAAGTTCTCGTAATTGCTTTTGCAAAGTCATTTTCCTTTTCAATTCCTAATTCATAATTCCTAATTCTTAATTTAATTTGATCACTCCACAAACCTAATGTTGAAATTTTATGTTCTATTGTCATACTTTTCTTTTATGTAAAATATTTTTCTTTTAATTTCGCAGCCTTGATTTACATTTGCACTGCAAAGGTATTTTATTCAAAATCTTTTAATCAAAAAATCATAAATAATTATGGCTATCAAAATTACTGACGACTGTATTAACTGTGGGGCTTGCGAACCAGAATGTCCTAACAACGCAATCTATGAAGGCGGTGTTGAATGGGCAATTGCAGATGGGACAACTGTAAAAGGATCTTTCACACTTCGTGATGGCTCAAGCGTAGATGCAGGCGCAAAGCATACGCCAGTGTCTGATGACCATTATTATATTACTTCAGATAAATGCACTGAATGCCAAGGATTTCATGATGAACCACAATGTGCTGCGGTTTGTCCTGTTGACTGTTGTGTACCAGACGAAATGGTTGTAGAAACACCAGAACAATTGTTAGACAAAAAGAACAGAATGCACATTTAATTGTGTGATAATTAATATTGAAACGCCATGCAGAACGGATAGGTTTTATCAGTTTTGTGTGGCTTTTTTATTTGGCAATAAATTGAATAAAGTAAATGAAAATAGGAATCTTCTTTGGTGGCTCATCACGTGAACGTGAAATATCTTTTGCAGGTGGCAGAACGGTGTATGATAATTTGAATAAATCTTTATTCGAGCCCGTTCCGATTTTTATTGATTCACTGAATAATTTAATTCTGCTCAATTGGCAATTTATTTACAAAGGAACTATCCGAGATTTTTATCCAACAACTGATTTCATTCCTGAATCAAAATCTGGCTTTCAGATGTATGTAGAAAGTTTAAATAACTTATCTGATGAAGATTTGAACAAAATGATTAGTCAGGTTGGAAAAAAAATCTCACTCAATGATTTACCAAACTTGATTGATTTTGGCTTTTTGTGTTTGCATGGCAATAATGGCGAAGATGGCTCTATTCAAGGAGCTTTGCAATGGTTAAAAATTCCTTACAGCGGTTCAGGCATTTTACCGAGTGCAATCGGTATGGATAAAGCAGTGCAGAAAAAATTGATGGTTGCTGGCGGATTTCATTCACCAAAATTTGAAGTAATTAAAAAAGGAGATTGGATAAATTCGAACTACAAATCTTCAATTTTCGAAAAAATAAAAACAGAATTAAAATTGCCAATTGCCATAAAGCCTGCCAATCAAGGCTCTTCGGTAGGTGCAACAATTTTAAAAGATAATTCTATAGAAAAATTTTCAGAAGCTATTGATAAGGCATTTTTTATAAAAACCATTTCAAAAACAGTTTGGGTAAATAAAACAGAATCTGAAAAAGTATTATTGGTAAAGGATTTAACGGACATCAGAGAAGGAGTTGGACTTCCTTTGAGAATTATGAATTATGAATTAGGAATTAAGAATTTAGTTTACAATCCTGAAAATTTATTTCACGAATTAGAAAAGCATTTTGCTGAAAGTACCGACAACATTGAGTTGCAAGGTTTGGATTCAGAAAAAGAAGTGTTGATTGAAGGATTTATTAAAGGCCGAGAATTTAGCTGTATTGTAGTGCAAGATGAAAATGGAAAGCCAATTGCTTTGCCACCAACAGAAATTATTAAAGGACAAGAATTATTCGATTACCGTTCGAAATACTTACCTGGCTTGAGTCGTAAGGTTACACCAATTCAGGTAAGCGATGACCAAATTCAAAATATCAGAACAGAATGTGAAAAGTTATTTCAGTTTTTCAACTTCAATGTTTATGCTCGTATCGATGGATTTTTGAGTGATGATGGGAAAATATTTTTAAATGACCCGAATACTACAAGCGGAATGTTGCCAAGCTCATTCTTCTTTCATCAGGCAGCCGAGATTGGATTGAATCCATCTCAATTCCTGACTTACATTATCGCAATATCCATTAAACAACGCATTGGTCTTGGATTTGAAAGCAATCAATTCAATTCATTGCTTAACGATTTGAATTCAAAAATCGAAAATCAAAAATCAAAAATCGTTAATAAAATAAAAGTCGCAGTTATCATGGGCGGCTACAGTTCTGAGCGACATATAAGTGTTGAAAGTGGTAGAAACATTTTTGAAAAATTATCAAGCAGTACTAAATACGAACCTATTCCAGTTTTTCTTTTTGGAAATAAAAACGAACACAACTTGTATGTATTGCCTATTAACATGATGTTGAAAGACAATGCTGATGACATTCGTGAAAAGATTTTGCATTATTCCGTTCACCCAATGCTGAACAAAATCAAAGATGAATGTAAAAGTATCACTCAAAAATTTGCAGGAGAAAATGTTCAGTTTGCACCAAAGAAAATTTCATACAATGATTTGAAAGGCTTATGCGATGTAGTTTTCATTGCTCTGCATGGTCGCCCAGGAGAAGATGGAGCTGTACAAAATGAGCTGAATAAAATTGGCTTGCCTTACAATGGTTCAGGAGTTGAAAGTTCGCAATTAACAATCAACAAATTTGATACACTGCAATTATTAAAACAGCATCATCTGCCTGTTACCGAACAATATTTGTTGAGTAAAGCAGATTGGCAAAAAGATGAAAATGCTTGTTTAAAAACTATTAAATCTAAATTTCACTACCCATTAATCGCCAAACCAGTTGATGATGGTTGTAGCAGTGCTGTAAAGAAAATTAAAAATGATACAGAATTAAAAGCCTTTGTGGAACTGATTTTCAGAGAAGGCGATGCTTTAATTGAAAATGATGTAGAGATTTTACATTTGAAAAAAAATGAAGAATTTCCGAATAAAGATGTGGTGTTGTTAGAAGCGCTTGTAGATAAAAAAGATTCAACAAAATTCATGGAAGTGACAGTTGGTTTGCTTACGCATAAAACGGAAGACGGAACAATTATGTACGAAGTTTTTGAACCCAGCGAAGCATTAGCCGATGGTGATGTATTAAGTTTGGAAGAAAAATTTCTGGCTGGTCAAGGGCAAAACATCACACCAGCAAGGTTTTCAAAAGATGCCAAAGAATTCAAAATTATTTCACGACAAGTAAGAAAAACAATTGAAGATGCTGCACAACTTTTGAAAATTGAAGGCTATGCTAGATTGGATGCGTTTGTAAGAATTTATGATGATTTGAAAACAGATACTTTGGTTATTGAAGCCAATTCATTACCAGGTATGACGCCTGCAACTTGTATCTATCATCAGGCAGCAATTGCAGGCTATAAGCCTTATGATTTTATTGATAAGATTTTGGAATATGCGATGAAAAAGTAATTTCTATAATTTAGTTTGTAGAAACTCGATAAAAATCGAACATCATTAGAATCAAAATAATCTATCTGAAACTAACGATGTTCAAAATATTTAAGGAATATCAATATCTAAAAAATTATTCGACTTGATCAACTGGCGGTGCCTGATTGCCACCATTTTCATTTCTAGGACGGCTATCTCTGCGGTCGCCACCACTGTGTCTTCTGTCACCACCACCATGTCTGCGATCGCCACCACCTCTTCTGTCACCACCGCTGCTTGGGCGATGTTCACGTTGAGGTTCTTCTACATAACCTTCTGGTTTAGGCATTAACACTTTGCG
Organism: Chitinophagales bacterium; assembly: GCA_947449695.1. GTDB lineage: Bacteria > Bacteroidota > Bacteroidia > Chitinophagales > CAIODY01 > CAIODY01. The sequence continues at coordinate 129,471 of CANFST010000001.1, forward strand.
GCTTAAACGCAATTTGCCAGTACGTGGATCAGTACCAATGATTTTCACTTTTACTTTATCACCTACTTTAAATACACCTTCCATTGAAGCTAAACGAGTATAGCTGATTTCAGAAATGTGTAATAAACCTTCTTTGCCTGGTACCAATTCAACAAAAGCACCGAATTCAACAACTGATTTTACAGTTGCGTCAAATTCATCACCAATTTGTGGAACAAAAACAATGTTTTTGATTTGAGTTTTTGCAGCATCCATACCTTCTTTGCTGGTACTCAAAATTGTGATTTGCCCTACTTCAACACCATCTTTCACTACTTCTTCAATGTTGATTTGTGTTTTAGTAACCTTTTGCATTTCCTGAATAATTTTACCACCTGGCCCGATTACAGCACCGATAAATTCTTTATCAATAATCATTTGCTCAATACGAGGTGCATGAGGTTTCAATTCAGGTCGTGCAACAGCAATCGTTTTATTCATTTCATTCAAAATGTGTAAACGACCACGGTTAGATTGTTGTAAAGCTTCTTTCAATACTTCAAAACTCAACCCTTTTACTTTAATATCCATCTGCGTTCCGCAAATACCTTTTGCAGTACCAGTTACTTTAAAATCCATATCACCCAAGTGATCTTCGTCACCCAAGATATCACTTAAGATAGCATATTTGCTGCCATCAGGACTAGTAATCATACCCATTGCAATACCGGAAACACCACCTTTGATTGCAATACCTGCATCCATCAATGCCATTGATGAAGCACAAGTAGTAGCCATTGATGATGAACCATTGCTTTCCAATACTTCACTCACAATACGAATGGTGTAAGCGCAATCTTCAGGCATCACCATTTCCAACGAACGTTTTGCCAAGTTACCATGACCAATTTCACGGCGACCAGGGCCACGATTTGGTTTAATTTCACCAGTTGAGAAGGATGGGAAATTATAATGCAATAAAAACTTAGAGAACGTTAAATCATGCGCTTTATCCAACATTTGTTCGTCATCTTTTCCACCTAAAGTCACTGTTGCCAATGCTTGAGTTTCACCACGTGTGAAAATTGCTGAACCATGCGGTGAAGGCAATGCGTCGATTTCCATCCATAACGGACGGATTTCATCTAATGCACGACCATCCAAGCGTTGACGTTCGTTCAAAATCATTGCACGAACAACATCATATTCTAAATCACCAAAGTATTTTTTCAATAATGGTTTTACCTCTGGTGTTAAAGCTTCGCCCATTGCTTCTTCAAATTCTTTGCGAATAGCTTTGAAACCTTCGCTACGTGCATTTTTATCCAATTTGCCTTTAGCAATTGCATATACTTTCGCTTCGCAATCAGTTTTGATTTTTGCTTTTAATTCTTCGTTTTCAGCAGGAGCAGGATATTCACGGAAAGTAGTTTTACCAACCATTTCTCTCAATTCCATTTGTGCTTTACATTGCAATTTAATAGCATCGTGACCAATGCGGATAGCTTCAATCATCTCATCTTCACTCACTTCTTTCATTTCGCCTTCAATCATCACAATGTTTTCCATCGAACCACCGATTAATAAATCAATGTCAGCTCTTTCCAAATCACTTCTGTTTGGATTTACTACAAATTTGCCATCAATGCGGCAAACTCTCACTTCACTCATTGGTCCGTTGAAAGGAATATCACTTACACTCAAAGCTGCGCTGGCAGCCAATCCTGCTAATGTATCAGGCATTATTTCTTTATCAGCACTAATCAACCACACGTTCACTTGAGTATCATATAAATAATCTTCAGGGAAAAGCGGACGCAAAGTTCTGTCCACTAATCGGCTGATGATTACTTCATAATCACTCAATTTAGTTTCTCTTCTTGGAAAACTTCCCGGAATACGACCTGTAGAATAAAATTTTTCTACGTAATCAACTGATAATGGGAAAAAATCTTGTCCGTCTTTTAAAGTAGTTGAACTTACTACTGTTGCTAATAGCATGCAATCGCCCATGCGAACTACTACGCTACCATCTGCTTGTTTGGCTAATTTGCCAGTTTCAATCGATACGGTGCGACCATCGCCCATGTCGAATGTTTTTACGATTCCTTTTTGACTCATAAAATTTTGAATTGTTTTTAGTCGGGCTTCATCGTTAATAGTTGCTTCATCGAGGATGTTTAATCGGAGATAAAACTTTTTATTTTCAACTATTACCCGAACGGTTAATGATAAATATTATACTTTTTGATGAGGTAAAAGTACAAAAAGCCTTTAAATAAAAAAGGCAGGTAGAAAATTTACCTGCCAATTTAATATTTTGATAAGATTACTTTCTTAATCCTAATTTTTCAATCAATTTACGATATTCAGTTAAGTTGTTATCGTGTAAATAAGTCAATAATTTTTTACGTTTACCAACCATTCTAATCAATCCACGATTGCTGTTATTATCATTTTTCTGACCTTTCATATGTTCAGTTATATGATTGATTCTTTCAGTAAACATAGCTATTTGAGCTTCTGTTGAACCTGTGTTTTTTTCAGAGCCACCGAATTTTTTGAAAATTGCTTTTTTTGATTCTGCTGTTAATTGCATCTTTATTTTTTTTCTTACTTATAATTTTGAGGTGCAAAAGTAAAATTTCTTTTTCATAAATAAAAATAATTTGCTAACATTCTTTCACTAAATTTTTGGCAGATCAAAGTGCATTTTCTCTGCATTACTTTTTGGTAATACTGCTACAGTGTGCCTTACTATGCATAACAATTTACCTATTTCATCTTCGATTCTTATTTCCCATATTTGAGTCAGTTGCCCTAAATGAATTGGCTTTGCAATTCCAATAACAAAACCATCATGTTTAGCCCTGATGTGATTAGCATTAATTTCTAAGCCGACTGCATAAAATTCATTTTGGTCAATACACAGATTGGCAGCCAAACTTCCAATACTTTCCGCCAAAGTAACATTTGCTCCTCCATGCAGAATCCCTGCTGATTGCTTGGTACGATGATCAACGGGCATCTTTGCTTTTAAAAAATCACCCCCAACTTCAATACATTCAATGCCAATATAACCAATCATATTGCCTTTTATAAACTGTTTATTTATAATATTTTCATCAAATTTATATTTCCAAATCATTTATTATTTGTTTTTGCAAAGTTGTAATAGGAAATTGACATGTTTGAATTTTATTTTTTTTAATACCTTTAAGCAGTGAAAAAACAAATAATTATAGCCCTTATTTTAATTGCCTTTGGGATAATTAATTTTAATTGTAGAAAATATCCTGAAGGACCTGGCTTTAGTTTAAGAAGTAAAAAAAATAGACTTTGTCAAGATTGGAAGTTGGTAAATTATTATTATGATGATATTGATTACACCGATCATAAATTACAAATTTTCACTTTGTATGAAATGAACATCAATAAAGATGGGACAATGTACTTATTCACTTCTAGTTATATGCCACAAACAAGTACTATCCATACTGTTGAAATTCATGGAACTTGGGAGTTCAGCGAAGACAAAAGACATTTTTATTTCACCGAGCAATACACTAATGATAACACCCAACCACAGCCATTATTGGGTGGTGTGAGGCATGATTATTTTATATTAAAATTATTTGAAAAAGAAATGGCAGTAAGGGAAACATTAGATGGGCATACCAATAAATATTATTTCAATCGAAAGTAATAATTACCAATTTCCTTCTTGCAATAATGCCTTCTCCATAATTGAATAGCATTGTTGTTTTAACGCTTCCGTATCTTTCCACCTCAACCCTTGAGCTTTTATTACGGGTAAATAATTTACATCAATAAACCCTGGTTTGATTTTTAAAGCGCTAAATCTATCTAAGATTTGCTGAGTACCAGTAATAATAAATGGCTGAATATTAGTTTGAGTTTCGATAGCAATTCGAAATGCACCATCATAAAAATCGGCTAATGGGGCATCGCTCATATTAAATGTTCCTTCAGGAAAAATAACAACCGAAGTCCCTCTAACTATCTGGCGTTTCAACAATTTAACGCTTCTTGCACGATTATACGGACTACTCCTATCAACTGATATGGCTAATGAACGATAGATTGGTCCAAACAATGGGATTTTCCCCATTTCAGCTTTCCCTAAAGGTTTAAAATATTTAGGAATTGCGATAAATATTAGCGCTGCATCCATGTATGAACGATGGTTGGCGATAAAAATTTCTGATTCGTCTTCAATAATATTTTCTTTCCCTTTCACACGAATACGAATAAAACAAACAATAAAAAATAATTTTGTCCAGCCTCTATTTATTTTAAAAATAACCTTGCTGCATCTTGGTTCAGGTAGCAACTGACAAATCATTATTAATAAGAATGCAATCAACAAAGAGCAAATAAAAAAACTTACCACATAAATTCTATATGGTAACCATACAATTTCTTTCAAAACTTATAAACTTAATTTTATTAAAAAAATCCGAATTTGGTGAAGGTAGAAAATTGTAACTGCTTATTTTTATTTGAAGTAACATTTTATCATTTTACTTTTACGCAATCGGCAATTGTTTTTGCTTTTTTCCGCAAATTATTCATATCACTTTGCAAATCATCATACACCAAAGCCACTCCCATTCGTCGATGTAGCCGTGTGGTTGGTTTTCGGAAAATTTTCACATCGCTTTTTTCAAATCCCAATGCTTGCTCCATTCCAACATAAACAGGTTGGTTTTTATTTTCAGTATCGGCCAAAATAACTGCACTTACGCCACTTTTCAGTAAATCAATTTGCGGAATCGGTAAGCCTAAAATAGCACGGGCATGCAATTCAAATTCATTCAAATTTTGAGTACCTGCTAAAGTAACCATTCCTGTATCATGTGGTCTTGGGGAGAGTTCGCTGAAGTAAACACCTTTATCCGTTAAGAAAAATTCAACGCCCCAAATACCAGCACCAGTTAATGCTTCTGTCACCTTTGCAGCCATATCTTGAGCTTCTTTCAAATCCTTTTCGCTGATTAAACAAGGTTGCCAGCTTTCTTGATAATCGCCCCGTTCTTGTCTGTGCCCTATGGGCGAACAAAATAATGTTGCCCCATTTTTTTGTGTAATGGTGAGTAAAGTGATTTCTGTTTCAAACGGAATAAATTCTTCTACAATCACTTCCATCAAATCGCCACGACTGCCGCTACAAGCATAATCCCACGACTTCTGAATATCATTTTCATTACGCAAAACCGATTGCCCCTTTCCGCTACTACTCATCAAAGGTTTTACTACACAAGGAATTCCGATGTTTTTAACTGCATTTATAAAACCTTCTAATGTTGTTGCATATTCATAGTTGGCAGTTCGTAAGCCTAATTCTTTCGCAGCTAAATCACGAATCAATTTTCTGTTCATAGTAAAATTAGCAGCTTTTGCACTAGGCACTACTTGAATATTCTGTTGTTCAAAATCATAAAATTTTTCAGTTCTAATTGCTTCAATTTCTGGTACAATCAAATCAGGGTTATGCTTTGAAACAATTGCTGACAATGCATTTCCATCCAACATATCTATTACTTCAAATTCATCTGACACTTGCATAGCTGGTGCATTAACATAATTATCGACAGCTACAACGTATTGCCCAAGCCGTTTTAGAGCAATCACTACTTCTCTTCCTAATTCGCCACTGCCAAGCAGCATTATTTTTTTGTTCATAATTTCTATTTACAAAAGCAAAAGTAGGCTTTGAATAAAAATATTTTCATAAAAGTTGTGAAAATAAAAATCAACAATTACCTTTGCAGTCCTAAAAAAAACGCCGCGTTGGTCAATCGGCTAAGACGCCTCCCTTTCACGGAGGAATGACGGGTTCGACTCCCGTACGTGGTACAAAAAAAATAATTGCAGAAATAAAATTTAATTTTACTTTTGCAATCTTTTTAAAAAAGGGAGCTTAGCTCAGTTGGTTTAGAGCATCTGCCTTACAAGCAGAGGGTCACTGGTTCGACTCCAGTAGCTCCCACCTTACAAGAATCCCTCTCAAATCGAGAGGGATTTTTTGTTTCTAATTGGCTGAAAACTCTTGATAGTCGTAAGTTTTCAGAAAGTATAGGATTTACTTTTTCAGTTCGATAATTGGATTTATCACAGTTGTAGTAAATTTTATCAGGAAACACTATTTTTTGCAGTGTTTGCCTTTCCCATAAATCCCCTGAAGCCCATATTTTACTGATATTCAGCGAATATTCCATCATTTTTTCTTTGCTCAAATTCGAGTTCGATAATTTATTTTTGAAAGGTTGAATTTCTTTTAAAACTTCATTCAGTTCATTTGTGAATTTCGTTTTGAATTTTTCATACAAATCCTTCTTGATTTCGCCCGTTACATAACGCTCTTCCATTTGTTCTATCTTTTCTAAAATCTGATGTTTGCGTTTGATATGGTCAGTTGTTTTTTCTTGTTCCTGATTTTTGACTTTTGACAAAGCATCCGTCAATCTTTCTTCAATCAATTTCGCATACTTCGGTTTTATCTCAAATCGCTTTAACAACTGCTCAAATTCTTGATTTAATTTTTCTGCACTCTTGTTACTGCAACAACCTTTCGTATTGCATTTGTAATAGTAAATCCCTTTTGCCCTTACCAAATAACCTGTCATCACTTTTTCGCATTTATCACAATACACTAATCGCTTGAGCGGTATTTGTTCATCCTCTTTATGTGAATCAAATTTGGTGTAGTGTGCTTGTAATATTTGATTGGCTTTGAGGAATGTTTCTTTCGATACAACAGGTTCCCAATTCACTCCATCAATTAATCTATCGCCTAACATTCTGTTGGATAGCAGCCCACAGTAAAAAACATTTCTGAAAGCAGCACTCAATTTTTTTTCTGTTACAGGTGTTCCCAATTTTGTCAATCGGTTGGCGATTTCAGCAATAGAAAGATTTTGTTCAGCTTTCCATTTAAATGCCTTACCAATTGCTTTCCCTATTTCATTAGGCTTGAAAAAAGGCTTGCCATCTACCAAAACTCTATCATAACCAGTTGATAATCGTCCGAAGAAAATCCCTTTTTCATATTTCTGTTTCATGCCTCTCGAACATTTTTCTTTTCGCATCTGATTATCAAATTTTGAAAACATTAATTGCATGTCTTGTTGGAACGCGCCAATTGGAGTTAATGTATCAACTGGTGCTGAAGTAGCTTTAATTTGAATGCCTTTATTTCTTAATTGTTCTGCGATGAAAATCGCATTTGCTCCTGTTCTGCTGAATCTATCATTATCAGAAACGATAATGAATTTCACTGATTGTTTAGAGTTTTTCACAAACTCCATCATACGTTTAAATTCTTTCCGTTCTTCTGATTGGGCTGACTCATAACAGCCCCCGAATTCTTTTAAAATCGGAATGTTGTTTTGCTCTGCAAATCGCAGGCATAATTTCTTCTGCGTTTCAATACTTCCATTGTGTAGGAATTGTTCTTTAGTTGAAACTCTTGTATAAATTACCCCATATTTTACTACTGTTTCATCGTTTGACAATTCGCTTTTGTGGGTAACAAATTGCTTGAATGCTTCATTGTTGAGTGCTGCCATGTTATTCGTTTTTTTATGCTGCTAATTTGAACTCGAATATTTTTTGTTCAGTTTCCCGATTGATTTGTTGTGCTATTATGTGGCAAATACATTCCAAATCTTTAATAATTTTCGTTGCTTCTTCCTCACTCAAATTTTCATTGCCTTCTATTTTTTTGATGTCCTCAATCGTAATTTCTTTTGTTGATTTTAAAGTTTCCATACGCACTTTTCATTTTGATTTTTCCTTTTTAATTTAAAAATCAAAGAGAATGCTTACCCTCTTCCCAAAGGTAAGCACTCACCTTGGAATAACCTACTGTATTGACTTTGAGCCAAAATGTCTTAATTCGTCTTAAAATCGTTTTGCTGCGGTTTTAGCATTTTATTTCTGCTCAAAATGTAATTTCTGATGAAGTCTTCCAATCTTTCTTGTGGCTTTTCCTTTGAAATTTGGTCGATGTAATCGCTCAAGCTATTTTCCAATTTTAATGTGGTTCGTCTTTTAAAGCGTTCAATTTTTGTTTTAACCGCTGTTGACTTGATTTCTTTTTCAAAGCAGTTTGCTAAGAGCAAATTGCTTACTAATCCTACAATTTGTGCTTCCTTGTCTGTTAATTCGATTGTTACTTGTTTCATGATTTTTGTTGTTTAATTTTTGTTTTGATTTTGTTGTTGATTGTTTTGAATGAATTGTAATGTTGATTGAATCAAAGGTTTGTTGCCAGCCATTTCTGTAAGAATGGTCATCACATTGGAAAACTCTCCTTCAGCTGAAAATGCTAACATGATTTCACGTAACATTTTTGACAATTCTTTTTCTGCTTCACTCGTTTCTTCAGCAGCCGAAAAAGTAACTTCGGTGTCTTGCGTTGATGAAGCAGAAGTATTGTTCTCAAGATTTAATTTCTGTTTGTTGTCTTGTTCAATCACGCCTGCCAAGCCTTTTGTGAGTGGATATTTAGAAAGCAACTGTGTATTATTTCTAAGTAATGCCTCTAAAGCAACGCCAGCAATTTCACCCAAATGAATACCACCGAGCTTATTCTGATTTTGTTTTAGTTCAATGATTTTCGCTTCTAATTGCCCACTGTATTTTTCTAACTCGTCAATTCGTTCTTCGGCTTCTTCCAATTCTTTTTTGATGAGATTATTATCCCACTTCTCTTTTTCCATTTGTAAAACCGTTTGAATTCTTTCAGTTACTTCTACGCCACTCAAACCTTGTTCTTTTGATTTGGAATCATCATCTTTTACTCTGTAAATAAATTTATCGTTTCTCGGACTTTCTTCACTCGATGAATACAAGAGTATTTTTATCAACCTTGTATCTTCATTCATAAAGTTTTGAAAGCTGTCGAACTCTGCTACATCGTTGGTCTTTTCAATTACTCTTAAATTGTCAACGAAGATTTCGTAGTAACGAGGTTTACCTCTTTCAGCATTTTGTTCTAAGAACATTTTGAGTTGCTCAATTTTCGCAACATCATACTTTTCAATTTTTGTTTGATTCATGTTTGTTGATTTATTTTTTATGTTTTTTTAAAAAATTAAACTTATGGATACAAAGGTCTGATGCAGGTTTGACATGGGTTTTCACCTTTAGCCGCCATTGCAATTTTGGGTAAAATTCTTATCACCACTACGCAACGTTGTTCAACTTTTACCACGATTAACTTTTGTTTTTTTTGCAAAAATGAAAGGGATTGAAAAATTACTTGGTAACTTTTAGCAGCTTAGGCAAAACAAAAGTTGATTTTCCCTGATTCTATATAAAAATTCCAGTTTCATTTTTTGAAACAACATCTGACAATTGTTTACTACTCTTCGGCGCTTCCCATCGCTTAACAGAACTTTTTCACAAAGATGAAATGAGGTTCCGATATGGTTGGACGATGTTAGACAATGATGGACAATGATGTCAAACAAAAGCTGATGATGCCAAAAAATGAATCAAGTATGAGTTGATTGGAAATGATTAATTTCTCAGAGCTTCTTTAAAAAAATTATGAAAACGGGTAAAAAGAATAGATTAAGATTACTGTAAGAAAAGTGTAAGATTAAATGTATGTATCATGCAAAGTCATGTAACTTTGCCACAAAACAATGGCTTTCCAATGGCTAATCAAATGACAAAAGCAGCTCTGCAATCAAAATCTAAAGAAGAATTGATTGATTTATTGCAAACATCTGAAAAAGAAAATGCTCGTTTGACAAATATTATCACAAAAAAGATGAGTGAAAATGTTTTGTTAGCCGAACAACTTTCAAAAATCAATGCAAAGAAAACTCCCAAAATAAAATTCAATTCGGAATGGAATTGGGTTAGGAAAATTGAATTCATTTTGCAAAAAGAAAATCGCCCACTTACCTCATCTGAAATGATTGAATTGCTTTCTGAATTAGATGACAATTTAAAATACGCCAACAATCCACAAAAATATTTCTCGATGCATTTGAGTAAGGCGGTGAAATATGGAATTGTGAAAAAAGAAAAAACAAGAGGAAAGACAGCAGCCAAATACTCATTGAATTATGACGAGATAATCCCTTAATATTTAAGCATGTTATTAGTTTTGATAAGTATGATTTTATAAAAAATAAATTTCATTTTGATGGAACGAAAAACATTTACCAGAAAAGAACTTTATGATTTAGTTTGGTCAACTCCGATGCTAACATTATCAAGAAAATTCAATATTTCTGATGTTGGTTTAAGAAAAATCTGTGTGAAAAATGACATACCATTGCCAAAGGCTGGACATTGGCAAAGAGTAAAATTTGGAAATGCAGAACCCAATTTACCACTACCTAAAGAAAAAGTGAATGAAAAAAATATTACGCTCCCGTTAAGAGAAGATACGACTATTAAAATGAATGAACCATCTCCTTTAACAATTTTACAAAAAGAAATTGAGAATCATTTACAATCAATACTTAACGTACCAGAGAAATTAACTAATCCAGACCGTTTGATTGTTGAAGCCAAAGAAAAACTTCTGAAATCCAATGAAGATTGGCAATACAAAGGAACTGTTAGCAGTGGCAACGGCTATCTAGATATTAGGGTTGGAAAGAACAACTTATCAAGAATGCTCAGATTAGTTGACACATTAATAAAATCAGTCAAAGCAAGAGGTTTTGAAATACAAGTTACAAATCAAGAAACCTGTGTTGTTATGGGGGAATTCAATTTTCAATTAGTTTTTAGAGAGCGATTTAAAAAAGAAATTATCTCTAATGATAGCTACAACAACTTCATTTATAAACCTACTGATAAGTTTTACATTCAAGTAAAGCGGTATCACCATAAAGAATGGAGAGATGGGAAAAAACTATTGGAGCAACAAATTTCAACTATTGTCGCTGAATTAGAACTTAAGGCTGCGGAATGGAAGGCATATAGAATTCAGCAAAATAAAGAAGAAGAAGAGCGCCAAGAAAAAATAAGGTTATTAAAAGAATTTCGGCAAAAGCAAGAAACAGAACTTGAAAACTTCAAACACCTTATTGAAGATTCCGAACGACGGCACAAAGCAACTAATTTAAGAAATTATATTGACGAAGTTGAAAAAAGAAAAGAGATAAGAACTCAGCATAATATTGAAAATATGCACTTGGATAATTGGTTAAATTGGGCAAGAAAAAAAGCAGATTGGTACGACCCATTTGTTGAGGGTAATGATGAGTTGTTAAGCGAAGTCAATAAAGAAAATCTTACGCTACCTAAAAAAAGTTTTTCTTGGTAGTGGCTATTTTTTAACCCAGTTTTTAAAAATAAAATGTTGGCAATTTGTCTTGTTTTGTCTGAAGCAAAACTAATTTAGGTTTCGAATTGCATTTAAATACTTTGAAACTTTGTATTTTTTTCGTCTTATCATTTTTTCATTTCTATTTTAGCAGTTCCATTTGATAGAGGAATATGCCAAAAATCTACGACAATATTGAAAACCACCTTACCAAAGGTTTAAACGAAACGCTCGAAGTTTCTAATCGTACTGATTTTTGTGTGGGTTATTTTAATTTAAGAGGTTGGAAAGAAGTAGCCGAAAATATTGATTCTCTTTCTGGTGAAACAATTACTGAAAACGGAAAAGAATCTCATCGAATTTGCCGCCTTTTAGTTGGGATGCAAAAAATGCCACTAGATGTCATTCGTGATTTTTATTCTAAAAATGAAGAAGATAATATTGACAATGCCGAAGCAATAAAACTAAAGAAAAAGTTAGCACAAGAATTTAAAGAGCAATTGACAATTGGTGTACCATCCGAAGCCGATGAAAAGGCTTTACGCAAATTAAGTCAGCAAATGAAAGACAACAAAGTTGTTGTCAAATTGCATTTGCGTTATACACTACATGCAAAATTATATTTAGCTTATAGTAAAGATAAACGTGTTCCTGTTGTTGGTTTTTTAGGTAGTAGTAATTTGACATTGGCAGGGCTTGCAAAACAAGGCGAATTAAACATTGATGTTTTAGAACAAGATGCTGCAAACAAATTAGCAACATGGTTTAATGACCGATGGAAAGACCGTTGGTGTATTGATATTACCCAAGAACTGATTGAGATAATTGATAACAGTTGGGCAGCTGATAAATTAGTTGAGCCATACCATATTTATTTAAAAATGGCTTACCATTTATCGCAAGAAGCAAGGGCAGGTATAAATGAATTTAAGTTGCCAAAAGTTTTTCAAACTGAATTATTAGAATTTCAACAAAAAGCAGTGTTAGTGGCTGCACATCATTTGCATAAACGTGATGGTGTTGTAATTGGCGATGTTGTTGGTTTAGGTAAAACCATTACAGCTACTGCATTGGCAAAAATGTTCAACGATGATTTCTTTTTAGAAACATTAATTATTGCTCCAAAAAATTTAACTGAAATGTGGGAAAGCTATGCTTTCAAATATCAGTTAGGAGCTTACAAAATTATTTCGCAAAGCCAAGTTCAAAAAATTTTGCCAACACTTCGCAGGTATCGTTTAGTAATAATTGATGAAAGCCACAACTTGCGAAATGATGAAGGCAGTAGATACAGAGCCATCAAAGAATATCTAACTGAAAATGAAAGCAAAGTCATTTTGCTTTCTGCTACACCCTACAACAAAACCTATTTAGATTTATCAAATCAATTGCGTTTGTTTATTCCCGAAGATAAGGATTTAGGCATTAGTCCCGAAAGGTATATTGAGAGCATTGGCGGACAAGTTCAATTTTCAGCTAATCATACTGAAACATTTATTCGCAGCATAAAAGCATTTGAAAAAAGTCCCTTTGCTGATGATTGGAAAGAATTAATGCGATTGTATTTAGTGCGCCGAACAAGAAGTTTTATCAAAAATAATTATGCTGAAACTGATGAAACCAACGGTAGGAAATTTCTAACTTTTGCCGATGGCACTAAATCATATTTCCCTGATAGAATACCAAAAAGAGTAGAATACAAATTTAATCCTTCGGATAAAAAAGACATTTACGCCAACCTTTATTCGCCCAAAGTTGTTAGCACCATCAATGGTTTAGATTTACCTCGGTATGGTTTGCAAAAGTATTTAAATCAAACTCCAACAGAAAAAGCAACTAAAGAGGAAGAGGCTTTAATGGCTAATTTGAGCCATGCTGGCAAAAGATTAATGGGTTTTTGTCGTACCAATTTATTCAAACGATTAGAGAGTAGCGGCTATTCATTTTTACTTTCATTAAGCCGACACATTTTGCGTAATTATGTTTTTGTGTATGCGCTGCAAAATCATTTACCAATTCCAATTGGCAAAAATATCACTCACAATTTAGATGAGTTTTTAGAAGATAACGACACAGATAATGAAGATAGCCAATCGAAATTATTGAAGTTCATTTTAGAAGAAGAAACTTATTTACAAAAGGCTAAAGAGTTATACAATCAATATTCAAGTGAAAGTTATATAAACCAATTCGATTGGATTAGAACAGGGTTTTTTAATGCAAAATTGCAAAGCAGTTTAATAAAAGATAGTCGAGAAATTATTTCCATTCTCAACATTGGTAAAAACTGGAATGCTGCCGATGATAGGCAACTAAATGCTTTGTACGATTTACTAACCAAAACGCATAGCACCGAAAAAATTTTAGTGTTTACACAATTTGCAGATACTGCTTATTATCTAACTGAACATTTAAAAAACAGAGGCATTCAGAAGATTGAATGTGTAACAGGCGATGATGAAAATCCAACTGCATTTGCTCATCGTTTTAGTCCTGTGAGTAACAACAAGCCCGAAATAATTAAATCAAATCACGATTTACGCATTTTAATTACTACGGATGTTTTGAGTGAAGGACAAAATTTGCAAGATGCACACATCATTCTCAATTACGATTTGCCGTGGGCTATTATTCGTTTAATTCAACGTGCTGGCAGGGTTGACCGTATTGGGCAAAAGGCTGAAAAAATTATTTGCTATTCTTTTTTACCCGAAGATGGGTTGGAAAAAATTATAAAATTGCGCCACACTTTAACCAAGCGCATAGAAGAAAATGCAAACGTTGTGGGCAGCGATGAAACCTTTTTTGATGGCGACCCAATAAATATTGTTGATTTATACAACGAAAAATCGGGCATTTTAGATGGTGATGAAGATGACAATGAAGTTGATTTAGCTTCTTATGCTTATCAAATTTGGAAGAATGCAACCGATGCGAATCCTGAGTTGAGTAAATTAATCCCTAACATGCCCAATGTAGTGTATGCTACCAAACAAAATACTGAAACTGCTGAAAAACAAGGTGTAATTGTATACACAAAAACTAATCAGGAAAATGATGTTTTAGCATGGATAGATGACAAACAAAAAATAATTACACAATCGCAATACACTATTTTAAAAGCAGCCCATTGCACACCTAGTACCGAGCCGAAATATAAAATTGAAAAGCATCACGATTTGGTTAAAAAGGCAATTGAATTTATCAAGGAAGAAGAAATAAATACGGGTGGTTCATTGGGTAAAAAAACGGGCGTAAAGTATCGAACATTTATGCGCTTGGATAGATATATTCGAGAGTATGAAAATACCTTGTTTGTAAACGACCAATTGAAAAAAGCAGTAGATGATATTTACAAATATCCGCTTAAAGAATATGCACGAGAAACATTAGGCAGACAATTAAAATCAGGCATTGATGATGATTCATTAGCTGCTTTAGTGGTTTCACTTCGTGAAGAAGACAAACTATGTATCATTAACGATGATGAAAACCATTTGAAAGATTTGCAAATTATTTGCTCATTAGGATTAACCAACAACTAAAATTTACTATGCTAAATATCGAAAGCACAAGAAACTATTTGCAGCAATTTGATTTTAAAACTTTGTTCATCGAAGAGTTAGGATGGAACAATCCTGCCAATAAAAATAACTTCCCTTTTCAAACCAAAGATGGTCAATTTTATCGCAAAGCTATTGCGGAACTTTCAGGTGCTACAGTTTATGAAATAACAACTGATGATGGTTCAATTCCTGATAGAAAAATTCGTGAAACCATTTCAAAGGAAATCCAAAAAATCAATTTTGAACACATCCTTATTTTTGTTGACAAAGACCGTACACAAACCATTTGGCGATGGATTAAAAAACAGGATAAAAAGAATTTATCTCGTGAACATTATTTTTCAACTGGTCAAACAGGCGATTTATTTATTGCCAAACTATCCAGCTTATTGGTTGATTTAAGTGAAATTGAAAACGATATTACCATTACAGATGTCGCAAAAAAAATTCAACATGCACTCGATTTAGAAACCGTTACCAAAGCCTTTTTCAAAGAATATCAAAACCAGTTTGTGGTATTTTTAGATTTAATTCAAGGCATTGATAACGATGCAGACCGTCGCTGGTATGCTTCTGTTATTTTAGATAGATTGATGTTCATTTACTTTTTGCAAGAAAAAGGATTTATTGACAATGGCGATAGAGATTATCTGTACAACAAACTAAAACAAACCAAAAAAACTCTTGGTGTAAATCATTACTACAAAACATTTTTACACAAATTATTTTTTGAAGGATTTGCAAAACCCGAAGAAGAAAGAAGTAAAGAAACAAATGCACTTTTAGGTAAAGTAGTTTATTTGAATGGCGGTTTGTTTTTACCTCACAAAATCGAAAAAAAATATCCCAATATTTCAATTCCTGATATTGCTTTTGAAAACCTTTTAAAATCTGACGAACCGAAAGGGTTGTTTGAACAATTTAGTTGGAGCTTAGATGATACTCCAGGCGGAAAGGATGATGAAATCAACCCTGATGTATTGGGCTATATTTTTGAAAAATACATCAACCAAAAGGCTTTTGGGGCTTATTATACCCGAACTGAAATCACAGAATATTTGTGTGAGCAAACCATTTACAAACTCATTTTAGATGCTGTAAATCAACCCGAAATTGATGATGAGTTATTGGCAAAAGCTAAAATTCCCAAAGCAAAGCATTACGATTCTGTCGAAGAGCTTTTAATAAAATTAGATGCGGCTACTTGCAAAAAATTAATTTATGGCGATAATGCAGTGTTGCCCAATTTAAGCCTGCTCGACCCTGCTTGTGGTAGTGGTGCATTTTTGGTGGCTGCCATGAAAACGCTGATAAATGTATATGCTGCCATATTGGGCAAGATTGAATTTTTGGGCGATAAAAATTTGATTCAGTGGAAAAAGGGAATTGAAAAAGACCATCCAAGCATCAATTATTTCATCAAAAAACAAATCATCACCAACAATTTATATGGTGTTGATATAATGGAAGAAGCTACTGAAATAGCCAAGTTGCGGCTGTTTTTGGCTTTGGTAAGCAGCGCACATACGGTGGAGCAATTAGAACCATTGCCTAATATTGATTTCAATATTATGAGTGGCAATTCATTGATTGGTATGATGAGGGTTGATGCCAATCAATTCAACAGGTTGGTAAATACTTCGGGCAAAAAGCCCAAAGGGAAAGTGTTGCAAAAAGAAAATATTTTTGACAAAGAAGTGATAGTAGGCAACCTATTTGCCGAAGAAAATGCAAAAGGCTATCAACAATTAATAAATGAAAAAGAAGCCGCCATTAGTGCTTATAAAAATGCGAAAGGATTGGGTAGTGCAGGCTTACAAGATTTAAGAGATAGCATACAAAAACAAGAAAATGAAGCCAACAAAATTTTGAACGAATTATTGTTAGAAGAATTTAACAACCTTAAAATAAAATATGAGCAAGTTACATGGGATGATGAAAAACAAAAAGAAGGCAAACCAAATAAGCGACCGCTTGAATTAGCTGATATAGAATCACTTGAACCGTTTCATTGGGGCTATGAATTTTCGGATATTTTTAGAAAGAAAAATGGTTTTGATGCTATTATTACTAATCCACCGTGGGAAGTTTTTCAAACAAATGAAAAAGAATTTTTTCAGCAGTTTGATAAAAAAATTACAAAGAAGAAATTGAGGATTGAGGATTGGGAACAAAATAGAAACGAATTAATGGCAGATGAAGAAATCAAAAATGCTTGGCTGCAATATTCAAGTAAATATCCTCATCAATGGGCTTATTTAAAAAATTCACCGCAGTATAAAAATCAAATTTCGGTTGTTAACGGTAAAGCAATTGGAAACAAACCAAATTTGTATTGTTTATTTACCGAACAATCTCGAAACCTTTTAAAAAACGGTGGTTATTGTGGTATTGTTATTCCAAGCGGCATATACACTGATTTAGGAACAAAAAAACTTCGTGAAATGTTATTTGATGAAAATAAAATCACTGGTCTTTTTTGTTTTGAAAACAGAAAAGAAATTTTTGAAAATGTGCATCGTAGCTTTAAGTTTGTTGTCCTAAGTTTTGAGAAGGGAAGCAATTCTTCAAAATTTCCCTCATCATTTATGCGGCTCGATGTAGAAGAACTTCAGAATTTTCCTCAATATGGTTCGATAAATATTTCCGTTGATTTAATAAAAAAATTGAGTCCAGATAGTTTTTCAATTATTGAATTTAAAACAGAACAAGAAGTTAAAATTGCTGAATCAATAGCTCAATTCCCATTGTTGTCTGGCTTTAGCAAAGGTTGGGATTTAGAATTATATGGTGAAGAAATGAACATGACCCGTTCAGCAGATAGTTTTTTAACACATCCTACAAAATTTGTTTTGTATGAAGGAGGCATGATTTGGCATTTTACAAACACATTTGACCAACCTCGATACTTTATCAATGAAGCATCCATAAAGGAAGATTTTTTAAGCAAACGAGTAAAACGAATTGGAGTAGCGGATACACAAGTTAAACGCCGTCCTAAAGATTTAAAAAATGATTATGAAGCTTACCGTTTAGCTATCCGTAAGATTGCATCAAATACAAATGAGCGAACACTAATTACAACTGTTATTCCACCTAATTCAATTGCTGGTAATTCCCTTACTGTAAATTTCCCATTCAAGCATGATTATGAAAAATACAATGAGCTTAACTACAGCGGAAATGATTTGATTTTACTTTCATCAATTCTAAATAGTTATGTGGCAGATTATATTTTGCGTTCAAGGGTAACCACAAACCTTAACCTCTTTTTTCTTTATCAACTTCCAGTTCCTCGATTAAAGTCAACAGATAAATGGTATAAACCTATTGTAGAACGGGCATCAAAATTAATTTGCACCTCTGCTGAATTTGCTGCCTTGTGGGAAGAGGTAATGAAAACGAAATGGAATGAAAAATTAGCAGCCACCGAAGAAACAGAACGCAATAAATTAAGAGCTGAATTGGATGGCATCATTGCTCATATTTATGGCTTAAATCAAGATGAATTGGAATACATACTTTCAACATTTCCAATTGTGGCTGCATCGCAAAAACAAATGGTATTGGAAGAATATAAAAAAATTGCTCCACAATTTTCAAATACAAAAACAGAAGATTGGGATGCTGCTTTGCAAAATGGCGAAAGCCCTACAGTTGAATACAAATCAACACTTCGGGTTGATTTAAAAACCAACAACCCTGAAAAGCATATTGAAAACAGTGTGGTAAAAACTTTAGCTGCATTTCTAAATTCACAAGGTGGCACATTGTTAATTGGTGTGGCTGATGATAAAACCATATTGGGTTTAGATACTGATTTTAATTCGTTTTCAAAAGCTGATAAATTAGATGAGTTTCAAAAACACTTTGATAATTTGATTCAAAAATCAATGGGTAACCACATACATCATTATTTAAAATTGGAGTTTCCAACCATTGCTGATAAAACAATTTGCAGCATCACCATTAAAGAAAAAAGTGCCGAGCCAGTTTATGTGCTGGATGAAAACAATCAAGAAAAGTTTTTCATTCGCCGCCAAGCATCCACCGTTGATTTAAAAACCAGCGAAACAACTAAATACGTAAAAGAGCATTGGAAATGAAATTTAAAAACTGAAAAGTATTTTATGAGTCTTCAATTAAATAAATACCAAAGCATCTTAAATGGTCTTAAAGATAAAATTCGCCATGCTCGATTAAAAGCTGCTGTTACTGCCAATACCCAGCTATTAGCTATTTATTGGGAAATAGGAACAGCCATTATTGAGCAACAAAAAGAAGAAGGTTGGGGAGCTAAAACAATAGAAAGATTATCAGTTGATTTGCGAACTGAATTTAGCGACATGAAAGGTTTGTCGGCTCGAAACCTGCGCTACATGAGAGAGTTTGCCAAATCGTATCCTCATTTTTCAATTTTGCAACCAGTGGCTGCAAAATTGCCAAACACAAAAAAATTAACACAATCAATTATGCAACCAGCGGTTGCACAATTACCCAAAGCAAAAAAATCGAAAATAGAAGTTGATATTTTGCAGCCGCTGATTATAAAAATTCCTTGGACACACCACACCATTATTTTAGATAGAATTAAAAACAAAGAAGAACGATTTTTTTATTTGCAACAAACGGTTGGAAATGGTTGGAGCAAAAGTGTTTTGTCGTTACAAATCGACAACAAACTTTATCAACGTCAAGGTAAATCCATCAACAATTTTGAAAACACATTACCAGCCATTGATTCGGATTTAGCAAAAGAAACTTTTAAAAATCCATACTTGTTTGATTTTTTGGCAATGGGTGAAAAAATGCAGGAACGAGATTTTGAAAAGGCATTATTGCAACATCTGAAAGCCTTTATGTTGGAGCTAGGTAAAGGTTTTGCTTATGTAGGCAATCAAAAAAACATAGTTGTAAATGGCGATGATTTTTTCTTAGACCTGCTATTTTATAATTACAATTTACACTGCTTTGTGGTTTTTGAATTAAAAATTGGCGACTTTAAACCAGAGTATGCAGGCAAGCTGAATTTTTATGTAAATACCATTAATGCACAGTTGAAAAGTGAAATCGATAAGCCAACCATTGGCGTATTGCTTTGTAAAACACCTAATGAAACAGTCATAAAATATTCACTTCAAAATATTGATGCCCCAATTGGTGTGTCGGATTATAAATTAGCCAACGCATTGCCTCAACAATTAAAAGCAGAAATGCCAACCATTGAAGAATTGGAAAAGGAAATCGAGGAAGAATACAATGAACTGAAAAGCCCATCGCAAAAGCGATTTGATGCATTGAAAGAAAAATTAGGGCAATTAAAAAATGAAGAAATAAAGCAGACCGCCACTACACCAATTTTGTTTGAAATAATTGATAAAAGCCTTGTGCCTTTATTTAGTGCATTAATCAATCGGCTAAATACTTTGAGCGAATATTTTGTGTCAACCGATTACTATTGGCAGGGCAAAGACCATAAAAATGTGGATGAAAAACAATGGTTAGAGAATTGGAAAAATGAAGATTTTTTAAGAAAGACCTTTGAGCTTGAATTTACTTATCGTATGCATGGATTTAAAAAAGCAGGTACTGAAGCATTTGGTTTATTCATAGGACTTAAAATAAGAATCGATACTTATTGGTATGGTTTTTCAGTTGTGAACTATAACAACCAAGAACCAATTTTAAAGAAATTGTATCACGAACAACTTACACAACAAGATATTCAAGCCCTTGTAGAAACTGTTTTTGATTTTGCCTTAGCAGATATTGAAAAACGGATAGAGTGGATTAATGAAGACAAAAACAGAAAAAAATAACTTCAAATTTTCGGCAGTAAAAGGAGTTTGCTGCCGATTTATAGAGTTGAAAATAAAACGAAGAAACAACTATGAGCTTTAAATTATTGGCAATAAGACCGCTGGAAGGTTGTAATGAAAGGTTTCTTAAAAACTTACAAGCTGGAGAAATCTATAAATTCTATAGTGATTATGAATTTCTTAACCAGAGAAATGAACAAGTGAGTTTATCTGAAGAAGTTGCTAAAATAATTTTCAAATCAACCATCCCTGAAGATTTATACTACATTAATAAGAACAAGGAAACTTATATTGCAGTTAGTATTTCTGCAATTGTAGGAAAAAACGGCTCTGGAAAAAGTAGTATTTCAGAACTTTTTTTGTACGCCTTGTTTGTTATTTCAAACAGATTGGGATTTATAGATAAGAGCAAATTTTTAGAATTAGAATCCACAAAACAAGAAGATTTAATTGAATCGAAAGAATACGAAAAAGACGTTATTGACATTACTTCAGGATTAAAAATTGAATTATATTATTTATTAGAAAATAATTTTTTTAAACTTTGTATTAGTGGGGGTAAAATATATTTAAGTGAATACTCTCCAAATCTAAACAACCAATCTTTTTCTACCCCAACACCTGTAACATACAGAGAGGCTTTAGGGCATTTCTTTTATTCCATGATAGTAAATTACTCATTTTATGGGTTCAATACAAACCAAATTGGAAATTGGATAAAAGCGTTTTTTCATAAAAATGATGGCTATCAAATGCCAGTTGTAATTAATCCATTCCGAGAAAAAGGAAATCTTGATGTGAATATTGAAAATCAACTTACAAGGGCTAGATTACTTGCAAACATTCTTAGTATTTCCAATTACAAAAATATTAATCGTAAATCTGCAATAGATTCTATTGAGCTTTTTTTTGACAACAGAAAAGATTACAAATTCTTAGGAAACAATGAACTTAGATTTACTCATTCATTTGTACAAAAATTTAGAGAGCTTATAATAATTCCGCTTTACAAATTAACATTCAATGAAAGTATCAATTATCCTGAAATAAATACAGAAATAAAAAAATATGCTGAACTTTATTTGATTCATAAATTAATCACTATCCCTTCTCGATACAAGCTATTTGAAGACTTTAATAAAAGAAAAAGGAAAAAAGATGACAGTCAGGATAATTATAATCTAACAAATAAAATTGCCAATGATTATGTCGAAGCTTTACACAAGGATAAGAGTCACATAACTTTAAAGGTTAGGCAAACCCTTAATTTTCTCCGACAAAATCTTTATAATATTCCAGAAGGCATAGATTTTAAAAATGGAATCGAAATTAAATCCGCTGTAAGAAATATTAATAAAGCAAAAAGTGAAAAATGGTTTACAGAAACAATTGATTATTTACCACCACCATTTTTAACAAGTAGAATTAAGTTTAAAGATGGAAGTTATTTCGACCAGTTAAGTTCAGGTGAAAAACAGAAAATATATTCACTAAACTCTGTGATTTATCACATGAAGAACCTTGAATCAGTTCATAAAAACAAGCTCATTAATAAAGAGAAACTAATAATCGAATACGATACAGTAAATTTAATTTTTGATGAAATAGAGTTGTACTATCACCCAGAGTTTCAAAAAAACACTATCACTGATTTACTTTCATTATTAAGAAAAGCAAACTTTAAATATATAGAAAATATAAATATTGTGTTTCTTACTCATTCTCCATTTATACTATCAGATATTCCTATTCAAAATATTATGTTGTTGAATTTTGATTCAAAAACTGGAAAGTCAATACAAGTTAAAAGTAGAAAACAAACTTTTGGAGCTAATATTCATGATTTACTTGCGGATAATTTTTTCTTGCATGATACATTCATTGGAGACTTTGCAGATAAAAAAATTATGGGACTTATAAAAAACATAAAAAGTAAAACAACAACTAAAAGTGACAGGAAACTACTAAAATTAATTGGAGATACATTTTTGAAAACAGGAATAGAACTATATAGTAAATCTAATGATAAAGATTGAAATAAATAACCTTCAACAAAAAAAGCAAGAATACTTGGTTGCTACACTTTCAAGAGTTGCAACTAGAGTTTCTATTTTAGAAAAATCGCTTTCTCATTTGCATGGTGATGATATTAATTTTACTGAGAATAATTTAACTAGTTTAAAAGCTATTACAAGAGAAATAGCCTCTTTAGTTGGTGATAAACTTAACATTCCTAATGGGCAAAATGGTTACTCAAGTGCCATAGAAGCTTACCTAGTAAGTGCAAACCATTTAGGCAATATTAATCTCAATGGTCTTCTTGATTTTTGTCGGGACTTGCTGGCAAATACAAATAAGCTGCTCTCAGAATTATTAATTTGTGATGCAAGCGAATTAATGAATCTAAATCAAACATTACTTCAAAAACATGCATTAAACACAATTAATAATATCGCTGTAATTAAATTGGCATTTGATTACACATACGAAACTATAGCCTCAGAAGTGAAAAATTTCTTTAGAATCAACCAATTTGTATCAGCCTGTCCATATTGCAACAAAGTAGAGGCGAGACATTATACCAATGGTGCTGGTGAAGTTGTTGAATCATTTCAATTGGATCATTTTTATGATAAAGCAACATATCCACTTTTGGCTTATTGTTTTTTCAATTTAGTACCAAGTGACCAAACATGTAACACCTTGAATAAACACGATACTGAATTTAATGACGAATACCATATAAATCCTCACCATAAAGGTTATTTAGACAGATTTAAGTTTGAACCTACTGGCTGGAATACTGCATACAAAGTCAACCAAATAAAGGTCAAAATAACAGTGCCGCAAAATTCTGCCTCTTATAAACAAATTAAAGGAGATAATCCGCCTCATGATGAAAATGGGGAATTAGGGAATTTGAATGTTTTTAAAATACTTTCTAAATATCAGGCGGAAACACATAAAGCTGGAAAAATGCTTGAGGAACTAAATAATAGAAATAAATATTTAAAGCATTTGAAGAAGTTTTTAAAAAATCTTAACGAAATGGACAGAAAAAATAGTTATTTAAAATGGTATGAGAGGAATTTCAATGTTCGATTTAAAAATTCTGACTTTAATGAAAAGAAATACTCAAAATTTTGCAGAGATTTACATGACTATTATTTTAGTGAAAATTCAAATCTACTCAATAAGTATATACAAGATTTAATTAAAAAATACTAGTATCATTTATTTACTTTTTCCATTCGGAGTATTTTGATTATCTAAAAATATCAATTTTCAATGGGTTGGAATTCAATTTATAAAAATGTTTTAAAGGCAATGTACACTGAAATGATTTATCATTCCTTGGTAGAAAAACGTGCTTATAAAATTATATCAGTAGAAGAAGATACAATAACAATCGCAAGAATGAGTGGTGGTGAAAATGACAGCCTTACAAAAGCAGAAGTAGAAAGAGCAATTGAAAAAATAAAAGCAACAGGTGGTAAAATAAAACGCAGAACACTAATAAGCCCAACGGTTGCCAAAGAAACAACTTTAGTATTATTTAACCCCAATTTATCATGGGATGAAACGAGAGAATTCATTCTATATAAGCCCTGATTTTACCTACTACCATGTCATCAGAAATTGAAAAACTAAATCAAATTATTGCCGAACAAGCTCAAAAAATCAAAGCGTTGGAATTTGAGCTGGGTAACAAATTAATTGAGTTTTCATTGGATAATTATTTTGCAATTGCCTCTCATTTTGAAAACCACTTGCATTTAATTAGTGATGAATTTAATTCGGTCAATAAAGTTCCGTTGAATGTTATTGATAGAAAATTTAGCAATGAACAAATCCCTATTAGCGTTTCATCAAAAGAAATCATCTTAATAATTTCAGCAGAAAAGGGAAGAAAGAAAACAATTTTAGTAAAGCAAAATGAGCAGATGAAATTCTATGAAATGAATAATGAAGATTCATTCGAGGATTTGCTAATTGATATTGACCCACTTAGCCGACATTTGATTCAAACAACTAAACACTGCATTTTGAATGTTTCCTATTTTGAGTTATTAAACAAATCAACATTAAAGCCATTATTCAATATTGAAAATATAGAGAACTACTCTCCATTTAAATTATCTACAAATTATAATGCCTACAATAACTTCAATAAAGTTAAGTCGTATCAGCAGACTATCATTTCCTTACAAAAGTTACTCTCTTCTTACAAATCTTTATCGCAGCAATTAAAGTCAACTTAAATTTGCGACATAAAAATTATAATCATGTCAAAACAATCAGCACCAAAACCAGCACCGAAGCCTGCTCCTAATCCACTCTATCCAAGCACAAAACCAGGAAAGCCATCAGGCAAAGGCAGAGGTAACACTCCTAAAAAGTGATAACAAAAAAGGTCAGCAATGCTGACCTTTTTTATATTGTTTCTGCTTTAAAATTCTGAAAAAAATTCAGTTAAGCGAAATTATTTTTAGAGTTGTAGATTATTTAATCTAAAATACCAAGTTTAGAAAGTCTAATACACATAGCAGTTGAACTCACATCAAATTTTTTTGAAAGAATTTGAATAGCTTCTTCACTTCCTAAATCAAATTCAAGTTTAGCTGCTTCTTGTTTTACTAATGCTTCAGGCATCAATATAGCAGCGGCAAAAGCATTTGCTTCTTGTTCCAATCGTTGATTATGAGGGGTATTTCCTGAAGTTTGGCTTCTGAACATTTTAAAATTCTTATCAACAAATAACTTGCCTTCTTCACGATGCAATTCATAGTGCCCAAGTTCATGAGCAATTGTAAATCTTCTGCGAACCTTAGATTCAGTATGATTTACACCAATAACCGCTTTGCCATTTTCAATGGCAAGCAACCCAGAAACATCATCACCTAATGGATAAGGTTTGATAAGTATGCCTCTTGATTTTGCAATTGATTCAATATTGATAGGCAACTGCAATTCAGGAATACTATTTAAAATAGATTCCACAGCCTGTTGTACGTGTTTGTTCATTAACTGATGTTCAATTAAATAGTTGAAAGAAAATTACGAAGAACAGTTTTAGTAGTTTTACTATTAAGGCTTGTATCGGAAATAATGCTATTTATATTCAACTGCTGTACTTTTTTTTCTGGAGTTACTTTAGGTATTAGCTCAGTGTATTGAATATTCAGCAAATTAGCTATCATAATAAGTTGGTGAATTGAAGGGCGGTGTCTGCCTTTTTCCAAATTAATGATTGATGCTCTTGTAAGACTTAGGTAATCGGCTAGCACTTCTTGGCTAAACCCATTCTTTACTCTTTCTTCTTTAATTAGTGTACCAATCATTCCATAGAAATTCTCTTGGTTTGTAATATTCATAAGTGAAAGATTTTTTTTGACAGCGCAAAGGTAATCAATATTTTCATAAAAACAATAGCATGTTTTATAAAACTTTACATCTTTATTTTTGAACAAATACTTTACTATTTCAATTTTTATAATTACCTTTATCCCCATAAAAAACAAAAACCAAGCAGTGGAAACTACTTGGCTTTGTTTTAGAATGAGTAGATAAGGGTTAGCCCCCCGTCTATATTCTCTTTTAATTTGGTAAATCAAAAGTAGGTACTTCATTCTAAAACGACAAGCCTAAATGGAAATATTTCCATTCCGTTTCCACTCCTTCGGTTTATAACGATTAATTATTACTACGGCTTATTATTCCTTATTGTTGACTTAGACCCTAATGAACAGGTTCATTAGATCTTTTTCGTTGTGCAAAAAATGCACGACACAGTATTATTTTTTTAATAACATTTAATTTTTCAAACATGCATTTTAAATTTACGCTTAATAAAAAATCCCATGAATGGGATAAAAAAACAATCACTGGCTTCGAATTACGTGAAATCGGAACCATTGATAAACATTCATCTCTATTCTACTCAGTAGAAGGACGTGATGAATTAGTTACGGACGAAAGAGAAATACTTTTAGCTCATGATGGAGTTGAAGTTTTCTATTCGGTGAAGAACCCTGAATTCAAATTTACCATTAATGGAAAAGAGTTTGAGTCGGAGAAAAAATGTATCTCGGAAACAGAAATTCGTAAGCTGGGTCACATTGATTCTTGCCAAGCTATTTTCCTGAAAACCCATCATGGGGATGAGTTAATTAAAATTCATCAAGAGGTTGATATTGCACCTTTTGGTACTGAACATTTCCTATCAAAAGCAATTGTTAAAGTAAAAGATAAGGGCAAGGAAGTAATTATTTACTTGTCAGCTGGCGAACACTCTGTAACTGAAATTAAAAAGTTAGCCAATGTTAGTGATGATTATGTTTTATCTCAAGTTGTTGATGGTCAATTTATCAAATTGGAAAATCATGCTCTTGTTCACATCAAAGGTTGTGAACAGTTTGTGAGCAGTGTTCCATCTGGAGGCTCATCATCAATTATTCCTCATGAACAATTGGAAGATTTGAAACAATTGGGATTAACAGTAAGCGTAGCCTCTGAGGGAGGTTATGCTTATGTGTTAGTTGAAAAGCTGAAAATGCCTGATGGCTGTAATCCTAATGAAGTAGATGCTCTTATCTGCAACAGCATGAGGGACAACTATCATAGTTCTCTTTTTCTTTCTTCGCATATTCAAGGTTGTCCACCATTGAATTGGAATCGTCAAAATGTTAGAATTTTGGATAGGAATTGGTTTGCTATTTCTTGGCAAACACAGCCTAATTTAAGTCTGACGGATATTTTAGTTAACCATTTAAAACCATTTCAAAAATGAAAACTAAAAGGTCAAAACTTAAATTGAAGATTCCAAAGGCAATCTATGATGAAGTTTTAGCAGACCTTAAAAGACCTCACCCGTTCGCTTATGAACGGGTGGGTTTTTTAAGTACCGCTATATCCGTTTCGGAATTGAAAGAACCCATTGTGCTTGTTACTGAATATCAAACCATTCCAAATGAAAATTACATTAATGACAAGAAAGTTGGTGCAAGAATAAATTCGGAAGCGATTGTTTCAGCTCAACAAAGAATTTACAATTCAGGTAATGGATGCTTACACGTTCACCTACATAATCATTCAGGGAAAACTCATGCAAGTGGGACTGATGCTGCTGAGCTACCAAAAGTTGTAGAAAGTTTTTGCAATGTTGATTCTAACGTAGCAAACGGCATCTTAATTCTTAGCAATGATTCAGCATTTGCAGCTATTAAACTAAATGGAATAGAATATTTAATTGAACCTGAAATTATTTCCATTATTGGCTATCCGATGAAATTTATTTTTGACAATAATTCATCTTCGATAACCAATGAGATGTTTAAGAGGCAATCTTTTTTGGGTAACCAATCTCAATTGTTGTTTGAGAAAATAAAAGTTGGTATTGTAGGTTATGGCGGCGGCGGCTCTCATATTGGTCAACAGTTAGCACATGTTGGATTTAAAAACATTTTCGTTTTTGATAACGACAAAGTTGAGCTCTCTAATCTTAATAGGTTGATAGGTGCTAAATATTCCGATGTTAAAAATGGAACGCAAAAAGTGAATGTTGCTAAAAGGATTATTAAATCAATTTTCCCAGCTTCAAAGCCAATCGGAGTAAACGATATTTGGCAGAACAGAACTGATTTACTTAATCAATGTGATATTGTAATAGGGTGTGTCGATTCTTATGCTGCTCGAAGAGATTTGGAAGCACAATGTCGTCGACACATGATTCCATACATCGATATTGGGATGGATGTTCATAAAAAGACTGATTCTTCAAATTTAATTTCTGGGCAAATTATTCTTTCAATGCCAAACATGCCATGTCTTCATTGTCTCGGCTTTTTAACCTCAGAACGCATTGGTGAGGAAGCTGCTAAATATGGTAATGTTGGGGGATTTCCTCAAGTCGTTTGGTCAAATGGTGTTTTAGCCTCAACAACTGTAGGAATTGTAGTTGATTTGTTATGCAATTGGACTAAAATTGAAGACAGAATTGTTTATCTTGAATATAATGGAAATAGTGGAACAATTACCGAATCAGATTTAGTAGAATTTTGCAAAAAGAATTGTACGCACTACCCAATTAAAGAAGCTGGTAAACCAATTTTCAAATTGGCTTGATGATTTTTAATAAGTTTTTTAGAACTAATTAATCTGGTTGATAATTGAAATTAATTGTTCTAAATCATCCAAAATTTGTTGAAAGTCTACTCCGCAAACAAAAGCCGCAATAAATGCGGCTTTTGTTTGTTTGAAAACTCCTTTCACTTTGTCTGTAGAAATCAAAATTGTTTTTTTCACATTTCATCAAGTAAATACAAGGCTTTGCTTTTATTTCTTTTTGTCAAGCTATCACTTTACTTTTTTGGTATTAAAGTAAACTAATAGCTTTACTAAAATAGCTTATTGAAAGTTAGAAATAGCAACACACTAGTTCACAAACAAAAGATGTTCACGGAACGTGAACAAAGACAAAAAATAAATTTTTCGAAAACTATTTCAATGAAACAGAATTAACTATGAACTAAAACATGACCGTAAAAATAAATTTAACTATTACCAGAAATAGTTCGATAAGTCGTACCTTGCTTCCACTTCCTAAAAAGGATATTCATAGAAATTATGAATATCCTTTTTTATTTTAATGTAAATCTTTCGAACCAAAACTTAACGGTAAAAGACTTGAAACGCTTTCCAATTTGCAAATAGTTTTTCCTTCGCCTTTCATCAGGATTTTAATTGAATTTCCTGTTTCTTGTTCTTTCTCTAATAAAACCTGACGGCAAGCCCCACATGGTGAAATAGGCTCTAAAGTTGGTTTATTGAAGTTTTTAATAGTTACTGCAATAGCAATTATTTTCATCTTTGGATACAGTGATGTAGCTGCTGCAATTGCAATTCTTTCAGCACATAAACCGATTGGAAAGCTGGCGTTTTCCTGATTAGTACCTGTTACAATCTTTCCATTTTCTAAAAGAATTGCAGCACCTACATGAAATTTGGAATAAGGAGCATAAGCCTCTGGAAGTACTGCCGAAGCAGCATTCATCAATTGTTGTTCTTCGTCAGGCAACTGATTTAGATTTTCAAATATTTTAAAAACCGTTTCAAATTTCAATTTTTTCATTTTACCAAGTAAGTTTTTCTTTGTTTAAAAACGCTGCAATTCCTTTTTTGCAATCGTCAGTTGCACGGGCATGGGCATTTTTCGAAGCCGCAAAATTCAATGCTTCATCAATTGATAAATTTTGAACATTGGCAATCATTTGCTTAGTCAACTCCAAAGATTTTGTGCTGGCTTGAGTAAGCAACTTTTCGCAAAACAGATTTACAGCATTTTGAATATTATTTTTTTCTTCTATAAAATTTATCAATCCCATTTGCAATGACTCGTTTGCTGAAATTATATCGCCAGTGAGCAGTAATTGCTTGGCTTTTCCCTCCCCGATTTTTCTTAATAGAAATATCATAACAATTGCAGGAATGAATCCTATTTTAACTTCTGTAAATCCAAATTTAGATTCGGGTGTTGCAAATGAAAAATCACAAACCGTTGCCAATCCACATCCACCAGCCAATGCAGCACCTTCAATTTGTGCAATTACAATTTTTGGAAAATGATAAATCGTAGCGAACAATTCTTTTAAATGATTGCTATCTCCCAGATTTTCATTGTAAGAATTATTTTGCAATTGTTGTAAATAACCTAAATCAGCGCCTGCACAAAAAGCTTCACCGTTGGCTTTTAATATCACCAGTTTTACTTCAGTATCATTTTTTGCCGTTGCAAATGCACTCTTCAATTCACTCACAACATCCGTATTTAAAGCATTCCGTTTTTCAGGTCGATTTAAAATGATAGTGGCAATGCGCTTTTCAACTGAATAAATAATATATTGATAAGTCATAAATTTCTTTTTGTTTATTCTTTTGTGTAAAGAAAAGAAAAAACTACAGAATATCAATTTGCAAAATGCAAGTGTGTAAACAAATCAGCAATAAACATTTTTATGATTAGATAATTTTTGACGACTCAATTTTTTTGCGATAAAAAAACTATAATTTTGAAACTGAAAAATAACAGGAATGACTGAAACACAGTTGCAAGCAGAAGAGTACGAGAAAAAACAGATTGTAAAGGAATATCGCAATTTATTAAAATCGCTGAAAGGCAATCTGAATAAAGGTGATAAAAAGCAAATCAGATTAGCATTTGATATGGCTGCCGAAGCGCATCAAGGAATGCGAAGAAAAAGTGGTGAGCCATATATTTTGCATCCATTAGCTGTGGCTCAAATTGTGGCAGGTGAAATTGGTTTAGGTCCTACAGCTGTTATTGCAGCATTGTTGCATGATGTAGTAGAAGACACTGAAACTACCTTGGATGATATTCAACGGGAATTTGGAAAACCCATAGCTCAGATAGTTGATGGGTTAACGAAAATCAAAGGCGTGTTTGATGTAAGCAGTGGCGCACAAGCTGAAAACTTCAGAAAGGTATTGGTGGCTATGGCGGAAGATGTAAGAGTGATATTGATAAAAATTGCTGACCGCTTACACAATATGCGTACGTTGGATAGCATGGCAAGGCAAAAGCAAATGAAAATTGCCAGTGAAACAACCTACTTATATGCACCGCTGGCGCATCGTTTAGGGCTTTATAACATCAAAGGCGAATTGGAAGATTTGAGTTTAAAATTCATGCAGCCCGATGTTTACAGAGACATTGCTAAAAAATTAGCCGAATCAAAGGCAAAACGCACCAAATACATAAACGAATTCGTAAAACCAATTAAAGAGGTTTTGAATGAAAGCGGAATGAAGGTGGAAGCCTATGGCAGACCAAAATCAATTTCTTCCATTTATAACAAGATGGTAAAAAAAGGAGTTCGGTTTGAAGAAGTATATGATTTGTTTGCCATCAGATTGATTGTGGATGCACCAACTGAAATTGAAAAACAAGAATGCTGGAAAATTTATTCGTTCATAACTGATTTTTATAAACCAAATCCTGACAGGCTCCGCGATTGGATTTCAACACCCAAAAGTACTGGCTATGAAGCCTTGCATATTACCGTGATGGGACCTGAGGGCAAATGGGTAGAAGTACAAATACGAAGCAAGCGCATGGATGAAATTGCTGAAAAAGGTTTTGCGGCGCATTGGAAATACAAAGAGGATAATCATCAGGAATCATCGCATATTGATGAATGGCTGAATAAAATCAGAGATATGCTAAACAGCCCGTCGAGCAATGCTTTGGAATTGATTAGTGATTTCAAACTTAATTTATTTGCCGATGAAATTTATGTATTTACACCAAAAGGTGAATCGAAATTGATGCCTTTAAAGTCAACTGCTTTAGACTTTGCATTTGAAATTCATACCGCTTTAGGTTTGCAATGTATTGGTGCAAAGGTGAATCATAAACTAGTGCCACTAAGTCATGCACTTAAAAACGGTGACCAGGTTGAAATTATTACCAGCAGTAAGCAAAAGCCCCATGAAGATTGGCTCAGTTTTGTAGTAACTGCCAAAGCCAGAGCTAAAATTAAAGATGCATTTAAAGAAGAAAAACGCAGAATTGCTGAAGGAGGAAAACAACTATTAGAAAAAAAATTAAAGCATCTAGAAGTAACCTTAACCAACGAAAATAGTAATGTTTTAATTAAAGAATTTAAAGTAAGCAACCTGACAGATTTATATTATCACATTGGCTTGAAAAATATTGATTTAGCTGAGTTGGATAAAGCAAAAATTGTAGCAGGTAAATTTGTATTTGCAAAAGAAATTCAATCCCATCAGCAACTGGCAGATTTTGAAAAAGAGGTAAAACAAATATTATCAAAAAATGCTGAAATAACCATTTTTGGCAATGACCAAACCTCTAAAGTAGAATACACTTTAGCAAAATGCTGTAACCCAATACCAGGCGATGATGTGTTTGGTTATGTAACAGCTACCGAAGGTTTAAAAATTCATACCACTAAATGCCCCAATGCTATACGATTGCTTGGTAATCAGGCACATCGGGTAATTGCAACCAAATGGAGCAAAAGCCATGAAGTGGCATTTTTAACAAAAATAAAAATTGTAGGTATTGATGAAGTAGGAATGATGAGTAAAATAACCGAAGTAATTTCTGGCAAAATGAAACTAAATATTCGCTCTATATCTATTGATACTATGGATGGAATATTTGAAGGTGAATTTATGATTTACATAAATGATACCCAGCAACTGGAGCAAGCAACCCGTAAATTATTAGAATTGCCTGGCGTTCAGAATGTAGAGCGAATTGAAAAAACAAATCATTGATTCTTACCATCGAAAAATAGTTTGATATAGTTTTACGTTTTAGACAAAACCGATGAATAAAAAAACAATTTTGGTAACAGGTGCCAATGGGCAATTGGGTAGCGAATTACATCAATTAAGCAAAAGAAATACACCATTCAATTGGCTGTTTTGCAGTAGTTCGCAGTTAGATATTACCAACATCGAAATGCTGCAAAATTATTTCAATACACAAAGTATTGATGCTGTTATCAATGCCGCAGCCTATACAAAAGTTGATGCAGCCGAAACTGACCAGCAAAGTGCAATTGCCACCAATGCAACAGCTGTGGAACATTTAGCAAAAATTTGCAGCCACCAAAATATTTTACTGCTGCACATCTCAACCGATTATGTATTTGATGGCAACCATAAGACACCTTATCTACCAGCTGATGCTACATCACCAGTTGGTATGTATGCTTTTTCAAAATGGAAAGGCGAAGAAATTTTAAAACAATATGTTGCCGAAAATCAGCTTAGGGCAATATTAGTTCGTACATCATGGGTATTTAGCAGTTATGGCAATAACTTTTTGAAAACCATGCTTAGGCTTATGAAAGAAAGAAGTGAATTAAAAGTAGTGAACGACCAAATTGGCAAACCTACTTATGCCTTCGATTTAGCGGAGGCATTAATAAAAATTTGCCAGCAAATATTGTTAGATGGAAAATACAACTTCACAAATACACTTCCTGTGTATCATTTTGCTAATAAAGGCATAATCAGTTGGTTCGATTTTGCTTTAGGCATTGCACAACAAATCGGATATAAAGGCAATCTGTTACCTATTCCTACAGCCCTTTATCCAACGCCTGCAAAACGACCAAAATACAGTGTTTTAGATACCACTTCATTTGAAGCCGATTTCAATTTACAAATTCCTACTTGGCAACAAAGTTTAAACAACTGCATTAAAGCAATTCATGAAAAATAAGAAAATAACTGATCAATCATTAATTATTGGCATAGCAGGCTTAGGCAATATTGGCAAAAAACATTTGAACCTGTTGCTGCAAAACCCCTTGGTAAAAGTGGTGAGCATCTGCGACACTGATAAAAAACAAAATCCTGAACTTGCCGATATATCCTTTACCACTTCATTTGATGAATTGCTGAAAAACGATAGCATTCAGCTTATTAATATATGTACACCACATTATCTGCATACTGCCATGAGCATAGCAGCCATGAAGGCTGGCAAACATGTATTGGTTGAAAAGCCTATGTGCCTTACTACCGCCGATGCAAAAAAGATGGTTGCTGCATCAAAAAAATATAACCGCAAGCTAATTGTAGTAAAACAAAACCGATATAATCAACCCGTATTGGCGGTAGATGAATTGCTAAGCAAAAACAAACTGGGTAAAATTATTGAAGCGCATTGCCATGTGTTGTGGAATAGGAATGATGCTTATTACCAATCTGACTGGAGAGGCAAAAAAGCAACCGAGGGCGGCGCACTTTTTACACAAGGCAGTCATTTTATTGATTTATTAATTCATTGGTTGGGCAAAATAAATAAAGCTACTACCTGGAAGGGCACCCTGGCACACCGCATTGCTATTGATGATAGCGGCAGCAGCACTGTTGAGTTTGAAAATAAAACCATTGGCAAAATAATATGGAGCAATAATGTGTACCAGAAAAACTACGAAGGAAGTATTACGCTTTTTGGCGAAAAAGGAACGGTAAAAATTGGTGGCCAATATTTAAACACGATTGAATACTGGCATGTGAAAAACACTCCTCCACCTTTGATTAACCATACTGAAACCATTGCCCCCAACCTTTATAACAGTGGCTATCAGGGTAGCAGCAGCCACCACCATTTGGTATTTAACGATGTGATTGATTTAATATTACATGGTAAAAATGTACCACTGGTGCAAGGCGATGAAGCTATTGCCTGCATTGCTGCTATTGAAAAAATTTACAAAGGCGTTTAAATAAAAATACCTTTCACTGACCTAATTAAGTTAATTCCCTAAGGTAAAACCTTTTTGCCTTAGCTCGAAATCATTTCAACCAGAGTTATAGTCTTTTCAACCAAGATTAAAATCATTTCAACCAAAGTTAAAGTCTTTCGACTATTAACTCGATGAAGGTTAAATTGAGATAAAATGTTTAAATTTGTGATGATGAAAACTAAGCTGGTTATTATTCTGATTA
>CANFST010000002.1 GCA_947449695.1 Chitinophagales bacterium
CATGGGTAATGCTATTGGCATCAAAAAAACGCAAACAAACTATCAGCAATTTGCCGCATGGCAAAGATGCATCGGTGGAAGTATGCGCTATTAATAGTGTTGATAATAGCGATTGGAGTGGTGGCGTTAAAAAACTGGTGGATTAAAAATTCATACCAAACTTAAAAAGAGCAAGAATGGGAAGGGATTAAATATACTTTTTCATGCTTTCCCACTCCGCTTTAAAATTCTGATTGGCAAACGGATACCCCTGATGATGGGCAAATTGAGCAATTGTCGAAAAAACACTTTTTTCTTGTTGGGCTTCAATTATTTTTTGCTCAATGGCTTTAGGCAGAATTTTACGAATAACTTTTGTTACTTTCTTTTTAGTGGAAGTATAAGCTTTTAGCAAATAAGGCTGAAAAATTTTTTCTGTAGCTTGTTTGTTAAATGCCGTTTCGGGTGCCACATACTGATGTATCAATTTCAAAAATGATTCATATTCAGTTTTCATTTTTTCACTGGTCATTATTTTGTGAAAGCTCAAAGTAGTTGCTCCTGCCGATGTAGGTATGTGTTCACGGGCCGAATAAAACTCGGGCAACATTTTTATTTTTCCTTTTGCTGTTGGAATTATTGCCATTAAAAATTCAACCAGATTCAGATTATTGATTTTGTTTTTAACCATTTCGGCATAAGTGGTTTTCATCACCTCGGTGCGCTGAATAGCATAAAACAGCGGATAATAATGCTGCATTAGTTTTTGCAGACGAATATTTTTTTCATCATTTTCTAAATTAGCCGATAAACCAGCTTCATAAATAGGAAACAAAACTAACTCCTGGTTTATTTTCGTAAATCGAGTATAAGTGCCTTGTGCAGTGGTGTAAGCAAGATTTTGCTCTAAAAATTCAACTGATTTTTTTATGCCATTTAACGAAAAAAAATCATCATCAGCCATTAACATTACATAAGGTGTAGTAACATTTTGCAAAGCATAATTTACCTTTTCAACAAATGAAAATTGGGGGCAATGATGATAAACCAATCCACTTTCATCAACGCATGAATTGTTTTTAGCGATGCTTGAATCACAAATCTGAAGAGGAATTTCAGCCAGATTTTCTTTATAAAACTTTACACATCGCTCTAAATATTGAGGACGATTGTGAGTGGGGACAATGATGGAAATTTGTTTTGAGATATTCATGTAATAAAATTAGCTAAAAGTTTATTCCTTGATTTTGAACAAATAAAGACATCAAAATTGGAATAATTAAAAATCAAATCCTTTTTTATCTTTACCAAAACTAAATATTTATGCGTCGTTTTTTATTTTTTATTTTAATCATTGGTTCATTAATTAGTTGCCGAAAAAAAATAAATGTACCCGATGATTCATTGCAAAATTTATTTGGCACTTGGAACTGGCAATATACTTTTGAAAAAGATGGCGGCTACAGCACCCCTACCACAGTTGGTGCTGATTATAAAAGAATCTATACCGATAAAGGCAGATTTGAATACCACAAAGGCTCATCAACTCAGCAAAAATTGAATTATGACTTTGCTACCTCAACCAGCAGCAAATATAAATTTGCTGTTGAATACTGGCATCGCACTTTTAGCAATGATACCCGTTCTACCGAAAATATACACTTTTCAGGTGATACTTTATTTATAACTCAAAGTTGCGATACCTGTTACATTGAGGTATATACCAAAGCAAAATAACACTGATATAAAAATGGATAATAAAATATTTGCCCGATACATAGACCATACCCTTTTATCACCAACATCTGGTTTATCTGCCATACATCAATTATGCAATGAAGCCATCGAAAACAGATTTGCGGCTGTTTGTGTTCCGCCTTGTTATGTTGAAATTGCAAAAGATAAACTTACAGATAGTGGCATTAAAATAGCCACTGTAATTGGATTTCCGTTTGGTTATAATCATACCGAAGCAAAAGCAACAGAAATTGAATTAGCCATTGGCAATGGTGCTGATGAACTGGACATGGTTATTAATTTAATTGATTTAACCAATAGCAATGAGGATTTTTTATTTAATGAAATAAACTACTGCACACAGCTTTGTCACGAACGTGATGCCATCATTAAAATAATTATCGAATCAGGTATTTTATCGAGTGAACAAATTATTGCTGCCTGCCATATTTGCGCCGATGCTGGTGTTGATTATGTAAAAACATCAACTGGCTATGCAGCGCAAGGTGCTACAATTGAAGCAGTGCAACTAATGCGAAAACAATTGCCAAGTAATGTTGGTATTAAAGCAAGTGGCGGAATAAAAACCAAAGCCGATGCGCTTGCCTTTATCAATGCAGGTGCCACCCGAATTGGTACTTCTAACGCAATAAAAATGATGAAAGAATAAACTAAACTATTATTTCTTTTTCCCGATGGCGTGCCAATAAGGGGTTTGGGCAGAGAAAACGATTTCAGTAAGGCCGCAATCGATCATCATTTTTTCAATTTCTTTTTTTGTAAATCGTTGTTCTAAAGGTGTCCCGAATCTGTCTAATGCATCATTCTGCATGATATAAAATGATTTATTAGCATAATAAAATAAAGGTATTTTTTGCTGCATTTTTTCGCCAAAAATATTTTTTACCAGGCTTGAAATTTTTGCCAACGGAAAATAAACAACGGCTGCAATTAAGTTGCAAACTATCTTTTTTAAGCCATGTGGCATTTTCGAAATCACTAATCTGAACACATTTGAAAAAGCAAAAAGCAATTTGAATAAAACGCTTTTGTTATCGAATCGGTAGTATAGATAAACTAAAAAATATCCTCCTGATTTTAATTTTTCAACACAAGATTGCATGGCTTGCTGGGTGTTAGGGATATGATGCAATACGCCTAAACTAAAAACAAAATCAAATGAATCATTTGCAAACGGAATATTGCTTACACCAGCCTGAGTAACTCTTACATTGCTTAAATTACTGGTCAGCTTTGAAGCTACATAAACTGCATTACTTGGGTCAACAGCCTCAACAAATTTAGCTTTAGAGGCTACATACTTACTCCATCGTCCGCTTCCACAGCCAACATCGAGCACTAATGAATTTTTATTGAGTTGATTTTCTTTTACAATATCAAAATATTCATCGCCTATTTTTTCAATCTCTGCATCATCAAATGAATGAAATGAACTCCACTCGTCGCCAAAAGAATCAACAGTTTTTTTATCCAGATTTTTTTCATCTGGCAAAATAAAACTATTGATTTCAGCATCAGCAGTTACCAATTTTTGAACAGGTGAAGATTGATAGGCTAACATATCATTTTGTTTAAAACAGGAAATTTCAGATTTTCACAAACATAAATACTCCTATTCTAAATTACTAAATAATTGAAGTAAGTTTGCGATTATTTTAATTATATGATTCAGCGTAAACAAACCTTGTATTTATTGTTAGCAGCTATTTTTACTGGCTCAACTTATTTTTTCAATCTTTGGTCATGTGTTTATACATCTAACCCAGATAACTTTCCTGCAATGGTAAGTGTAAGAAGTTTTTTACCAATACTATTAAGTGTGGCAGCTTCAGTTATCATGGCATTGGTGAGTATATTTTTATTCAAAAACAGAAAAAGACAAATGCTGATTTCAATTGTTGCAATGGCTACAAATATTTTTGTTGTATTGTTCGGATGGATTGAAATTAATAACATTCAAAAAAAAGGCTCAGCAGTAATTATTTCGCAATCTTACTCGTTAGGCATTATTCTTCCTTTTATTTCTATTGTATTAATTGCTTTGGCCATTGCAGGTATTCGTAAAGATGAAAAATTAGTAACTTCTTTAGACCGATTGAGATAATGCAACCCGAAAAAAAAACATTCTTAGCCATAGGCGATTCTTACACAGTTGGTGAACTGGTTGAAACATCACAAAGGTGGACCATGCAATTGGTGAAACTTTTTCAGGCAAATAATATTTTATTTCATCCCCCTATAACCATTGCTCATACTGGTGCTACGACCGATGAACTTTTATTTGATTTAAACCAATTGCAACCGAAAGGAAAGTTTGATTTAGTCAGTTTATTAATTGGCGTAAATAATCAATACAGAGGGTACTCATTGATAGATTATGAAAAAGAGTTTGAGATGTTGCTAGATATTTCAATTAATTTATCAAAACAACAAGTAGTTGTAGTTTCTATTCCGGATTGGAGCTATTCAGCTTTTGGTTCAAATGACCAAAGAGGCAGTGAAAAAATTTCGTCTGAAATTGCTGCTTTTAATACCGCAAACAAAAAGATAGCTGATAAAAAAAATGTTTTATACGCTGATATAACTGCATTATCAATGAATCATGATCCTTCTTTTTTTGCAGTTGATATGCTTCACCCAAGTGGCAAGCAATATGGATTATGGGCTGAAAAAATTAATTCTATTATAAGCCCTCATTTTGAAAAATAATTTTAAAGATGAAGGGTTATTGTTTAATAAAAATTAATTGCCGGAAACTTACAACTTATAAATAGTTTCCATTGTTTAACTATTAATTTTATTCAAGACTTATGAAAAAATATTTCATTTTCTGTTTACTGATAATGAGTTTAATTAAAGCAACTCATGCACAAAATTTTACCATAAACGGTTATATTA
Organism: Chitinophagales bacterium; assembly: GCA_947449695.1. Lineage (GTDB taxonomy): Bacteria > Bacteroidota > Bacteroidia > Chitinophagales > CAIODY01 > CAIODY01. Next base: position 4,636 of record CANFST010000002.1, read on the forward strand.
AAGATTCAGCAAATGGTGAAACATTTATAGGCAGCTCCATTCGAGTTGCTGAAAACGCCAGTATTGGCGCTACTTCGAATGCTTATGGCTTTTATTCACTCTCCTTACCAAAAGGAAATTACACTTTATTATACTCCTACTTAGGTTTTGAAACTGTTGAGAGAAAAATCGAATTGAATCAAAATTTATCAATCAATATTGATCTAAAAAAAAGAAACATATTAGAAAAAGCTATCGTAATTACTGATAAAAGGAAAGATGAATCAGTAAAGAGTACACAAATGGGGCAAATCGAATTAAGCACTGAACAAATAAAAAATATTCCTGCCATTTTTGGTGAAGTGGATGTAATGAAAGCGTTGCAATTATTGCCTGGTGTGCAATCGGCTGGAGAAGGGCAAAGTGGTTTTTATGTTCGTGGTGGTGGGCCTGATCAAAATTTAGTTTTACTTGACGATGCAACAGTTTATAACACTGGGCATCTGTTTGGTTTTTTTTCAGTATTTAATTCAGATGCAATAAAAAATACAACATTGATAAAGGGAGGTATGCCAGCAAATTATGGCGGTCGTTTATCATCGGTTGTTGATGTAACCATGAAAGAAGGCAACAATAAAACATTTCATGGAAGTGGTGGCATAGGCTTAATAGCATCGAGGCTGACACTAGAAGGACCGCTTAAAAAAAATAAAGGTTCGTTTGTTGTTTCGGGGCGCAGGACCTACATCGACGCAATTATCAAACCATTCATCAGCAACAGTCAATTGAAAGGAAGTGGTTATTATTTTTATGATTTGAATTTGAAGGCTAATTATAAATTCAGCAATAAAGACAGAGTTTATTTAAGTGGCTATTTTGGAAGAGATGTTTTTTCATTTAAAAACAGCAGCGGCACTTTGAATATTAATATGCCCTGGGGGAACTCAACTACTACAGTGCGTTGGAATCACTTGTTCAATGATAAATTATTTTGCAATACCTCTGTTATTTATAATGATTACCAATTCAAAATTGGTTTATCACAAAATAATTTCAATTTAGGTTTGTTAAGCAGCATTAGAGACTGGAATGCAAAATCAGATTTTGAGTACTATTTGAATAACAAAAATCAGATGAAGTTTGGATTTAATTATATTTATCACACCTTCAATCCCAATGCTGTTAGCATCCAAACATCAAGTATTGATATTACTCCGGCTGACGAAAACAAACGTCATGCCCACGAAGCTGCTCTGTATTGGTTAGATGATTGGAGTGTAACATCACGATTGAAAATAAATGCAGGTTTGCGTTATTCGTTTTATCAGCAGGTTGGGCAATACAACTATATTTTAACTGATAAAGATTTTCATCCAACAGATACAATTCATTTTAATAAAGGGCAAAATGTAAAAACTTATGCAGGAGTAGGCGGTTTAGAACCCCGAATAACACTGCGTTATGAGCTAACCGAAAGTTCTTCGATCAAAGCAGCTTATTCACACAACAATCAGTATATCCATTTAGTAAGTAGTAACGGAACTACATTACCAACCGACATTTGGGTACCAAGCACTATTTCAGTTAAGCCACAAATCAGTGACCAATATGCCATCGGCTATTTCAGAAATTTTAAACATAACATGTATGAAACCTCCGTTGAGTTGTATTATAAAAATATGCAAAATCAAATTGAGTATCATGAATTCTATGTACCAACAGGCGATGGAAATGTAGAAAAGGATTTTATTTTCGGCAAGGGCGAATCGCATGGAGCTGAATTTTTCATCAACAAAAAAGAAGGTAAATTAACAGGTTGGATTGGATACACACTTTCCTTCACGAATCGAAAATTTGATTTATTAAACAACGGAAATTGGTTCCCATCAAAATTTGACAGACGTCATGATATCAGTTTTGTAGCATCTTATGAGTTGAATGATAAATGGAAATTTGGAGCAATCTGGGTATATGGTTCAGGCAATACTGCTACAGTACCAGATGCATTATATCAAATCAATGGTACATTGTATGAACATTTCACATCAGTAAATGCCTATCGTTTGCCATCATATCATCGTGGAGATATTTCTGCCACTTACACACCAAACAAGCGAAATAAAAAATTTGAATCGAGTTGGACTTTTGCCATTTATAATGTTTACAGTCGTTTTAATCCATACTTCGTTTATCTGGATATAAATGGCAGTGTAACTGCAGGCACATCGAGCGTTACAGCAAAAGAAGTTTCAATTTTTCCATATCCATTACCTTCTATTACTTGGAATTTTAAATTTTAAAAAATGAAAAGAAATATTTTTTTTCTGTTGATTTCAATAGCTACTGCTTTTGCAGCCTGCGAAAAAAATTATGATTTAACAGGCGTTAGTTCGCTACCACCTCAACCAGTTGTAGAAGGTTATATTGAGAATGGTGTTACACCTTATGTTATTTTGACTAATACATTTTCGCTTTTTGGTAATCTGTCATTAGCTACAGTAAGCAATATTTTTATTCATGATGCGGTTGTAACAATTACCAGCAACAAAGGAGAAACTATCAGTTTACAAGAGAAAAACATAACCTTTAATGGAAATAAAATTTATGTTTATTTACCAACTAATTTAAGTGATACTGGAAAATTAAACACAACCTACTTTTTAAATATTACCTTAAAAGATGGTTCAAAAATTTCAGCTCAAACATCAATTTTAACTTCACCAAAAATAGATAGTCTTTGGGGTGTTCCAAGGAATTCAACACCAACAGATTCATTGGTAAGATTATATTTAAAAAGACATGACAATGCCTCTACTAAAGATTTCTACCGATATTTTACTAAAACTAATAATCAGCAGTTTTTGCCCGGGAATGTTCAAGGACTGCTTTCAGTATTTGATGATGAATACACCAACGGACTTACTTATGAATGGCCAATCAACAGAGGTATTGACAGAAATGATACTTCAAAAAAACAATTTAAACACCCCTTCTATTTTGTAAAAGGCGATACTGTAACCATTAAACTTTGTGCAATCGACCAACAGGTATATGACTTTTGGCTCACTGCTGATAATGCTTATGGGAATGTGGGAAATCCATTTGCTGCACCATCAAATGTAAAAAGCAATGTAACAGGTGCATTAGGAGTTTGGTGCGGTTATGCCACTTATAATCCACCCAATTATTACAAAATAATTATTCCTAAATAATTTTCAAATTGGCAATCGGCTACAAATAATTCCAGCTGCAACAGCTACATTTAGTGATTCAGCTTTTCCTTTGCCAGCAATGGTTACAAGATGAGTTGCCTTATCAATAATTTTTTGACTAACGCCCTTTCCTTCACTTCCTAGAACTAATAAACCATTTTTTGTAAAAGTAGTTTTCACAATATTTTCACCATTCATCACAGCCACAGCAATTTGATCAAATTTATTTTCAGTAATTAGTTTTTCTAAATCAACTACATCAACTTTCATTCTTAAAAACGAACCCATAGTTGCCTGTATAGTTTTACTATTAAACAAATCTGCACAATCAGGTGATGTAAAGATTTGTTGAATGCCAAACCAGTCAGCAGTGCGAATAATTGTACCATAATTTCCAGGATCCTGAATACCATCTAAAGCTATGCTCCAGCCATGATTGTTGATTATAATTTTATTGGCAGAGGGAATTTTCATGACAATAATTACATCTGTAGGAGCTTGTAAATTGCTGATACGTTCAATTTCTTCGTTAGTAATTATTTCAATTTTATTCTTATTAAATTCAAACTGATGTTCATCAACAAATTTTTGTGTAGCATATACTTGTTCAATTGCCCAATTGCTGTTTAAAATTTCAATTGCAATTTTATTTCCTTCAGCCACAAAGCAGCCGTATTTTAGCCTTAATTTTTTATTGGCTAAACTTTTGATATAAGAGATTTTACTTTTTGAAATCATGATGAGAAAGATAGTGTTTTATAGTTTTTTTTTAATGATGTGCTATTCATGTAGCATTACTAAGCACTTACAGCCGAATCAATTTTTATTGCAACGCAATGAAATCGAAATTAAATCGCCCTTAAAATTAACTACAAAAAATATTTCAAAGAAAGAATTACTTGATTTAGCAAAACCAGCTGAAAATAAATTATTGTTTGGCATTTTGAAACCACTAGGCATTCGTATCAAATGGAAGATGCTCATCTTTAACGCTTTTGCAAATGGCAAACAGACTGGCTTTAAATATTGGATTCAAACAAATTTAGGCGAACCGTACAGTATTTACGATTCTACACTTGCATTAAGGAGTAAAAATGAAATGAAATCTTATCTCATCAACAAAGGATATTATGATGCAACAGTTGATTTACAAGTGAAAAAGAAAAACAAAAAAGCATCATTAAAATATATCATTCGCCCAAAAACACTTTATGTATTAAATGATATAAACGAAATTGCCTACAATGCTGATATGCAGAGCCTTTTGAATCAAAATAGTGCTGTAAGTTTTTTAAAAAAATCGGATGCTTATAGCAGTTTGAATTTCAAAAATGAACGTGAACGAATTGAAATTTTGATGCGTAACAACGGCTATTTCGATTTTAGTCAGCAATATGTTTTATGTAAATTAGATTCATCAGCCGGTAAATTGAAAAAGAATTTTTTCGACAATTTATTTTCAGAAAACAAACGCCCTGTGAACGTTAAATTAATTGTAAAAGATCCTGAAAATGAACAACACAAGAAGTTTACAATCAATAATGTTTTTGTGTTTCCGAATTTCAAAAATGATACTTCGAAAAACAAATCAGATGCTGATACTATTGTTTTTAATCAATTCAAATTTGTAGGCAGCAAATTCAAAATCAAATTTTCTGCTTTGGTCGATAATATTTATATCGAACCACATCAAACTTTTTCGTTGCTCAATCAACAACAAACTAATGCTCGATTAAATGCATTAGGTATGTTTAGTAATGTTAGCATTCAATATATCGAAACGGGCAATAATCAGCTTGATTGTTATATTTTTCTTACCCCATCAAAGAAAAATGAATTTGGTGCTGAACTTTCAGCCAGCAGCATTACAGAGTTTTTCGGCTTTGGATTAAATGTTTCGGAAAAGAGTAAAAATTTTTTTCACAATGGTGATTTATTTACTATAAATTTAAAAAGTGCATTAGAGTCGCCTTATGAAAATATTGACCATAAGTTTCACACTTTAGATTTAGGTGCACAAACAATTTTTCAGTTTCCTAAATTCATTGTACCATTCAGAACGCATAAAATTTCGGTGAACGAAAACCCGAAAACAAATATCACAGCATCCTACAATTATTTAGAACGACAAGATTTTTACAAACAAAATCAAACCAACTTTTCGTTTGGGTATGATTGGAACGAAACCAAAAGAAAACACCATTATCTTAATCCACTAGTGTTAAGTTTTATTAATTACAATCAAATTACAGATTCGTTTCAACACTTCCTGAGTTTGAATCCCTTACTGCAAGGCAGCTTTAAGACGCAATTAATACCTGGCATGAATTATTCTTTCACTTATAACACATTAGACCCGAATGCCTATAAAACCATAACTTATTTTTTCAAATCAACGTTTGATGTAGCTGGCAACCTATCGATGTTGGTGGCAAAAAATATTTTAAATACACAATCATCACCTGTAGTTTTATTTGGCAATGAATTGTCTCAATTTGTCAAAGTTGATTTTGAAAACCGGTTTCATATTGATTTAAGAAGAAATCAAAGTTTTGTATTCCGCTTTCTGACAGGCGTTGGCAAAGCTTATGGCAATAGTTCGGTTTTGCCTTACATCAAACAGTTTTACATGGGCGGACCAAATGACATGAGAGGATGGCGTGCCAGAACTTTAGGACCAGGGATTTATCAAGATCCTAACTTAATCAAGAACCCACTATACATCAACGAAACTGGTGACTTGAGATTGGAAGCCAATGCTGAATATCGTTTTAATATCTGGTGGTATTTTAAAGGTGCTTTATTTAGTGATATTGGAAATATGTGGTTGATAAAAAAAGATACTGAACGACCAGGTGCTGAATTTAACATGAACACTTTTTACAAACAATTCGCTGTAGATGCTGGTGCAGGTTTGCGATTTGATTACAACTATTTTTTATTACGCCTCGATATTGGTTTTCCACTCATTAATCCGCAATTATCAAGCGATCAAAAATGGTTGGGCAATGCTATTAATTTATCTTCCTCCACGTGGCGCTCGAATAATCTAAAGTATAATTTAGCCATAGGTTATCCGTTTTAAAATCATCAGTACTACCCTACTCTATAGGTTATCTATCAAAAAATAAATCCATCGCTTTCATTCAAAACGATGGATTTATTTTCAAATACAAGGAATTAGTTTTCAGTAAACCTATTCGAAGCAACTAAAAATTAAAATCGGCTGGTTCACCTGCTAATACTCTGCCTCTTAATACCATTTGTTTTGCTTCTTTATAAAAACCAAAATCGTACTCGGGCGGTGGATAAGCAATGCCAGCTTGTTTTCTGAACAAGTATTCATCATAAACTACTGGCAAGGCTTCAATGGTTTGTTTGATTGTATAAGCCTTGGCAGCGGCTATTAAAGCCAATCGTACAAATCGGTAGTAAGTGGTATAATTTCTTTGGCTTCGCTTAATGTTCTTACAGCTGCTTCTGCTTGTTCATCTTCATAAGTGTTATTTTGGCTATGCATGGTGTTCCATAAATCAAAAGCCATTAATGCTTCTTTATCGCCATCAATTTCGGCAATAAATTTTCGCATTTTAATTTTATCTAATTCGATATTCAAATAAGGACGTGGGTCGGGTGGAGGGGATGCTGCAATTAAAGCTTCTGTTTTTTGTTGATTTTCTATTCGAGTTAAACTAATATAGTATTCCTCTTTTTCGCCTCTAATATCAGGTAATAACAATAAGCCTTTGTTGCCACCATTTCTATTATCGTAAAATGTGTACCAATTGGGTATCGTGTCGCCATCATTATCATTGCCTTTAATATGGTTATAATCTTGCCAGCCATAATAATATTCATCTGTATTATCAGTTTTTAAATACTCTATATACCAATCTAATTCTTGTTGGGTAATAGGGTTTAAAAATGGACAATTCAAAATATGATTTTGCCAATGTTGAAAATCATAAACAGATTCGATAGTTGGCAATGTGATTAAATTAGCCCTCCATTTACATTGCAAATCGAACAACTGTTTTTGCAAAATTTCTTTTAAGCAATTATCGGCTTCTGTTTTATATTTTAAGCCTGCATAGGTTTGAGTAAACTCTATATTTTTTGCACTATACAACCAATTTGCTTTACTGAAAGCATAGGTTTGTATAAAATTTTCGTGTGATATTGGATTAAATTGTTCTAAGAAATGCTGAAACCGAGGCTCAGTTTTTAGTTCCTTTAAAAAGCGTTGATAGTTTTCGTTTTTGATTCGTTCTCTATCTGCTGCTTCTTGCATCATATCTTTGGTCGATTGATAGGGGTCTATTGGTTGTTCTTCTTCGTTTTGCATGGCTAATTTATATTTTGGTTTTACAAATCTAAATAAGTCATTTTATTCTACAAAAAATCCACCGCTTTCATTCAAAACGATGGATTTTTTTCAATTGCAAATTATCCCATTAGTGCATTGTTTTAGGTTACCACTATGCTCATCGGGTCGCTCCAATCTTGCTGCACATTTTTAACAATTAAAGCAAAACGCACCCATATTTTTTTACCTACAACCAACCCAGCTAAAGTAGCTTTACATTTTTTAACTACCGATGCTTGAGTCCATACATAAGTAGTTGCTGGTGCCACGGGGTCGGGGCTGGTTTGAAAAATATACAACGCTCCTTTTGTAGCTTTTACTTTTGCATCTACATTATCAAAGAACACAAATTGATCTTCTCTGATCATTTCATAGATAATCATGTAAATCTTTATTGGGTTTGAAATCTGATTTACAGCAACTTTACAATTTATGTTTTAAAAATTATTATATAAAATCAATTCTTTTTTTCAAGCAAAACCACACACTCTACATGGGCAGTATGCGGAAACATATCAACAGGCTGAATTTTTTTAACAGCATATATTTCACTCAGCAATTGTAAATCACGGGCTTGTGTGGTAGGGTTGCAACTTACATATACAATTCGGGGTACAGCAATGTTGCACAACATTTTTACCACATCAGGATGCATTCCAGCCCTTGGAGGGTCAGTAATAATCACATCAGGCTTACCATTGTTATTGATAAACTCATCAGTAAATATTTTTGCCATATCACCCACAAAAAAATCGCAATTATCAATATTGTTTAAGGCAGCATTTTCATGGGCATCATTAATTGCACTCTGCACATATTCAATACCCACCACTTTTTTGGCAGCATCAGCCAGATAAAGAGCAATACTGCCAGTGCCGGTGTATAAATCAAACACATTTTCATGCCCCGATAACTGGGCAAACTGCTTTGTAATATCATAAAGCTGCTTGGCTTGATAACTATTGGTTTGGAAAAATGATTGCGGACTTATTTTATATTTAACATGATTCAATTGTTCTAAAATAAAGCCTTTTCCACTAAATATTTTGTGCAAACAATCGCCGCTGAAATCATTTTTTTTAGGATTAATGACCGATAAAATAGTAGTTATTTCAGGCACTTGCTGTTGCAAATGCAAAAGAAGTTTTTCGTTGATTTCATCTTCATAATAAAAACAAACAATTACCATTACTTCGCCCAAAGTAGTAGTGCGAATGGTAATTTCTCTTAATAAACCTTCATGTTTTAAAACATCATGAAATGATATTTTATTATCGATGGCAAATTGTTTAATGATTTTTCTGATTTTATTGCTGGGTTCGGCCTGATGATGACAAAAATCAATATCCAACACCCTTTGAAATTGCCCAGCCACATGAAAACCGATAGAATCCTTTTCAACAAAACGCATTTTATTATAAAAAGACTCATCTAATTCAATGCCTTTGCTGCAAGCAGCAAATTGCAACTTGTTTCGATACAATTCGGTGATAGGAGAAGGTAAAGTAGGCTCAATAGCAGGCAGATTTTCTAATTTTCCAATATGCAATAAAGCCTCTTCAACAATTTGTTTTTTAAAATTCAATTGAGCAGCATAATCAATATCCTGCCATTTACATCCGCCACATAATCCAAAGTGATTACAATGTGGTTCACGACGCAAAGAAGAAAGCTGATGCCATTTTATTGCTGAACCTTTAGCAAAATTTTTTTTTTGTTTATAAATTCTTACATCAACCACATCTCCAGGAACTGCATTATCTACAAATACAACTTTCCCTTCATGTTTTCCTATTGCTTTGTCTTCTGGTGTAATAGCAGTGATGCTAATATTTTCAATAATTGTATCGTAATTTTTCATTTTTAATGAGATGCTGAAAAGAAACAGATTAGATGAAATGAATTTGTATGCAATGATAAATTGAATTTAATAAATTCAATACACTTTTTGCATCTAAGCAGAAATAATTCGTGCTAAAATAAAAAAGGGACTTTTGATATTTTTTATCAAAAGTCCCTTTCAGCGGGCTCAAAGTTCAATATTTCGAACCAATTTTTAAAGGATTTGGAGGATATAGTTTCTTTTATGAAACGATTTAAATCTTTATAAATGTGCAAATTTAAACTGTTAGAATAAATTTTTTTGCCTGCTTCTTTTAATGCTTTTAGATACACATAATGATTAAACTAAAGGTTTGTTTTTAACTTGTTGTAATTAATAAGGAAAACTTTGAAAAAGTGAAATCTATGTTTGGTTGAAAACATAAAGGACAATGAGTTAACTCACTGTCCTTTGAACAACAAAGCAATTTTCAGTTTTTTATGAATTACAATAACTAACTAAAAACTAGTTACAAAAAAAGCTATTAAAAGAGTGTGGGTCTTTATTTTATAGGAGTTTCCTGTGATTTCAAAGGTAAAAAAAGAGGGGAAAACTAATTTCCCCCTCTTGACCTAAACCCTATCGAACATGAAAAGAAAAAGCTTTTGATTATTCTTTCTTCACTAATAACTCAATGTTATCGGCTTGATTTAAGCCTGCGAAAATTCCTAACCCATTTTTAATATTGGTTTGTGGTGAGGCAAGATTTTGACTGTTAGTTCCTGTTGTTTTATACAATGCAGCATAATCGCCTGTTACTTTATAAAGAATAACATCATGCCAACCTAAGTATTCAAAATCTTGCATTCGCAATTCTTGTTCGGCACCTTGTGTTGGTTCTTTTCGGAATATTGGTAGTTTGTTTCCACTACCGTTTGAAATAGTAGTAGCGGTGCTTTGTGCTTTTACAGCTACTAAAAAGAAACTTTTATCGGGGTTATCCCAAGTTAGTTTAATGGGGTCGGGAAATGTTGGCATAGTACCAGAAGAGGGAGGTACACTTGAAAAATCAGGCACTGATAATGTATCGGTAGAAGCCTTGAAATTAGTAGGCTTTGTAGGAATTACTGTAGTTGCAGAAATCGTAAAACCATTATAGTCAAACTGCAATTTGTAAGTGTCGGAAGCCATGACTAACATACTTGTATCAGCATAAATTGCACTGCCTTTGTAAAAAAGTTTTGTCATTACATTGTTGTGAATGATGTACACATTTAGGTTAGGTAAGTATTCTGCTGAATCATCAGACGTGTAAGGAATTTCTTTGGTTATTTTTATTTCGATGTGTTTGTCAGCTTGCAGATAGCCCTCAACCACTGCATGATTGCCCGTGAGTGTATCTGTTGCAGTTTCTTTTTTGCATTGTTGAAAAAAAATAGAACCAAAGAGTAAGAACAGATAAAGCTTGTTTAGATGTCGAATGAAAAATGTTGTCATGAAATAATTATTTTAGTTTGTAAGAGAGTGTGATGTTTGGAATTAACCCCATGTAATGCACTGGTGTTTCAACTACTTTGCCGTCAACAATTTGATAATTCATGTACCACACATTTTTTCGTGCATACAAATTGAAAATTGAAAAACCTATGCTGCCGTTGTTACCATTTTTAAATTTGAAATTATAGGTAGCAGCAATGTCTAACCTATGATAATCGGGTAAACGCTTTCCGTTTTTTTCAGAAACTGTGATGTAATCTTTTGTTGACCCATCTAACAATGAAACAGTGTAACCGCCTTCGGGTGCTGTGAAAGGTTTGCCTGTGGCGTAAATCCACGACAAACTAAAATCCCAATCTTTCCATTTGTACATGTGGACTGTTTTAAATTCATGCTTCACATCATTGCTTGCATAAAAATAGTTGTTGCCATACACGTTAAATTGATTCATCGCTTCTGCCAATGTATAAGCAATCCAACCATTATATTTTCCTTCTTTTTTCTGCAATAAAAAATCAATTCCACGAGTGTAACCTTTACCCGTATAAAAATATTCGTTGTAAGAAATTGTGCCGATAGAAGGAGTGAAACGCAGGGTATATTCAGATAACCCTGTCATCTCTTTGTAATAACTTTCTACATCAAACAACCATTTTCTATTTTCATAACTTGCTCCTAAAACATATTGAGTGGAAACAGCAATAGGAATTTTTTTATCGTCAGACAATAACCAAAAATCACGACTGCCTTGTAGAATATCTTCTTTAATTACACGTTTGGCGAATTGATAGTAAGTGCCATAGGATGATTTCAATTTAATTTTGTCGGTGATGTTGTAGCTTATATTCAATCGTGGTTCGGTGTAGAATTTTTGAGTAACATCAAAATATGTGTAGCGCAGACCTGGAAGAATTTCTAATTTACTGTGAAAGAGTTTGATTCTGTCTTGTAGATAATTGGCTATGGTGTTGCCGTTGCTATTTTTATCAATGATGGTGCTGGTATCATTTTGAGAATAAGTGTACTTAATTTTATTGTGTGTAGCCGCAACACCAAACTCAATTGAATTGGAGTTGATAGGCTTGTATTCAAAATCAGTTTTTGCGGTGTAATCATCTAAATTATTGTTTTCTAAAGTGCCGTTTTTTATATCGTGTGAATTGCCTGAAGCATCTGTGAAACTACCACTGGTGCTGTTATCACGATTGCTGAAATAATTGGAATAGCTTAACAAAGTATTGCTGTAAAATTTTTTGTGCCACTGTCTGCTCCATTTTAAACTACCGCCTATGTTACCCCATTTCGTCAAATCAGTTTGGTTAATACTAAACCCACCTCCACCGCCTCCTCCAGGAGGACCAAAACCGTTTGAACTTGGTTCAATGGAATTATCCAACTTGTCTTTTCCATCATAAAAACTCAAAGCAACTACATCTTTTTTAGTGGGCTTATAAGTAAATTTAGCATTCATGTCATAGAAAAACGAAGTAACTTTATTGGTGGCATTACTGTTTGCAAACCTTCCTCCTCCTTGAGTTGTGGTTTGTGAGGTGCTTTTGCTATATTTATTGAAAATGACATCATACAACAAGCCTTGATAACTTCTTCGGTAAGAAAAAAATGTTGTAATTTTTTTTCCGATGGGTGCTTCAACAAATGCATTCAAACTCATCAAACTTAAATCTACGCCACCATTGAAATATTTTTTGTTGCCTTCTTTGCCTGTTATATCAACTACACTGCTCAACCTGCCGCCAAACTTACTTTCAAAACTTCCTTTGTATAAATCAACGCTTTTTATTGCATTGCTGTTAAAGGCACTGTAGAAGCCAAACAGATGCTCGACATTATAAACCGTGAAGCCATCATACAACACCAATACTTGGTCTGGTGTACCACCTCTTACATATAACCCTGCCGAATTTTCATTGGCTGCACTCACACCTGGCATGAGTTGGTATGCTCTGAAAATGTCTTTCTCTCCTACATTTGGAAGGGTTGCAATTTTTTCAGGCGTTAATTTTATCATGCTTGTTTTTTCATTGAGCTTAAATGTTTCTACTTGCTTTGCAGAAATTTTAACGGTCTGTAAAGTTTTTGTGGAAGGAGAAAGTTCAATCAATTTTCCGTCTAACTTTTCAGTAGGCGATAAACACCAATGATAAGTTTCACAACCTAAATAAGTGAAGAAGATAATCGAAGTATCAGATGGAACATTTGTCAAAGTGAAACCACCATCAACATTGGTGTAAACGCCTATCGTTGTGCCGCTGATACCTAACGTAACATAAGGCAAAGGTTCGCCATTCCTGATGTCCACCACTTTGCCAGTTACATTAAACTTGAATCTGGTTGGTTGCCCGTGATACCTTTCAACAACTTGCACCGCATTTTCATTTTCGTTTTCATCTCTGCCAATTACACAAATTTCTCCTGCTTTGTTGATGTAAAATTTTGATTGCGTTCGTTTGCAAATTGTTTTCAGCACCTCGGATAATTTTGTTTCCCTAAACTCTTCCTCCAATTCATATTTTTCCAATCGGTCTTGCTGATATTTTATTTTGAGTTTGTAATCATTTGCAATTTCATCAAGCACCCTATCGGTTGAGGAATAAGCAAACTTATCCATGGTTCTTTCTAATTTTACTTCTGTTTTTTGCTTTAGCGATAAGGTGTCTTGCGCTTGTGTTTTGAAAGTAAAAAAGAACAATAGGAAAACGACAATGAACTTTATTGATGACATTGAGAATGTTTTGGTGAATGATGAACATGTATTGTTTCTGAATATTTTCATTTGGGTATGGAGAATAGGTGTTTGAGTTGTATTTATCGGAGAATCATCTTTTCGCAATCAAAATCTTTTGCCAAAATGTTTTTGCAGAAATTTTTATTTTTGGAATGAAAGCACCTTGACCATTCATGTTTGGTGGAGGAGGCATTTGTCCGCCACCACCAAATCCACCGCCATCGCCTCCCATTGGCGGAGCACCACCACCCATCGGAGGCATTCCACCACCAGGCATTTGTGGTTCTTCCATTTCCATTACGTTGATTTCAAAACCTAAACCAATTGGCTTTGTAAAATCAGCTATGTTGAAAGCATTTAAAGGAATTGCAAACTCACAAATCAATGCATGGAAATCATCCCAATCATAAAATGCTTTGATTGGGTTGCGTTGTTCGTTCAAAACAAATTCGCCATTCGGAATATTTTGAAAGCCTACAACTTCCAATTTTTCTTTTGTTGCATCTGTTTTTGATAAACGCTGAATTTGGCTACTGTCAGGCATTTCAAAATTTATCGGTTGTTCAGTTCTTCTTGCTCCGAAGTTTTTTGGATGAGGCATCTCATCATGTTTTGAGAAATCAGGCATTGGCTTTTCAACTGGAATCTTCACATAATTCAATTCATTTCGTTTCCCTTTTTCATCAATAAAAATTTTCAAACCCGAATGCATGAATTGCATTTGTTGGTCAGCATCAAAAATTTTGACACACACAAATAAGTATTGCTGATTGTTTGCAAAGCCATATTGAATTTTTGTTTCGCTGTTGTAATAATTCAATAAAGAATCCCACTCGGTTGATTTACCGTCAACCTGAATGGTACTGATAAAATGTGAGGGATGTTTTTTGGCTGCTTGTAATACCGATGAATAAAGGATTGTAAGACTTATTGCAAATGCAATCCAATTTTTGTTGCGTATCATTTTTGAAATTGTTTTGAATAACGAACGCAAACTTATCGGCAATATTTATTCTGCCAGTAATGAAATAGGTGTATAGGTTAAGATTATCGGAAAAGCAAAAATTTTATTTGCTCTTCATCCATTGTTGGATGCTTTCTATGTAAGTGTCGCCAATGCTGACTTCCATATTAGAGAGAATAATTTTTTTGTTGCGAATGCTTTTTATTTTTTGAATAGGCACAATAAAACTTCGATGAACTCTTTTAAACTGACCTTCGGGGAGCTTATCCAGCATGGCTTTCATGCTGCTCAATGAAAGAACTGGAAATTTGGAATTGCTCAAAAATATTTTTACATAATCGTCCATGCCTTCAATGAATTCAATCTCACTGCAATTAATTTTGACCATAGCATAATCAGATTTGATAAAAATAAAATCATCAGTTACTTGATTTTTGCTTTCTTGTTGACGCAACGAATACAGCTCTAATGCCTTGTTTACTGACTTTTCAAAACGAGTAAATGAAATAGGTTTCAACAAATAATCTACCACATCTAATTCATAACCATCTAAAGCATACTCACTAAAAGCTGTCGTAAAAATTACTAATGGTTTTATTTGCAAAGATTTAATCAGTTCAATGCCGCTTACATCAGGCATTTGAATGTCTAAAAAAAGCAAGTCGATTTTTTTATGATTGTGAATGAATTCCACAGCTGCAATGGCATCAGAAAATGAAGTGATGTATTTTAAGGCTGGGATTTTTTCCAAATGATTTTTAATGACTTCAATCGCTAAAGGTTCATCATCAACAATAAGACAATTCATCATAGTGTTAGATTTAGTGTTACTTCAAAAGTGGTTTCTGTTTGATTGATTTTTAATTGATGCAAATTGTTGTATAAATGTTGCAACCGTTGTTTGGTATTGGTTATGCCAATACCAGATGTTTCTTTCGATTCATTTTTGTTTTTGAAAACATTGTTCTTAACTTGTAAACTCAATGTGTTTGAATTGACTGAAACATATACTTCAATCATTGATTTTTCATGATAGCTGACACCATATTTAAAAGCATTTTCAACAAATGGCATCAATAACAACGGGGCAATGAAATGATGATTTTCGTTTTCAATGATTTCTAATTTCACTTCTAAATTGTTGCCCATTCTTATTTTCTGCAACTCAACGAAATGTCGTAAATAATCCAACTCCTTATGTAACGGCACTTTGTCGTGTTGTGCATCGTCAATAACATACCGCATCAAGTTGCTTAATTTGATGACGGCTTCGGCTGTCATATCACTTTTGCTCAATGCTAATGAATAAATGCTGTTTAAAGTATTGAATAAGAAATGTGGATTGATTTGAGATTTCAATAATGATAATTCAGTGTTCAGTCTTTCTGCTTCAATTTCTTTCGAACGCTTTTCAGACTGCAACCATTCGCTTGTAATTTGAATGGCTGTGCTTAATAACCAAATGACGGCAAACAATAACAACGATTGATAAAAGTCAATGAACCCGATATGATGTTGTAGTGGTTTCATTTTCATCATTTCGTTTGGCATCGGCATTCCTTGCATGTTCGGAAAATTTGGCGGACGATGAAAATTCATTTCAGGCATTGGCAAGGAAATAATAATCAAATTAAATCCTAACAGCATTACCACAATGATTACTGCATACCAGAAAAATTTTTTTTGAAAAAATAACTTTGGGATAAACAAATAAGAGTTGAGGTAAAAAAAAGCAATCGACAAAACATTCAGCACACCAAATTTGATAAGGATAAAATTGCTGAAAGCAGTTTCATTAGTATCGTTGAAATGTGGCTTTGGTAGAAACAAAAATGGCAATGACAGAAACAAAGCCCATGCAACCACATGAATAAGAATCTTTAAAAATTTTGAACTCATTGAGTAAAATTAATTTTCAATGAAACGATTCTTTTACAAATTAGGTATATCGAAGAAGTTTATCGGAGAAGGATTTAGAACTAACGTGGAATACAATGAACGGGTTTGTTTGTAATCAAATGGAAAATAGACTTCCCTATCCCAACTCCTTCACCATCTTCTCAAAACCACTCAATCCAGTTTTTAAATTGGCTATAATTTCTTTTGCCAAAACATCAGGATGGGGTAGATTATCTAAATCACTTAAGCTATCATCTTTCAACCAAAAAATATCAAGACTAGTTTTATCACGAGTAATAATTTCTTTGTAAGAATATTTTTTGAAACGCTCTGTTTCGCTGCGCTTGTGCCTATTAGAAGGGTTGTAGCAATCAACAAAATCTTGCAAATCAGCTAACTGCAAGGTGTTTGTTTTAAGAGTGTGTTTAATATTTGTACGATAATCATAAATCCAAATATCCTTTGTCCATGCAGTTTTGGAGGCTGGTTTGTTATCGAAGAAAATCACATTTGCTTTTACACCTTGAGCATAAAAAATTCCTGTAGGCAATCGTAAAATAGTATGCAAATCACAAGTTTCTAATAATCGCTTACGCACCGTTTCGCCTGCACCACCTTCAAATAAAACATTATCAGGCACAACCACAGCAGCCATGCCGTCAATCTTTAATAGGCTACGAATGTGTTGCACAAAATTTAATTGCTTGTTGCTGGTAGTTGCCCAAAAATCCTGACGCTGATAAGTAAGTGTATCTTTTTCCAATTCGCCATCTTCATTAGTAACTGTGGTGCTGCTTTTTTTGCCGAAAGGTGGATTAGCTAACACATAATCAAAATGCTCACTTGGCTGACTAATTGCATAAGTACCAACAGCACAAGAAAAAATAACAAGTGGCAGCATAAAATAGATAGGGAAGCGCCATGGAGAAAGATTGCAATTGTAAATGATGGAAGACAATATATTGAATGGGTCGCCAATTTTTAAAGAAGGGGCTATCAACATACCACTTATCCAAAGGCATAAAGTGGGAATTACGAACAAAGCAAGTATTCCAGAACCTATAAACTCTCTCCATTGTATTAATTGAGCATTACTTGGTTGACTAGGATTATAAAACACAGTTAAAATATCGCCAATCTTAATTGAAGTGCCATTGGTTGATGCACTTGATTTCATTGTAATTAGTTCTCCTTCTGCAGTTTTAAATTGTACAATAGGTGCCACCATTGTGTCCTTTTGCTTGTTTTCTTTTTTATCAAAACCTATTACGATGCCTTTCGCTTTTTTTCCAATAATTAATAGCTTAGCTGGCTTTACTAACATAGCACCCATTCCAAACAGGAGCAATAGTACAATGGCACTTAATAGCCAACCTAACCAATTCATTTGCATATAAAATGATTTATTGATGAAACTTATTTTTTTGGAAAATCCAAATACCTTCCTTGTTTGTCGATAGACAGCAATGTTCTTTTTTTTATCTTTTTGCTCCTGCTATTTGTTAGGAATGTCAATATGCCTTCTTTGAGATAAAATTATCTAATGGGTAGGTTCTTAATAGCAGCTCCAGATATATTTTAAAACCTACAAATAAAATCAGCACGGGATATGGGTTGCCAAAGACAAGCCATCCGCCAACCCAAATCACCACAAACTGCACAAAAAGACGTGGGAAAGGTTCAAATAGTAGCTGGGTCATGCTGCATTTCGTGTAGGCACCGGTAACAATAAAATCGTTCATAAAACCGTAAAGGACATTGCTTGCAAAAGTGCCAAGCGCTATAGTATAAGAGCCCTGCCCCAATAAACTGTAAAGCCCATAAAACAGGTTGCCATCATCAAAGAAAACCTGCAACATCAGCAATGCCGAACCGAAATAAAAAATAATGAAAATTCCAATCATGATAAAATCAAAAGCTGACCTTTGCATTTTCTCATCTGAGCCATAATTTTGTAAACTGTAATTTTGTACTCTGTATCTATGCACCACAAGCATTTTTATAACACCAAAAATGCCTAATACAATAGTTTCCAGGGCATAGTATATATAAACACTCTCGGGTTTCCATCCGGCAAATGCAACGCCCATTATCGGATACAGGTTCCAGAGAATTATTAGTATTGAACCCCTATCTAATTTCGGCCGATAGGAAACCGGATTTTTAATTTCTTCCATTTTATTAATTTTGAACAAATGCTTCCTTAATCATTTTGCTACTACTATTTTTTTTGCATTTTGCCTACCTGCTCTTTAAGGAGACTAGCTAATGGGTACTTTCTTAAAAGTAAGTCAAGGTATATTTTAAGGGCGACAAAAACAATTAATACGGGATAGCCATTACCAGTTAAGTTGAAAATAGAGTAGCCCAATATCACCACAAACTGCTGAATAAATACTCGTGGATAAGGCTCAAACATTTGCAGATTTAAACTGCGCTTGGTGTATTCACGAGAAAGCATAAAATCGTTTACAAAACTGAAAACATTGTTCAACACAAAAGCGCCAAGGGCAAGGTTATAAGAACGCTGAGCAAGAATAGCGGCAAGTTCTGCGTCTGGGTCTTTCTGAAAACAAAAGGAAAGCTGGAAAATTACAAAAACGAAATAATGAATAATAAAAAACGGAATCATTCCCCAACCGTTGTCAACGGTTTCATTGTCTTTACGCGACCAAGCTGAATAGTAAATAGCTATCATTTTAAAAACATTGAATACGCCTACTATGACAGTCTCCAGTGCATAACAGATAAAAACACTCTCGGGTTTCCATCCGCCAAATACAACGCCCACAAACGGAAACAGATTCCAGATTATAACCGGCAAATCATGCCTGTTCAACTTGGGTAGGAACCAAAAAGTAGTTTGCTTTTGTTTCATTCGGCAATTGGTTTAGGCGCCGCTGTTTTGTTACCAGCCTTGTTGATGTATTCCCAATGCGCACTCTGCCATAAGCTATGTTCGCCGTTAAATTCTGCTCTACAATCCATGTTTACTTGTGCTACTCCGTTTTTAAATGGATAAGCACAACTATATTTTGGTTCTATTATTATTTCTCCAGTGGCATAATCGGCATAACCTATTTTATTGTTGATGATTATTCTGAAAAGTCCATCCGATGGTTCATCTGGTGCATTATCAAAAGAGTAAACTTTGTATAAAATATCACCTTGCCTATCAATAGCCACCATTTCCGAATCGCCATTTACCACTATGCCATAGGTTCTAATTGTATCGGTAAAACATTTTGAGTATTTCATTTCTGTAATTATGGTATCACCATCTTGATTTACATAACCACATTGTTGTGTACTATTGTTGCAAACTTTAATTAAATAGGATTTTTTATATGCTCTTCTGTTAATTGAATCGGTAACCATAGTAACTATAATCACCATAGCATACATCAGCACTACTAATATGACAAGGAAAGCAATTAATTGCAACAGCACTTCCCAAATGCTTGGCTTTTCGATTTGCTGTGGTAAAAAATAATGCAGAAAAAGAAGTTGGGCAAAACTGCCAATTACCCAAAGATAAAAGGGTTGAAAGCTGAAGGGATTTCCGACACTGCCCCAAAACAAACCCATGACGCAAAACCAAATTAATGCAACAACAATTGCTAGTGCTACTAATGACAAAAATAGATTGGTAGCTTTTACAAAATATAATATTGTGCTGCTGAAAATGCCAAGTGCCAATGCTAAGGGTAAAGTCCAAAAGAAAAACGCTTTTGTATCGCCGCTTTGATACCAATTGTTGAGGGCTAAAACAACAACCGAAATGAAAACAAAACATAGCAAGTTGATAAGAATGCTAAGGCACTTGATGATAATTGGGTGTTTCATTTTTTTATCCTAATTTGGGTTACACAATAATTCCAAAAATTTTGTTCTGTTATTAAAATACTAATTCTAAGACTTTACTGAAATTAGAAGTTCTATTGCTGTCATTAGAATCAATTAACCTAACAGTATAAATCATTCCTTTTGCTCCTTTTATTTGGTCATCTGTAAAAGTGTTGTTATCCAATTTTATTGTTTTAAAAATCGCCCAAACATTTTCTTTTTTTTCTTTTCTACTAATTTCTACCATTATTTTTTTTTCTATTAATTTCACATCAATTTGAAAATTAAGAACGACTGAATTTGTTTGATTATCGTAACTCCCTTTCAGAATTGGCGTTGGTAATTGATTGTTGAATATCGTTTTCAACAAAATACTCCTTGACATTTTCGACATCAATCCACCGTCATCTTTTGCAATCATAGTGTATTCATATTCTTTTCCACCAATTATTTTTTTATCTATAAATGAGGTTGTTTGAATGTTCGAATTTGTGAAAATGGTATCGAATTTTATCACTCCTTTTTCTCTTCTTAATAAATAATTTTTCGTGGCATCTTCGCTACTTGAATTTTCAAAATAAATAATCACAGCAGTGTCATTCACCGAAAATTTAGTGATGATTCCGCTTACTGGCGGAATGGTATCCCGTTTGGTTAATTCAATGATTTTTGAAGGTGCCGATTGATTAAAATGCGAATCAAAAGAAATCAATTTGTAGAACACTTTTTTGGTGAGCGTTTTTAAAGTTGAAGTATCGTGAATCGTAAAAATATTATTGCCAAGGCTATCATTAAAAGTTTGATGAATGATAGAAAATTCATGCTCGATATCATTTGCTTTTTGCAATTCATACCCCATGAAATCTTTTTCAATATTGGGTTTCACTTTAATAGTAACGATGCCAAAGGAATCAATTGTTGCAGAAGTAACGATTGGAACTGCTGGTGGTGTGCTATCAATTAAAGTAACATAAGATGGGAAAGATTGACTTGCATTACCTGCTGTATCCACTGCTTCAACGATGTAATAATTAAAACCATTTTTGTCGAAATTTTCATCAACAAATTTTGTAGTTGTGATGGGTAAAATTGTTTTTGAAATCAACATAAATTTACCATGCACGTCATCACTTCTTTTGATGTTAAATCCTTTCAAATCTGTTGTTTTCTTTGCATCCATTTCCCAAATTAATTCAACCTTATTAGGAGAAATATGTTTTGCGGATTTTAAATAAGGTGGCGGTGGAGATGTTAAATCACGAGGCGTTGCTTCAAACTCCGACAACAATAAATCATCTCCAAAAATGGTTGAAACCACCACTCGGTAATAATATTTCTTGTAGTTAATCAATGCCGAATCACCATAACCAAAATCTGATTTTCCTGTATATCCATGCGCTCGTAATTTAATGGTTGGTGTTGTTGTGAGTTGTTTAAAGCTGACACCATTATCATCTGACCTTTCTACTTTAAAAGCATAATATTCTTTTGATTCGGGAAATGAAAATGAAATATTTCCATCGCCTTCTTTCACTTTAACTACGTCGTTTTTTTTGAGATATTGTTCGTTGAAATTTTCGCATTTTGCTTTACAATAACTCCAACCTGTTTTTGATTTTTCATTTAAATTATTTATGCGTATTCGATACACATAAGTTGTCCCGAAAACCACCTCATCATCATTTACTAAAAGTCCCAAACATTCAGCTGCTAATGCGCTTTGGCAGGTAGTCATCAAAACAAATGCAAAAGTATTATCTGCTTTGTCTTGTTCCGCTTTTAATGTTTTTAAACCGCTGTTCAACACATCACCTTGCGCAACTTTTACACTTGTATCAGTTAATGAATAAGCAAACCCTGCTAACTTGATGTTGTTGCTGTCATTCTTATTAACAGTATTGATTTTTTGCGCTAATTGTTGATTGCTCCAACGTTTGAATGGAGAATTTTTCAATGCTGTATAATTCAATTTTTCAATAGCAACACCTTGTTTCAAAATTGCTTTTTCAATTGTATAACCATTGCTGTTGGCTTCATTAAACAATATAGGTGATGTAGCAAAATATCTAAGCTCAATATGATTGGCATAGCTTCGAGCCACAATTGCAACATCCTGCTGAGCTTCATTTTTTGTTTGCGATTTTACAATTAAGCAAGCCAACACAATTGGAATAAGGACTAATATTTTTTTCATTTTATTGATTTTGTAGAAATAAAAAAGTTGTTTTTAGTGTTGTTGATTATAGTTGTTGCTCACTACATCTGAATTGGTTTTGAAATAAATTGACTTGGTTTGCTTAATTGGATTAGTAGTATTTCTATGATTCACGGGCTTCCATACGCCATTTATTTTTTCTTGTAAAGCACCAACAATTTCAAACTTGTAACTTGTATTTGCTTTCAATGCATTGGTTGGTGCATTCGCAATACCGCCATTCACCAAAGCATCTATCTTAAATAATTTTGCACCTAACTCATCATAGCCTGCATCCATCAATGAAAGAGAAAGTGCCATTGAAACTAAAGGACTTAAACCCATTGTGGCACTACTGTGCATGACAGTGGCATTCGTATGTGAATGATTGATTGTAGCTGCGGAATTACTCTGTTGCTGCCTTTGGGTGTTAGTAATTTGCTGTTGTTGATTGCCCCCAGTTACTGTAGTTGCAGTTTGCCTGTGCACTGTGGTATTTACTGCTCCGAGTGAAGCTTGTGTTGTGGCTGAACTAATCGAATCTTGTGTTAAAGTTGGTGTATAAAAGGCTCTGAAAGTTCGTACTTTTATTTGACCTGATGATTGTTGTTCTTGCAAAGCAAAAGTATCGTTGTAAGGATAATTTAATAAAACAGAAAAATCAGTAGTACGTGAAATACCAATACCGCCGTTGCTGGGTGTAAGAATATTGTTGATTAAAACATAACTCAACGAATCACTTACTTTTTGTTGCGTATAAACATTTTGGTTAGCAACTGCATCTTCTGTTCCTGCACATTGTGTTCCATTTGTAAAATGTTTATGAAATGGAACCGAATAATCACAGATTGAAAAGTCGCCATCTAATTGTCCGTCAAAATAAGTTGGATTAGGAAATTCAGCGGTTGCATAAGCACTAGCAGCAACGCTTCCCAGTATCCCCGATGCTGGGTCAAACAAAGGTAAATTATAGGAATAGCCAATACTTGCACCAGCATAAACAGCCATACTTGCTTTGGCACGCCATCCTTTGCCAAGCCCGACACAACCAGAATATTGGAGGAATGATGCATCAATTTCTCCACCAGCAGCAATGCTGTAGTTAGCTCTTACATATCTGTCGCAACCACATACTTTGCCATGCCAACCTGCAATGTTCCAACTATCTGAATTGCTATAATTTAAACCGACACCAAATGCAAATCCTTTCGCCGATTGATATTTATTATCGCCAGTTGCATTATCACTAAATGCAGGAAGATTATGTCCGATGCTTGTAAATCCATTTACAGTTTCTTGCATAAATCCATGCGGTATATCAATATCGTTTCCAAATTCTAAATAAGAATGAATGCCAATTCCTAAAACTTTTACGCCATTTGGTTGAGTGGGTGTACCAAATTTGAAGAACCATTTATTTTGTAATCCATCTAAATGCAATTTTGATTGTATCGCTGCATCGGTTGATAAATAAGGGGGTTTGGAGATATTGCACATCAAAGAAGCATCGAATAATTTATGAGGAAAATCGTATCGAACAGTAATTGCTCCGTTGGCAAACGCATCGGCTTCATGACCAATTTTTGCACCACAATTAAACAAACCATCTATCTGAATAAAATCCATTCCACCATTGGTATTGAATTGTGCATCTAATGCAATACTGCCGTTAAAAGTTTCTTCTTTGGGCGAAGTAGCCACAATTGCTTTCACTTTAAAGCCAACACTTACTGCATAATCGGGTGTAAAAACAGCGCCGCCAAAAGTACTGCTTGCCGCCGTGGTCGGGTTAAAAACTGTTGGTGAAGTCATGTGCATTCGGCTGTAAATGCCAGCACCAAAACCTCTGAAAGCAATGCCCGGTAAAAATACGATACCCGGCGGAGGCAAATTTACTTGTGCTTGCACCATCCAATATTTGAATGCTGGAAGTGTATTGTTAGGAATGTATTTAGTGTTGCCAAATATTGCACCTGCTTGCACTGCAAGATTAAGGGTGGTAAATTTTACAGTAAGGTCGCCTTTAAAAGCATTGCCGTAAGTCAAATCATTTTTATAAAATTGAACATTGCCTTTTATTGATGCCGCAGCGATGGTTAAATCAACATGAACATCTTCTACTTTTACACCAATAAATCCTGATTTGATATGCGTTAAAAATCTCCAATCTTGCTTTACACTGCTTATTCCAGCAATTGATGTAGTGCCATATCTTGTTGATGCAACAGCACCTTCAATATCAATTTTTGCATCGCCGCTGATGGCAACTTTATCCGTACCAATATTCATTTTTGCTTTGAAACAAACTCCACCTTTAAATAAATATTGCGATTCAGCCACACCCGGAATGATGGGTTCTATTTTAGGAACTATATCAGTAATTGTAAAAGCAAATTTGCAGATTTTTTTTTGTGGACTTGCAAATGACCAATTGCCTGTGTTGAATGTAAAATGTTCGGTTGCATTTTTTTGATATGTCATGCCCATGTGTTCAAAATCGCAGGATAAATCTAAATCGAGAGGGATGCTGCCGCTTGGGTCAAGTATGTGTCCTGTTGGGTAATAAAGTTTTCCATTTAAATCAACACTCAAAGCTATTTGCCTTTTGCAACCAGCAGTTTTTGAAATCGTAAGACTGATTAAAGATGTTTTTTTAATCTGCAATTGTCCATCACCAAAAAACTTACTTTTTATTTCATGGTTAGGAGATAATGTAAGATACAAGGATGAAGTGTTTGCCGTAGCTGTGTTCGATGGTAAAAATATGGCTTTGTAATTAATCGCATTTGAAACATTATCAGATGAACTGATTGGTAATGTGATTTGCCCAAGCATCTCGGCTTTTGTTACTGCATTGTTGATGAAATTCACTCTTACAGTATCAATGCTTGCACCCAAATTTCCAACATTTGCAACAGGATAATTGATGATATTATATGCTCCAAATGCAGCCGACAAGCCATGTTTGTCAATAATTAAATCATGTACATTAACTCTTATTTTTTTTGTTGTATCAGCATAACTTCTTACTTCGTCAGGCAGGGTTAAGAATAAATCTTTGATAAAAAAACCTGTGAACATTTCATCTGTTTGTCCATTATAACCAGTTGGAAACTCCATGTCAGCAGCGTTGTTATTTTCCGAATGGTCAAATGTGATGGCTGATGCTTGAATACCCAAACCGTTTGTATTCGGGATGGTACAGGCTGGTAAATTTCCTTCCAATACAAAATCATTCCATTTAGAAAATTGCGCCTGAAAATTAATAGCAACATTTTTTGAAGCTGTATCTTCCGGTATCAACCAAGCCTTTGGTAATTGAACATCGGCATCAAATTTATAAGTCCAAAAATCATTAGGGTCGCCAAATTTTATTCCATTGCCAATATGTGTGCTATCATCTGTATTAAAAGTCATTTTCAACGAATCGGCATCGTTTGCAGTTTGCCCAACTCGGGCATAACGAA
Source organism: Chitinophagales bacterium (assembly GCA_947449695.1). Lineage (GTDB taxonomy): Bacteria > Bacteroidota > Bacteroidia > Chitinophagales > CAIODY01 > CAIODY01. The sequence goes on from CANFST010000002.1 coordinate 30,628, forward strand.
ATGTAATGGACTGTTTTAACTTTATTTCGCCATTGATGGAATGTAAACCTGCATTAGTAAATTGTATTCCGCTACCCTCCAAAGCAATAGCATCAGTGCCATACATGATGCTGTTATTTTTAAAAATTCCTTTTGTGTTCAATGATGCAATCACATCAAATTCAGCATGCTCAGGGTTGAAAACCATTTCTGTAAATCCAATTGCATTTAATGAATCGCCATTTGTAAAATAACCAATAGGCATTGTTTTAGCAGCCGAACCCATTGCGTTTACATCGTTTGCGGCTGTAACCAATGGCTTATTTATTTTGTTCCATCGAATGTAGGATGCAACTGCTTTTATTTTTGAGGAAGTCCAAGCGCCAACGCCATTGCCCATTGCCAATGTATTCCATTGCGAAGGATAAGATTGAGATGGGTCGGAAATGGAATAAATTTTTCCGCTGCACAAATGATTGTTGCTATTAATTTTGATACTATCGAATCGCACTTTAATTTTTCCTAACCATTTTACATACACAGTTCCTTTGCCCGACAAAGAATCATTTCTGCCTTTTGGTTTTTGGGTAAGAATTAAATCAAAATTATCTGATAAATGAATGATAGAAGCCGAATCGAATATTGCAGTAGAAATAGAACCGCAAGTATTTATAGCGGCTGAATTAGTTGATGTTGTTGAACTTCGATGATGACCATGATTTTTTGTTGAGTCTGTTTTTATGCTTTTATTTCCATTATTTTGTTGGGTTGCTGTGTTGCCATTATTGCCATTTGTTGTGAGCATTCTTTTTGTATTCGCTCCTAATTTATATTGAAATGAACACACATCACTCAAGCCATTATTCTTCAATAAAAATCCGGGTGCAACTGTCTGAACTTGCAACGCATAAGTTGCTCCATTTTTCCAAACAATATTGTTTGATTGGGTAATCACAAAAAGTGGCGCAGCAATATTCGATTGATTTAAAACTACATTAATGCCTGCACCAGCATTGTTCATAGCATCTTGTGGTGTTGCACCTTCGGGTACTTCTACCATTGTTAAATGATATTTTATGTTGGGTGCAGCTGCTGCATTCCACTGAATGATGACAGGTTGTTGTGCATTTAAAACATTTAATTCTTCGCCACAAGTAGGCATTGTTATTTGCGATTGAGGCACTTCATAAATACTAAATGTTGGACACGATTGACCCAACAAAACATCGGTTGCATAATCATATACATAAACACATTCCGTATAATTTCCTTCAGGAAAACTGGGTTGGTAAATCAATTTATCTTTCTCAAATCCAATGAAATGAACATCATTGCCCGACATATCTTTGGTAAGTTGGTTGTAATTATTTCTATCAAAAATTACTGTTCTGCCAATTCCTGCTGGAATATCAATCGCTGTTTTTGGTTTGTAACCAGTTGTTGTATTATCGGCACCATAAGCAGCATCATCACGTTTTATTTCAGTTAATACATACACCTTTTGCGCATCAACACTCATGTTGGTAATAATTAGTCGAACTTTATTTGTGCCGTTTCCAATGTAATCATTCACCAAATTGCTTTGTGGTGGGTCAAGAATCAGTTGCACATTTACTTGAGCATTTGCGAAGTGTATTAAAAATATCAAAACGGAAAGTGTAATTATTTTTTTCATAAAAATCAGTTAGAATGAATAGGTGTATGAGGTAAGGAAATGCAAGTTTGTATAGTTGGAATACGATTGGATGAAATTTATTCCGCCGCTGAAATTAAAGCTGTGATGCTTGTTTGGCACATAACTAAGATTTAAATTGTTTACAAATGAAGTGCTAATCAATTGTTGATTTTGCAAACTTTGCTGAAGCCCATTGCTATAACCAATTGATAATTTGTTTTCAAAAAAAGATTTATTAGCTGATAAATTGATACCCTGATTATTTGAATTGCTATAAGCCGAATTAAACTGACTGTAAGTAATTCCGCCTGAAATTCCGTATCCTTTTTTTAAGTTGGTGTACACGTTAGTAATCATTGCAACAAGAATATTATTTTGATTGGCTGCCGCATTCAAACCAGTTGTAGTTGAAAATTGATTAGTAACCAGACCAATAACTGTGTTCGAAAAATTTGTTTTGATAATCGTAAAATGTGGCGAAACTGAAATGCCTTGATTGTTGATGCGTTGCAAAATAGAGTCGCTAAAAGTGGCTACTGTCTTCACTTGTCGGTTCGTGAAAATATTGTATGATAAATCAATACCCCATTTGTTGGATGGATTAATGGCAATGTTGCAATTACCACTATTTCTAAAAACCGTTACAGCTTTTTGATTCATCACATTATTTTTATCTGCCGTTATTCCGCTGCTAAATCTGATCTTATTTTTTAGCAATGGAAAAGATAATTGTGCTTTGCCTCCCATATCGTCAGCCAAATAACTAACAATACCAAGTGAACGATAAAACGGAGAAATAAATCGATAGCCAGTTTTGAAACTGAAACTTTTATTAACGTAGGCTACATTAGTTTCGGCTGCGCCTTGCAACAAAGTAGAATATCGAGGTGTGATAATATTTTGAAGAAAACTATTGATTGAATTGTTAGAAGATGAAATTTCATTGCTTCTGATATCGCTCGTAAATGCTGATAATGCTGCATTGCTTTGCCATGTGATGTGTTTGAAAAATTTGAATTGCGAATTAAATCCGCCAACTGCATTTTCTTGTCCTTTTAATGCTGTATCTTTTATTGCCGTTGGAATAGAATGAATATCATCGGCAATGTGTAAATAAACCAAATCAAAAAAATTATTTTTCGTTCCCAGTCCAATTCTAGCAGCATAGCCCATTCGCTTATAACTTGCTCCCAAATAATTTTTAGGTTTGTTAGATGTAGTATCTTCTGCTTGCGCTTTTTTAAATTCACCATAAATAATTCCTGCTCTAAATTTCTTTGGATTTATTTCAATGCCACCGCCCAAAAAAGTTTGTCCATTTAAAATAAATGGTGAAAATGAAATGCTTCGCCAACCTAAATGCAGAGTTACCCATTTATAAGTTGGCGACATGCCATATCGTTGAAATAATTTAGGTTTTGAAAAACTGAATTTTGTATCTGCAAAGGTGGCTGAAAGCGGAATGCTCCAGCCGTATATTTTCATATTGACACTTGCAAAAGCATTCCAATAGAATGGCGTTGGCGATTGTTGGCTTACTTCACTTGATGAAACCCAATTGGAAGCAACACCAATGCTACCATTTATCACAAATGGTTTTTGCGATTTCAAAGCAGATAAATCTTGACTTGTTGCGCTCAAACAGCAACAGCAGATTATCACTAGGAAAAAAATAATTTTTGCAAATTTTATTTCAAAAAGAAATTTCAAAAGTTGGATTAGGTTTGGTTTTTTGCTGCAATCAATTATTGCATTGCAATTTCCGCAAACCTATTGGTGAAAAAGGTTTCACACAATTACCATTTATGGTAATACAATTTATAAAAAGAAGAAATCGGGAAAATGTTTTAGAAAAATCGGATGGATTATTTCGGGAATGCTTTATTCAATGCCTCTACTTTATTTTGAACTTGCAATTTTTGGTAGATGTTTTGGATGTGCTTTTTTACTGTTTCATAACCTACTTCAAGCGTAACAGCAATTTCTTTGTACAAAAAACCTTTAGCAAGCAAATCAAGAATTTGCTTTTCTCTATCGGTAAGTATTTCGATAGTTTCATTCTTTTTGTTTTGCAAGGACACCACCACTCTTCTAGCAATTTCGGGGCTCATCGGCGAACCACCTTGGTGCATTTCCAAAATCAAATCTAATAATTGTGCTGGCGAAGTTCGTTTTAAAATATAACCCGTTGCACCAGCTTTTAATGCGTTAAAAATATTTTCATCATCATCAAAAACGGTTACCATCATAAAATGTGTAGCAGGCATTTTAGTTTTTAAAATGGCAACTGCTTCAATACCCGAAATACCCGGCATGTTAATATCCATCAACACAACATCCAATTTTAATTTGGGAAGTTCATCCATTGCTTCGGTTGCAGATGGATAAGCATTTAGGCAAGTATATCCATTGGAGCCATTAATGAGCGTACGCATGGCTTCACGGATTTCGTTATTATCTTCCACTATTGCCACTGTAATATTTTCCATCTTTATTTTTAGATTAATGGGTAAAACTACACCACATTAAATTTCAAATTCATTCCCATTTAGGGTAATGCTTTTATTTTTTTATTGGAATGGAAATTTCTATTCGTGTTCCATCTTCATTTTTTATAGAAAATTTTCCATCCACCTCTTTCATTCGTTTTGCCATATTAATTAAGCCATTACCAAAGGCCGATGATTTTGAGCCATCAATTCCTTTTCCATTATCATGAATAATGATGCTAAAAAAATGCGTACTCATTTCAAACGAAATTCTTACTACATCTGCATTTGAATGTTTCAAAACGTTGTGCAACGCTTCTTTTACTACCAAAAAAATATTCCGTCTTGTTATTCCTTCAATATTAATTGACGGAATAAAATCGGGTGTGTTTACCAAACATTTTATGGTTGTATTTTCAAAAAATTCAACAGCATATTTTCTTGTGTAAGCAATCAAATTATTCAATTGGTCATTTTTTTCATTCATCGACCAAATAATATTTCCCATTTGCTCTACCATTTCTTTGCTCGAACGTGAAATGTTTTCTAAATGAAGTTTCGTATCGCCATCAGCCGAATCCTGATTTATCATGTCACTTAAGAAAGAAATTTTTGATAAACCCGAACCTAAATCATCGTGCATTTCCGAACTGATTCTTGCCCTATCGGCTGCAATGGCAATGTGTTGGTCTAATTTCTTTTTTAATTGATAGCGATATAAACTATACACAATGGTTGCTATCAATGCAATTATGAATAATCTAAACCACCATGTTTCCCAATAAGGTTTGTTGATTGTAAATGAAAAAGTTGCATGGTCATTTACCCATGTGCCATTTCCTTTGCGCACTTGTACAGCAAATGTATAGGAGCCGGGCATTAAGCCCGAATAAACTACAGCATTTGAAAATGTAGTGTTCCAACCAGTATCAGTAGGAACTAATTGATAGCGATATTGCAATGATTTAGCATTGCGAAATGATAAGCCGTTATAAGTTATTCTGATGTTATTTTCATAGTAAGCAAGTGTGTAATTCGATTTCCAATCAACGTTTGTATTGTTTATCTCCAATTGAGTGATATATACTTTGGGCGATTCAATTGGTGTGTTTAAATCAGCTTCATTAAGTATTAATAAGCCTTTATCGGTACTCAATAATATTTCACCATTGCTTGCTGATACTGAAAAAATAGAACCACATAATAAACCATTGCTGGGGTTATAATTTTTTATTTCTACAACATTTTTTTTGTTCATCGTAATTACCGACAAGCCGTTATTCAATCCTAAATAAATTTTTTGTGAAGTAGAATCGTAATACAAACTTGTGCAAACATTGCTTTGCAAGCCGTTGGTCGTATTTATAAATTTAATTTTACCCTCCGTAATTATTGCAAGCCCATTATATCGGGTAGTAACCAGCATAGTTCCGTCTTTTATTTTGCTGATGTCGTCTATCCAACCGGCAAACGATTTTATTTCATGATGAAAAGGAATCAGCGAATCGTTTTTCCAGATAAAAAGTCCTTTCTCTGTACCTAGCCATATTTCATTAGCAGCCTTTTCACAAATAGAATAAATCCGAAAAGCATTACCCCACTTAGAACTAAATGTTATAAACTGTGATTTGCCATTTTTGTATTTCGTAAATCCATTAAACCCACCAGCTATTATGGTTCCATTAATACCAATAGCTAATGATTTCGAAGCAGCATCTAAAGTGCAAAGGTTTTTTAATGTAGTTTCTTGTTGCAGAAAAATATTTTTCTGACTTAGTATATATGCTCCATTACTCCCGTCATTAATTATTTTTCGCACTTCGCCAGCTTTCATATTTACCGACTTCTCAATTTTATTCTTGGCATCAATGATATGTACATAGCCATTTGTAGTTCCACAGATTATTCTGCCATCATTCATTCGCAAAGCAGCAGTAATGTTATTATCCTGCAAGCCCGATGATTTATCAAACAATTTAATAGTTAATGCTGGCACCATCAGCAAGCCTTCGCCTTTCGTTGCAAACCAAAAATTTCTATCCTTATCCTGATAAATATTATTGATAGCTATGCCTTCAAAATATTGATGTACATCAGTTAGTATTGCCTTGTCATCAATTTTAAATCGGTACAAATTAGTGTTATCTGTATTCCAAAAATAACCTTCTCTGTCGGCTATTATCACACATCCATTTTTATTGCTGATGGATTTTTGATTGCCCAAATAACTGAACCTATGATGTTGATAGGAATACATACCTGCATCAGCTACTATAAGTAATACATCACTTGCATTATTATAATAGCTAAAAAAACGACTATGGATATTCACTTTCAAAACAGCAGCGTTTATGTTTTTTCCATCATCAATAAAGTTGTTTGTTTGAGTGATTAAAACAGAACTATCTTTTTTTTCAAAAATGTTGTTAGAAAATCCGTGTTTATAAATTTGCAACATGGTATCTTTTAATACATAAATGTTTTTTTCATTTGCATTAATCAAAATATCGCCATTATATAAAGGCGTAAAAGCAACAGCATAATGTTTAAATTCTAATTGATTTAACCATGGCGTATTGCTGCTATTGTGCACCATTCCATCGGCATAATACGACATTGGCCCTGTGAATGATTTAAACCAAATGCGCCCCCGTTTATCTTCAATCACCATCAATACTTCATTATCGGGCAAGCCATTTTCGATAGTGAAATTTTCAAATCGAGTGCCATCAAATTTTGATGCGCCTTTATCAGTAGCCACCCATATATAGCCTTTTGAATCTTGTGTGATTTGATAAATTAAATTGCTGGGCAAGCCATCATCTACCGTGAATTTTTTGTAAGGTGGATTTTGGGCAAAACAATTGTTACAGAAAAATAAAACCAATAATACAAAGCCGCATGGTATTATGGCTTTGGTAACGATGCCCGTAGGTAAGCCGATTATTTTTTTACTTGCCATACTTCACTTTTTCTTCCGCTGCCATTGCCAACGCTTCTTCTGCTTGCTTTACGCTGACTTGCCCATTCATCAACATGGGCAATAACCAATCACGAAGTGAAGTGAGTTGTTGGTTTTCAGATTTGTTATTGATTATTTTCTGATAATTGATTGAAAGCATTTCATTGTATTTATCAATTAATATTTTGCTCGGAATTAGCAATGGAATATTATCTATTTGGTCGCTGCTAATATTGGGTTGTGCAGCTCCGCTTGCTAATACAAAAACTGTTTCTCTAAAATATTTTTGGTTCAGTGAATTAATTAAGAATGGCAGTTTTATTAATGGTTCTTTTCCTAAATCAAATAAAGCAACTCGTTGATTTACTAAAATCGGTTTATTAATTTTAGGTACAATTCCATACTTGCCAACTGTTGCTCCTGTCATAGCAATTACAACATCACCAGCAAATGCTTCATAGTTTTTTGCTCTTTCATATTTATCTTCTCCAACAAAAGAACAGCCTTCAATGCTAAGTGTATAATCTTCGTTAATATCTTTAATTTTTATTACTGGCAAACCTTCATCTGACCACCATTCCGATTTAAAAGCAAAGCCACCTTTTGCTTTAGCATAACTTCCAAACGTTCCAACCTCCCAACCCTCTGGCACTTCACGTTTTAATTCTTCGTTCCACACCATTTTGCCGCCGCTGCTTTTGTAGGGAAGCCCCACCCCAGCCCTCTCCAAAGGAGAGGGTGAAGGAAAATCAAACTGCACAAACCAATAATCATAAATGGTTTTTGCCATCGCTTCTAACTCGGCATTGATGCGGTTGTTGAGTTCGATTTTGGAATCGAGGGAAGAAAGTACAGAAGCGATTTGGCGTTGGGTTTCTAAATCTTCTGGAACTGTAAATTCTATGCTTCTTAAATTCTCATTATAAATTCTATTTATGGTGCTACCATTGGTAGTTATCCATGGCTTTGTTTGATAAAAGTAATAGAGGTATGCATTTAGTACTTTACTTTCATTGTTTTCAATCCAAACAATATTGGAGTCTTGAAAATATCCGTCTTCACCATTATAGATAACAGTTTTCCCGATTGTCCCTGCGGCAGAAATTAAAATATCTCCTTTTTTAGGAAATGAATATTTCTCTTTATACTCTAAAAATTTTTCTCTTGAAATAAATGTATCCGCTTTCCCTCCGAAAGTTGAAATTTTATAAAAGGGAATTTTCTCAAATTCTGAAGTTTCTTCCTTTAGAATACGCTTGCACATTGCAACTTTTCCAATATCTCGAATAAAATATTTTTTTAGTTTTCTACTCATACTCCAACCCCTCCAATTGTTTTTGTGTAAAAAGAAGAAGAAGCTAAAGGGTTCAAATGTTTATAGCAACAACAGGAAGCCAAATCATACGACTCCGAAGGAGTCGAACAACATTTCATTCCGCTGCTATAGCTATAAATAGGCAACCCTGTTGGGGTTGTAAAGCTTTTATTGTTCATGATTTTAAAAATATTGGTTGCATAAAATAATGTTGTGTATATTTGCAGCAGCAATTTTTGTATATCATAATCTGCACTTGCCGAGGTTGCCAGTATTGGCACGGGATACAAAAGATTGCTTTTTTTATTTTCCATCATTTCTGAATTCAGCTGCTTCGTTTTTATTAAATCTGTTTTGAGCTGTATAATAGTTGTTATCAGCAGTTGAATATAAATCAATAATCAGGTTGTATTTATTTTCCAAAGCTTTGTAATATCGTGCTTCATCACTCAGTAAATGACGCTGCAATGACCATAGTAAATAATCAACAATGCTCATTTCGGGTGTTTGATTGGTTTGCACAATTCGGCAATCAAATTTTATGTTCAATTTATTTTCCCTTTTGTGATTGTCTTTTGCAATTGCTTTGTCAATAGCTGCTTTTAAAAGGTTGGCTGTATTGCCGTTTCGGGCTGCTAAAAATATTTGGTAAAAATAATTTTCATTGTTAAGCCTGTCTTTTAATAAGTGATAAACTAAATCAAAATAAAATTCATTTTCGTTAGAATTATGTTTGCTCTGAAAAGTGTTTAATTTTTTTCTACCAATTACATGGTAAGATTCAAAGCCAGTTATGTTTCGCAATAACTCAATAAATTTTGCTCTTACTTCCAATTGGTCATTTCGGGCATGTAAAAACCATTGGTTTGATTTTGTGATACATGGTAATGTGTTGTATAAAGCATCATTCAATAGTTGATTTTGGAAATTAGTTACAGCTTGGTGAAGATGTTTTTTATCATCACACATAATCATACCTAACACTAGCAATGGTTTAAAACCATCGGTGCCAATTAGTAATTTTTTTCCTTTGGCATAAAAAGCAGCATCGCCGCTTTCATCAATGAAAATATATTTTTTAGGAAGCTTCTCCATTATTGTTGTTTAGTATCAAATTTACTCCAATTGAATTGTCGTGCCAGTGGAACGACAATTAATTTTATAATTTAATTATACTCCAAACCCTCCAATTGTTTTTTTATTTCAGTTTCCAAAGTTTTGCTTTCGGCAAAAAGCTTATTCAGGTTGGATTTGTAGCTGTTCATTTTATCCGTAAATTCTTTGGCGGTAATATCGGTGTATTCAATTTTTACTTCAAAATATTGCCCTGCACTAAAGCTGTAGTTTTTTTCTTTTATCTGCTCATAACTCACCACCACACTAAAATCTTCTTTGGCTTCATGCTTATTAAAAGTGTCAATTATCAAATCTTCTTCTTCATGGCTTAAAAGTGTTTTTTGGTTTTTGCCTTCTTTCACTGTTTCGCCCAGTTTGCTGGCATCCATCAATACTATATCGCCTTTGGTATTGGCTTTATCTAAAAACAAAATGCTCACATTGGTACCAGTGGTTGCAAAAATATTGCTGGGCATACTTATCACACCTCTCAACATTTTTTCTTCCACCATCTTTTCTCTAATCTTACGCTCAATGCCGCTTTGAGCCGTTATAAATCCAGTAGGCACTACCACTGCGGCTCTGCCATTTTTAGCCAGCGAAAACATAATGTGCTGAATAAATAGGGGGTAAATAGCCATGCCTTCGGGCTTTGCCTTGGGTACATTGGGTGTGCCTGCAAAAAATCGTTGCTGATTTTGTTTGGTGTTTAAGTCAGCTACATAATCGCTAAAATCTAATTTAAACGGCGGATTGGAAACTATGAAATCAAATTTTTTCAGTTGTCCGTCTTTCTCTTTGTGATAAGGCTCCAGCAGCGTATTGCCTTTTACAATGTTGGGTATGGAATGAACCAGATTATTCAAAATCAAATTCAATCGCAATAGGTTAGATGATTTCTGCGAAATATCCTGCGAATAAATGGTGCATTTATCTTCGCCAATGGCATGTGCCAAATTCATCAACAGCGTACCCGAACCAGCCGATGGGTCGTAGCATGTAACGTTTTTCACTTTATCCGTTACTAAGCAAGCCGCCATAATTTTTGCTACGGCATGCGGTGTAAAATACTCGGCATATTTGCCGCCGCTATTGGTGTTGTAATCTTTAATGAGGTATTCAAAAATAGTAGCGTAGAAATCGAATTTCTCCTGAAAAATATTTTCAAAACTGAAATGAATCAACTTGTTGATGATGGCTCGGCAAAATTCATCGCGTTTGTCGGTTACATATTTGCTGATGTTTTCAAACAACACAATCTTTTCGCCTCCATCGGTCATTACCGAAAATATATCGTTGTTTTCTTTGGCAATATCCAAAAGCGTATTATCGAAAATGTCGGCAAACTTAGGTTCATTCTGCCTTTCGAACAATGCTGCAATAAATTGAGTGGGTTTTAAATGTGCTGTGCTTTCGCTCAATTGCATCAGCAACATTTCGTAATCATTCTTTTTTAGTTGAGCAACAGCCGCCGCAAAATCATCGGCATCGGCCAGTTTTTTATCGAGCTGTTTCATTTCATGAATGAATTTATCATTCAGAAATTTGTATAAAAAAACCTGGGTAATAATTTTGAATTCGTTGCCATCATTGCCCAAGCCATAGTTGGCGCAAACGCTTTTCAGGTCGTCAATCAGGTCTTTTGTTTTGCGTTCAAATTCTAATGCTTTGGTCATTTGGTTTTGTTTTTAGGCAATGTTTTTTTCTTTTTATTTTTTTCAGGTAATGCAGCGTTCAAAAAGTTTTTAGCGTTTAATGCCGTTACTACTTTTTTACCTGTTTTCGATTCTAATTCTTTCATGGCTACATGTGCTACGTTGCCGCCTTGCTTGGCTACTTTCTGGCTTTCTTCAAATGTGGCAGGCTTTGTAGCTTGTGAAATATCTTTGGTGGATGCTTCTGCCAGCATGTTTAAAATCAACTCGGTGTTGGTCATGTTATCTCTCAGGTTTTCTTTTTTCAAACCTTTCAATACTTTGTATTCTTTGGTGCTTTTCCCCGACCATGCTTTGGTGATGATGTCAGTTAACGATGCAAACTGAACACCTTCTTTCAATCCTCTTTTTTTCCATTCATCGGTCAGTTCTTTTCTTACTTCAATACTTTTCAATCGTTGGTTAATCCAGTTTTGCGAATAACCCAATTGCAAATATTGTTCTAAAGCTCTGTCGATGCTCAATTCAGGGTCTTGCATTTCATCCAATCGTTCAGCACCTACTTGTGCCAACCATTGTTTAAAAGGTTCAGCCTTTGGCGATGGAATAGATTGAATTAAACGCAATAATTGTTCGGTATCGGCTACGTCAGTTAAGTAGTATTTGCCATCAGCAGATGGCAATTTCAGTTGGTTACAATTTGTAACCGACTGGTTTCCTTCCTTTGCCAATCTATGTTTCAGTACTTTCCAATAATTTCTTGGGTTAGGACTTTCAGTTAAAATTCCTATCACATCAACAATGGAAAAATACCATTTTTCTTGTTCTTCATTCCAAAGCGTTCTGACTTGTTTGTCATCAAAAACTTTTATGGCTTCTTGTTTTTTCATTGGTAAAATTTTAAGCAGTTCTTCCTAAATATTCATTCATGTATTCCTTCACAATCAAAGTATTGATATGCTTTGCTGTATCAGCATCCAAGTTTAATTGATGTTTGTTTTTCAGTTGGTCAATCACCAATCTTACCATCATGCGTTCTACAAAACTTTCATTTTCCAGCATTTTTGAATTTTGTAAAATCTGAGCATCGGCTTCTTTTTTCAGGCTTTGCAATGCTTCAAACAATTTGCTTTCGCTATCCGTCAACGGATTTTTTTCCATCAATCGTTTATGCAATCGGGCATACTTTCCATCGTTGTCGTATTTGGCTTTCAGCAATTGATTTTTGCGTTCCAATTCTTTAGCTGCGGTGTAAATTTTTTCCAACGCTGCAATGTTGCGTTCCATTTCTTCTTTCGTTACTTCATTCAGATTTTTCTTTTTAAACAAACGCTCAAGTTCTTCTTTTAAGGAAACAAACACAGGGTCGGCTTGGTCAAAATTACCACCCAACATTTCCCTTGTTTTTTGTAAAGTGTTTTTCAGTTGGTCAGCCAAAATCATTTCTTCTTCCTTCACTTTTGTAAAGGCAAACAACACATCTTCCAAAGCAATATTCAGCAAGTTGGTCGTATCAACACTTTTCTCCAACGCTTCTTTCATATTAATTAAAGCCAAATGGTTATTGGCTTCACGAGCCAAAAGCGTCAGTTTATTAAAGTCTAATTTTTCCAGCAATTCATAATTGCCTGATAAGCGAATAATGTTGTAAAGACTTTTTGCATTGTTCAACGCCTTCACAATTTTTTGCATTTCGGCTCTGTCTTGTATCTGCGAAATCTGATGCGAAAAAACTTCAGCGTTGGTAGTATTGAATTGAAACAGCAAATCTTTTATCTCTCTTATTTCAGCTTCTATTTCTTCTTTCGATTTAAACAAGTTGCTGTAATGCTCCATTTCATCACCCAATTCCGATTGCAACTCTTTAAAATAATCCTGATTAGTTTTGTTAAACTCTGCTTGAATATCAGCAAAGTCAACTACATAGCCATATCTAAATTCTTTATAAGTTCTGTTTACACGGGTTAACGTCTGTAATAAATTGTGTGCTTTTACAATTCTACCCAAATACAATTTCTTCAATCGTGGTGCATCAAAGCCTGTCAAAAGCATGTTGAACACAAAAACAAAATCAATATTTCCTGCCTTAAATTGTTCTACCCATTCTTCTCTTTCCTTTTTAGTACCTACATCATGCAAAATCAAAGCAGCAGATTTCACTTTGCTGTTTTCTTTTTGCTTTGCTCCATAATTCACAACAGGTTCAGCAGCCATCAATAAAGACTCTTCCTGTTTAGCTGCATATTTGTTTTGAAAAATTTCATACATCATTTTTGCTTGTTCAGACGAATCGCAAACCACCATTCCTCCAATTGAATTTTCATTCATTGCAATTCGTGAATTTTCAAAATCCTGCATGATGTAATCGAGCATTGGCTCAACAAACTTATGATGAGCATATACCGTTTTTCTATCAGCATTACCTTTTAAAATTTCAATGGCTTGTAATGCTTCTTTCAAAAGCAAACTATAACTCGTTTCAATTTCTTCTCGTATCAAACGCAGTGTATAGCCATCAGCAATAGATGAATTGTAATAGTATTTATGAATGTAGCCGCCAAATATTTTTTTGGAGTTGAATTCATCACCTAATAAAGGTGTTCCTGTCAAACCAATTTTTATAGCGTTAGCATCGGATTCATGTAAATTAGCCAAGAAGCTGCCTTTGGGGTTATAGCTTCGATGAACTTCATCTAAAAAATAAACCCGTTGAATATTCAAATTGTAATCATTGTTTCTGATTACATCAGGGTCGTTTTCAAATTTCTGTATGTTTACAACCGTAATTTCTGGTTTGCCAGAATTATTATGAATTACGCTGGTTGATTTAATATCTTTTGAAAATTCTTCTCTTGTATTAATGTTGTGAACCACCAAACCTCTGCTCTTAAATTCTCTGCTGGCTTGAATAAGTAAATCAATTCTATCAACAATAAAATAAAACTTCGGGATGATATTTTTCGATTGAAAATAATCAGTCAGAAATTTAACATTGTAATACGCTAAAGCAGTTTTTCCGCTTCCTTGTGTATGCCAGATGATTCCTTTTTTTACACCTTCATTTAATTTTTTTGCAATTGCTTTTGTGGCAAACACTTGCGGATAGCGCATGATGTGTTTCTCTAAATGATATTCGCCTTTTACATAAGCTATTGAATAACGAAGCATAAATGCCAATCGCTCTGGTTGAAATAAAGAATTAAAAACTCTATGCGTTGGCGAATTCGGATTTTTATTGGTGATGAACTCAGGAGAATCTTTTATGCCAACTAAATTATTATCTTTTAAAATTACTGTTTCGTCTTCATCACTAATGTCTTTCAGAATTTTAGACAATTCAAAATGTTCTTCTTCTCTGAAATAATTGAAGTTTGGTTTTTGATAAGATGCAGTTGCATAAAACGCTCCTTGTATGGGTTGAATAGCATGGTCGTCATACTCCATATTGTTGGAGAAAACCATAAGCTGTGTGATATTGACAAACTTTCTGAATTTCTTATTTTGAAATCTGCTTTGAATGCGCTTGTGCTCTGCTAAAATTCCATCTTGATTATTTGGCTTTTTAACTTCAATAAAAACCAATGGCATTCCATTTATCAGCAGGGTTATATCAGGTCTGAATTCTTCGTCATCTTTTTTGCAAGGCAATTCAGTTACAACATTTAAAGTGTTGTTCTGGAAATTATCAAAATCAATGAGTTTGATACCTGATTGGTTGATTAGCTTTTCATAAAAACTTTTACCAACATCTTCATTTTCTAAACACAATGAAATTTCCTCCAGCACTTTTTTGATTTCACTTTCCTCAATTCCTTCATTGATTTTTTTGATGCTCTCAATAAAAATATTGGTGAAAATGTTGGTGCTTTCATGCACCAAGGCATCTTTTAGAGAAACATAAGAGTAGCCTAATTTGCATAAATGCAAAATAGCAGGAATTTTCACTCGGCTGTTTTCGTTAAATGTCATTTGATTTTTTCGAATGATAAAGATAGCAGATAAAAATTTGCAATGTCAATACCGAAAAGGGGGTAAATTTTTTAGTTGTTTTATGATTTCCAATACTCTCAATTCAATCTTAAATAATTCTTCCAGAAATCATACGCTGTTCTCCATCAATACACATCAAATCACCATCATTACATCATGAATACAACATCAAAACATCATGGATACATCATCAATTCTGCATGAACATTTGATGCCAAAAGTGGAAATTGCTGGAATCATCTTTCCATTTCAATCCTTTCGAGGACTTTTGAATACTCTTCTTGACATTAGATTCCTTTCTGGGAATTGTTTTTCCATTGGAGGAATTGTTTGAACCTTTCATATAGAAAGTAGGAAAGTTCACTTTTCAGTTGACTAAATATTTGCAGCGTAAATAAATTATTAACGCAAAAATTTCACAAAATGAAAAGTAAACAATTTGAAGTTCCTCAGGAACAAATCGTAGAGTTCTGTCAATTAATTGAAGAACACGAACTCGAAAATCAAATCATTGGTGTTACTGATGATGAAAACATTCTTATCGAAGTAAGCTATGAACAAAATGACAGAAGTGCCATGATGGAATTAGTTGAATTGATTGAAGTAGATGATGAGGATGATGACTAAGTATTGATTTTCGAAATCAGCTTTAAAACGCCTTTTAAAATCAACGATTAGAAGAATTGACTAAAATTTCATTGCTGGTCAATCCTAAAAATATCCATAAAAACGATTTAAAGGCGATTTAAGGCATTTTGGCTCAAAGTCAATACAGTAGGTTATTCCAAGGTGAGTGCTTACCTTTGAAATGGGGGTAAGCATCACTTGGAATTTTTTAATAAAAATGAAATAATGAGCAGCATGAAAAAATAAAAAGTGAAACAGAAACAAAAGAACAAGTGATAGATGAAGTCATTAAAATGAATCCCAAGAAAGAACCGTTGACGAGTGAAAAGTTAAAAACGTTTAAAGGATTTGAGCAGATGAATGACGAAGAGTTAAAAGAATATTTACATCACATTCATCAAATGGCGGTTATAGTGGTAGAATATTTAAGAACGCAAAATAATGACTTTATAGAATCAGATAATCAAAACAAATTAGCAGCATGACAACAGAAAAATTAGAAGTATTTCAGCAATTCGGAAGAAGTGCTAAATATCAAATTAAAAAAGTAGAAACAGGCAATGTAGTTATCTATACAAGAGTTTCGAGTAAAGAACAAGCTGATAAAAACCTTTCTTTAGAAACCCAAAGAAGAGCAATAGAGCAATATGCAGAGCGCAACAAATTAGGGATATTGGGTTATTTCGGCGGAACGTATGAAAGTGCAAAAACAGATGGCAGAAAAGAATTTAATCGGATGCTGGATTTTATCCGAAAAAGTAGAAACAAAGTCAGTACTGTTTTAGTGTATAGCATGGATAGATTTAGCCGAACAGGTGCGAAAGGAGCTATCTCCATTGTTTCAGAACTAAGGGAGAAATATGGCATTAATGTATTTGCCATCACACAGCCAACCGACACCTCAAATCCGAGTGGTGTTTTGCATCAAAACATTCAGTTACTGTTCAGTGAATATGATAATGAATTAAGAAAACAAAAAGCAGTGGCAGGGATGAAAGAAAAACTCAAGAAAGGAATTTGGGTAGTGCCACCACCACAAGGCTATGACATCATTAAAATAAATGGGGACAGAAAAATTGTAGTGAATGAAGTAGGAAAGAAAATCAAAAAAGCTTTTCAGTGGAAAGTAGAAGGCATGAAGAATGAAGAGATTGTGAGCAAATTAAAAGCAATGAAAGTTCCCATGTATAAACAGCAATTACTGAAAATTTTCAAAAATCCATTTTACTGTGGCTTAATTGCTCACGGCTTATTAGATGGTGAAGTAGTAGAAGGTACACATGAAAAAATGATAACGAAAGAAATGTTTTTACGTATTAATGATATCATGCAAAGTTCTTCAAGGTTTGGTGTTCCACACCGAAAAGAGAATGACAATATTCCGTTAAAAGTATTTATGAAATGTGATGATTGCAAAGAACCATTTGCTGGTTATATCGTGAAAGCAAAGGGTTTGTATTATTACAAATGCAGAACAAATGGTTGTCGTTGTAACAAAAATGCAAAACAGATGCACGAGTTATTTGCCAATTTCCTAAATCAATTTCAGATGAATGCGGATTGTATTAAACCATTCTTGTACGAAGTTATCAGCGAAGTTGAAAAACAACAGGAAGATAACGTTTCGGAACAGAAGGTTATCAAAAGTAATTTAACAGAGGTACAGAAAAAGATTGATGATTTAGAAGAAAGGCATTTTATTAAAATAGAGATTCCCAAACCTGTTTATGAAAAATTCTTATTGAAATACCAACAAGAAAAAAAGACAATAGAGAAAAATTTGTGTGATTCTAATATTGACATTTCGAACCTGCAAAACAACTTAGAAAAGGCATTGAATTTTAGTGTGAACCTTGCCACAGCATGGAGTTCTACGGATTACTCATCAAAAGAAAAGTTGCAGAAATTAATGTTTCCTGAAGGAATTTACTACAATCGTCAAAATCACACATTTCGAACCACGAAAATAAATTTGGTATTTGCTCAAATCGCTGATTGGAAGCGAATTACAGCCGAAAATAAAAAAGGGACTTTTGATAAAAATCATCAAAAGTCCCTTTCAGCGGAGAAAGAGGGATTCGAACCCCCGGAACCTTTCGGTTCAACAGTTTTCAAGACTGCCGCAATCGACCACTCTGCCATTTCTCCGCTGCAAATATAGACATGAAAAATAGTTCTGCAAACTTGCGCTTATCTTTTTTTATTTTTTTTAATTAAAAATAGCCTGAGCAATTTTTCCAGCATCAATTATTTGGCAAGTTTTGTTCTTGCAAACAAACACTAGGTTTTTATCAGTAGCATATTCATTTAAAATATTTAGGCTTGTTAAGTTTTTCTTTTGCATCAAAATTGTTGCAGGAAAAAAATGTTGCTGAATTTTATTCGTGAATTTATCTGCATCATTTCCACAACAAATTATTTCAGTAATTCCATTTTTAAATTCATAAGCCGCACAAGCCCAATTAGCAAAGGATGTTGGATGTTGAACCATTGCATTTTTTACTTCTTGTAATTGATTTTTTGCAATCGAAAATAATTTTTCATCTTCAAAAATCAGACTCAATTTTAAAAAAGCACGGCACAAAACTGAATTGGGTGAAGGCACTGCACCATCGTATAATTCCATAGTACGGCTGATTACATCGTTTTGACTTTTTTTTGTGTAGTAGAAAAATGGAGAATTTTCACTTACAAAATTTTCAATTACAAATTGCGAAAGCGAATAAGCAGAATGTAAATGATTTTCATCAAAACAAATTTCATAAATACTTAAATAAGCTTGAATCAAATAAGCATAGTCAT
The DNA here is from genome assembly GCA_947449695.1 of Chitinophagales bacterium. Classification (GTDB taxonomy): domain Bacteria; phylum Bacteroidota; class Bacteroidia; order Chitinophagales; family CAIODY01; genus CAIODY01. Next base: position 49,238 of record CANFST010000002.1, read on the forward strand.
CCAAAAATGTTGCTCCTTGAGGCTTTCCAAGTGTACATTGATGAAATAAATGCGCCGGTATTTTTCTTGGAAACAATTTTTCTTCAATGAATTTCAAACTTTGCAATGCAGCATTTTTAAATGCTTTATCACCAAAAGATTTGCAGCATTGACTCAAACCACTGATGAGCAAAGCATTCCAAGCCAACAATTGTTTATTATCCAATTGCGGACGAACTCTTTTTCCACGAGCTCCAAATAATTTTTCATATGCAGATTTTAAAAGCTCTCTCTCTGTTGGAGAGGGTTGGGGTGAGGTTGCTTCATGCAAAATATTAAAGCCATGTTCCCAATTTCCTTCAGGTAAAATGTTGTAAGTTTTTTCAATGATTTTGTATTCTTCTTCGCCTAAAATTGATTTTAGTTCTTCGTAAGCCCAAATATAAAATTTACCTTCAATGCCTTCTGAATCTGCATCCAAAGCCGAATAGAAGCCCCCATTCAAATCTTGCATTTCTCTTTGCAACCAAATTAAAATTTGATTTGCTTTTTCCTTCAGCATATTATTTTTGGTGATGGAATAAGTTTGCGCCATCACTTTCAACAGCAAGGCATTATCGTACAGCATTTTTTCAAAGTGAGGTGCAAACCATTTTGCATCAGTGCTATATCGCGAAATGCCGCCACCGAGTTGGTCGTAAATTCCACCGTTTAACATTTTCAACAAACTCAATTCAACATGCGCTAATGCTTTTTCGTTTTTTGCAAAACGAAAATCAAACAGCAACCATTCCTTATTCATTGTTCCAAGAAATTTGGGAGCAGCTCCAAAGCCACCATCCATGCCATCAAATTGCATTTGCATGGCTTGAAATATTTTTTCAAAATCATTTTCCGAAAAAATATTTTCTGCATTTTCGTTCGGCACATCAATCATTTTTTTCTTCAAAACACTCACCACATCATTGTTGATATAATCCATTAATTGATTGGCTTGTTGCTCAACTTCATCACGTTTTGTTTTGTAAGCATTGGCAATATGCCACAACACATCATTCCATAATGGACGATTATGCATTGGTTTTGGTGGAAAATAAGTGCCGCCATAAAATGGTTTTAAATCGGGTGTCAAAAAAATATTCAAGGGCCATCCGCCACTTCCTGTAAGGATTTGAATGGCATTCATATAAATATGGTCAAGGTCGGGGCGCTCTTCTCTATCCACTTTTATATTGATGAAATATTCATTCATCAAAGCAGCCGTTTGTTCATTTTCAAAACTTTCATGCTCCATCACATGACACCAATGGCAACTACTATAACCAATGCTTAATAGAATTGGCTTGTTTAAATCTTTTGCTTTTTGTAATGCATCATCATTCCAAGCATGCCACTGTACTGGATTGTAGGCATGTTGTAATAAATACGGGCTAGTTTCTTTTATTAATTGATTTGGCTTTTTATTCATTCTCACAAATCAACACATTATTATTCTTTTGGTTTAACTATTTTTTTGATGTACGACAATCTCAATCTACTACATTTGCAGCATAACTTTTAATATGCTAAAAAATATATTTACAACAATTTTAATTTTTGTTAATTTGAATTTGTTTGCCAGCACTGGCGATACAACGCATGTATTAACACACAATAATGTATTGCACCATTACATTACTACATCGGGTAATTACAATTATACAACTTGGACAAGATTCCCGAATAAATCATGGCGCAAAGCGATTTTGAAAGTAACGTTTAAAGCACCTGGAAATGGCTTGCAATGCGGACAATGGGATTATTTGAATTATGTAAAAATTTTACGAAAGGGTAGTATAAATAATCCATCCCAAAATATAGAAATTGCCAGAATCATTACCCCTTATGGCAATTCATTTGGTTCAAAATGGAGCTATACCTGGTTCGCTGATGTGACAGATTTTGCACCATTAATGAATGATTCCTTAGAAGTGGATTATAATTTCACTGGAGGTGATGGTTCAACCTCAGGGTCAAGTGGATATAAATTTACCTTAGATTTTATAATGATTGAAGGTACACCAGCCATGCAACAAACTAGCTTCACACAACTTTGGAATGGTTCATTTGCTTATGGGAACATTAATAATCCAATCGAAAATCATTTAACTCCAATCAGTATTCAAATTGATACTAGTGCGTCTATCGGACGGTTAAGATTATTACAAACTGGTCATGGGGCTGAAAACAATGACGGTTGCTCTGAGTTTTGCAACAAATATCGTTTATTGAAATGGGATAGTGTAAAAGTTGATTCACAGCAGGTTTGGCGGCTTTGTGGATTTAATGGATTATTTCCTCAAGCAGGTACATGGGTTTATGACAGAAGTAATTGGTGTCCTGGAAGCATGGTGTATCCTTACTCTTACGATTTTAAAACCACTGCCAACAGCCATCATACTATTGATATTGATATGCAGCAATTTGTGGCAAATGGTAGTGCAAATTATGTTTTTGGTTCGCAATTTTTTCAATACAAAAAACCTATTCACAAAATTGATGCATCTATTGAAAACCTTATCAATCCTAGCTCTCAAGCTGAATACAATCGTATTAATCCAATTTGCGGTAACCCTACTTTAACTGTAAAAAACAATGGTAGCGATACCATTCAAACACTTGGGTTCCAGTTTGGCATAGTCGGATCATCAGCTCAAACTTATTTCTGGAATGGAATCTTATTACCTCAGCACACAACAACTATTACTTTAAATAATTTTCTACTTATTGATTCGAATTCGCAAAAATTTAACGTGACTATAAGTAGCGTAAACAATGCTTCAGATGAATACCCAGCTGACAACAGCTATACTACTAATGTTAAGCTACCATCCGTTTATGAACAAACTATGGTTTTTATTGTAAAAACAAACAAACATCCACAAGAAACTAAATATGAAGTGAAAGACATTTGGGGAAACATTTTGCTACACAAATCTGGTTATAACTTAAATGCAAATACCACTTATCGCGATACCATTTCATTTCCTGATGGCTGCTACTTTTTCAATATTTACGATTCAAGCGATGGCGGTGGTGATGGACTTACTTTTTGGGCAGATACAGCTCAAGGCAGTGGATATGCCAAAATTGTAAATTTGGGTAATACCCCATACATCACTTTCAATTCTGATTTTGGTTCGCAAACAGGCATAAACTTCAAAGTAGGTAGCCCACAATATTTGGCTATTCAACACATTGCAAAACCAACATTAAAATGCAATGTTTTTCCCAATCCAAACAATGGCAATTTTACAGTTGATTTAGATATGACTGGGTTTGATGATGTAACTATTTGGATAACTGATTTAATGGGAAGAGTGATTTGTAAACAAGAGTACAAGAATGTTTCAGGGCTTACAAAAAATTTCAATCTGGATAACGAATCTGCCGGAATTTATTTAGTTAAAATTTCATCATCATCACAATCCGAAATAAGAAAAATAATAAAAACAAACTGATAAAATCTTTTTACATAACTTCGCCTTTCTTCTCTCTTAAACTTAATTTTATTTCTCTTAAATAACTATTAAAAGAATGGTGGTTACATTACATTGTGCCTCCGAAAAAATTGAAAAAAATCCATGTGTGGAATAGCAGGAGTTTATAAATTTTACAGCAAAGATGTAGATGAAGCCGATTTGAATAAGATGATTGTTATTCAAAATCACCGAGGACCTGATGATTCAAAAACATGGATTCATTCAGAAAACAAAATTGGTTTCGGACATAATCGTTTGCGGATTATTGATTTATCGCAAGCGGCTTCGCAACCCATGACCTATCAAGGTTTGTACACTATCACGTACAACGGCGAATTGTATAACTACAAACCACTTAAGGAAAAATTACAACAAAAAGGCTATCAATTCAACAGCCAATCCGATACAGAAGTTTTATTAGCCATGTATGCCGAATTTGGCATTGATTGTTTGCAACATTTAGATGGGATGTTTGCCTTTGCAATTTGGGATGAAAAAAAACAACGCTTGTTTTGTGCTCGAGATAGATTTGGCGAAAAACCTTTCCATTATTATTATTCAGCTCCACAAGGAAATTTTGTTTTTGCATCCGAAATCAAAACTTTGTTTGCATCAGGATTAGTACCAAAAGAATTTAATTACCGTATGGTATATCATTTTCTGGCAAATGAGATGGTCGAAAATCCATTCAATTTTGAGGAAACATTTTATGATAACATATCTAGATTAGAAGCGGCACATTACTTAATAATTGATGGTACAGGAAGATTGCAAAAAGGAAAATATTGGGAATTGAAAAATGAAACCAATCATTCTATTTCGGAAAAAGATGCTGTAGAAAAATTTCAAGAATTATTTTTAGATTCAGTACGAACCAGATTACAAGCAGATGTTCCATTTGGCACATCCCTTTCTGGTGGATTAGATTCTAGTTCAATTTTATGCGCCGCAAGGCAACATTACAAAGGTGATTTAAAAGCTTTTTCAGCCCGATTTAAAGATGCGAAATTAGATGAGGGGAAATACATAGAAGCAGTTGTAAAGCATGCTCAAGTAAAAAGTATTCAAACCACACCTGATGAAAATACATTCTTGGATTCGGTAGAAAAAATATTATACTATCAAGAAGAACCATTTTCTAGTGCCAGCATTGTTGCACAATGGGAAGTAATGAAATTGGCAGCTAATAATGATGTTAAAGTATTGATTGATGGGCAGGGCTCAGATGAGTATTTAGCTGGCTATACTCATTTTCACTTCACTTATCTTAAAGAACTATTTATAAATAATAGAACTACATTTTATGAAGAAGTAAGAAATCAACGTGAAAATATTAACCCAAATTTTTCTTTAGGATTACAATTTTATTTTCAAACAATTTTTCCTGCATCATTTGACAAACTTCAAAGTTTTAAAAATACTGCTTTTGGGAGTGAGAAAGATAAATTTTTGCATTACGATTTTTTTCGACAATACCAGGAAAAACAAAATCCATTCAACAATTTTTTGACTTTAAAAGAAGCGACCAATTATTTTACAACACAGTATGGCTTGCATAAATTGCTCCGATTTGCGGACCGAAGTTCCATGGCACATTCAATCGAAGTAAGATTACCATTTTTAAATCATAACTTAGTAGAGTTTACGCATTCCTTACCTGCTGATTTATTAATAAAAAATGGATGGAGCAAATATGTACTGCGCAAATCAATGGAACCTTATCTGCCTCAAGAAATTACTTGGCGAAAAGATAAGCTAGGATTTCAAGCACCACAATTAGACTGGTTAAAATCTCCTACGATTCAGCCCATTATGCACGAAGCCACACAATGGATGAAGACACATCATATTTTAAATAAAAAGTATAAAAAAGAATATTCATGGTTAATTCTGATCATGTATTTATTCCTCCGAAAATAAATTATGTGTGGCATTGCAGGTTATTTTTCATTTTATAAATCATACGAAAAACAATTGTTGGAAGCAAGTACCAACACCATGGCACATCGAGGACCAGATGCTGCTGGATTTTATTTTAATGAAAATCAAACTTGCGGATTGGGGCATCGAAGATTAAGTATAATTGATTTAAGCACAGCCGCTAATCAACCCATGATAAGCCATAACAGGCAGTTTCAAATGGTTTTTAATGGCGAAATATTTAATTACCAAGAAATTGCAACTGAACTTCAAAATGAATTTTTACAAAAAAACCAGCACCAATTACAGTTTAAAACACATTCCGATTCGGAAGTAATTTTAGAAGCATTTTCATTTTGGGGAAATGAATTTGTTGAACGATTAAATGGGATGTTCACTATTGTAATTTATGATACAAAAGAACATCAGCTTTTTATTTTTAGAGATCGGTTGGGGGTAAAACCTTTATACTATTATTTTGAAAATGATTTGTTTGTTTTTGGCTCAGAATTAAAAGCTGTTGCCAATTTTCCTTCCATAAAAAACAGTTTACAAATTAACGCTGAAGCCATCAATCAATATCTACACATAGGCTATGTAGCAGAACCTTTAAGTATCTACAATCAAATTCGTAAATTTCCAGCAGGTGCTTTTGGGCTTTTAAAAAATGAAAAACTAAATATTCAATTTTATTGGAAGGCTGAGGAGAAAATTACAACCGAAATAATTTCTGATTTTACTGAAGCAAAAAATCAGCTCCAAAAATTGTTGTTGCAATCTGTAAAACATCGCATGATTAGCGATGTTCCGTTTGGTACATTTTTAAGTGGTGGCATTGATTCAAGTTTGATAACAGCCATGGCGCAAGAAAATTCTGATACAGCAATCAATACATTTTCAATCGGTTTTAAAGAGGCATCACACAACGAAAGTATTTATGCAAAGCAGGTTTCAAATCATTTAAAAACTAATCATCATGAATTTATGGTGAGCGAAAAAGATGTTTTTGATTTGATTCCCAAAATTGCCTTTGCTTATGACGAGCCTTATGCTGATTCATCAGCATTGCCAACCATGCTGGTTTCAAAGTTGGCAAAACAGTACGTCACCATGACTTTGAGTGGTGATGGTGGTGATGAATTAATGCATGGATATGGCATGTATAATTGGGCGAATAGATTAAGTAACCCTGCGGTGAAATTATTGAGAAAGCCGACTTCACAACTTCTCCAATTAATGTCTTCAAGGTTTAAGCGCATTGCTGATGTAATGAATTATGAAAATGAAAGTTTAATTCATGGTCATATTTTTTCTCAAGAACAATATCTGTTTTCAAAAAACGAATTGAAAAATCTTGTTAAAAAAGAATGGCAATCTGATTTCCATTTTAAATATCATTTCGATACAAAAAGAAAATTAAGTGCTGCCGAAGAACAAGCCTTATTTGATATTAAATATTATTTGAAAGATGATTTGTTGGTTAAAGTGGATAGAGCAAGCATGCAATTTTCATTAGAAACCCGAACACCTTTTTTAGATTTTAATGTGGTGCAATATTGCTTGAATATTGATGAAAAGCTAAAATCAAACAATGGGGTTCAGAAATATTTGTTGAAAGAAATTTTATACGATTATGTGCCAAAAGAATTCTATAATCGTCCGAAATGGGGATTCAGTGTGCCTTTGAGCAAATGGTTAAAAAATGATTTACGATATTTGATAGATGAATTTTTGAGTGAAGAAAAAGTAAATCAAGCAGGATTCGTGGAATATCGAATGGTTGCAGAGTTAAAAAATAAATATTTGAATGAGCCGAAATTTGCTCATTATTATAACCGAATTTGGGCTTTAATTCAGTTACATAATTGGTATTATAACCGATAAAAGTATGGCGAATAAAATCTTTGTTTCGCAATCTAATTATATTCCCTGGAAAGGCTTTTTCGATGCTATTAATACCGTTGATCACTATGTGGTATATGATGACATGCAATTTACTCGAAGAGATTGGCGTAATCGAAATTTAATTAAAACTCCAAAAGGTTTATGTTGGCTGACTATTCCAGTTGAAACTAAAGGAAAATATTTTCAAAAAATTAATGAAGTAAAAATTGCAGATGTGAATTGGAACAAAAAGCATTGGCAAATTTTACAACAAAATTATTCAAAAGCAAAATGCTTTGATGAAGTAAAATTGTTTATTGAAGAATTGTATTTAAGTTCTTCTTCGGAATATTTATCAGAAATCAATTTGCATTTTTTAAAAAATATAAATATTTTTTTAGGTATTACTACTCCACTTATATCTGATTTTAAAAATAATTTATCTTTAGAAAAAAACGAACGCCTTATTTCGCTCTGCCAACAATTTAATTCTAATGATTATTTCACAGGAAGTTCTGCCAAAGCTTATTTAGAAGAACCAAAATTTAAAAATGCCAATATCAATGTACAATATTTCGACTATGAAGATTATCCTCAATACGAACAACTACATGGCAAATTCAATCATCATGTTTCCATATTAGATTTGCTGTTTTGTGAAGGACACCATGCGAAAAAATTCATGAAATCATTCCCCGAAAATGCTTGATTATTCAATTGTAATACCGACTTATCGAGGCGCTCAAACAATTGATTTTTTGTTTCAGCAGATTAAAGTCGAAATGAAAAAGATGAATTTTACATTCGAAGTGATATTTGTTTTTGATAACGGTGATATGAATTGTTGGCAAAAAATTAATCAGTTAAAATCCCAATACCCTGATTTAATTCGTGGTGTTTTCCTTGAAAAAAATTATGGCCAACACTGTGCTAATATTAAAGGATTTGAAATGGCTAATGCAAAGTTTATTATTACAATGGATGAAGATCTGCAACATTCGCCAGCTGATTTTATTAAATTAATTAATAAACAAAAGGAAACCAAGTGCGATGTGGTTTATGGTGCTTTGCAAAATATTCAACGGAATATTTTCAGGAATCTAAGTTCAAAATCGTTCAACTTTTTTTTGGGATTTTTAATAAGCAATTTTAATTCAAACTACTCTGCATTTCGGTTGATAAAAAAAGAAATAGCAGATGAGATTTATAGAGAAAATCATTCAAAAATATTTATAGATGCCTCGATAGCAAAAAAGACTAATCTGATTGAAATAGTTGCTATTGCTCAATTACCTGATGCAACCAATAAGACATCGTATTCTTTTTCTAAATTACTGAGGCATGGTTTTAATATCATTTTCTGGAATACAAAATTTTCCTTCTTGGCTAAGAAGCCCGAAGCAATTGTTGTTAAGAAATTAATCTGATTTCATAATGGGAAAAAAAGTACTTTTTTTAGTATCGGGGAATGGCGGAACGTTGAAATTTCTTTATAAAGCAATTCAAGAAATGAATTTAAGCTTTTCAATTGTAGGCGTTCTTGCTGACAGAGATTGTGGTGCATTAAACTTTGCAAAAGAAAAAAAAATTCCTTATCAAAAAATAATTTACAATTCTTATAAAACAGATGAATTAGTTCCGGCAATCAAACGTTTTCAACCCGATATCATTATAACAACATTTCATAAAATTGTTGATTCTGTTACGTTACAAAAGTTTTCAAATATAAATTTTATAAATGTTCACTACTCATTGCTGCCAGATTTTGCAGGCATGATTGGTTTTGAGACCTTAACAAAGGCCAAAGAGTTACATAAAAAAAAAGTAGGGGTCACTGTTCATTTTGTGGACGAAAAAGTAGATGCAGGAAAAATTATTTCGCAGGCAGAAATTAAAATTGATAGTTGGCAAAATGTAGATGAAGAGAAGCTAAGGAATATCATTTTCAAATCAAGTTGTATTCTTCTGTTAGATGCTATTTTTAGTTTAGGCATCGAACATAATCAATTAAAAAAAAATGAAAACTATTTTGATGATGAATTTAAAATAAACTTTAAACCCTTATCCAATAAGGCTTTTTTAGACTATAAAAAAATAAAATCAATCTTCAATTAACTGAAATAAAGATGCGGCATCCCCCAGCAACCAAATTAATTGAGGTGACTGAATGTAAATTTTTCTAACAGTTTGGGCGCTGAAGTAAGAAGATTTTTTCCAGTGATTTCCACCATCGGTTGTCTTCAAAAGCAGTCCATTGGTTCCAGCAATGTAACCCATAGCTTCAGATGAAAATGCAATATCCGTAAATTGCCATGAAGCGTTAAAGGGACTATTACCATTGCGCTTTGAATTCCAATTTGCACCACCATCTGTGGTTTCTAATAACGTACCATTATAGCCTATTACAAAACCATGTTGCTCATTAAAAAAATGAAGTGCAGTAAAATTATCTCCTTCTGCCGTTGTTAAATCCCATGTATTGCCTCCATCAGTTGTTTTCAAAACACCGCCAAAACCAACTATATAACCAGTTTTAGTATTTAACATTTGAATATTATTAATGATTCGAGAAATTTTTGCAACATCTGTACTCCAACTAGTGCCATTAAACTTTTGGACTACACCATCAGAGTTACTGCTACCACCAACTGCAAAACCCAGATTATTATCAACAAAATATAATTTCAAAAAATCACACCCTGGACCCCAAACCTGCATGGAATCCCACTTTTTTCCATTATTCACTGAAGTTAGCACTCTGCCAATAATACCTGTTGTATAAACTTTATGATTGGGTGTTGATTTAATGCTATATAAAATCCATGGACTGACATTATCTTTTAAATGCCAAGTCAAACCACCATCAAAAGTTGATAGAATCATACCATCTTCATACCGATTGCCACCAACAATAAATCCAGTATCAGCACTAACAAAAAGCATGTCCTCTAAATTTCGAGTAGTTAAAGTATCTACCAAAATTTCATGAATATTTAATTGAACTGTTTTACGGCAACTACTAAAAAAAACAATTCCAATTAAACTTGACAATAAAAAAAGTTTTACAAATTTCATTTTTCTATTTCATCTAATGATTGCAAAATTACATCAATCGCTTGATTCAATTCAGATTCGCTAATAATTAATGGTGGTGCAATTCGCAAACAATTATCGGCAAATAAAAACCAATCGGTTAGCACCCCTTTTTCTTTACACTTATCCATCGCAGTTTTCATGGTTTTGAAATCTTCCATTTCAATGGCTGCCAATAAACCAAAACTTCTTACTTCTTTAATCAGTGGATGCTTTAAGCGTTTCCGAATTATATCTTCACGATGGCAAACATTCATCAAATCATTGTTTTCTAATAAAAATTTCAAGCCAGCAAATGCCGCAGCACAACAAACAGGATTACCGCCAAATGTGGTAATATGCCCCAAAACCGGTTCGTAGCTTAACGTTTTCATAATTTTTTTATTGGCAACAAAAGCTGCTAACGGTAATCCTGCACCGAAAGCCTTGCCTACTAAAAGCACATCGGGCAAAATTTCAAAATGTTCAAAACAAAACAATTTTCCTGTTCGCCCCATGCCAGTTTGTATTTCATCTAAAATCAAAAGAGTTCCAGTTTCATCACATCTTTTTCTTAAAGCTAATGCATAATTTTTATCCATCAACCGCACACCATTTTCAGCTTTAACTAATTCAAAAAAAACAGCTGCAGTCTTTTCAGTTATCAATTCTAAATCCGACAAACAATTAAATCGAATAAATTTCACATCTGGCAATAAAGGCTGAAAAGCATCAGTAAAATATTTATTGTTCATTAAACTTAAAGAACCCTGTGTTGAGCCATGATAACTGTTTTCAAATGCAATAAAATCTTTTCTGCTTGTAAACCTTTTTGATAATTTCATTGCACCTTCAGTTGCTTCGGCACCTGAATTGGTAAAATAAACACAATCTAATTTTTCAGGCAACACCGATGTAAGCAAACTTGCCAATGCTACTTGAGGCTGCTGAATATGCTCACCGTAAACCATTGTATGCATATATTGTTGTGCTTGCATTTGAATGGCTTGTACCACTTCAGGATGACAGTGCCCTAAGGAACTAACACCAATTCCTGAAATTAAATCCATATAAACTTTGCCTGAACTATCAGTAATGTAAATACCTGCAGCATTTTTCACTTCGAGTGCTAAAGGCATATCACTGGTTTGGGCTACATGTTGAAGAAATAAATTTCGGATAGTCATTTTGAAAATTGTAATGCAAATTTTTGCTCTGCAATTTACACCATCGAATTGTTTTTATTATTTTGCAAAAGAAAATTCATGAAACAATTTTTAATCATAGCGTTTTTATGGTGTGTATTGTGTTTTGCTTGCACACATAGCAAAAATGGTGAAAAACCTATTGCTCGTGTGTTTGACAAATACTTATACCCTGCCGATTTGGAAGGATTAATTCCTATTGGCACATCTAAAAGTGATAGTATCTTAATTGTGAAAAATTTTATTAACGACTGGATGCAAAGACAAGTATTAGTTGCAAGTGCTGATGAAAATGTTGATGTAGATAAAAAAGAATTAGAAAAAAAAATAAATGATTACAAAGAAAGTATTTTGATTTTTGAATATGAAAATGAATTAGTCCGTCAAAAATTAGATACAGTTGTTTCTGAAAAACAAATTGATGACTTTTATAATCAACATAAAGATGATTATCTTTTACACAACGACATTATCAGAGCAAATTTTGTAAAAATCCCGAATAGCAACATTGACTTAATGAATATTAAACGAATGATGAATGACCCATCTATCAGTACATTTCAATTAAATAATGCTTGTAAAAGAATGGAACAATTTTCATTTGATGATAACAAATGGACTTCAGCAGAAATCTTTCCAACTATTTTACAGAATTCATTCCCTAAAACAAAAGGCTATATAGAGCAACATGACTCTTTATTTACCTATTTAATTCAACTAAAGGAATTTTTGGCAAAAGAAAATACCGCACCTAAAAATTATGTAAAAGACCAAATTGTGAAAACAATTTTGAACCAAAGAAAAGTGATGATGATAAAAAAAACGAGATCCGATTTGATTAACGAAACCATTCAAAAAGGAGAATTCGAGATATTAAATTAACAGCTGTTTCATTTCGCAAAAGGTGCATTTTTACTACATTTGCACCTCTTAAAAATTAATTAATGAAGGTAATTGTAATTGGCGCTGGACCTGCTGGATTAACTGCTGCACATCAACTGGCTGAAACTGGCAATGAAGTAAAACTATTTGAAGCTGGTAAAGAAGTGGGTGGTTTGGCTCGTAGTTTTGAATTATGGGGACAACGCGTTGATTGCGGTCCGCATCGATTTTTTAGTAGCGACAAAATCGTGAATGATTATTTCAAAAAAATTGTTGGCGAAGATTATACCTTGGTCAATCGTTTAACTCGGATTTTTTATCGCAATAAATTTTTCTATTACCCATTGCAAGCTATGAATGCTTTGGGTAATCTGCCTTTTACTACTGTATTTGAAATTTTATTTAGCTATGCCAAACAACGCATTTCGCCTATTAAAAATCCACAAACATTTGAAGAATGGGTAACTAACAGATTTGGCAAAAAATTATTCTCCATATTCTTCAAAAATTATTCTGAAAAATTATGGGGTATCCCGTGCAGCAAAATTGATGCTGATTGGGCGGCACAACGCATCAAGAATTTTTCTTTATTAGAAGCTGTTAAAGGCGCTCTGTTTGGTAATACGGGGAAACACAAAACATTGGTTGACCAATTCGCTTTTCCAAAAACAGGCACAGGAATGCTGTATGAACGAATTGGGGAACAATTCAAAAAAGCGAATGGTGAATTACACTTGAGTAGTCCTGTAAAAAAAGTTTTGCAGGATGAAAATGGTATAGCCACTGGCGTCGAATTAGCAAATGGAGAAACTCATTTGGCTGATCAAATAGTTAGTACAATGCCACTAACACTAATGGTGAAAAGTTTAGCTCACTCACCTTCAGATGTAAAGGCAGCTTGTGATAAATTATATTACCGTAATACTATTTTGGTTTATGTTGAAATTAATTCATTGGATTTATTTCCGGATAATTGGATATACGTTCATAGCCCAGAAGTACAACATGGCAGAATAACTAACTTCCGAAATTGGTGTCCAAGTTTGTATGGTGATAAAAAAACAACAATTCTTTGCTTGGAATATTGGTGCTTTGATAATGATGATATTTGGAAAAAAGATGAAGTTTCGATGGGTAAATTAGCTGAAGAAGAATTGAGAATTATGAAATTGATAAAACCGACTGATAAGGTTCTAAATTCTTATTTGTTGCATATTCCAAAGTGTTACCCAGTATATGAGACTGGCTACATGAAAAACTTATCTATTGTTCAAAATTATTTAGATTCTATTAAAGGACTGATGGTAATAGGGCGATATGGCTCATTCAAATACAACAATCAAGATCATTCCATATTAATGGGGTTATTAGCTGCTCGACAAATCAATACAGGCAAAGATCAACACTTGTGGAGTATCAACACTGATAGTGAATATCAAGAACAAGGTGAGGTAGAATATGAAAATGAATAGTTTTTATTTTAAAACTTTAATTCAAATCCATTTGCTGAACCAACTCAAATTTACAGCAAAGTTAATAATGGCTTGGGAATAGTTGGAAGCCGCAACTATCAAACATTTATGATACTAAAAAAATTAAATGGATTTATCCGAAAGCAATAATTCTAAAACCAGTTTCTAACGCACTTTGCCCTATGTTACCTGAACTGGTTTTTAATAATGCTCTAATGAATCCCCAAAAAAAAACAAGAATTTGAATGATAATAATCTGAATTAAATTTCAGTTATCTGATAAGTGTTATATCTCCTTTATAATTAAAGCCGTTATCTTCTACATCCATGCCATCAATCATGTAAATATAAGTGTCCATAGGTTGTTGAACACCATGAAAAGTACCATCCCAACCTTGGTTTACTTCAGTAGTAGAAAATACACATTGACCCCATCGATTGTAAATATTAAAATGATTCAAAGTTTTAATACCAGCAAATATTGGCATGATTACATCATCCAAACCATCACCATTTGGCGAAAATGCATTAGGCATTAATACTATTGGATTAGGGAACACATATACTTTTACGGTATCGTAATTAAAACAACCATTTCCATCAGATATTTTTACAACATAGACCTGATCATGCTGCAATATACAAGTTGGTGTTGCTGAAGTGCTGTCAGATAACCCTGTACTTGGCATCCACAAATAATAATTGCCATTGTAGGCATTTAAAGTGGATGGAATATTTTTTACAATATTAGTGTCGTTCTGAACATATCCATTTTTATAATGGTCAACATATACAGTTACACTATCAGTTTCAGGTTTTAAACATACAGTTGTATCGACTACGGTTACAAAATATTTAGTTGTGAGTTTTGGATATACAACTGGGTCAGGAGTATTGCTGTATAGCATATTTGTAGTTGGTGACCAACTAAAGTAGGTGCCATGAGTTGCATGCAATGTAGTTGAGAGATTGTTGCAAATTGTAATATCATCACCTGCATTTGGTGTAGCCAATACCTTGACATTTACAATGGCCGTATCAAAACGGACACAATTACCATTTCTAATATAAATTTGATAAATTGTTTCTTGAAAAATGTTTGCTAACGGATTTGATATTGATGGATTACTTAATCCTAATGCTGGTGACCAAATATACAAATTTCCAAGAGCAGTTGGAGCTTTCAATTGAATAGTATCCCCAAAGCAGATTATGGTATCTTTTATAATTCCATCTGATTTAGGATTTACATTGGTAATTAAAACACTATCTCTTGCTACACATCCATCGGATGTAATGACTGATACAAAATATTTAGTTGTTTTATCAGGTGTAACTGTTGGAAATTGCAGAGTGGTGTCATCAATAGCATAATTAGGAGTCCATGCATAATTGCTGCCACCAAAGGATTGCAGACTGATTGTATCTAAATTACAAATGGAGGTATCTCTACCAGCATGAATAATTGGAATAGGATAAATCGTCACATTATGAACAATAGTATCTCTGCAACCAAAAGTATTCTGCGCTATTTGGGTTACTTGATAAGTATTTGCGGTTACATAAATATGTCGAATGATACCACTTGAACTATGCATAGAATCTCCATCACCAAAATACCAAACTGTTGGTACTAAAGCTGAAGGTCCGCCATTGGCAGTGTTAAAGAATTCTGCTGAATCATAAACACAAACATTGATAGGAATAAAATCTGCCCGAATTCCAAATTCTACTTGTATAGTTTGATGTGAAGTATCAGCACAACCCGTATTCGGAAACACAATTAATGTAGTTGTATAAGTACCAGCCAACTTATAAATATGTTTTGGATTTTGAATAGTATCGGTATTTTTTGATGAAGCATTTTCACCAAAATTCCACCAATAGGTTGAATTTGCCGGCGTCTTAAAATGTATTACGCTATCACAACTTAAATTAGGAACAATAATTTTTGAATGTGTTTGCGTATCAATTACAATACTATGAACAATACTATCCATGCATCCTTTGGCATCGTAGATAATTAATTTTACAAGATAACTTCCGGCTGAACTGTAAATATGTTTTGGATTTTTTAAAGCAGAAGTTGTTCCATCACCAAAATTCCATAACCATTGATTTGGTCCCTTAGGGCTTGTAGAAGAATCTGTAAAATGTATTATATGATTAGGGCAATTGTAAGCATGAAACCAACCAAATTTTGGTACAATTGGTCCGAATACCCTTACAGTAGCATAAGCAGTATCGCTGCATGAATCTTGAGCCCCTGGATTAACTACAAACATCGCTGTATAAGTACCTGTATCTGCGTAGGTATAAGTTGGTGAAAAATGCCAACTGGTATCAAACGGAGCATGATGATTGTCATTAAATTTCCAGAAATATCCACCGCTATAAGTTTGTGATTGAAAACCAACTGTTAAACCACTGCAAACCAATGATGGCGCAGCAATAAGTGCTTTGGGTGGTGCATACACATGAATTGGGGTGGTTACACTATCATGACAACCAACCGAATTCCAGATAATTAATTTAATATTAAAAATACCAGTATCATTAAACTGATGAATTGGATTTTTTGCAATTGAAAAAACACTATCGTTCAGCTTCCATGTCCATTGATTAGGCATCACCTTTCCTTTTGAGGTATCAGTAAATTGCACAAAATTTCTACGACAGATATATGGTGGAGAATATTCATAGCCAACATAATATGGCGAATAAATTTTTAATGCAGCAATGGTTGCAGTATCGGTGCAAGTGCCTGTTGCGCCAGGATTTAAAATTAAAGTAATATTATAAACCCCCGAATCAGAATAATTATAAATCGGATTTTGATGCCAACTGGTATCAGTAGTAATATTAGTTACGCCAAAATCCCAACTGTATAGCTGTGCTATGCCAGTGGTACTGAACAAAACTTTATTTGAAAAACAATTCAAATACTGTGGTACGCTAATATTAGCAATGGCTTGCGGATAAATGGTTTTAGTAATGATAAATGAATCTTTACAACCCTTCGAATTTTGCGCTACTAATTTTATTTGATAAGTGCCTGGTGTAATAAAGGTATGTGATGGATTTTGTAAATTAGAAGTAGTACCATCTCCAAAATTCCAATTCCAGCTATTCGGCATCAAAAGACCGCTTGATGAATCAGTAAATTGAACAGGCATATTGATACAAATCATTTGTGGCGAATAGCCATATTTCACTTTGAATGGTGGATATATCTGAAATGTTTTTATTGCAGTATCCTGACAATGCCCACCAAAACCTAAATTAGTAATAACCTCTACTGTATAAACTCCTGAATCAGGATAAACCCAAGTTGGATTTTGTAAGTGACTGGTATCAGCAAAGGTTGTTGGGTCACCGAAAAACCAATTATAATTAGCAGCTGAGGCCGCATTTTGAAATGTGTTGCTAAGCGATGTGCAATTCAATGCATTATTCAAAATTGCAGCAGCAGGATATGCGGATGAAATTACTAATATTTTTTTTACTGTATCCATGCACTGCCCAGCATTTTGGATAATTTCCGTTACTGTATAGGTGCCGCCATTCAAATAGACATGCACCGGATCTTTGAGCGTTGAAGTACTACCATCGCCAAACGACCATTTATAAGTGAGTGGCAGTGGTGCGCCAGTTGTACTATCTCTAAAATAGATAGGTACACAAGTCGTCATCGCTTGCGAATAGTAGTAATAGCTGGCATTGTTGCGGTGATATACTTTTACAGTAACATGAGCTGTATCAGAACAATTACTTCCATATGCAGCAGGATTCATAACTAAAGTCGCAGTGTAAGTTCCCGTATCATGATAAACCCAAGTGGGTGCTTTCAAATGACTTGTATCGTATCTTGAAGTATCACCAAAATTCCAATAATAAGTTGATAAAGTATTTTGAGGGGTACTCGTATTTGAAAAACTTACTTTAGTAGAACTACTACAATTTAAAATATAATTTACACCTCCACTGCTATGGTTGGTTGGAACTGTTGCCGTAACAACAGTATTACATGCTGTAACATTAAATTGAAAATCTCTGTAAACAGAACCGATATAATTTCCATTCCGATATTCATCTACCCTTATCCCAACTACAAATCGACCAACGGTAGGCGGATTGCAAGTAAGAATACCAGTCTTCGCATCTACAGCTAAAGCAGGTGTCCCACCAATATAGTTTGTAAGAGAATATGGAGAATTCCATGTCAAAGGCGCATATCCTGCTGGTCCAGCATTAGTTCCATTGAACGGTGTATATAATGAATAAGACAATGAATCTCCATCACCATCAGTTGCTCCACATGGAAATGAAAATGGTTGATTTTGACAAATTGCTGTAGGTGGTAATTGTGTGAATACTGGACTACTATCTGCTGAATTTCCTATGCCTGGTAAAATACATTTGTAAGTTGATCCAGCCCCACCACCGCCTCCACCGCCACCTGTATTAGTAGCAAAATTCAATATCCCCGAATTCCTTGCAGCGTTTTGATAAATAACTGTATACCCACCTGCAATTGGAGGAAGAGCAACTGTGCCTGTAAAAATTGCCTCTGCAACACATAAGCCTGAAGGATAAGTAAGACAAGGGCTATAGTAATATGCTGCAACTTGGGTTCCAGAAGTTCCTCCATAAGTATTAGTTAAAGAAAGAGAAACCGGAGAGGCAGCTGTTCCTAAATTCGCATCCGTATACCCAGTTGTTTTGTAGAAGTAAATCGTCCAAGGAGATTGAAATGTAGTGCTGGCGGTACAATCGCGATAAAGATGAAGAGTAAATTTATATTGATTATTGCCTAAATAAGCGTAGGTTAACTCACCACCAACAATATGGGAGGCGAATAAATTAGTTTTAACTGAAAACAAAATCAGCGTAAGCAGCCAATATTTTAAAAAGCTGAATTTCAAGGTTGTTTTAGATTTTAGTTTTTTTGATCCAATATCAAAAAAGAAAAGAGTTTAAAATTAACCATTAAATTTTCAAACACCAAACTTTTTATTGCCAAATAAAAACCAAAATAGATGGACAAAAAAAACAAAGAAAGGTTTAATATTTACCGTTTAAAAAAATAAAAAAAATGTTTACTCAATTAAAATTATTCCCTATTCAATTCAGCCCACAGCAAATCTTTTAATTGCTGCACGCCTTCCCCTGTAGCTGATGATATAAATACAGATGGTATTTTTCGGGGCATGGTTTTTTTAATTAATTTTTTTAATTCTTCATCCACAATATCGCATTTGGTGATGGCTAATACCGAACGTTTCAACAACAATTCTTTGTTGAATTTTTTTAATTCGGTTTGTAAAATTTTCAATTCTTTTTTAATGTCAGCTGCATCAATCGGAATCATAAAAAGTAATACAGAATTTCGTTCAATATGCTTTAAAAATCTTAAACCCAAACCTTTGCCTTCGGATGCACCTTCTATAATACCCGGAATGTCAGCCATCACAAATGATTGATGGTTACGATGTGCCACAATGCCTAATTGTGGGGTAAGTGTAGTAAAAGGATAATCGGCAATGACAGGCTTTGCAGCCGAAACTTTTGATAACAAAGTTGATTTACCAGCATTTGGAAATCCTACCAAACCCACATCAGCCAATACTTTCAACTCTAATATTTTCCAACTTTCAATTCGTGGTTCGCCTTGCTGCGAAAATCTTGGTGATTGCCTTGTAGCAGTTTTAAAAAAAGCATTTCCCTTTCCTCCTCTTCCACCATTCAACAAAATTTTTTCTTCGCCATCTTCAGTTATTTCAAACAAAATTTCACCAGTTTCAAAATCTTTTGCTACAGTACCTAATGGCACATCCACAATTACATCTTCACCCGAAAGACCACTGCACAACTGCCCCGACCCATTTCCACCATCTGGTGCATAAATATGTTTTTTATATTTCAGATGCAATAAAGTCCATAATTGCTTGTTGCCCCGTAAAATAATATTTGCTCCTCTTCCACCATCGCCGCCATCAGGTCCACCTTTGGCTGTTATTTTATCACGATGAAAATGCGTACTTCCATTGCCGCCTGCACCGCTGCGGAAAAGGATTTTTACATAATCTACAAAATTGCTACTTTCCATTTTTTTAGTCGTTAGTCGTTAGTAATAAGTCATGTGTCGCTAAATTCTCAACGACTGACAGAGACTATTGACAATTTATAAAGAATCAATTGCATTACAGAGCAAAGCAAAAATTTCATCTACACTGCCTTCGCCTTTTACTCGGGTAAGTTTGTGTTGTTTATCATAAAAGCCAGCTACAGGCTCGGTTTTAGAACGATACTCCACTACTCTTTGACGGATAATTTCTTCATTTTGATCATCGGCTCTACCACTTGTTGCACCTCTGCTTAGTAATCGTTTCACCAATTCTTCTTCACTTACTTCCAAAGATAGAACAATTTTGATAGGAATATTTTTAAACGCCATCAATTTATCCAAAGCCTCTGCCTGTGGTATAGTTCGGGGGAATCCATCAAAAATAAATCCTTTTACTTCTTGTTCGATGCAAGCATCAATTTTACTTCCAATCATACCTATCACTACTTCATCGGGCACTAACAAACCCTTATCCATAAATTTTTTTGCTTCCATCCCTAAAGCAGTTTGATTAGCAATTTCGCTACGAAAAATATCGCCAGTGCTTAAATGTTGGAGTGCATATTTTTTTATTAACCCTTCTGATTGTGTGCCTTTACCACTTCCTGGAGGTCCGAATAAAATTAGATTGAGCATAAAATTTGAATTTAGGTAGATGCCAAAAATAGCAATGGATTTAATTATGAAATAGATTTTTTGTTAGTTTTACAAATAATATTTTTTTTAAAATAAAGTTATTGAATAATTGCCACTCATTTCTAAAATACTATTTTTATTTTTTTGCACTGCTACAATTTTATCTTGTAAAAAACAAAGTGGCAGGTATGCCGCTTCCAATGCAGATTTGAAAGGAAATGTAACTTTATATGTGCATGTAGTTCATCATACTTATACTTTATCAAACATTACAGTTTATTTAAAAAAAGGAGCAACCTTATATCCAGGCAACGACGCTAATGCTTACGAATACAAAGCAGTTTCGGATGCAACTGGAGTTGCCGAATTTGACCAATTGCCTTTGGGTGCTGTTTGGATTTATGGCTTAGGTACTGATACTAATATCAAACGGGGTGTAACTGGAAACACCGGCATTGAATTATCGCAAAGCTTTGTGGGCAGCGATAATAAAGCTGATTTAACTTTGTATGTAAGTGAATGAAAACAATTTCTTTCAAAACCTGCACTGTTGCTGATTTAGCAACCATTCAACAATTAGCTGAAAAAATTTGGCGCAATCATTATACATCCATTATCACTATTGAACAAATTGATTACATGCTGAAGAAAATGTACAGTTTGGAAAGTTTAAGACAACAATTAAATGCTGGTTGTCATTTTGTTTTAGAATTTTCAGATGAAACACCTGTTGGGTTCATATCAATCAGTAAAAAAAACAAAGAGGAATATTTTATACATAAATTATACATAGATACTTCTCGGCATCGAACAGGTTTAGGAAAAGCCTTGTTAAATGAGGCGTTGAGCCGATTTGAAGATTGGCAAAAAATCAGATTAACCGTAAACCGACAAAATCATAAAGCCATTAATTTTTATTTTAAAAATGGATTCATTATTGAAGAAGTAGCCGATTTTGAAATCGGAAATAATTTCGTTATGAACGATTTTGTAATGCTGCTTAAAAAATAAAATCTTATTCTATTTTATCCTTTTATTGCTTTTGCTTCATCCATTTTGTCGTCATTTCTTTGCCATCAATATCTGTGCATCTTATAAAATAAATAGCGGCAGCCAAATGGGCGGTATTGAAAAAAAATGAATTATTATCTTTACAATCAGTTTGTAATAAAACTGTTTGACCCAAAGTATTTATCAATTCAGCTTTTTGAGGTTGGATGAAATTTTTTAAAACCACCTGCAAATTATTACTTGTCTTATTGCATAACAATATTTCTTTAGGCAAAGCCAAAACAGTTTCAACACCTGTAATTGTTGTAATATTAATATGAATTGAATCGGATGCGGCACATAAACCATTATCAACAGTGAGTGTAACGATATAAGTACCGTTAGTAGAATAGATATGTGTTGGATTAGTTTGTGTGCTGCTGCCGCCGTCACCAAACGACCAATAATAATTTGCAGAAGAAGAACTATTTACAAAAGTAACATTGCCACCTAAAATATGTGCCGTGAAGTTGGCTATGGGCAAGGCTTGTACAGTTACATTTTGTGAGGTAATATCTGATAAACAGCCATTTTCAGCCACCTGCAATGAAACAATTTTACTTCCCGTTGTCGTCCAATTAGCTGTGTATGGTCCTTGACCCACACCAGTTGTGATAGCGCTGTTAAATGTCCAAGTATAATTAGCTGTAGTTGTTGCGTTACCCGTGTAGCTTATCACATCATTATTACCAACACACACTGAAGAAATCACAGCAAATGAGCTGGTTGGTTTTGCTTCCACGTTAATTGTATCTAAAACAGTAGCTGAGCCACCAGCATTTGAAACAATTAATGCTATAGCATGTTTACCGGGTGTAATAAACTTCACAATTGGATTAGGCAGCAGCGAAGTGATAGGAATACTCCCACCACCAAAATTCCAATACCAATTTAATGTGCTAAAAGTTGTCGAATCTTTTATTGATATTGTATCGCCTGCACAAATTACTCCTTGTCTAAAAATAATAGTTGGTAAAACTGGGTAACCTACAAGGCAACTTCCATCATTAATTTGTGAATATGGATTATAGTTATTTGAGCTTGAATTGGTGCAACCTTTACAATTTAATACTTTGAAGGCATCAATCTTTCCATAACCCCAATTATAATCTGGTAAATTAGTGCCGGTAAAATTATCGGTTTTTACACAAGTTGTAATTGAAGCTTTTACATCGGCCCAATTGGCATTTGGATATTTTTGTAAATATAAAGCTACTACTCCACTTACTGCAGGAGCCGCAGCAGAAGTGCCTTTGTGAGGTCCGTGTAATGTATCTGACAATAAACTATTTGGGTTATTTGTTTTTGCCCAATTCAACCAAAATAAATCATTAGCAGCCATTGTCCATTCGCCACTTGCAGTAATATCAGGCTTTTGTGCGCCAGTACGAGTTGGACCTTTACTACTACTATAAAATCTGCTGCCTTGTTGATGAGTTTCGCAAACATAATTATTTCCTTGCCATGTGTTATAGTTGGTTCGATTTAAATAATTAGCTACTGAAATTATTTTTGGGCTACAATTCCATTCGCCTACAATTGTTTGTTCTGTATCAGGTAAAATATATTTTACTATATCTGGCAATTGAGCAATAGAAGGTAATCCGTTATATAACATAGCTGATGTGCCAGTATAGTTTGGGTGACTCCATACATCCAATTTCCCACTACCTTTTGTCATGAATCGCCAAACATAATTGGTAACCGAATCGGCAATTACACCAAAATACATAAAGTAGTGCCCGTTTTGTTTTTCACAATACGATTCCATTATACCTAATCGTTGTCCATTGATATTTTTTATGGTATCGTATCGGGTAAATGTTGTTTGCGAACTCATTTGATAATCGGCGAGTACATTCAAAAATTTTGTTCTTGGTAAATGTGTAAATGGATTGGTATAATCGGTTCCTACCGCAAATTGTGCATTGTTCCAATTAGCATAATCACTAAATAATTCAAAATACATTACATGCAAACCGCCAGTGGTAAATGTATTAAAAAACGTATAAGCCGAATCGTTTGCAGGAATGTTATAACCCAAGTGAATAGGCTTGCTACCTGCATTTCCGGCGGCTGCTACAAATACTCTTCCGCTTTGAGCTGTTAATAAATTTTCAATTGCTTGTGTTGCCAAATCAGTTCCATCATGTGAACCTGAATAAGTCCCCAAGCTTGCGTTGATAACGCATGGCTTGCCCAGAGCTGCTGCTTTAGCAAAAATATAAGCAGCACCATCAGCCACACACGATTCAAAACTATTACCGGTAATGCCTGCAAAATCAATTGCAACAAAAATAATATCAGCATTTGGAGCAATGGCTCTATAGCTACAATGTTGCTGACTATTTCCGCAAGCTACACCTGTAGTTAAAGTACCATGACCATAAAAATTCAAGGGTGGTGAGTGTGTGCAAGTACCATTATTTATTTTAGTGCTATCCCAATCCTTTCCATATCCATAAGGTAAAGGATGAACGTAACCTGCTGTATCCGCTTGATCCCACAAATATTTTATTCTACTATGGCCATTTGACAATTTGAAATCAGGATGATTGATATCCAAACCAGAATCTAAAAAACCAACAATTACGCCTGTTCCATCATACCCTTGAGTAAGCGGTAACGTGCCATTATGTACCAAACTTACATTATTATTAATGTTAGATTGGTCATCCATTGTTAGTCCGTGATAATAATCTAATTGTCGACTTTCGTACCAATCAGCATTCATAAACTCTTCATACTTATTGGCTGGAATTATTATTGATGCTATGTTTCCAAATGCTGACTTAAAAGTTCCACCAATTTTTTTTACCTCATTTTTAATTTTACCAATATCTCCTTTTACAAAAAGCGAATATTGCTTGGGTTTATAATAATTGAATCTCTTTGCAAATTGCGGATGAACTTGGGCTAATAAGACATTAGAAAAAAACAGATAACTTAATGAAGCTAAACAAAAAAATAATATTTTAAATTTACTCATCATACAAAAAGAAATTTTACAAATAAAAAATTTTTATAGCAAAATACTACAAAAAAGATTAAACCTATTATGAATGAGAGTGAGAAGTAATTAAAAAGCTACTGCTGTTTTTAATTTTTTTAAAAACAGCAGTAGCTTGAAATCATTATTGCATTGATTCTGGAACAACTGTAAATTCAACCCTACGATTGATATATTGCTCACGTTCAAATCTTGAATCGTAGTGGTCTGGTAAGTCTTTAACTAAGTTAGTAGTTTTACCCAAATACCTTACAATCAATCGGGCTGGGTCAATACCATAGTTTTTCAATAAAAAGTTTCTGGCGTTTTCAGCACGACGATGAGATAATTCTTCGTTATATTTATTCGAATGACGAATATCTGTATGCCCATCAACATATAAT
This sequence comes from Chitinophagales bacterium, assembly GCA_947449695.1. Taxonomy (GTDB): domain Bacteria; phylum Bacteroidota; class Bacteroidia; order Chitinophagales; family CAIODY01; genus CAIODY01. The sequence continues at coordinate 74,379 of CANFST010000002.1, forward strand.
TTCATTTGTGGATACAATTTCATCACCTGGGCTATATGAAATAAATCCCCATAAAAATCAGGCTTAATATAATCTTTATCTAAATCGAAATGAATCATTGGCAAATACCAACCAGGAAAAGTTGAATTTTTGTTTGCCCCATTTGCTATCAAATCTTTAATATGAGCCATTAATGAATCCATTTCTGGATTGTTTTTCTTTTCAGCAACACCTTCTGCATCTACTTTTGCACCAGGAGGAGAAAATGGCTCTTTATCGCGGCAATCGGGTATTCCATCTTTATCACTATCCAGCATTACACCATGAGTATCAACTGGACATCCTTCAGGTGTATTAGGCTCTCTATCTAAAAAGTCTATTACGCCATCATTATCACTATCAGTAAATTCAGGAATACGAGCTAGTTTGTTTTTAGCTTCGTTTAAAACGACCAATTGATTATCCATTGGATTAAGCCACCATAATGGTTCAGCTGAACGACTTCCAATATTGTAGTTCAAACTTACAGAAGAGAAATTCAAATTATCATTGTTTCCTGAAAGAGATGGATCATTGATTGGGCTTTCTTGCCAACGTTGACCGTCTAATAAATCATCGCCAGTAAGTGTTTCTAAAGTTTCAAAATTTAATGTCCATCTTCTGTTTAAACGTATGCTCATTCCCATTCCCAAACAAGCAGTGTAATCTAAACGCCAATCGTAATAGTTTCTTGCATTTTTTCCTATATGCTTTTGTCCCAAATGGATATATGAATTGTCTTGTTCGGCATAAGATTCATAAGTACCATCCCACAAAGATTTCAAAGCATCTCTCCTTGCTTTATCATTGCTATGATCGTTATCAATCAAAGCGATTTTTGAATAATCATACATTTTTCCTTGAGCATTTAGCTGATCCATCATAGTACGATATATTAACGGACCACCACCCACTACAGCGTAAAAAATAACTTTAGGTCTTTCTCTATGAAATTTAATGTTGTTCAAATTAATTACTAATTGGCCATACATTGCATGATAAGTCATTTTGTAATTACCAAATATTTTTCCAGCATTTGTATAATCAACATTTGGATCATAAAAACCTGTTAAAGCAGGGTTTTTTAAAACCCCATATTGCATACCTTTCCATTGAATTCCATAGGCAGTCCCTTGATTATATTGAAATCGTAATGAAGCAACGTAGCCCAACGCTTTTCTGACAGTAAAGCCAATTGCATTTGTCTTTCCAAATCTAAACCAAGGTTGAATATCCCCACTGATGTATGGAACACCAACATTTATACAAAATTCCCACATATTTCTTGGTTTTGCAGGATATGGCTCTGTGCCAGCCTTATAATCGTGCGCCTGACGGAGATTTTTAGATGATACCCAATTAGTATCATTCAATGGACGATACAAGTTTAATTGACCCTGAGCTGATGAATCTAAAACTTCATAGGTCGGTGGATTGGTACTCTTATTTTGCACAGTATAAGTTCTATCACCATTATCTGTCTTTGGTGCAGGTACAGGAGGAGCAGGCTCTGCTTCAGGTTCAGGCACAACTTCAATTTTTTTCTTAGCAACTTTTGAGTTATCTTTTTTGGTAGAAGAAGTTTTTACAGTAGAAGCTTTTGAGGTTTTAGCTGTTTTATTATCCTTTGAATTTGCTTTCGTATTAGTTGAATTATCTGTTGCATCTGGAGCATATTCATCCTGAGGCTGATCAGCAGCCTTAGTGGTGGTTTTAGAATTTTTACTATTACTTTTTGAAGACGATTTTGATTTATTTTGTTTCGACGCTTCTTTAGCCAACTTTTTCTGTTGGGCTTTAGTCAAAGTAGTTTGCGTATCTTCTTCTTGCAATTCTTCTTGGCAATATGCCTTAAAGATAAAAGAGGATAAAACGAAAACTAAGCTGAACAGCAAGAGTTTCTTCATATTCATGTTTGTTGTTAATGCTATCTCAACGATTCAGTTGGGTGGTTGAATCACTGATTTCGGTTATAATTTATTTATGACTTAGGATGCTACAAAAATAGAATTAATTTTAGAAAAAAGAAGTACCTAAATAATTATTTCTCAATTAAGTCGTTCAATCACACCTGCAATGCCTTGTCCGCCGCCTACACATGCTGAAACAATGCCGTATTTCTGATTTCTTCTTTTTAATTCATTCAATATTTGAATACTCAATTTTGCGCCACTGCACCCTAATGGATGCCCAAGCGAAATTGCGCCACCGTTTACATTCAGCAAATCCGTATTTATACGTAATTCTCTAACTATAGACAACGACTGTGATGAAAACGCTTCATTGATTTCAAACAAATTTATTTCATCTTGCTTCAAACCCACTTGTGCCAATACTTTCGGGATGGCAACAATTGGCCCAACACCCATCACTCTCGGATTTACTCCAGCACTCACACAGCCCAACAATCTGCCAATCGGGCTTTTGTTCAATTGCTTCATCAATCTTTCACTCATCACTACAACAAATGCAGCACCATCACTGGTTTGTGAGCTATTACCAGCAGTTACAGTTCCATTTACTGCAAACACTGGTTTTAATTTTGCTAATGCCTCTAAAGATGTATCAGCTCGTGGACCTTCATCCACAGCCACGATTGACTTTTTAGTTTTGCGTTTTTTATTTTCGTCTAAATAAACTTCTTCTACTTCCACTGGCAAAATCTCCTCTTTAAATTTCCCTTCAGCAATTGCTTTCACTGCCTTTTGATGCGATTGAAAAGCAAACATATCTTGGTCTTCTCTGCTGATTTTATAATCCTTTGCAACCGCTTCAGCCGTGAGTCCCATGCCCAAATAATAATCAGGATGTTCTTTTGCTACTTCATAATTCGGCACCGTTTTCCAACCCACAGTTGGCACCAAACTCATACTCTCGGCACCGCCTGCAATGATGCAATCAGCCATGCCACTTTTTATTTTTGCAGTTGCAATAGCAATGGCTTCCAAGCCACTGGCGCAATAACGATTAATTACATAACCTGCACAATCGATTCCCACAGCTCGAAGAGCAATCATTCTTCCAATTTGCAAACCTTGTTCGGCTTCGGGTACAGCATTGCCAACAATTACATCATCTACTAATTTTGGGTCGAGTTGTAAATCAGCCATCAATTGTTGAATGACTTTCACAGCCAAATCATCGGCTCTGGTAAATCTAAATCCACCTCTGTTTGCCTTGCCCACAGCGGTTCTCAAACCATGAATGATAAATGCTTCTTGCATAAAATTGTTTTTTTAATTGCGTAATAACTCAACGGCTCAATACCTCAATGAAAAAAAATTGAGCGACTGAAAATTGAATTGCTAAAATAATTTGCACCAAATAACTCAAAAAATAAGAACTGAATTGTTTTTTGGAAAAATAAAATTGAACAACCGAAAATTAAACAACCATTTTATCATACAGCAAAAGAAGTTTGACATTTTTTTTTGCTAAAGATTTACAATACGATTCATCAATTTTATTGCGGTGGGTTTGTTTTGAATTGATTTACATATTTCACATAATCACTGCTGTCTTTTACTGGATAATCAAATAACATTCTTGAATTATCATCAAATCCTTGAGTAGAACAAATATTATTAGGATTATACTGAACCATAAACATATTTCCCTTTGTGATGCTGTATACAGATGGAACTTCCCACTTACTGCCATACTCCTTATTTGTATATTGATTCCGGCAATTACAATTATTAGCCACAAATGTATAGTTTATTAAGGCACTATTATGTTGATTCCCTCCTTGATATTCATAAACCACCCCAATTGCATATTGTGCATTGTCAATGTTGTATTTTTTACAACTGCAAAAAAGTGATAAAAAAGTTAGCAAACAAAAAAAGATTTTCATGATTACAACTCGTAAAATTAATCAATCATTGAACACCATGTATTGATTAAAAGCAGTTTGACAAATCATTATAATTTCAATTCTCAACCCACCATTTTATCATACAACAAAGCATTTTCGGCTTGTTGATGAATATTGATAAAACGAGTGAAATCATTTTGTAAAAATGATTGTGTTTGTAAAAACAAACCGGGCTTAAAATCTTTATCCAATTTATCATCAATGGCAACTTCTTCAACAGCAACGCTACCTAATTTTTGTAGTTGTAATTTCTCCAAAGGTTTTAAAATGAAACGATGCTTATTAGTCATCCATTCCACACTCCATCTGCCGGGTGCATTCCAATTAGCATTGTAACTAAACAAAACATCTTTATCAGTGATGCCTGCGCCTGCAAATGCAGCACCGTTGGGATGCCACGAGATTAATCCATTTTTATAAGAGGTCATTTCTTTGGGCATTCCGCCTAATGCAAATGCTAAATCAACCACATGAGTAGAGTTGCCAAAAAACCAATTTTCTTTTACACCTTTTGCCTTTTGCAAAGGTTCAATTACATGACTCCATTCTGTAAATTCAAAGTGCATAGATGTTGCGCCGCCATCCTCTTTTATCATTTTTTCAGCAGCTAAAGTTGATGCATAAAATCTACGATTGTAAGCAATCAATACTTCGGCTTTTTTTTCATTTGCTAACTTTGAAACTTGCTGAATCTCACTGCTGTTCATGCCAGCAGGTTTTTCAACCAATATTTTTTTGAAATTATTTACCAACAATTTTAAAGTTGCGTTGGCTAATTGCTCCATGCTCACGGCAACAATTGCCGCATCATATTTCGCTGAAAAAGCCTCACCCTCCGCCCTCTCCAAAGGAGAGGGAACTATGATGACTGTTTTATTCGTTTTCTCAAAAAAAGTTTTTGCAGATGCTTCACCTCTTCCAATGACATCAAACTCAATAGCCAATGATTGTAGCACTTTTGCATATTCAACAGCCATCGGACCAGCACCAACTAAAAGTATTTTATTCATGATTATTTTTTTGCCACGAAGACACAAAGAAAAATAAGTTTTGATGAACTTCTTTATAAACTTTACAAACTTGATGAACTTAATAAACTGTGATTAAGTTATCGGGCAAGTTTCATTTTCAATCAAAAAATTCATTGCTCTCAAATGCGCCAAATAAGCCTTTATCAAGGCGGTATGCAATTGTGCCGACACAAAATAATCAGTGAGCAAACAACTGCCAGTGTTCAACAAATCATCCACAAATAAATTAGCTGATTGACTTAATGGCAAGGCTTTGTAATCAATTTTCAAATCATTGAAGTGTTTGTTTTCTTCATTTTCTAAAACAGCTCGGCAACTAATATTACCAGCAGTTTCGTTGATAATAAATTCAGCTTGATTAGTTTTAAATTGAATCAAAAGTGGCTCTCCATTTGAATTGTGTGATGTGGCAGCAAACTGAAGCAAATCTTTTGCTTCGGTTTTTATGGTGCCTGTGAGTTCAATAAATCCTTTGCGTTTCGATTCGTGAACTGTTTTATCAATGCCATCAATTTCAAAATGATAATCGGTGTTATCATTAAAATAGTTGAACAAATCAAGTAAATGAATAGTGTTGCAAGCCAAGCCCCAATTGCTGCCTGACACTTTCATTTCCATAAACAAACTACCTACAATGGCTTTCTTTATTTGCTGATAATGCGGAAAATATCTTCGTGTGCAATTGACAAATGTTTTGATTTGCTTTTCGTAGAGCTGCTTTCCAACCGTTTTGTAATCGTCTAAATTTTGAAACAACACTTTTTCCAACACCAAATAAGTCAATGTTTTTTTCGATAAAAAATCTAACAAAACATTTTTGCGCACATCGGCGCTGGTGGCAATAATGACAATTTCAAAATGCTGATGCACTATTTCATCAAGCGATGAAAATATTTGCAGGTTGTGCTGCCTTAAGCCTCCAGCTTCGATTACAGCCTGATTGATTAAATCATGATTGGGCAAATGTGGCTCCACCACAAAAATTTCGAGGTGATTTTTTGCCAATAAAATTCCTTGTAAATGTCGGCGACCGATATTACCTGCGCCGATGAGAAGTAGTGTTTGCATTTATATTTATTGAAGTATTTTGTAATTTATAATAATGCTTGAATTAAATTTCAGAATATAAAAACAATAATATTTTAGACTAAATCGATACCAAAAATCAATTATCAGAAGCTAACCATTCGGCATAAGATGTTGGCGTTTCCTCTAATCGAACACTGCAAAGAGTAATTTGCTGAGGAAGTTTATTGATAATCTTATTTTTAAAATCGAGTAATAAATTTTCACAACTTGGTTGATAATCGGTTAAAATTACTTTTTCAAATTCATGAGTAATTAGTTCATTTTTGGTGTAAGGGGCTTCTCTGTTTAAAACCAAAGCATGATCAAATACATCAATAATTTCCGCATTAACTAAATTTTTCAAATCTGTAAAATCAACCACCATCCCCAATTTAGGGCTATTAATATCTTTATCTACATGCCCTATAACTGTTACAGCCAAATGATAAGTGTGTCCATGAATGTTTTTACAAGGACCATCATAGCCAAATAAGGCATGCGCCATATCAATCACAAATCTTTTAGTAACGCGTATTTTGCTGTTCAATTCTTTATTATTTTTATTTATTTAAAACTTTACAAAAGTAAAAAAACTTGTTGCAGAAATTACTTTATTATTTTTGGATTCTATTTTATTTTCTAATAATTCTTTTTCTATCTAAAAAAATCATTTTGGCTTGCTTACATTTGCGCTTCAAAATTTTAAATCATTTTAAAAATACAATAAAAAATGCCGTATTTATTTACATCCGAATCAGTTTCAGAAGGACACCCAGATAAAGTTGCTGACCAAATTAGTGATGCAATTTTAGATGCTATGTTGGCGCAAGACCCACACAGTCGTGTAGCTTGCGAAACTTTGGTAACCACCGGTCAAGTAGTTGTTGCTGGTGAAATCACAACAAAAGCAAACATCGATTATCAAGAAGTAATCAGAAACACAATTCAAAAAATTGGCTACACCAAAGCTGAATATAAATTTGATGCTGAAAGTTGCGGCATTTTAGTAGCTGTTCATCAGCAGTCGCCTGATATTGCGCAAGGTGTTGATTCGGATAAAGGATTGCACAAAGAACAAGGTGCTGGCGACCAAGGAATGATGTTTGGTTACGCCAATAAAGATACTGATACTTATATGCCTTTGCCATTAGCGCTTTCGCATTTATTGTTAGAAGAATTATCAAAAATCAGAAAAGAAGGCAAGCAAATGAAATATTTGCGCCCTGATGCTAAATCGCAAGTAACTATTGAATATAATGACAATAATCAACCAATGAGAATTGATACGATTGTTATTTCTACACAACACGATGATTTTGGCGCAGAGAAAAAAATGTTAGAGCAAATCAAAAAAGATATGATTAACATTTTGATTCCACGAGTGATGAAAAAATTGCCTAAAAAAGTTCAGGCATTATTCAATAACAAAATTGTTTACCACATCAACCCAACTGGAAAGTTTGTCATAGGTGGTCCACATGGTGATACAGGTTTGACAGGCAGAAAAATTATTGTTGATACTTTTGGCGGAAAAGGAGCTCATGGTGGTGGTGCATTTAGCGGTAAAGACCCATCAAAAGTGGATAGAAGCGCTGCTTATGCGTCTCGTCATATTGCTAAAAACTTAGTAGCAGCAGGTGTTTGTGATGAAATTTTAGTACAAGTTGCCTATGCGATTGGTGTTGCTAAACCAGTTGGTTTATATGTGAACACTTATGGAACTTCAAAAGTAAAAATGACCGATGGTGAAATAGCTAAAAAAGCTGGCGAATTGTTCGACATGCGCCCAGCAGCAATTTTGGAAAGATTGAAATTGAAAAATCCTATTTATAGCGAAACTGCCTCATATGGTCACATGGGACGTACACCAGGTAAAAAAACTGTGAATGGAAAATCGTATGAAACTTTTACTTGGGAAAAATTAGATTTTGTTCCTCAAGTGAAAAAAGCATTTGGGATTAAATAATTCAAAACCAAATTTTAATAAAAAAGGCCGAGCTAAAGTTTAGCTCGGCTTTTTTATTTCTCAGCAGCAAATTTATTATCAACAAAGTAAAGTGTAAATTTCAAGAAGAATTGCAGCCTAATAGTATGGTAGCAATTTTAATTTTGTGGTATGATGAATGTTGATTGGAAAATGATTTTAACAATTGCACTATACGCATTTTATGGAATAGCAGCAATTCAGATATTTTATTACTTGTTCTTTTTTAGCCGCATTATATTTTTAAAGCGAAAGAAAAAAGAAGATGGCAATATGCCTCCAGTTAGCATAATAATTTGCGCTAAAAACGAATTAGAAAATCTGCAAAAAAATCTTCCTTCAATTTTAGAACAAAATTATCCGCAATATGAAGTGATTGTAATAAATGATAATTCGCAAGATGGAAGTAACGATTTTTTGAGCCATCTTAAATCGCAATATGCTCATTTAAAAGTAATAGATATTTTACAAGAAAGCCGAACTTTTAAAGGTAAGAGATTGGCTCTAGGTTTGGGTTTAAAAGGTGCTAAATATGAATGGTGCTTATTAACAGATGCTGATTGCGCACCGGCCGGTAGCAATTGGCTAAACAAAATGCAACGTAATTTTCGTGAGCCGAAAGAAATAGTTTTGGGTTATGCACCTCATTTAAAACAATCAGGTTTTTTAAATAAGTTAATAAGATTTGAAACTTTTTTTACTGCCTTTCAGTATATCAACTTTGCGCTAAGTGGTTTACCATATATGGGTGTAGGCAGAAATATGGCTTATAAAAAGCAAATGTATTTTGATAAGAAGGGTTATATGCCACAATCAGATACAATTTCGGGTGATGATGATTTGTTTATTAATAAAGTAGCAACTGCGAAAAATACAAAGGTCGAAATAGATGCCGCTACTTTTATGTATTCAATGCCTAAAACCACTTTTGAAAATTGGTTTATTCAAAAGCGAAGGCATGTAAGTACTGGAAGCAAATACAAAAAGAGTCATAAATTATTATTGGGTCTGCAAAGTGTTACACAATTATTATTCTACGTATTTCTCATATTACTGTTGTGTTGCAGATTTCAATGGCAAATTGTACTGATGATTTTTGGCGCAAGATTTTTAATACAAGCCATTGATTATGCAGTAGCCATGAGAAGATTGAAAGAATCAGATTTGTATTGGATATTCCCGGTTTTAGATGTATTGCAAGTAGTTTATAACGTTATTTTATTACCATCATTGTATAAAAAACCAACTACCCAATGGAAGTAAATCCAAATTTTTCGGAAAGCTCAAAAGAAGATTTCGAGTTGATACAAGCTGCCCTAAAGCAAAATACTTCGGTAGCTTTTGAAAGGTTATTGGTAAAATATAAAGAACCTGTTTTTCACATGGTTTTAAAGATGGTGAATAACAGAGATGATGCTGAAGATATTACCATTGAAGCTTTGGGTAAAGTATTTAACAGATTAGAGCAGTACAATCCCAATTGGGCTTTCAGCACTTGGTTATATAGAGTAGCGACCAATTTGGCAATAGATTTTATACGAACAAAAAGAATTGAGACACTTTCTATTCATCAACCTTTGCAAAACGAAAAAGACAAGGATCATTCGCATAATATTCCATCTGAATCACCTGACCCCGAAGAAGTTTTTATAAAAAAGCAACGAGCTGAAAAATTAAAAGTAACATTAGAAAGACTGAATAGCAAATATCGTCGCTTGATTGAATTGCGTTATTATAAAGAATTAAGCTATGAGGAAATTGCTATTGAAATGAATATGCCAATTGGTACAGTAAAAACACATTTATATCGAGCTAAAGATCTTTTATATGCAATACTAAAAAATAGCAGCATTTAACTTTTGTTCTTAGTCGCCATCATTAAACAAGCGGTTTCTATTCCGCTGAAAAGAAAATAACATACGCCAAAAACGGCGATGAATGACCATTGTACGTGTTTTATTTGTGATAAATAAATCATCACAAAGCTAAGTGACAGAAAGAGTTTTATCATAAAACTGCCATAGAAAAAACTCATAAATCCAATATTGTTTTTCGATTGCAAACCTTTTATCCCAAAGAAATAAATGATAGGCGAAAGCAATGCGAAGAAAATAAAACAAAGCAAAAAATCTTGTTGCAATTGAGTTTCAGCAGGTTTAATTTTTCTCAATCCAATTGTGATAATTGTAGAAAATATTAACGCAGAAATGTAGAGATAGAAATATTTTTTGTGCATGATAGTAGTAATTAAATTGTCATCAACTCCATCACCGCATCAAAGACATCATCTGCACTGGGTTTGCAGAAGTAATCACCATCAGTGCCATAAGCACTGCGATTAGCAACAGCAGTTAAACATTTGGCAGGCGTATCTAAATGATAATAGCCGCCTTGCACATCAATCACTTGTTGCATCATGTAAGCTGAAGCACCGCCTGGTACATCTTCATCAAAAAATAATATGCGATTGGTTTTCTTCAATGATTCAACAATCGAATGATTTACATCGAATGGTAGTAAAGTTTGTACATCAATCAATTCTACAGAAACACCTTTTTTACTAAGCATTTCCATTGCTTCCTGAGCAATACGAACACAGCTGCCATAAGTCACTAACGTAACATCAGTGCCTTCTTGTAAAATTTCAGGAACACCAAATGGTACAGTAAATTCAGCAATATTATTCGGTAATTTTTCTTTCAATCTATATCCATTCAAGCATTCAATTACCAACCCTGGTTCATCACTTTTCAGCAAAGTGTTGTACATGCCAGCGGCTTGCGTCATATTTCTCGGTACACAAAAGTACATGCCGCGAAGTGAGCCTAAAATCATTTGCATTGGTGAACCTGTGTGCCAGATTCCTTCCAATCTATGTCCACGAGTACGAACAATCAATGGTGCTCGTTGTCCGCCAGCAGTGCGATATTGCAAAGTTGCAGCATCATCACTTAAAGGCTGTAAGCCGTACAATAAATAATCCAAGTATTGAATTTCGGCAATCGGTCTGATGCCTCTCATCGCCATACCAATACCTTGTCCCATGATGGTTGCTTCACGAATACCCACATCAAAAATGCGTTCGATGCCATGCTTTTCCTGTAAGCCAGCAAAGCCTTGATTCACATCGCCAATATGACCTAAGTCTTCGCCGAAAGCCACCACTAAAGGATTGTTGGCAAATGTTTCATCGAAGAATTTATTTAAAATTTCAAAGCCATTTAACACAGGTGATTGCTCATCGAATTGCGCTTTTACTTCAGCAACTTTCATTGCATTCAATGGCGTTTCGCTATGTAAATTGGTGGTGTAGCGATATTTATTTTCTGCTTTGTACTGGTCAATTAAATTTTTCAAAGTGCTTACAGATGAAGCATTATAAGCTGATGCTTCAGCATAAATTCTTCTTAATGCACTCACAATATCTTTGCGGAAAGGTTCTTTAATGCTTTGCAAAGTCTGCTTGGTTTTTGTTGCTAAATCAGTAACCACACCTTCCGAAATTAAATTATCCAACACATTGCAAGCCTCCGCAATTTCTTGTTTAATCGGCTGCTGATAAGCTGCCCATGCGGCTTGCTTCGCTGCTAAAACATCTTGCTTTGCTTGTTCTTCTATAGCTGCAATTTCAGTTTCATTCGCTATTGCATTGGCTTGCATCCATTTTTTCATTTGCACTATGCAATCATAATCTTTTTCAAATTGCAATCTTTCAGGTGATTTATAACGCTCGTGAGAACCGCTGGTACTGTGGCCTTGCGGCTGTGTAACTTCCTCAATGTGAAATAAAACTGGTGTATGATTTTTACGGCACAATTCAATTCCTTCAGTGAATGCTTCACACAATGCAGGATAATCCCAGCCTTTTACTTTATAAATTAAATAGCCTTCGCCTTTTTCATTGATTTCAAAACCACTCAATGCATCACTGATGCTGCCTTTGGTGGTTTGATATTTTTTCGGAACTGAAATTCCATAACCATCATCCCACACACAAACAGCCAATGGCACTTTTAAAACGCCAGCAGCATTAATGGTTTCCCAGAAATGTCCTTCTGAAGTTGATGCATCGCCAATTGTAGCAAAGCAAACTTCATTGCCATTTTCTGAAAAATTATCGAATGATTTTAATTGATTTATTTCTCTGAATTTTTTAGAAGCCAATGCCAATCCCAATGCACGAGTCATTTGCCCGGCAGTGGGTGAGGAATCAGCAGAAGTGATTTTTTTATCAGTCAGACTTTTCCAACTGCCATCATCATTGATTAATCGTGTAGCAAAGTGTGCATTCATTTGTCTGCCGCCACTATTAGGTTCAGCATTCACATCAGGTGTAGCATATAATTGCGCAAATAATTCTTGTAATGAAACCATCTCGGCAGCTAACATAAATGTTTGGTCACGATAATAACCACTGCGCCAGTCGCCATTTTTAAAAGCTTTCGCCATAGCTATTTGTGGCAATTCTTTGCCATCGCCAAAAATTCCGAATTTGGCTTTGCCTGTCAATACTTCTCTGCGACCTAATAAACTGGCTTCACGGCTTTCGCAGGCAATACGGAAATCGTTCAGAATTTCTTTCTTAAAATCTTCAAAAGCTAAAACTACTTTTTCTTTTTCGTTCGTCATACCATTTCAATTTTATCGAGTAACAAAAATAGCAGATTTGGTGCAATGTTTTGCTACAAAAGAGTTTGAATAGGATGGCCTATTCTAAAAAACGAGCTTGAAACAAGGTTAAAAAATTATTTTTTCTTTTTGTTGGTAACCAATTTTTCAGATTCTGAAATTGGTTTAATTTTCCTTTGTTCCATCCACCATAATACAATGGCTGCTAACATTAAACCAGTGAGCAACCAACTACCAATATTTGCAATTTTCTGCCCAGTAATATAAGCTCTTGGCTCAAATTTAAATTCAATATGATGATTACCAGCAGGCAAAATCATTCCACGGAGAATATAATTAACTCTAAAATGGTCAGTTGGTTTACCATCCACATAAGCTTGCCAGCCTTTACCTTTTTTATCCGCATAATATATTTCGCTGAAAACAACCAACTGTTCTTTTGCAGATTGAAAATTATATTCTAAAGTATTCAAATCATTTTTGATTAAAACAATTTTTGAAGTGCTATCTCGTTCAAAAATTGTTTTAGACACATCGGTTTTAAATTTTGAAGCATCAATCAACGCGGTAGTTTTTGGATTAAAATTTTTAATTGCCATTATTTCTTCACGTGGTGAATTCACCCATTGCACACTATCAACCATCCAAGCATTGCCCAGCGCTTGCTGATTTTGCTGTGGTATTTCTTGTCCGTTTTGCCCTTTTACAATAAAATATTTTGTATTCAGCATATCAAATGCTTGCATATTGCCTCTACCTAAACAAGAATCGATTAAATCTTGATATCGAGCCAATTTAGCAGGGCTATAACCTCCAACATTTTTATGAAAATATGAAGGTGTAGCTTCATTGTAAGGATTGGGTGAGTAATAAACACGGTAGCTAATTGATGGATCCTTTAATATTTCTGCATCAGCAAGTGATGGCTGAAAATTAGCATCTTGCTCAACTTCTTCTTTAAAATTTTCATCACGAACATAACGACGATCTAAACTCCACAAATCAATTAATGACGCAACACCAATTATTGCAATCAGTAAATTCTTTTTTAATTTATTTTTTGCAAATGCCCATAATGCACCAGCAGCAATTAATATAAATATTAAAGAGCGCCAAGCATCCATCATAGCCAAATGCTCTCTATCCAGTTTTAGAGCACTCATAATTTTTTCTACTACATTTCTTGCCATATCGGCGGTGCCACCGCCACGAGTGAAATTATCAATCAATTGTCCTTTGAGTGCATCATCTTCGCCACTTATGAAGTTCAAAAAAACTGAAGGCATTAAAGCAAAAAACAACAAAACCGCACCTAAAATAATACTACTGATTTTTAATTTTCTCAACAATTCATCTTTACTGATTTCTTCATCAGTAATTTTTTTCAAAGTCAAAATAGCAATAACCGCTACAGTAAATTGTGTGATTGCCAATACCATTTCAGGTGTTCTAAACTTATTATACATAGGCAGATAATTAAAGAGAAAAGCATTGATTGCCATAAAATTACTGCCCCATGCCATGATAATAGTAAGTGCAGTAGTTGCATACAACCACCAACGCCATTTATCTTTAATTAAAAAAACACCTAATAAAAAGAGAAAACAAACTATTGCACCAAAATAAACTGGGCCACTTGTACTGGCATTATGAAAAGTTTTTGGTCCCCAATAAGTAGGCATTGACCTTGCAAAGTCGGCAGCATTTGATTCTGGAATACCTGCATTCACAGCTTCTTTATAAACTTTACTTCCATCATCCAATTTACCACCTGATGATGAACCACCAAATAAGTCAGGAATTAAAAAAGTAAAGCTTTCCATTTTGCCGTAGCTCCACATAAAAGCGTAACTTATATCTAAACCCTTTTCATTTTTTTTGCTGTTTGAATTCCCAGAAACTAACTCACTACCACCTCTCATAGTATCTTTAGTATATTCGTAAGTAACCCATAATTGAGCAAAATTAGCAGCTACTGCCAATGTCACAGCAACAGTAAATGCTGAGGAAGCTACAAAAAACGTTTTCAATTGTTTAGTCATTACTGCTTCTACTAATTGGTAGATAAAGTAAAAACCCAACATGATAAACATGTAATAAATAATCTGAGGGTGATTTGATTTAATTTGAAAAAACAAAAACAAACCGCAAAGCAATGTGCCAATAGCATATTTGCGCTTAAATAACAATATCAACCCAGCCAAGATGAATGGAATAAACCCAATACAACGTGCTTTGGTGTTGTGTCCTGCTTCCAATATAATTATATTATATGATGAAAGTGCAAATAAAACCGCACCAATTGCACTTATCCAAGGGTTGCAACCCATAACAATCAGTAACAAATAAAATCCTAAAAAATAATATACAGCATAGGAAGAAGGCGACTTAAAAAAAGTTTCAAATGGTACTAACAAATGACCAATGACAGGATTATTGTATGAAACACCAACCATAAAAGTTGGCATGCCACTAAATAAATTATTCGTCCATAAGGCTTGTTCACCAGTTTTTTCTTTATGAACTGTCATTTCATGTTGCATGGCAGCAGCTTGCGTTACGTCATTTTGCTGTAAAACCTTTCCTTGATAAACAGGGAGAAAAAAAGCGCATACAACTAATATTCCAGCTAAAATTGCTAGGCCATGTGTCTTTAGATTATTAATAACTGATTGCATTGAAAAAATATTTTTTTTAAGACCGCTAACTTAATGTTTCTTTGCGGATTGTTAAATTAATTTGCCACGAAAAAAATTGAAACCAATTTCAACTTCTGCTACTCAAACTTTGAAAGGCTTAAATGGTTTGCGTTTCATTGCAGCATGTTTAGTTGTAAACGGGCATAGTAAATTAATTTCGCAGCAATTAGCCAACTATAATTCCAACCCGATTTGGAATTTTTTTTATTGCAATGCAACTAATGCAGTTACATTTTTCTTTGTTCTATCTGGCTTTTTAATCACTTATTTATTACTTATTGAATGGGAGAAAAATGAAACCATTAGCATCAAAAAATTTTATGCAAAAAGATTGCTGCGCATTTTTCCTTTATACTATTTAATACTGATGGCTACCGGAGTTATAATTCCATTATTATTTTTCGTTTTGCAGAAAAACGTAATTACTTATCAGGTACCACAATTGGTTTTATATTTTTTATTTCTACCTAATTTTGTTGGAATGATAGGCAAACTAAGCCATTTGTGGTCAATTGGTGTTGAAGAACAATTCTATTTATTATGGGCTCCATTGGTAAAGTATTGTAAGAAATATTTATTACCAATTATTATTTTATTTATCATATCTAAATGGATGATCGAAATTTTTATCCCACACAAAACTTTTCTTTTTGAAAATGTATCAATGCACACTATGCTAATTCATTTCATTACAACATTCCAAATTCATTACATGGCTTTTGGTGCTTTGGGAGGTTATCTGCTGGTATATCATCCAGAAATAATAAAAAATAAAATTTTAATGAGTAAAGCATCTCAACTAATTATTTTCATTTTGATTGCATTAAAATTTTCGACAGCTCAAAATATTTTTACAGAGCAATTTCCTATAATGAAAATACTTTGCAGTGTTCATTTTGATGCATTATTCTTGCCTTTTTTATTTCTGCTTATAATCCTTAATGTAAGTCTCAACACAAAAAGTATTTTAAAATTACACAACAAAATCTGGGATTATTTAGGCGATTTGTCGTTTGGGGTTTATATGTTTCATTTACCATTGATTTATGTTATAAAACCTTTATTCAAAAGCCTTACAAATATCTCACAATGTAATTCTTCCTATATCTTGTATTCCATTTTAGTTTATCTGATTACAATTTTTTGCGCCGCTATTTCCTTTCATTTCTTCGAAAGCAGGTTTAAAAAATTTCGGCCTAAATAACTTTTTTTAATAATCATGTAAATTAAAAATTATTTATTCTGCTCAATATAAGATTAGATGATTAAAAAAAATATTCATCATTTCAAATAACTATTTTTGCTTTTCAATTTTAAATGGCATTGAAAGAAGCATATCAAAAAAAAGAAAAACTTTTTGCTATCAAATTAGCTTTGATAGTGGGTTTAATGCTTACGTCAATAAAATTTACTGCGTATTTTTTAACTCACTCAGAAGCAATTTTGACTGATGCCTTAGAAAGTATTGTAAATTTAGTTGCTGGATTGTTTGCATTATTCAGTATTCATTATGGTTCCAAATCAAAAGATGATGACCATCCATATGGGCATGGGAAAATTGAATACATCAGTGCAGGATTTGAAGGTGGACTAATTTTAATTGCTGGCTTTTTAATTTCTTATGAATCTGTAAGAAATTTAATTATTGGTCATGAAGTCCATAATATTGATTTGGGTTTGGTGCTTACAGCTGTCGCAGGCGTTACGTTTTTTATACTCGGAAAATTTTTAATTACCCGAGGTGAAAATCTGCACTCACTTTCTATTATTGCCGAAGGAAAACATTTTTCAACTGATGCATACACTAGTTTTGGTTTAGTAGCAGGTTTAGTATTTTTGCGTATTACGGGTTTGCAATGGATTGATAGCGCTTTAGCAATCGGTTATAGTGCATTCATAATTTTTACAGGATATAAACTTGTATTAAGGGCTTTAGACGGATTGATGGATAAAATAGATTTTGCAACAGTGGAAGAAATTGTGAAAGTATTAAACGACAATAGAGACAAAAATTGGATTGATATTCACAATATGCGAATTCAAAAATTTGGAAGCCAATTGCATGTTGATTGCCACGTAACCTTACCGTGGTACAATAATCTGGAGCAAACACATTTACAAATGGAAAGTATTGCTGCCTTGTTAAACAATCATTTCGAAAACAGGGTTGAATTTTTTATTCATCCAGACCCATGCCTGCCAGCTGCCTGTGGTTTATGTCAAATTGAAAAATGCAATGAAAGAAAATTTGCATTCCAAAATAAACTGCAATGGACAAAAGAAAATATTTTGGCTAACAAATCACATCAATCGCTTTAAATACCAATTATAGGAATGATTTTATTTTTTATTTTTTTAACTATTTTAATCTCAGCTTTTTTTTCGGGATATGAAATTGCTTTCATAACGGCTAATAAATTAAAAATTGAACTTAATAAAAAGCAGGGTAAATTGAGTGGTAACATTTTAGGAAAATTCATTAAGCAACCATCGCATTTCATCGGTACAATATTGGTAGGGAATAACATTGCTTTAATTTTTTACTCTTTACTAATGAGTAGTGTTTTAGATAAACCATTAGATACTTTTTTAGAAAATTACACTAAACATTTCCACTCACTTTCATTACTGATTAGTACAATTATTTCCGCTGTGATAATTTTGATTTTTGGCGAATTCTTGCCCAAAGCCATTTTCAGGATTAACCCTAATGGTGTATTGTCTTTTTTTGCCATTCCATTTTTATTTATTTACTGGTTGCTTTCGCCTGTTGCATTATTATTTGCTAACTTGGCAAAATGGATTTTGCAATTTTTTATTGGTTTAAAATTAGAAGAAAAAAAGCCTGTTTTTGAGAGAGCTGATTTAGAACACTTTGTGAAACAAACACAACCACAAGAAGAAAACAATCAAGAATTAAACACCAATTTATTTGAAAATGCATTGTATTTAACCCAAGTAAAAGTAAGGGAATGTATGGTGCCTCGAACCGAAATCGAATTCATAGACTTACATGATCCATTAAGTGAATTAAAGAAAAAATTTGTTGATACAAAATTGAGTAGATTGCTGGTAGTTGATGGTGAGATTGATAATGTATTAGGCTATGTTCATCATCAGGATTTACTCAAAAGCCCAACCAGCCTGCGTTCTATCCTTAAGCAAATTCCTCCCGTGCCTGAAAGTATGCAAGCCGTTGACCTAATGAATTTATTAATGAAAAGCCATAAAAGTATTGCCTGGGTGGTAGATGAATTTGGTGGTACTGCTGGACTTGTAACATTAGAAGATGTATTAGAAGAAATTTTTGGTGAAATAAAAGACGAACACGATGTAGCAGAAGAATTAGTTGAAAAACAAATTTCAGAAGATGAATTTATTTTTAGTGGCAGAATTGAAATTGATTATATCAACGAAAAATATCAACTTAATATTCCACATGGTGATTATGAAACCCTTGCAGGATATATTGTTGCAAATCACGAAAATATTCCTGAGCAAGATGAACATCTTAATATTGATAATTTCGAAATTGATATCTTGATGGTAAGTGAAACAAAAATTGAAACAGTAAAAATGAAAGTGTTACCCCTTGAATAATTAAATCAAGGCTCTATAAAACACTCAGAGCTGATTCAAAATCGTTGATAATATCATCTGCATATTCCAGCCCGACACTCACTCTGATTAATCCATCCGTGATGCCGTATTTTTGCCTTTCAGCGCTTGGTATATTCACATGAGTCATAGAGGCTGGATGAGAAACCAAAGTATCTACAGTGCCTAATGACACTGCCTTTACACACAGTTGCAATTGATTGATGAATTTTCTGCCAGCCGATATTCCACCTTTTAAATCAAAAGATAACATACCGCCAAAATCTTTCATCTGTTGTTTTGCCAAAAGATGATGAGGATGATTAATCAAACCTAAATAATTTACTGTTTGGATTTGATGTTTTGAAGATAAATATTCTGCAACTTTCTGCGCATTCATGCAATGGCGCTCCATTCGCAGAGATAATGTTTTTAATCCATTCATTACCAACCAGGCATCAAAAGGATTACTATTTACCCCCATCAACCGAAATGTTTTTTTAAAAACAGTATTCATAAATTCAATATCATTACCTAATACAATACCACCGATAGTGGTTCCATGACCATTTAAATATTTAGTAACAGAATGAAAAACAAAATCTGCTCCTAATGCAAATGGTTGCTGTAAAATGGGGGTGGCAAATGTATTATCAACACTAACTTTTATATTATATTTTTTTGCCAATGTACAAATAGCTTTTATATCAACGCACTTCAATGTAGGATTAGCTGGTGTTTCAAGATGAATCAATCCGATAGAATTATCATTTTTCAAAATTTCTTCCACTCTATTCAAATCATCAAAATCAATAACTAATGCTTCAACATTTAGTTTTGGTAAAAATCTATTTAGCCATTCTTCAGTGCCGCCATACAACGAGTAATGCGTCAAAACTTTTTGCCCTTGCTTCAGTAATGATAACATCAAGACACTAACTGCACCCATCCCTGATGAGGTTAAGTATGCCTGCAATGGCATATTCAGTCCATAACTTTCTAAAGCTGTAATCTTCTCTGCAACAGCATCACTGGTTGGATTTTCGAAACGGCTATAAACATAACCTTGCTCTATACCACTTAAAATATTACCGCCTTGTTCTGCATCATCAAATGTATAGGTTGAAGTCGGGTAAATAGGCAGCACATGGCTATGATTAGGGTACTCACCTGTTTTAATACAAATACTATCAATATGTAGTGGTTGATTCATTGCAAATTATTTTTGAACAACAAAAGTACTCATTTGAAAAAATTCTTGCTGACTTGCCTTCAAATATTGCTTAAATTTTTCCTTAAGTCAATAAAATATTGAGCGGCTTTTTTCATTCGTGAACCATACCAACTAAACATTTCACCATCTACTAAAATGATTTTTTTTGATGGAAAATTTTTCTCGAATATTTGTTTATCATACTCCTTAAATGGATAAGGTTCACTTGAAAGCAAAATATATTCAGCATCTGAAAGTCTGATTTGTTCTTTAGTTATTTCAGGGTAGCGGAGTTCAAGATTAAAAACATTTTGCATACCAGCCCTATTCAAAAGCTGATGAATAAAAGTATCTCCACCAATTGTGAGCAATGGCTTTTGCCAAATCAAATAAATAACTTTTTTTATTTTAAAAGATTGAAGTTGGTTGAAATCATTTCGGATTGAATCAATCAAAAAATCCGTTTTAGTTTTTACATCAAAAATATTTCCGAATGAATTCATCATTGAAAAAGCATCGTCAACACTAGATATATCGCTTATCCACACCGGGCAAAATTTTTCAAGCAGCTCAATCTGTTCTTTTACATTTTCCTCTTTGTTTGCAATAATTAAATCAGGGTGCAAAGATTTTATTAAATCGATGTTTATATTCTTTGTACCACCTATTCGTTGCACATTTTTTACTTTATCATTTGGGTGAATACAAAATTTTGTACGACCGATAATATTTTTTTCTAACCCTATATCAAATAATAATTCGGTGAGTGAAGGCACTAATGAAATGACACGTTGTGGAACATCTGGCAGAAATATTTTGCGCTGCAGTTGATCAATGGTTTCCATGCTGAATTTTTGTTTCAATAAAATCAATTACATCGAAATTACTATGCTTAATCCAATGCCAATCTTTTTCTTTTCTAAACCAAGTGAGCTGTCTTTTAGCGTAGTTTCTGGTATTTTGCTGAATCAATTCTATTGCTTCAGCTTTCGAGATATTTTTATCAAAACAATCAAACAACTCTTTGTAGCCCACTGTTTGTAAGGCTTGCAAATGCTTGAACTCAAATAAATGCTCAGCTTCATCTACTAATCCTTGTTGAATCATCTGAATAACTCGTTTATTAATTCGCTGATACAATTCCTCTCTTTCCATATCAATTGCAATTTTTAAAACATCAAATGGTAATTCATTTTTGGGCTGCGATAGTAAGGAGGAATAAGGTTTGCCCGACACCAGACACACTTCCAAAGCCCGTAACAAACGCATCGGATTATTGATATCAACTTGATAGAAATAGCTTTCATCTAACTTTTTGATTTCATCTTGAAGCCACTTTAGCCCTTTTGATTCGTATTGCTCACGAACTGATATTTTTGTAACCTCATCAACTGGAGGAAATTCATCTAATCCATTAATTACTGCTTTTATATACAATCCTGTTCCACCAACCATTACAGCAATATTTTTATTGCTAAATATTTTACGAAGTCTCTCTAATGCTTCATCGGCATATTTACCAGCATCATAATTCTTATGAATTGAAACATGACTAATAAAATGATGTGGCGCTTGCAAAAGTTCATCATTGCTGGGCTTAGCAGTACCAATTGTTAGTTCTTTATAAATTTGTCGGCTATCGGCAGATAATATTTCTGCATTAAAATGTTTAGCAATTTGAATTGCTAATGAAGTTTTACCGCTGGCAGTTGGTCCGCCAATAATTATCAATAAAGGCTTTGAAGGAATATTTTCGTTTCCTGTCATTTAAATTTCTTCATGTTCGCTGCCAAATTCACCACCAAATTCATCGCTCTCTTCATTTGATTCATCATCTGAATTTGATTCAGTTTCATCACCCTCCTCTCCCATTTCATCGCTATCATGCTCATCATATTTCTCCTCAATATCAAAACCATCAACCTCCTTATCAGCTATCGGTTGAGCACCATATTGTTTAGGCGCAACGCCTTCAGATTTTACAATTTGAGGATAGGTGATTTTCTTTTTCTCTTCTTCTAGACTCATCAACTCAATTAAAAAATTCCACTCCACATCATAATCGTAAGTGTAAATAAATTTTTGATGAGGGTCGTCAATTAAGCTTGCCATCAAAATTTTACTCATCGATTGTGCATTTGGTTTTTTATTTAATGCAATCTCACTACCTATCACCCAATTATCATTAGTAGTAAAAAAAGAGGCTTCATGTTTGCCATCAAAAGCAAAGGCTTTAATTATAGCGTAATGAAAATCAGCAAACGTTTGCGTAGGTTTGATTTCAATATCTCTGAATATGGTATCGTCCTGCTCTAATACAACTCTGAATTTAAAAACTGACATGCTATTAAAATGGTTTTTATCAACGCCCAAAGATAGAAAAAGAAAAAAACAATAAAAGTTTACAGCAAATTTTTGAAACAATTTTTTTAATGATTTATAGAAACTCGGTTGGCAATAAATGATTTATTGATAAACTGATTTATACTAAATGAATTTCTATATTTGCAATCCGAAAAAACAAGGGGAATTAGCTCAGTTGGCTAGAGCGCTTGCATGGCATGCAAGAGGTCGTCGGTTCGATTCCGATATTCTCCACCTTAATAAAAAAGGAGTAAATTTTTCACTCCTTTTTTATTTATACTTTTTATACATCATTATTATAAAGGTTATCAAGTTGATTACAGAATTTATTTGGCTGTTCAATATTTGTTTTTCGAAAAAATTGTTTTTCAAGAAGGTCGAAATAACGGTTTGTTACTTTAGAAGCAAATTAGCAAAACGACACTATACACCGATTAATTAAGGCTTTAGAAGATAGCTAATTTTTTTAATTAGAATTTCAATCAGACTACAAACTACCAGATTGGTTTTACGGTTTTAAACTCTGCTATTTTTTAAAAAACTACTCCATAAATTTAAATTCTTTAACGAAATTTAACTTTTTTAACAACTCCAAATTTTTGCCATCAAGGATTAGATGATTGACAAAATTGTGTTTACTAGATTTTGTAATACCCCAAAATTGTTTAGTTGAAAAAAGATTGTCCTTGAAAGATATGGATTCAATTTGGTAATTGATTACTAAATCCATTAATGCATATTTCTCATCCGTTTTAAAGTTATTTTGCTTTATTGTAAAACACTTCGCCCCATAATCTTTGAACAAAACGAAATTAGTTGTTACTTCATTTCTGGAGAATACAATAGTACCAACTTGAGATGTTGTACTTGATAATGAAACAGCATAATTATTGCCTTTCAAATCAAAAGAATTATCTAAAATAAAGATGCTATCATTTTTCTGAATCAGGGCAATTGCAGATTGACAACTCATTTTTTTTGTAAAAAGAAAATGATTGTTTTGAATAGAAATATTTTTCGAACGACAACACCAAGTAAAACAATTCACAAACAGATTATTTTCAATTCTGAAATTATTCGCCAAATGCATTGTGTCGGCGCCGCCAATTGAAAGATTGTAACAGTTGATAAAAAAATTGTGATGAATATACACATCTTCTGTTATCCCACTTTGCGGTTCAGTATGAATGCTCGATTTTATTGTTGAATCAAAATTACAATGACTAATTTCAATGTAATTAAATCCACTTCCTAATGTAATTGCATCGCGATGTGAGTTTGAAAAAAAACAAGAATCAATCAAAATATTTGCGGATGGATTTTTGCCTAATCCTCTAATACCAATTCCATCGCCTCCAGCATTTTTAAAACCACAATTCTTGATTTTTATTTGCTTCCCTTCATTTATAAAAACAGAATGCAAATGTTCGTTTAACTTTCCATTTTTTATTTGTTCCAAACTATTTCCATCAAAAATTAAATTGAACATTTGAACTTGTCCAATTTTTTCTATGTAAATAATTCTTGTAAAATTTTCTTGTTGAGGTAGCAATTTAATGATTGACTTCATTCTTTCACCCTGAAGAGTGCAATTGCTTTTTAAGTAGATGCAACCTGCTTCAGCATGACTTTTTCTGGTAACCAAATAAATTCCCTCTGGAAAAAAAATGATTGAATTTGCTGGCGCACTATCAATAGCTTTTTGAATTGCCTTTGTGTCATCATTAATTCCATCGGCTTTAGCCCCAAAGGATTTTACATTAATTATTTGTTGTGCAAAAAGAAATTGGGTTAAAAAAAAAAGAAATGAAATTATTTTGAGTGCCTTCAAGATAAATTAAATTTCCGTTCTACAGCTTTGAATTTTCCAGATGCCCCTAAAGGAATTTCATTCACTATTTTGATTTCAATGTTTATTTTTTCCCCTAATCTATCACGAAGATTCTTTAACAAACGGTGTTCAACTTTTTCAGAATAATTTTCATCTACAATATTTACGACTTCTATAAAATCAATTTGATGTTGAATGATTTTTGATTTTTTTATCCCGATCAATCCTTTATAAGCTGGGTCAAGCCTACCTACATGACCTTTTTCCAAAGTAAATAAAATATCATCTTCCCTGCCTATGATTTCGTCTATGACAGGCATATTGCAACCGCAATCACACGATTGATAAGTAAAACTCTTATCTGATATTTTCACCCAATCTCCTGTGCTATATCTGATTAAAGGAGTTTTCCATTGACGGAAACTTGTAACAACTAATTCAGCAAATTCTCCTGCAATGGCAGGTTTCCCGAGCGCATTTATAAATTCAAAAATACCCGAATCTGTTTGTAAATGAAGTTTTCCGTGAGTGCATTCAGCAATGAAAGGTCCTCCTTCTGAGGAAGAATATTGATTATAGACTTTACATCCAAAAGCTTTCTCAATTTCTGCCTTATAGCAGCCATATAATGTTTCAGCTGTGGTTGCAATTGCAATCGGTTTAAATTGTAATTTAATCTTATGTTTATTAATGTACTGAGCAATTACAAAAATAGCAGAAGGGTAACCATCAATTAATTGTGGCTTGTATTCATTAAATTTTTTAATATATGCTTTAATATTTTTTTCGGTTAAATGATAAACCGACATAAATAATTGTTTAGAGGAATAGTTGTGAATCCAGAATGGAGGTTTATTTTTTGATGGTAACACTACAATCTTACCAGATAACCGAACAGATTTAAATTCCTTTGGCAGTCCAATTGTATCATAAAATCTTCTTAATAATGCAAAACCAATTTGCAAAGATTCGTCATCATAACTAATAACATTTGGAGTACCAGTTGTACCACTGGTTGAGCTCAAATAAGTTCTTCGACGAGATAAGTTATCAATTTCTTGTTTATATTTTTTAAGAAAATCTTTCTGAAAAATTGGAAGTTTCGAAATTAGTTCAGTAACCGAAGATGCAGAATTAATGAGCTCTTTTGTAATTCCTTTATTATTAAAAATGCCATTAAAATATTCAGTGTTATCAGAAACTTCTAATAGAATATTTTTAAGTGTGGAAAGTTGGATGACATCAAGTTCATCCTTACTTTTAGATAAATTTTGAGAATAAAATTTAAGATATTGATTATAAAACTTTCCATATCGAGTTTTCCTTTGCACTAATAGTGACGAAGAAACCGCAAGGTTTTTCATTACTGTAGGCAGGGCGTAATAAATTTCTTTATGGATACTTTTCATAAACTATTCGTTGATTTGAATAGTTGCGAAGTAAAAAGCAATGCATAAACAAAATGTTAAGCGAAATTTATATTTTCCTCAACTATAATTATTCAGGGGATTTTTCTTTGATTGAAGATGAATGAATAAGGCGAAACGCTAAAAAGGCAATTGCAAACATTATCCAAAATTCACGTTTGCGTAAATGATACGTATATCCCCAACTGATAATACAGCCAATAATCAATGGAGATAATTCTCGAAGAAAATTTGCATAAGGATTTGCACGACTAATTTTTGAAGGAATAAAAATTGTCTTCAAAAAATAAAACATAAAAATAATATACCCAATAACTCCAATCAATCCAGTTTCGCCAATAATCTTTAAGTATGTGCTATGCACTTCATATCTGCCATAGCGATTCATAAAACCGCCTATGCCTGAGCCAGTTAAAGGATTATCATTAAATGCTTGCAATGCTCCACCAAAATTTGCTTTAATAAAATTTGAACCGGCATTATTTTCCTTTCCCTCAGCAGGTTCCAAAATCCTAGTTTCAACTTTACGAACTAATCTTTCGTATAAAAGTGGTGCAGCTGCTTGGAACCGAATCACAACAAAACCAACAATAAGCACCAGCAAGGTGGTTCCAACAAGCACTTTAAAGTTTCTTTTGTATATAACATAGCAAAATATGCTTACCAATAGACCGATGTATGCAGCAATTTTTCCAGTAGTAATGAAAAATAAAAACGAAAAAAATAAAGTCGTACGAATCAAATTTCTTTGCTTCCGATTCAATAAACCAAACAATTGACTATTATAAAAAGCAAATAGAGTCACAATAGCAATAAGCATATAAGCCCCCGCCTGTCCTGCATTTCGGAAACCACTTACTGCTTCACCACTTGCTCTTTCAGGAAAAATTCGTGGCAATCCATGTCCGCCAATAAATATATCATACAAACCAATTGCACTACCTATTAAAGTTGCGTAGGCAAAAGCAATAATTAACCGTGAAAATTTTTCAGGGGTATTATAATGAGAAACAATAGAGTTAAAAATCAACACCAAAAATGCCAAAATAATAACTTCAAAGAGAGACTTTAAAGGAAAATAAGAACCGAAAATACCTAAAGCAAATGCCGCAATTAATATCCATGCCGAATTGATTCGGTTTGAACTAAAATATTTTTTACCATCAATAAAATAAATGAGAATTGCTATTGCACCAAAAATATCAGCTACAATAATTCTGCTAAACAATCCATCATCACCACCAAATGTACGAGTGATGAAGGAAGTGAGAATGAACAGAAAAATAAAGAATTCGTATAGTACCAACTTAATTTAAGTTTTGAATGATTTCAGCTAATTGTTGGGCTTGATAATCACGTCTAAAATTTTTAAATCGAGATTTATCCGATTGATATTTTCTTTTCTCAATTACAATGTCACGAAAGGCTTTTAGTATTTGTTGTTGGTTGAATTCTTTAAATTCTTTTTCTAAATAACAAATGTAACCAAGATTGAATTCTGTAGCAATTTCACTTAATTCAGCTCCTTTTGGAACAAAAAATAAAACTGGTTTTTCAGAAGCAATATATTCAAAGGTCTTGATAGGAATAGCACCTACATCTTGTTTTGAATTACCTAAGATATGCCATAATAAATTTGCTTGCTGCATTTCAAGCAAAACATTTTCTCGTTTTATTATGCCTAAAAGTTTAATCGAGTTAAACATAAAATGCTTTTCAATTTTCATCATCAAATCAGGATGAATGAAAGCAGCAATTTTAATTTCAATTTTTTCTTTTGAAATAGATTTGTTTTTAACCAACGTTTCTAACGCATCCAACAACATAAAAATATCTCGTGGATGTTTGGATTCAAAATATAGCGAACCAGCAAAAAAGATTTTCAGATCATTGTTAGAAGTTTCAACTGCTTGAATATTTTGAAAATCACTATCATCAAATCCGTTGTAAATAAGCGTTGATTTATTTTTAATAAACGGATATTCATTTTCATAGACTGCTTTCATATTTTTTGAAATAAAAATCAAGTGAGCTGAAGTTTTCACTATTGTTTTCTCCAATAATTTATCTAATAAATTCAATGGAAATATTCTTTTAAATAATCCATTCACCACATAAAAATCACGGAAATCGCAAATCAATTTTTTGTTAAATCGTTTCGATAAAATGTAAGCAATCAAAAAATTAGTGAATGACGGTGCTGTTGCATAAATAGAATCAATAGCATTGTTTTTTCTTAAAAAATCAGACCCAAATTTTAAAGCTTTTGGCAACCAGATAATTCCTCTGTCAGGAATCATTAATTGAACCAATATTTTTTTTAACCAATTATTTTTAATGATATTCTTTGAGGTGATAGCTTGATGAACTGTTGTGCTGTTGGTAGAATGAATGACAGAATCGGTATCAATTATTTTCATTCCTTCGGTATTCATTGAATTACCATAACCCAATGAAGAAATATTCTTTGAAGTGGTCAATACACTTAGTTCAATATTGTTTTCAGGAAGATATTTGGCAAAATAAAATGCCCTTTGAGCAGCAGGTGCATTAGATGGTGGAAAGGAATAAGACACTAACAAAACTTTTTTTTGAGTCATTTATATTGCTTTATAAGTTTTGCAGGATTACCTCCAAACAAACAATTAGCTGGCACTTCACCTTTCACCACACTATTTGCAGCGATAACACTTCCATCACCAATTTTTGTTCCAGGTAGAATTATACAACCTGTGCCTAACCAAACATTGTTACCAATGTCAATTTTTTTAGGTTGATCAATGGTGTTTATTCTGTTCGCAGGATTAGTCATGGAAAGTTCATGAGCATTGGAATCAAAGATTTGACAATTTGCAGCTATCAGGCAATTGTCACCAATTACTATTTCGCCTTGCGCATGAATACATGAACCATGTATACGAGTATTTTTACCAATGACTATTTTTGAGTTTTTGCCATCTGCTAGCAATTTTACTTTTGAATACATATTTAAATGATAACCAAAATTCAAAGAATTCAACACCACATTTTCTTCTAAAATTATTTTAGATGAATTACTTGCAAAAACAGATGGAAAGCTTACAAATCTTGCGCCTCGGTTCAACTCAATGTTAGCAAATACAATTTGATAAACTAAAAAAGAAAGTTTACCCGAAATTCTTGCAAAAGCCCGTATAAAAAAAGAAACTATAGAATTCATAAGTGATTTTTCCTTTTATAAACAGCTATAAACCATCTTGGTGAATTATAGAAAAATATTTTTTTGATAATTTTAATGTAAGTTTTCGGACTTGTCATTTTTGTAATACTGTTTTCTGATTTCACATTATGCTTGCCATCATTTTTACTATAAAAACAAAGGGGACAAACACAATGTGCAGGAAATCGTTTATCGCCAAACAATGATTTAGCTAATCTTCTGTATTTGCCAAAATACATTTCTCTTTTATTACCCAATGCTTGCAGCGATTCTAATTCAAAATCTATGAATAGATTTTTCAATTTCATTTCATCAAACGAACGAACATGGGTATTAGGATTGAATGAACAAGCACAATTGGGGCAAGTTACATTTACTCGGTTTTCTTTATATGGTACTGAAATTAAAATATAGTTTTTGGCTACTCTTTCCAACTCAGTTAAGCCTTTTTCATAAATGCTAACCGGCAAATGCTCAATTACTTCCAATGCAGAAATGCAATCAAATGATTGATTGGCTAATTTCAAATCGTCGATAGAACCTTGAATGATTTCACTTTGGCAAACTTTATTCCTGATGCCACCAATTGAGTATTCAACCCCTTTTGTTTGAATATTTAACTTGGTTTTTTCAATAAAATTCAAGAATGCTCCATTACCTGCACCAACATCTAATAAGGAAGAACAATCTTGTGGTATTACTTTAACTGTTTCTTCAAATCGCTCATGTTCATCACCATGCAGGTAAATAGCGCTATTCCAGGTAATATCTTTTTCAAACGATTCATTCATAACCTCACAAAAATACACAACAATAAGGCAACGCAGATTAACAAATTCTTAAAAATGGTAGCATTTTGGTAACCTTGAATCAAGGTTAGATTTTTACTTTTACCCTTACAAAATGATTCCCTTATTCAAGAAATTTTTTGATAAAAACTCTATCAAAGGAGCTACTATTAATTTGATGATTGGACAAGCATTAATCACTGCATTGTTCATCATGTTCGATTATATCATTGCTCGAAAATTTACAGTTGAAATTTTCAGCACATGGAAACAACTGCAAGTATTGATTAATTTGATACTGCCAATTTTAGCATTTGGTTTACCTGAAGGTTATAAATATTTTATTGCTTACGAACCAGAAAAATCAAAGCAGCATCACCAATCTATCATCGGGTTTTTATTATTAATGACAGTGATGATAGCATTAACAGGAATTTTTTTTGGTAGAACTTTGTTGCAAATCTATTTTCATAATCCGTTATTGAATAATGTAGCAAAAATATTTGCATTCTTATTTTTTAGCATCACCATCAACAGAGTGTTACGCTACCAACTCATCAATCAGAATAAAACAGACATTTACTTAAAAGGCAGTGTAGCAGCCATTTTTATTGGTACTTTGTCTTTGCTTGCAGTGGCATTTTTTCATTTGCAAATTCATACTGAAAATATTATTTTGGTTTTTGCATTTATTGTGAGCCTTGTTTTTATCATTCCATCCTTAGTGAATTTCTTGTTGGCTGAAAAATATAATTTTGAAAATGATTTCAATTTTAGCCGATTAGGTGATTATTTAAAAATCGGATTCCCGTTGTATTTAGCCACTTTTATGGGAGTTATCATTTCTAATTTAGATAAAACAATTGTGAGCAAATACGCTTCGCTTTCGGCATTTGGCTTATATGCAGCAGGTGCTTTAGAAATTCCAGTTTTTTCAATGTTGAGTGCATCGTTTTCACAAAGCACATTCCCCAAGTATGTAGCACTATTGAAAGAAAATAAAAAACATGATGCAGTATTGCTTTGGATAAATATTACCAACAAAGTTTCTAAACTTACTTATCCTATTTTATTGGTGTTGATGCTATTTGCCAAAACAATTTTTGTGTTGATTTATTCTTACAAATTGGCAGCCGCAGTACCTATTTTTAAAATATTTCTATTGATATGTTTATGGCGAAACAATTATTATGGCTCACTAATCTCAGCTTCAGGCAAAACAAAATGGATTACTTTTTATAGCCTGTTGAATTTGATTTTGATGGGAGCAGGATGTTGGTTTTGCTTTCAGTATTTTGGTTTTAAAGCCTTGCCATGGGTGATTTTCAGCTCAACCAGTTTTGTAGCTATTATGCAATTGATTCATGAAAAAATGTTACTGAATTTTATCACTCAATTTGTTTTAAAGCCTTATAATTTAATGATGATAGCGATGATAATTGCAGCGTTTATTTTTTCACCGTTTTAGAAAATTATTTTCTGCTCAGCAATCTTCTCCACCAGCTTTTCTTTTCATTTTCTTGTCCATAAGAATAGCCGTAACCATAGCCATAACCGTATCCATAACCATATTTATTGCCATAGCCCAAGCCACGGGTTTTAATACCATTAAACACAATACTCACATTGTTAAACGCTTTTGTTTTAATTAAATCAGTAGCCACTTTAGCAAAAATATCTTTTGGTGTATGGTTGTGTCGGGCTACAAAAACAGAAGCATCAGCATAAGGTGCAATCAATTCAGGGTCTGAAATTAAACCCAATGGTGGAGTATCAACAATAATAATGTCATATTGCTCACGAAGTAATTCAATTAATTCTTTAAATTTATTATTACTTAATAATTCAGATGGATTTGGTGGCAACGGACCTACAGGAATGATGCTCAAATTTTCAAAACCAGTTGGGTAAATTATATCATCCACTTGCGCCATGTTCACCAAAAAATTACTCAATCCTTTTTTGATACTCAAGTTAAAAACCTTATGCAAGGAGGGTTTACGCATATCGGCTGTTACCATAATTGTTTTTTTGCCAGTCAACGCATAGCTTCTTCCTAAATTCAAAGTGAAAAAAGATTTGCCTTCGCCTGGTATGCTCGAACTCACTAACAACACTTTTTTGTCATTTCCATTTAAGTAATAAACCATTTTGGTTCTGATAGCCCTGAAAGCTTCAGCAATCAGCGAACGAGATTTTTCGGAAATAACAAAATCTTTATGCTCAGGGTCAAACATGATTTCACCTATAATTGGTAATGATGTTATACGTTGAATATCGGAACGGAATTGAATTTTTGAGTTCAATTTTTCACGGGAGAAAATAAAAAGAAATGGAAGTATTATTCCCAAAATGATTCCTAATAAAATCACCATGAATTTTACAGGTCTTACCGGAATGCCAGTAGTGAAGCTAGGTTCAATCAATCGGGTATCGCTTATTGTAGAAGCATAGCTGATAGCTGACTCTTCACGTTTTTCTAACAATAAAGTGTAGATAGAATTTTTGATAGCTTGCTGACGACTTATATTCACCAATGCTCTTTCAATATTTGGCACTTTCTTTAGCAATTCATTTTGCTTGAGTAAATTGGCATTGATGTTTTTTTGAGCAGCTTGTAAATTATTTTTTAAATTTTCGATGGCTTCGCTAATGCTTTGTTTTAATTGTTCTACATTGCTTTTCATCACAATAGTTGCATCATCTTTTTGCCCTGAAATCTGAATTTGTTTTTGCAATTGAAATTCAGCGTCATACAATTTGGGCAACATACTCAATAATAACGGGTCTTCAATGCCCATCAACGAAGGCGCAGAACCAGGATTGCTGCCTTTGCCTTTCATATATTTTTCAACTTCTTCTAATACTGAAAGTTGAACGTTAATCTTATTTAAATCTAAATCATTCTGTTGCACTTCAGCCAAAAAAACTTTGCTTTGTTCGCTGATGTCAACAATAGAGTTGTGTGATTTATATCGTTCCAAATGCCTCTCAACACTATCTAATTCATTGGTAACTAAGGCTAATCTTTCATTGATAAAATCAAGTGTGTATTGCGCAATTAATCGCTTATCAGCAATGGAGGCTCTGTTGTATTCATTCACAATCGAATTAAGTAAACTTAATCCCCTACTTGGTTCATCCGTGTTTAATGATAAATCTATAATTGAAGTTTCATTACTTGTGCGCTTCACATCTAACACTTGTAGTACATTATTGATTTCAGTATTCAATGAATTAACCTGTACTAAAAACTCATCTTTACTCCAATGTTGCAATTGATTAGGCGAACAACGTACAATAAAAGTATCTTTTGAATTGATTACAATTATGCTCTCATCTTTCAAATCAAAATCATTTTTATTGATGGAGAATTTATTGTTCGGCAAATCAAACTTTAGCAAAGCAGATTTTGCCCATTGTGTTGAATCAGGATGCAATGGGATGAGTTGAAATGGGAATTGTTGAACCACTGAAACATTTCTGATACGTGCTTTACGGAAAAATTTAACTTCTGCATTTGAATTCTTAATGGCAGCAAAAAGAACAGGCCTGCTTTTTATTATTTCTAATTCATTTTCAATTTTCTTGTCATCGTCGAAAAGTGCCAATTGCGTTACACCATTGCTGTTACTAGAACCCAGTCCTTTATTTTCATCTTTAACTAGTAATTTTGATTCAACCACATACACCGGACTGGTGTATCTTAAATAAAGAAAAGCTCCTAAAATTCCAACAGCAACGCATATAGCATATACTGCCCAATAAGGAATAAAATGTTTTCTGATATTGTTAAAAATTTCAGATAAACTCTGCTCTCTCTCAAAATCAATTTGCTCGTGTATCATTTATGTAAGTAGTTCAAAACAAGAATTAATAAAGTAATTGCGCTAACTGTTGCTGGCCAAACTTGAAAAAAAGGAGCACTGTTATTTATTCTTACTTTGTTAGGCTGAACATAAATCACATCACCACTTTGAATAAAATAAGCAGGATGATGTAATAAATTTTTATCAGTTAAATTGATTCGGTAAGAAATTTTTGATTTATCAGTTTGACGAACAAGCAACACAGTTTCTCTGATTCCATTAATAGTTAAATCACCAGCTAAGCCTAATGCTTGCAATATATTCAAGTCAGCATAAGGTACTGTGAATGTTCCAGGGTTTCGAACTTCACCTAAAACAGTTACTCTGAAATTTACTAATCGGATGCTTACAATAGGATCTTTTAAATAGGGAGAAAGCAAATGCTGAATTGAATCTTTTACAGCGGAATAACTTAATCCAGCGACATGAATTGCTCCAATTTTGGGCATCACAATTTCTCCTTTGTCATCTACCAAATAACCTGACACTGGATTATTTTGTGTTTGACCCTGTTGCATATTTTGAGATGCAACATTAAAATTGGGCAAGTTATAAATGCCAGATGCGTCAGTATTTACACTACTTACAAAAATATAAAGTTGATCACCTAAGTGAATAATAGATTCTTGAGTGGCAAGTTTATTTTGAATGGTAGTGTCTTGTAGTTGTTGTAAATAATATAATCGCTTGGGTCCATAACAACTGCTACTAAATAATAATGTAACTAAAATAAAAAAGTAAAATAAATTCTGTTTAAGCAATTTCAAATTGATTGTTTTTTAGTGAATAGGTTTCTATTAAATCTTGTATGCCTGTTTTACCAAAATATTTTAGCAGAGCATTCAAGTGTCGTTCGTGATGAATATCTGTACCGATATAATCTATCATGCCTGCTTTCAAAAGCTGATTAGCAGTATCTTTCACTTGCTTCCCATAATATTCGGTAAGGCTTAAAGCATTCATTTGAAATGCAAAGCCAATATCTTTTAATCTTTCATATTGCACTAAATTTCCTTGCCAATAATTATATCGCTCAGGATGAGCTAATACCAGAGTGTAATCTTGCAATTGAACAGGAAAAGTTAATTCTGTGATCTTTTCAGGCTCTTGAGAATAGGAGTATTCTACTAATAAACCTTTATTGGGAAAACTGAGTAGTTGAATATCGTTATTTATTTTATTCAAAACACTTTCGTCTAAAAAATATTCTGCTGCTAAACCAATTGATAAATTGATTCGATGTTTTTCGATTTCCTTTTTAAGAGAATCAAATGAATCTTTTAATTTCTCTTCTGAATTAGGATAAGTATCGCTAATAATATGTGAAGTAGCATAAACTCCTTTAAAACCTAATTCCACTAAGCCTTGGCAAAGCATAATAGATGTTTCCATGTCAGGAGCACCATCATCTACTTCAGGTAAAATATGTGAGTGAATATCGAACATAATAGTTAAGGGATTGCAAAGTTATTTTTACAATATTGCTTTATTGTTAATTGAATGTTTCTTTATAGAAAAGCATAAAAAGAAAAAGGCGGAAAAAATTCCGCCTTTTATCTTATCAAAAATCAAACCTGAAGAAGTTTATTTTACTAATTGCAATGCTTCAGTAGTATTGTTAGTTAAGTCAGTAACTTTAACTGTATAAACACCAGCGTTGAATTTTTCGCAATCAACAACAATTGAATTAGAACCTTCCATAACTGAATTTTTAGATTCAGATACTTTTCTGCCTAATACATCATAAACCGAAATCATGATTTCTTTGCTTGATTCAGCAGTATATCTTACTGTGAATTGAGTAGAAGCAGGATTAGGGAATAATGTAGTAACTGTAGAAGTTGTTTCTTCAGTTGAATTGTTATTAGTGTTTCTCATTCTGCAACCTGTATTTACAGTGATTGCCAATGAAGCGAAAGTAGTTGAAGTAGCACAGCTGTTTACTGCATAACATTTAATAGCAGAACCACTAACAAATGTTCCTTTAGAATAACGGATAGTAGCTGTGTCCGTACCTTGACCATCTAACAATGATGCACCTTGTGGAGTAACCCATGAATATGCTGTTGCACCATCAACATGAGCCATTTTGTAACCCATAGTTGCAAAACCATCATTTGAATTATGTGTAACACCGCAGAATGAAGTAGGACCTGAAATTACGTTAGCAGTAGCTACTACTGGTTTAACAAAAGGTTTAATTGTTTTTGCAGCACTTGATTGGCAATTACCTTGGGTAGCAACTGAAATGTTACCAGTTGTAAAGCTATGAGAGAAGAATATACTTGCAGTTGTTGTACCTTGACCATTAAAAATAGTAGCACCAGCTGGAGCAGTCCAAGTATAATTTGGATAACCAGCAACTGGAGTTACAGTATAAGTAGCTAAATTAATAGAATCACCTAATTTAGCACAAACCATTAAAGGACCGGTAACTGAAGATGGCATTGAAGGCTTAGCAACAATTTTTAAAACTCTTGCAGAGCTAGCGTTACAATTGTTACTAGCTCTAACACTGATTAAACCTGTTAAATAAGGGCTGCTGAAAGAAATATAAGCAGTATCACCTTTAGCACCTGAAGTTGATACCAAAGTTGCATTTACAGGAACACTCCAAGAATAAGAAACAGCATTAGCAGCTGCAGCAGCATAATATTTGTAAGTAGTACCATAACAAATATCAACTACTTGACCATAAATTTTAGCAGGTGTAGCAGCTAATGGATCAACGTAAACTGTAATAGCTTTACGTGGGCTTTCAATACCTAAAGAGTTAATTTGTGATACATAATAAGTTTTAGTAGCAGTATTAGATACAGTTGGAGGTACTGTAGTAAATACAGTTGTTGTAGCTGTAGTGTACCATTTTAAAGTACAACCACTTAAAGCAGTTGCTGTTAATGTCGGAGCAGTTGCTAATTTGCAAATATGAATAGTATCAACTGCAACTGGAGCAAACATAACTAAACCGTTAAATGTTGCATCAGTGAAATTAGCACCACTTAAAGCCAATGAACCTGCAGCAGGACGATAGTCAGCAGTAGAATAATTTGTTGGGAATGGATTTGTTAACAATCCAGCTTCAGCAGTTGAATCATTATGCGCATCGTGGAAATATTTTCTTACATTGAAAGTGCTTCCGCTATTTCTTTCATACCAAGTGCCGGTAATACCAGCTAAAATGTTGTAAGCAAATCTTAAATATGGAGAAGTTGAAGTTAAACCGTTAGTTGCATTTGTTTCGCACAATGAACCATCAATATGCAAACCATTCAAATAGCTTAAAGCAACACAGTTGTAAACTCTTAATTCAGAGTTACGACGGATACGAGCAACTCTTTTGAAACCAACAGCAATAGTAGAAGAAGGATTGCCACGTTTTGGTCCGATTAAAGTAATGTTAGAGAAAATAGCAGTAGTTTTTGGAGTAGCTGCGTCACCATTAGGATCGTTATCTGATTCAAAACCTTCTGAAGTAGAGATAGCAGGATTGTCAGCAATTTGTGGGTCACGAACTGACAAGCAGAACTGAACATGACCAGAGAAACCATTATCAGTATCCCAATCATCATCTAAACTTCTGTATGCTACTAAATAACGACAGTTAACTGAACCACCAAACCATTCAAAAGCATCATCATTAGAGAATGATACTTGAATATGGTCAATAGTAGTACCACGACCAACACCACCAAAAGTTAAACCATTGATTTCTTTGTTAGGTTGGTAAACATAACCACCAAACTCAATACGGCAAAATTGCATTGTACCAGAGTTGTCGTTATCATCTTGACCACCATATAAAGTGTAAGGATTTGGAGCAATACCTTCAATGTGGTTAGTATCACCAGGATTGTTAGTGTGTGCTTTCCCCATCAAAATTACACCACCCCAGTCACCGATATTACGTTGACCTTTAGGTTGGTTTGATGTAAATACGATTGGGTTAGTAGCAGTACCAACTGCATTGATTTTACCACCTTGAGAGATAAACAAACCAGCACCAACTGTGTTTTTATCACCCAAGATTTTTGTACCGGCTTGAATAGTAAGCGTAGCGCCGCTTGTAACATAAATCTGACCTTGTAAAAGGTAAGTGTGGTTTGAAGTCCAAGTTGTGTTGGAAGTAACGTTTGATGTAATGACTACATCTGCTGAAGGGTAAGTGGCATTTTGTGGATCCCAGTTAGTCCAACCTGCAGTCCACATTGCTGCTGGTGCAGGGGCGAATGCACCACGATAAGTTGTTGGCACAAAGAAACTTTGTGCGAAGGCAAAATTGCAAACTAATGCAATCATAGCCGTGAGAATCAGTTTGTTGATTTTCATTTTGTAAAATTTTGTTTTTTGTTTTGGTTTATATTTTTTGTGAAAATTCACGAAGGCAAAAATATTTGAGGGTTTTATCTTCAGCGTATAATCAGGGTTATATTGATTTTAAATGAAGCGTAACTTAATGTTAAGTATTTAATCTTAAGTTAAGCCAAAAGAAAATCAATCAACTTTTATAAGCTTTTTTGAGAAAGAAAAATCCTTTGAAGAAAAATTAAGTAAGTAAACGCCTGAACTCAAGCTAACACTATTGAAATCAATTATTGTTGATTTATCTAATAAGTTGTACTCAATCTTTCTTGTCAAAATCAACTTACCACTTAAATCGTAAAGGGATAAAATTATATTTCCATCATTTGAATTAGTTAATCCTTCAACAAATACTTTATCAATGAATGGGTTTGGAAATATGTTAATAGCAGGCGTTGAAGGCATAGTATAAATTCCATTTGCATGATGAGAAGTGTCTGCAGTTGAATCTGGTTTAGCCAAATCAAGCACCAATGAATCAGTATTCCAAAAATCACCACCAATATGTGTATCACCATTGCTTGCATTAATCACACCCCAAAAAGATATTTTACCAATATAAGTTGATGGAGCAGTCCAATTAAAAGTTTCTGAATAAATTGTCCCATAATGACCAGTTCCACTAGTTGCGGCAATTCTATCATTTTGTTCCATGATATTTACATCAAATACACCAGGCCAATTTGGTGTGAATTGAGTATTTACTGGCAAATTGGTTGTATCCCAATTCCCTGCATTTGTTGCTATACTAGCTGAAGTATCGCCTTTTATACAAGTTAATTGAAAACCAAAAACAGGAAGTTTTTTAAAACTATTATTTGTTCCAACAATTTTTACTTGATAAGTATGCCCAGGTATATAACCTTTAACTGGTATTCCAGCAGAATCCATTTCAATTTTTACTCCAATTGAATCTAAGGCATTGGTGGAATGACAGCCTAAACTGCCGTTGCTACAGCCCTTTGGATTTAGCTTTTCAGCACCTGTACAATCAACTAATCCTAGAAATGCTGCACCATTATGATAGCTACTCAATGTTATTGAAATCGCAACAGTAACAAAAACGAACAAAATATTTCTTTTCATTTATTAAAATTTATAGGATGCTGTTAGGGAGAAAATTCTGCCATACTTAATTGTCCAAACGGTGTTGTCAAAGGTTGGCTCATAACTATTCTTGTTTTGAGAATCACCATAAATCAAATTATTGAAAAACTTCTCAACTCCACTTTTATTGCGTTCAAGCGCATTGTACTTATTCTCGTAAAAAATCTGATTTTGAGCAAAAACATTTTGGATATTTAATTTCAGCTCTAATCTTTTTTTCAAAAACAATTTGGCAAATTGAATATCGAATAAAGACCTTGAACTTTCCCATAAGGCTAAGAAACCACTTCCACCTACATAATAAATTCTTGGCCCAACTCTGTTAAAGCTAAAAGTAACAGTAGCACCTTTCTTTTCATTGTTATACATTAAACCTGCATTGAAAACATAAGGTGATTGCCCTTGCAAAGGTCTGCCAGATTCTTCCAAAGATGTTTGCCCTAAAGTATTTACTTGCGAACGAATGATGGAAAGGTTTGAAAATGCAGTTAGGTTATTTAAAAATTTTGATGAATCCTTTTTCAATAAAGAAGCTAACAAAGTTCTGAATTCAAATTCAACACCATAATTTTTTGCGCTGGGTACGTTAGCATAACGCATTTCATGATCATTCCAAAGTATCTGCTCTATTGGATTAGTGAAATTTTTATAAAAAAATGAAGCAGATAATAATTGAGCTCTGCCTGGATAAAATTCATAACGGGCATCATAATTATTGATTACTGCTCTTTGTAAATTTGGCGTTCCTGAAATTGATAATTCTGTAACAAAGTCATAAAATTCGAAAGGCGCTAACTCCCTAAACTCCGGTCTGTTTAATGTTTTATAATAAGAAAAACGTAGATTTTGTTTTTTACTTAATGATAGTATTAAGTTACCCGATGGCAAAAC
The DNA here is from genome assembly GCA_947449695.1 of Chitinophagales bacterium. Classification (GTDB taxonomy): domain Bacteria; phylum Bacteroidota; class Bacteroidia; order Chitinophagales; family CAIODY01; genus CAIODY01. The sequence continues at coordinate 114,333 of CANFST010000002.1, forward strand.
ATCAACAATGGTTGAATCAAGATTGATATCATCTTTAGCATATTGAGATTGATGTGAAAATAACCTTTGTCTGTAACTTTCAACTCTTGCCCCCCAAACTAATCTTGCAAATTTATATTTATTATCCAGCATAATAAATGCAGCATTGTTGTTAGCAGATGCGGTATAAGCATCATTATATCTTGATCCACTTGATAACTTAAATCCACTTACACCCAAAACACCACTACCATTAATATGTGGCTTTATGATGCCCATATTTTGAGGTGAAAAAATTTGGTCTTGAGGCAAATAAAGAAGGTTATCATTGAATTTTAGAGTAACAGAACCTGGAGGAGCGTATTGTGTATAACCAATTCTTTTAGCCTCAAAATCTCTATCTCTATATTGAATCAATCCACCTATTTTTATTTCATTTTGTAATCCGAAATCAAAATTAAGTTGTCTCGAAAAAGTCAATTTAAAGCTTTTTAATTTTTCGGCTGTGTGCGCCCAAAACATTCCGCCACCATAATCTGAACCAACATTTGTGGATGAAATATTTGCTTTCCAAAGTGTATCTGTATAATCAGATGAGTTAGTGTCATGATTCTTACTTCTTGTGTAAACACTAAGGCGTTCGTTTGGTATATCACGAGTGATTTGACTGAAAGAGCCTATCCAGTTAATTTTGATTCTTGTTGGTTTCCAATAATGATCCCCATTCAATTGCCCCGAATATATTTTGCTGCTAGAAAAAAATCTATCATTTTTATTTTCAATAATCGGGTTGGTTGAAGCTGCATCAACATCTCCTGTTCTGTTGATTACTTTATTATCAGAATTGGTGCTAAAAAGATTTTTAAAACTTATAGAATTATTTTTATTGATTTTATAAGAAAGGTTTGCCATTGCTCCTGTTAAAATCTTTGTTGAATAAGTTCTGTCTAAGTAGTTATGTTGAATTTGAGAAGTATCATTTTGTGTAACAAAGGTGTTGATCTTCTTTTCGCTATACTCATTGCTTTTATTGTATGAAACCGCCACAACTAAAGCCAAAGGATGGTTCTTGGTGATTTCTTTAGTTAAGCCCATTGAATATTGAAGCGATAAATTGGGCGAAAATTTTTGCTGTTCAATTGACCAATCGGTTGTTAATTTTTTAGCCAAGTTTCCTTGCACAGAAGATAAGGTTGGAAATGCAGAAGTATTAGGATTTGGTACCCCGTATGGAAAATCTCTTGAGCCATTATCATAACCAAGCCAATCTGTACTGCTGCCATTATAAGTAAGTTGTGTTTTACCAGTAGTGATGGTATTATATCCTCCACTTAAAGAGAAAGAGTAGAAATTTTTTTCAGGAATATCTTTAGTTGTAATTTGAATAATACCTCCGGCAAATTCACCTGGCATGTCAGGTGTGGCTGTTTTAATGATAACTAAATTATCCAACATGGCTGAAGGGAAAATATCAAATGAAAATGCTTTCCTATCTGATTCAGAACTTGGCAGTGGCGCACCATTTAAGTAGGCGGCATTGTATCTATCATTCAATCCTCTAACCACCACAAATTTATTATCTTGAATACTTGCTCCACTTACTCGTTTCAAAACATCACTTGTATTTTTATCAGGTGTTCTTCTGATCAATTCTGATGATACGCCATCTGAAACACTTGCACTATTTTTTTGAGCCATTAACAGACCAGCATTTGTTTCCCTTTTTGCAGAAGAGGTGATTTTAATAGTTTTTATACTATTAGTATTTTTGTCTAAAACAATTACAAGATTTGTAACTTCGTTTTTCTTTACAATCACATCAGTAATTGTTTTTGATTGATAGGAAAGTGAACTACATTCTAAAGTATAATTTCCTTCTTCTAAGCCACTAATTGAAAACAAACCATTATAATCTGAAACACCTCCCAATGTTGTGCCTTTAACTTGAATTATGGCACCAATTAAAGGTTCAGCATTTTTACCATCTAAAATTTTACCACTAATAACTGATTTATTTTGTCCAAATGTTGAACAATAAACAAGAAGCAGCAAAGGGATAAATAAAAGTAGCTTTATACGCATTTTTAGATTTTTTGCAAAACTACATTTCACTAATTGAGCTGATTTTAATTTAGCATTAACAAAAAATGAAGTAAACTATAAGTTCAAATTAATAGCCCTTGCAAAATGAATGAATAAAGTAGTTGTTTTGACCAATCTTTTTCATAGCTATCATTCTAAGATTTAAAACAAAAGAGTTGAAATTTGCATTGTGCATAGGTAGCAGAAATCTGAAAAAATATTAGTGTGAACGATGACAGACTATATTATGCAACGCCTGACAGATTGCTATACAGTGAAATTAATTTTGTTCGGATTTCATTTTTGTCAAACTGTTTGACTAAAACTTCTGACATGAATTTTCCATTGGCATAAAAAGCTTTATTGTGCATCATTCGTTGAATCATCGAGAAAAACTCTACATTATTTTTTGCTTTTAAGTAAGGGTTCTCATACAGCATTTCATACTCTTTCAAATCTCGGAAAATGACTGGAAGACCAGCAGCAGCAGCTTCTAATGGTGCAAGCGGACAGTTTTCTTGATAGGATGGAAAAATAAATAAATCAGCGGCGGCATAAACATCGGGCATTTGCATCAAATCTAATAAACCTGTAAAATGCAAATTTGATGGAGAGTTTGATATTCTATCGTTTAGTCTTTTCACACCTTCGGTAAATGCGCCAAATGGTCTGCCACCAGCCCAAACAAACTTAGCTTCAGGGATACTTTCAGCCATATCAATAAAATCATCAACGCCTTTTCTTTCTTGCAATTGCCCAACACCCAACACCATAAAATCATCATCTTTCAGATTCAAAAATTTTCTACCTCGTTTTCTTTTTTCATTAGTTCTTCGCCAACGTTCTAACGGAACCGGATTGCTAATGCTTGCTATTTTAGATTTCACACCTAATTGCTTGATGGATTGTTCAACCATTGGTGAAATTGCAATACATACATCAGCATAAGAATAAACCTGCTTAAAATACCATTTCGCTAATGGCATCAACATTTTCCACATAGGCACTGAGCCCTTTAATGAATCAGGAATGACATGCACTGTATGAATGCGTTTGCCCCTGTAATTTCTCCCTTTCCAAAAATAGTATGGCCCGTAAGTATGACTATGAAATACATCGCCTTTGCCTTCATCATTCACTACAACATCAACATCTTTTTTTTCTCTCAATAACTCCAGCAAATCAACATGAGCAGTATGAACACCTTGACCTTTTGTTACAAATTCAGTTTCAGAAACTATATGTACTTTCATTCGGACAGATTATTGTTGTGCAAAAATCTGTTTGTAGTGTTACTTCAAGTTGATTACAGAATTTATTTTGGGTGAATAAAAAAGAAAGAAATTGTAAACTCTTTTCACACAGCCATTACTTCCATACCAGCAATTACATTGCTATGGCTCATTTATCTTTTACAAAAAAAATTTTATAATGACCAAACTTGTTTCCAGGCATTAACGAAAACAAAAAAGCGAATCGATAGGGTTCGCTTTTTTTATGGCTAAAAAAAAATTTGCCCTATAACGAAATTTCATAATACCATCTGAAAATGTTTTTGCCCTATAACGAAATTTCATGATGCCATCCGAAAATGTTTTTGCTCTATTCCCTGATTGGGGAAAGCCATCTGAAAATGTTTTTGCCTTATTCCCTGATTGGGGAAAGCCATCCGAAAATGTTTTTGCCTTATTCCCTGATTGGGGAAAGCCATCCGAAAATGTTTTTGCCTTATTCCCTGATTGGGGAAAGCCATCTGAAAATGTTTTTGCCTTATTCCCTGATTGGGGAAAGCCATCCGAAAATGTTTTTGCCTTATTCCCTGATTGGGGAAAGCCATCCGAAAATGTTTTTGCACTATCATCCGCAGAGCTTATAGCATCCGAAAAATTTCGGCTGCCTCCTTTAGTGCCCTCACTAACCGAAATAAATATTTGATGTATGTGGGAACATGAACCTCGGAGGAGTTTGAGCGAAGGAAATTTGAAAACAAAAAGTGAGCAGTAAAAACGAGATTATTTTTTGCATGAATGATTCTATCAATTTTCTTTTACAAATTTTTTAGTGATGACATTTCCTTTTTCATCGGTGAGTTTTAGAAAATAAATGCCATTAGCAAAGCAACTTGCATCTATTTCTGTTTTGGTGTTGTTTGCAAATAAATGTTGCATTTCTTCGCCTAAAAGATTGGTTATAAAAATTTCATTTTTGCCAGTGCTTAAATTTTCAACAATTAATTTATCATTAGTTGGGTTGGGATAAATTGTTAATTGTTTTTTATTGTTTACTAATTGTTCTTCTATTCCTACATTACAAGTTATTTTACCCAATGCATAATTAGGCACATTAGGTAAACCGCCATCGCTTGAATGGGCTTCGCCGTTGTTATGACCATAATAGCCAACTGTGCCAAACACCAATTGCTTTTGTGTAAAGCGGCAAAAGGTATCTAATAAATCAGGATAATTAATTACATGCATGAATGGTGTGCTGCCATTTGTACTAACATATATTTTTCCATCGGGTGCATTTACCATCTTCCAAAAAATTGTATTGGAAGGGAATTGTGTATGATCCCAATCACCAACATCAATTCTTGAATTAAAAGGATTTGGGTTTTGCAAATCTAACTGAACTAATATTGTAGCTTGGTGCAGGTATAAAAATCGATTATTTGGTGAAAAACAAGTGGCTCCAGTAAAAAAAGTGTCAGTGGAGTTTGCTAATAAAATCATTTTGTAATTGCTCAAAGTACCTGTACACCTGTCAAAATCATAAATATCTAATTGACTTGGTTGAATATAGCTTGGATAATTATAATTAAAAGCATAGCTTAACTTACCCCCATCCACTGAGGCATGACAATCAGATTGGTAAATTGCTGACTGCATATACGGAGTACCTAAGTTTTGTATTATTGGATGATTAGGCCCTGAACTATCCACCAATATCATATAAAATTGGTTGCTATGATGCTTTCGAACGATAATCCACCAATCTATTCCATTGCCATGACGAATTGCGTACACATTGCCTGCCATGAGGCTATCACCTTTTATAATGGCAGAATCTTTAAAAACTACATCACCTAATCCACCGTCTAAGCGTTTATCAACAACTAAATACTGCAATCTGTCAGGCAAACCACGACCACCATCACTGTATTCAGCATTTTCATAAAACATATAAAATTGGTTGGTGTCTTTTACAAAAGGTACTATCACAGCTCCATTATGAATAGGATAAGGTCCATATGCAGTTATAGCGGCATTTGCCATTGTGCCATGATTGAAATTGTTACCATTCGGCATTTGTTGAAATAATCGGTTAAACATCAAATAAGAGTTGCTATAAAAAAGCAAATTACCGTTTCTATCACAAACTTGTGTGCATCCTTTTGGTAAAATAAGTGGGTTGGTATAATCAGTTGAATCAACAATGCAAGGCACACAAGGTCCGTTTCTAAAATCCAAAGCACAGTTTCTGCCAACAACCCAATAATTATTATTAAACTGTGCTTGTAAAGAATAAGCAATGAATAATAGACAATAAGTGAGAAATATTTTTTTCATAAACTTCATTTATTCTTTCCAATCAGCAATAAATAAATTGGTGTCGTGTGTGCCATGATTATTGCGGTTGCTGCTGAAAATTAATTTTTTTCCATCCGGCGAAAACATCGGGAAAGCATTGAAATAGCTTTCGGTAGTGATTTGTTCTAATCCTGTTCCATCCACATTTATCATCCACAAATGAAAATCATAACCTTTTTTGCCTGCATGGTTGGAAGAGAAAATAATTTTCTTTCCATCGTGTGTAAAATACGGTGCCCAGTTCGCCTTGCCCAAATGCGTTACCTGATGAAGGTTGGAGCCATCCACATTACAAACAAAAATTTCCATGTCAGTGGGTGCTACCAAATTTTGTTTCAATAAATTTTTATAGTTAGCAATCGCAGAATCACCTTTTGGTCGTGAGGCTCTGAACACCAATTGCTTGCCATCAGGCGAAAAAAATGCGCCGCCATCATAACCCAATTCGTGAGTAATTTGATGTTTGTTTTTGCCGTCAATATCCATTATCCATAAATCCAAATCACCTCCGGCAGTTGATGTATAAACGATTTTATCGCCTTTGGGCGAAATAGTTGCTTCAGCAGAATAGAAAGTATCGTTGGTCAGTTGTTGTGTGATTTTACCGTTTTCATCAGCCACATAAATATCAAACGTGTTGTAAATCGCCCACAAATATTTCTTAGGGTTAAATGGCGGTGATGGCGGACAATCTTTGCCACTTTTAAAAGTGCTGGCAAATAAAATATGCTTGTTATCAGGCATGTAATAACTGCAAGTAGTTCTGCCTTCGCCATTGCTGATTCGAGTGGGGATTTTTGTTGAATCAACTTTGTCATTCAAATTCATGATATGAATCTGGTCGCAATTATTGCCCCATTTTTTATAGTTCGATTGAAAAGAAATTTTATCGCCTTTGTTGTTGAAATAGGCTTCAGCATTATCTCCACCGAAAGTGAGTTGAGTAATGTTGCTCAAATGTTTTGCTTCTTGAGCAAATAAATTGGCAGTAAGAAAAACTAAAATAATTGTTTTAAAAATCTTCATTAAAAATTTATTGATGAATTAATTGTCGGTTCATTTTCCAAATTGCAAAAATAGCAATTCCCATCAAACTCACTAAAATCAATATTCCAGCGATAGTGTGTGGTTGAAAAATTCCGAAATGAAAATAAGTCGATTTCACCAAAACAGTTGCCATCGAATACAAAATCAGCAATAAAGAAAATTGCTTAAAAATATTTTTCAGCGGATAATTGATTGGATAATATTTTTGTCCAAGAAAATATGAAGCTGCCATCATTGCTGCATAACAAGCCAGTGTAGCCCATGCAGAGCCAACGTAACCAATTTTTGGAATCAACATAAAATTCAAAAACAAAGTGATAGCTGCACCACCCAAGGTGATATAAGTACCCATAATGGTTTGATTAGTGAGTTTATACCAAATAGTGAGATTGTAATAAATTCCTAAACAAATATTGGCCCACAATAAAATCGGAACAACTTGTAATCCTTCTCTGTATTGACTTCCAATAAAATATTTCACTTCATCAATAAAAATCATCGTACCGAAAACAATCAACAAACAAGCTGCCACAAACACTTGCATTACTTTGGCGTAAGTTTCTTTTGCATTATCATGTTGCGCATGATTGAAAAAAAATGGTTCGCCTGCCATTCGAAAAGCTTGAACAAACATGGTGATGATGAGTGAAATTTTGTAACAAGCTCCATAAATCCCGATTTGTGCTTTAGCGGTGGAAACATCAGGCAATAGGAAGTTAAGTAAAATTCTGTCGAAAGTTTCATTCACCATTCCGCCTAATCCAACAATTAAAAGTGGTAAAGCATAAATTAGCATTCGCTTGAGCAAAACTTTATCCAATTGCCATTTCATATTTATCCAGAATTTTACCATCAGTAAAAATGTGATAATGCTTGCGAACAAATTGGCAATGAAAACATAACTAATTCCGATTTCAGAATGGAACGAAAAAATACCTTTTAAATGTGGTGAAACTTTGATGAAAAATATGACCATCAATATATTGACACCAATATTTAGCAGCCTAAAAAAAGCAAATTGCATCGGTCTGTTTTCTTGTCGCAAACGATTGAAAGGAATAGTTACAAGTGTATCAAAAAATAAAATCCCAGCCACACACCACATAATTTCTTTATGCATTTCATAATGCAATTTCGCATTGATAAGTGGCGTTACAAAAAGTAAAATCACTGTGAAAGTCACACTGGTCAATAGTAGTGAGATGTTGGCAGTTGAAAAAACTTTTTCTTTGTCAATGTCTTTTTCCTGACAAAATCTGAAAAAAGCAGTTTCCATTCCATAGGTAAAGACCACATTCAGTAAACTTATGTAGCTATAAACCTCAGTATTGATGCCGTATTCAGCAGGTAAGAAAAAATTGGTCAATAATGGGGTTAGTAAATAATTGAGTAATCGCCCAACTACACTACTCAATCCGTAAACAGCAGTTTGGCCTGCTAATTTTTTAATTGTACTCAAAAAAAATATTTTGCGAAAGATAAGTTGAAAATAAAGAAACTAAATACTATGGACAATAAAAATCCCTCTACTTTCATAAAGGGATTTTTATTAAAAACTTAGACTATTTCTTTGGTCGAACAATCACTTTGCCTGCGTTGTTTGATGATTCATCAGCTTTAGTAGCATCAATGCGTTTTTGTTCATCAGTACGCAATTTAATTATTTTAAATTCTATTCTTCTGTTCAATGCAAATTGCTCATCGCTACATTTTGCTCCATCGCGGCAATTGTTCACTGGCTTACTTTCACCGTAACCCTTTCCAGCTAATCTATCTTTTGATATGCCACGTTTAATTAAATAGTTTACAGTTGATTGGGCACGACGCTCACTTAACCATTTATTGAATCGGGCTGAACCTCGGCTATCAGTGTGTGCACCAATTTCAACATCAATATTTGGTTCGGCTCTTAATTTTTTTGCTAATGTATCTAATGTTTTTGATGATTCACTGCTGATTGCAAAACTACCGAATGCAAAGTAGATATTTCTTACCAATACATTGCTGCCAATTGTTTCTAACGCAAAATTCAGAGCATACCCTTTGCGGCGTTTTTCTTTTTTTGTTTTGATTGATGCCCGACTTACTTTGTATTTTTCTTTACCTGCCTTAATTGTATAGCTTGAGCGACACATTAATTTATCGTAATAAAATTTACCAGTTTCGTCAGTTGAAATAATTGATTTTGTGCCATCGGCATCATTAATGATTTCAATTCTTGCATTTACAATTGGCTTATGAGAACTTTTGTCGGTCACAGTTCCTTGTAAAAATAAAATAGGATCGTGTCGAGTCCATTCATAAATTCTTTCATGACCACTTTTATTAGATGATACCCAACCAGCCGCTTCTTTATTAGGGTCAGTTGTAAAACAATAATCATCATGTGAAGTATTAACTGGAATATTTAAATTTTCGGCCGTAGAAAAACTATTGCCATCCCATTCTGATTCAAAAACATCTAAGCCTCCTAAAGTAAATCTGCCATCAGTAGAAAAATATAACATGCTATCTTTTGACACAAAAGGGAAAACTTCATTTCCAGCTGAGTTGATATTTTCACCCATATTATGCGGTTCGCCCCATTCACCATTGTCTTTCATCGTAACCATGTATAAATCTGAACCACCTAATCCACCAGGCTTGTCAGAAGCAAAAATCATTGTCTTACCATCAGGCATTAACGCAGGATTCATCACTGAATACTCATCGCTACAAAACGATAACGGCTGCGGATTTACCCATGTTTCATCAGCTTTCTGAACTGAATATATTTTCAAAACATTTTCGGCTTTTACTACCTGTTTAGTTTTAGCATCAATTCTTTCAACCACTGTTGAACGACTAAAATACATGATATTACCATCATTTGAAAATGCACAAGGGCCTTCATGCGCTAAAGAGTTTACATCACCTTTAAGTCTTTGTGGTTTAATATATTCGCCAGTTCCAGCAACAGCATCTTTTTCAGTATAATATAAATCTAAATTACCTGGACCTAACCAAGGAAACCGTTGTTTAGCATTTTGGTCAATGGATTGAATTTCGCTACAAATAATTATTCCGTTACCACTTGGAGTTGCACCAAAACGCTCACCCACTCCACGAATAACAGCTTCATTGGCATCATACATGGCTGTATCTTGATGAAACATTGAAACTGAATCGCATGATAGCATCATGTATTTTGCTAAATCACTTTTGAATTCCATCAGGCTATCATATTGGTGAAAAACCAGTTTGGCATCAGCATAATTTTCGTCAGCCATCAACATTTTTCCGTAGTTCAAATAATCTTCAGGAGTTGCGCTCTTAGCGGTTTTGCTACCTTTAATCAATTTAGCATAAACATACTCAGCCTTACGGGTTTGATTGGTTAAACGATAGCCATCAGCCAACATTCGTAATGTTTTTGCGTCGTCTTTTTTTTCATCCAATGCCTTTTTTAAAAAGTAATTAGACTTATCGTATTGCATTTGATTGTAGGCCTGGGTACCCTTTTGCAAATTGTTCATACAACTTGCCGCCAACATCGCCACAGCAACCAAAAGAAACAAGAGTTTAGTAGGTTTCATTCAACTGAGAAATTAATATAAAGTGCCGAAAAAATTTCAGCAAATTTAAGATTATAAACGATTTATTCTAAATATTACTTCACAAAATTCCACAATGAAATATAAAACGTATAGCAATTTAGAATTAGAGCTATAAAACGAGCTATATTTTTTTTGCATTAAGTTTAATTTAATTTTGCCAACAAATGCTATCACAAAAAAAATATTTATTACTACTTGGTTTTTTTATTTATGCAGTTCTGCTTGTTGGTGCAATTTGGTTTTTTAAAGAGCGAACAATTTTTGTTGATATTGCATTTCATACTTTTCATTTTATTGTTTACAAACAATTGCTCCTTAGCAATTTGCGCTTTGCAGGTGCATTTACACAAGGTATTCCTTTTGTACTGATTCAACTTGGGGCATCTCTGAAAACAATACTTATAGCCTATTCACTTGATTATTGGTTGTTTTATTTTTTATGTTTTATAGTCATTGCATATGGTTTCAAAAATACTTCACTTGCTTTTTTGCAGGCACTTTATCTTATTTTTTTAAGTTATGATAGTTTTTATTGGATGCAATCAGAATTGCAATTAGTCGCCTCTTTAATATTTGTATATGTAGCGTATCTTTTATCACTCAAAAACAATGGGTTTTTAAATCTAAAGTATATTCTGTTCAATATTCTGTTTCTTATCATTCTGATTTTTTCACATCCGTTGGCAATTATTCCCCTAATGTTTGTCATAATCTATTTTTTGGTGGCGAATAAAATTAATACCCATTCCTTTTTATTTATTAGTGTTGCTTCCATCTGTATTTATTTGACCAAAAAATATTTTTTTAGTAATGCTTATGATGATAGTATTAGTTTAGACATTGCATATTGGAACACATTTCCAAACTGGATTTGGAATCCTTGCACAAAAAACTTTTTACATTATTTACTTACCGATTATTTTATCTACGCTATTATAGGGTTATTCACGATAATTTATTGTGTCATTCAAAGAAAATGGTTGCCGATCTTACTGCTAATTTCTTTTTCGGTTGGGCTAATATTAATGGTAAGCATTGCTTTTCATGATGGTGGCGAAAAATTTTATTTTGATAATTTTTATAAACTTCTCGGGCTGTTTTTGTTGGTAATAATTTATGTTGAATTGGAAGGAATCATGCTGACAAAATTGGGTGCTATTATTATGGTGATAATTGTTTTGTTACGACTTAACCTCACATACACAGCTCATGAGTCTTATTCGGAAAGACTAAACTGGCTTTATAATAAAATTAATGGCTGTAAAAAAAGTAATATTTCACGACTATCCATTTTACCGAATAGAATTAATATGAATCAAATAAAAATGACTTGGGGATTGCCATACGAATCAATGCTGTATTCTGCTTTACTTTCTCCAAATAAATGTGTTGCATTATTTGTTCCAGATAAAGAATGTGATAAAGCAGATATTGAAAATTACCTAAAAAATGATACAGCAAATTTGTTAACAAAGCACAACGAAACTAAAATGCTCACCAACTTTGAAGCAATTGACGACAGCAAACTTCCGCCTAAATACTTCAATTTGAAACAAATGAAATATCAGTTGGAAAAATAAACTACTTTTCGTCGTACAAATGTTTTTCAGAGTGATAAGAAGAACGAACTAAAGGGCCACTTTCTACACATTTGAATCCAATTTCATGTGCTAATATTTTATACTCCGCAAAAATTGTAGGATGCACAAAATCAGCCACGGGCAAATGATTTTGAGTTGGTTGTAAATATTGCCCGATGGTTAAAACATGACATCCATGATGATGTAAATCTTTGATAGTTTGAATTACCTCCTCTTTTGTTTCACCCAATCCTAACATCAAACCAGATTTAGTGCGCATACCATGTTCACTTAAATACTTTATAACATCTAAACTTCGTTGATATTTCGCCTGCACCCTCACTTGTTTAGTTAGCCTTTCAACTGTCTCGATATTATGTGAAACTACTTCAGGGTGTGCTTTTATTACCAAATCTAAACTTTCATGTTTACCCATAAAATCAGGTATTAAAGTTTCTAAAGTTGTAAGCGGATTCAATTTTCTTACTTCGTTAATAGTAGAAGCCCATATCGTTGCTCCACCATCTTTCAATTCATCTCGGTTTACCGAAGTAATTACTGCATGTTTAACTTTCATAAGATGAATAGCCTCGGCAACACGTTTGGGTTCATCCCAATCCAACTCAGTTGGTCTGCCAGTGTTAACATTGCAAAAACCACAACTACGGGTACAAATATTTCCCAATATCATAAAAGTGGCTGTACCAGCCCCCCAGCATTCGCCCATGTTGGGGCAATTTCCACTTTCGCAAATGGTATGTAATTTATTTTTATCAACTAGATTTCTTACATGTAAATAGTTTGCACCAATTGGCAATTTAACACGTAACCAATCTGGTTTTTTTGTACGTTGTATAGTTGTAGTTTCTTCTGACATGATTTTTTGATTGCAGCAAAGGTAAACAAACGAATAGCCTTGGCAAATTGTTTACTTAACTTCTTAGTTTTTTGTGCCATTTTCTATCTTTGGTAAAAAATGTTGTTGAAATTTTAATCTCTCTATTATATTTGCAACCTAATTTAAAAAAATAAAATTACAAATCATGTCAGACATTGCAGCAAGAGTTAAAAAAATCATCGTTGACAAATTAGGTGTTGAAGAATCAGAAGTTAC
>CANFST010000003.1 GCA_947449695.1 Chitinophagales bacterium
GTGCACCCAAACGTTTAGCAGTTGCAATGGCTTGCAAGCCAGCAACACCAGCACCTACTATCATTACTTTAGCAGGTGTAATAGTGCCTGCTGCAGTCATTAACATTGGGAATAATTTTGGGTAATGCGTTGCAGCCATAACCACAGCTTTATAACCTGCCAGATTGGCTTGTGATGAAAGCACATCCATTGCTTGTCCACGAGTAGTACGTGGCAACATATCCATACTGAACAAAGTAATTCCTTTGCCGGCAATGGTTTTCATTTTTGCTCCGTTGTATAATGGTAAATACTGACCTACCAATATTGCTCCGTTTTTTAGTTTCCCGAATTCGGCTTCTTCAATTCCACTAATGCTGATTACAATATCCGAAGTGCTTAAAATTTCATCTCTTGAAACTACTTTAGCACCAGCCGCTGAATAATCAGCATCAGAAGTAGAGGCATTGTTTCCAGCGCCTTGTTCTACAGCAATTTGAGCATTTAATTTGATGAAAGCAGCTGCACTTTCAGGCAAAACAGCTACACGATTTTCGCCTGCTTGTTCTTTAAGGATTCCTATTGTCATTTGGTTGATTAGGAGGTTGAGAAAAAAGAAGTGCAAACGTAATTCATTATTTTGATAAACGCAATACGTTTTCTACACTAATTAAAATGAATTAATGTTAAATTATACAAAGATTCAAAATCAAAAGGAAACATGCCCTTTGTTTTATTGAAATCATTGCCTAAATTTGCGTCCCGAAAAAAATAAACAAACAATAAAACAAATAAAAAAAATGAAAAGAATTAAATTTTTAGCTTTCGCTGTTGCGACTTTTTTAACTGTATCATCAGTAGTGTATTTAAACTCATGTAAAAAAGATCCATGTAAAGATGTAGTATGTAACAATGGTGGTACATGCGTAGATGGTACTTGCTCTTGTACAACTGGTTATGAAGGTGCTGATTGTAGCACTGAAATGAGAACGAAGTTCTTGTTAAGTACTGCTGGATTTACAGATGCTGGAACATCTGATTCTTCTTATAACAATACAACTGGTCATTCTTATTCTGGATTAACTTACAACATGACAATTACAAAAGGAACTGGAATCAACGATTTAATTATTTCTGGTATTGGTGGTTATGGTTGTACTGGTGGTTCTACAAATATTACTGCAACTATGACAAGTTCTACAGCTTTTACAATTGCTTCACAAGTTGCCTGCAATTATACTTTCTCTGGTAGCGGCACTGTAACATCTGCTGGAAAAGTTCAAATAACTTATACAGCAACTTATGCTGATGGCGGCCATGCTGGTAAAACAGTTACCGACCATGGCGTAGCTACACAAAACTAATTTTTGGTTTCGTACATAATAAAAAAGGCTGTTCGATCGAACAGCCTTTTTTATTTATTTGTAATTACAGAAAATTATTTATGAACTTGTCTGCCAGTTGGTGTTCCTTGACTTTGAGCACCAGTAGTTGTATTTGTTTGTCTGCCAGTTGGTGTTCCAACAGTTCCAACATTTGTTCTGCCAGTTGGTACATTAACAGCAGGTTTAGTTTCAACTTTTTTCGCAACTGGTTTAGCAGCCACATGATGAATGCCTTTCTTTTCTTTTTCAAGAATCATTTTAGCGCTGTCTTGTGCAGCAGCCATAATGTTATCGTCGCACATTTTTTGTAAGTCCGCTTTTTTAGAATCTAAAAAAGAATTTAAAACTGAATCAATATGTGCTTGTTGTTTTGCGGTATCAACAGTTGGTTGATTATTACATGATGCCAAAGCAATTGCACCGCCTATAATGATGAATGATATTTTTTTCATGATAAAATAAATTATTTTTTAGGTTTATTAACTGTGTTTGGTTTCTTTCATGGCTTTAGCAATTGAGTCTGCTTTTTCCATTACTACAGTTTTCATTTTTGATTTACAGATGCTATCCATATCGTTGGTCATTTTTTCCAAACGAGCTTGTTTGATAGAATCAATTTTTTTGTCTAAATCTGCACCAATTGGAGCATTCGCCATTTGGTTGCAAGATAGCATTGTGCCAAAACCAATGGCAACAACTGCAACTAAGAAAATTTGTTTCATTTTATTGTTTATTTTTTATATTTTTTTGAGATGCAAATATACAATATTGTTGCTGATGTTTGCAATTGATTTTTGCTAAAAAGAGTGTCCAATTGAATGAAATCAAACTGCTGAAAATTCACCCACTCTCACCTGATTCAATAAATACAAAACCGCCATGCGGATAGCAACACCATTTTCAACCTGATCTAAAATGATAGAGTGTTCGCCATCAGCCACATCGCTGGTTATTTCAACACCACGATTGATGGGGCCTGGGTGCATGATGACAATTTTTTTACTGAGTTTATCTAAACGTTCTTTATTCACTCCGTAATACAAAGCATATTCACGAAGCGATGGAAAGTATTGTACATTCTGCCTTTCGAGTTGAATACGTAAAACGTTTGCCACATCGCACCATTCAAGTGCTTTTTCAATATCGTATTCTATTTCAACTCCTAATGAAGAAATGTATTTTGGAAGCAAAGTTGGCGGACTGCACAATTTCACATTTGCACCTAATTTTTTCAAACAAAAAATATTACTTAAAGCCACACGGCTATGTAAAATGTCGCCAACGATTAAAATGTTTTTCCCTTCCACACTGCCTAATTTTTCACGGATAGAATAAGCATCCAGCAAGGCTTGTGTAGGGTGTTCGTGCGTTCCATCACCAGCATTTACAATGGATGCATTGATATGCTTTGAAAGAAATACACATGCGCCTGGGCTGGCATGGCGCATCACCACCATGTCAACTTTCATTGCCAAAATATTATTTACCGTATCAATCAGCGTTTCTCCTTTTTTTGTTGAAGAAGAGGAAGCACTGAAATTCAAAGTATCTGCACTTAATCTTTTTTCGGCTAATTCAAATGAAATTCTTGTACGGGTTGAGTTTTCAAAAAACAAATTGGCAATGGTAACATCTCTTAAAGAAGGAACTTTTTTTATTGGTCGGCGAAGCACTTCTTTAAAATGGTCGGCCTGTTCAAACACTTGTTGAATATCGTTTTTGGTAAGATTTTTTATACCTAATAAATGTTTTGAACTAAACATCTTTAATGCTGATTTTCATAATTAATTAAAACGATTTCATCCGTTCCGCCACTTTCTTGCCACTTTACTTTGACTTTTTGGGAAATTGATGAATCAATAGTTTTACCCACATAATCCGCCTGAACAGGTAAGTGACGACTGAATTTTCTGTCAATCAAAACACATAATTCAACTTTGCTTGGTCTACCATAATCTAACATTGCATCCATAGCACTTCTTATTGTTCTGCCAGTGTACAATACATCATCAATCAGCACAACATTTTTATTTTCAAGTGAAATTTCTATTTCAGTTTTATAAGTTTTTATGTTTGCTTCTCGATGTACATCATCTCGATAAAACGAAACATCCAATAAGCCATAAGGTACCTTATCAAAGTTGAATTCTTTTTGAATGGTTTGAACTAAACGGTTCGCAAACAAAACCCCTCGAGGTTGAATCCCTAATAAAATTGTATTTTCAAAATTTGGATGTTGCTCAAATAGCTGATGAGCCAAGCGTCGCAAGGTAAGATGTAGCTGCTCCGCATCAAGAATAATTTTTTCACTCATCTTGGCTTCAAAGGTAGTTGGAAAAAGTTGAAATCAAAAAAATGAGTTATAAAAAAAAGAACCGAACTTTTAAGGCTCGGCTCTTTTCATTTAGTCAATTAAAAATTAATTCAAACCAACTCGTTTGAACAAATTTACTTTTAAATCTTTGTCAATTCCCTTTAAATAATCAGCAACAGTTTTGTTGCCATCTTTCACAAAAAATTGGTTCAACAATGTGCTTTCTTTATAAAATTTTTCAACTGTACCAGAAGCAATTTTGTCAACAATATTAGCTGGTTTGCCTTCTTGAATAGCTTTTTCACGAGCGATTTCCATTTCACGATTTACCATTTCTTCTGAAACATCACCTTTATCAACTGCTACAGGACTCATAGCTGCAATTTGCATGGCTAAATCTTTACCCACTTCTTCAGCATTTGAAATGTTTTTGTTCATCGAAACCAACACACCCAATTTGTTACCCATGTGGATGTAAGGAACAACTACTTCACCTTGTACTTTTTCGTATTTGCTTAATGAAATTTTTTCGCCAATTCTCCCCACTTGTTCAGTGATTCTATCTGCAATTGACAAACCATCAATTTGACAATTCAATAATTCCTCAATAGAAGCTGGTTGATTGGTTAATGCTGCATTTGCAATTTGAGTTGCAAAGCCAACAAAGTTTTCGTTTTTAGCTACGAAATCAGTTTCGCAATTCAAGCAAATGGCAACGCCTGTTTTTGCATCAGCGGTGGTCAATGCAATTACTGCACCTTCTTTTGCTTCACGTTCGTTGCGCAATGCTGCAACTTTTTGTCCTTTCTTTCTTAAGTAATCAATTGCACCTTCAAAATCGCCGTTAGAAGCTTCTAAAGCTTTTTTACAATCCATCATACCGGCACCGGTTTGCAATCTCAATTTGTTAATGTCTGCTGCTGTAATCATTTTTATTTGATTTTTATTTTTTTATTTGATTAATTTAAAAAAGTCATCTTGCAAATAGCTCGATGACTTTTTTTGATATTGTTAGTGATAAACTTTTAAACTTGATGAACTGAATTATCTTGGTTTGCGTTCGCCAGCTACTTTATGAGCAGGTTTACGAATTTTACCATTAGCTGCTTTTTTTCTACCTTCTTCGCTGTTGTCTTCACCATCAGCTAAGTTGTTCAAGTTGTTTTGAGCTGCTTCTTCAGATTCTTCTACTTCATCCACTTTTTCATTTTTACGTTCTTCCAATCCTTCCATTACTGCATTCATCAAATAAGTGGTGATTGCTGTTACAGATTTTGTAGCATCATCATTGGCAGGAATTGCATAGTCAACTGTGTTAGGGTCGCAGTTAGTATCAACCATTGCAAATGTAGCAATGTTCAATTTTTTTGCTTCTGCTAATGCAATATGTTCGTGTCCGATATCAACAATGAAAATAGCTGCTGGTAAGCGATTCATATTAGCAATACCACCCAATACTTTTTCCATTTTATCTTTATCGCGACTCATCATCAATTTTTCTTTTTTGGTGATGTTTTCCAAAGTACCATCCTGCAACATTTTTTCAATGCTTTGCATTTTTTTGATGCTTTTGCGAATAGTGTTGAAGTTAGTCAACATACCACCCAACCAACGTTCAGTAACGTAAGGCATTTGTGTACGTTGAGCACATTGTGCTACGATATCTTTTGCTTGTTTTTTTGTAGCAACAAACAAAATTTTTCTGCCAGCTTTAGCCATTGCTTTCATATGTGCAGCAGCTTCATCTAAGCATTCAATTGTTTTGTTCAAATCAATAATGTGGATGCCTTTGCGTTCCATGAAAATGTATGGTAACATTTTCGGATTCCATTTGCGTTTCAAGTGTCCGAAGTGAACGCCTGCATCTAATAATTCTTGTTGTGTTATTTTATTCATTATATGTGAATGATAAATAAGTTTTTGAAAATTGTTTGAGTTAATCGGTATAAATAAAGATTAACGTTTGCTGAACTGTGAGCTACGACGAGCTTTTCTGCGACCTGGTTTTTTACGTTCCACTTCTTTGCTGTTTCGAGTCATGCAATTAGCAGTACGCAATGCACTTTTCCATTCTGCATTGAATTTCACCAATGCACGAGCAATAGCCAATTGAGCAGCTTCGGCCTGACCTTTTACTCCACCGCCATCGCAGTTTAATTTAATGTCGAATTCTTTTGCAGATTCAGTAATTTGCAATGGTTTCAACACACTGTTTTGGTGAAACATGATGGGAAAATAATCAGCTAATGATTTTTCGTTGATTAAAATTTCGCCCTTTCCTTTGCTCATAAAAACTCGAGCAACAGATGCTTTACGGCGACCTACGGCGTTAATAACTTCCATGTTTTATTATTGTGCTGTTTAAATTATTTTTTAATTTCTAAAACTTTTGGGTTTTGTGCTTGATGCGGATGTTCAGCACCTGCATACACAAACAATTTGTTTTGCATTGCACGACCCAAGCGATTTTTAGGCAACATACCATGTACACAATTTTCAATCATACGTGTAGGATGTTTTGCTGTTAAATCTTTTGGATTAGTGATTTTTTGACCACCTGGGTAACCACTGAAAGTGATTACTTCTACATCCTGCATTTTATGACCAGTTAACTTAAATTTACCAGCATTAATTACAATTACATAATCGCCAGTATCTACATGAGGTGTATAGCTTGCTTTGTGTTTGCCACGAAGTATAGTTGCAATTCGTGTACACATTCTTCCTAAAACTTGATTTTCGGCATCAATCACAAACCATTGACGAGTCACGGTTTCGGGTTTTGCCATTACTGTTTTTAAACTAATCTTATCCACTGTTATTTTTCGTTTTACGTTTTTTTAAATGGGCTGCAAATGTATATGCCTTTTTTTGTGCTGCCAAACATTTCCTGAAATTTATTTTTTAATATCACTTAACTTATTGATTTTGAAATGCAAAACGTAAATAAATTTTTTATCGCTGGCTGCAAATATTGATGAAAGGCGGTTTTTTTGAGCAACTATAAAACTTATGCTGGATAAAGGTTTTAAGTGATGAAAATGTAACAATCAATTTAATTCTTTCTCAATCGTGACATATAAAATCCATCAAACCCAAACACTGATGGATAAAGGGTTTTCTCATCAATCAATTCAAAGTTAGCATTTGCTTTCAAGAATTTTTCTACCTGCATTTTATTTTCCGAAGGCAACAAACTGCAAGTAGCATAAACCATCAAGCCTTTTGGTTTCAGCATTTGCGAATAGCGTTGCAAAATATCTTGCTGTGTAATAAGCAATCGTTCGATGAATTTTTTATCAATTCTGTATTTTGCATCGGGGTTGCGTTTCATTACGCCAGTGCCGCTGCAAGGCACATCCAGCAACAATCTGTCGGCAGTTTCTTTTAACCGTTTAATTGTTTTTGATGATTCAATAAATTTTGTTTCAATGATGCTCACACCATTTCGTCTGGCACGTTGACGCATTTCAGCTAACTTTTTTTCTTCTACATCCATTGCCACAATACGTCCTTTATTTTCCATCAATGCTGCAATGTGTAAGGCTTTTCCGCCTGCGCCTGCACAAGCATCAATCACTCTCATACCAGGTTGAATATCCAAAAATTGAGCAATAATTTGTGAGCCAGCATCTTGCACTTCAAAATGACCTTGCTTAAAAAGCAGATGAGCAAAAACATTTTTTCGTTCGTTCAACACCAACGCATCATGTGCTTCATCTACTGGTAAAGTTAAAATATCGTCGCGTTGCAAAGCCTTTTGTAGCTCACGTTTGGTGGTTTTTAAAGTGTTAGTTCTTAGTACAATATTCGCTGGCTGATTCATCGCTGCCAATTCTTTTTCCCATTGTTCTCCCAATTCAGCAAATCCAATTTCATCCAATTCATCGTGCAATGAAAACTCGATGGCCCGTGGAAAATTTTGCTTTGCTTTTTCAAAAATATATTTTCTTTCAATTCCTTCAAATTCTTCCCAAAGTGGTAAATCATTGCCTTTCAACAACCAATAAATGGCAAACAAACGCATCAATTTTGGTTCATGAAAGGTAATTTCATTTTCATAAATCGCCCACAACTTGCGCCAGCTGCGAACCATATCATATACCGATTCGGCAACAAAAGCCCTATCACGGGCACCCCATTTTGGGTTGCCTTTAAACAAATGATCGAGCACTTTATCGGCTTGATAATTTTTTTCAAAAATAAATTGCAGCGATTCGGTTACGCCTTTTACTAAGTTGGGGAAGAGTTTCATTTTAGTTTTTTAAGAAAAGAAATAGAACACGGATAAGACTAATGGAAAAGAGTTTATTACTCATCTCCATACAACGCCACATACTCAACACCTTTGCTATCAATACTTCCACGGTGCATGCCTTGTGCATTAAAAACTAAACTGACATTGCCTTTTGCATCCACACCAATCATTCCGCCTTCGGCATGCATGGCTTTTAATTTTTCTTTTACCACAATTTGCATTGATTCTTGCAATGATAAACTTTTGTACTCCATCAAACACGAAACATCGTAAGCTGCCACAGCTCTCATAAATAATTCACCATGCCCAGTACAACTAATCGCACAGGTTTTATTGTTAGCATAAACACCAGCGCCAACAATTGGGCTGTCGCCAATTCTACCAAATTGTTTGTTAATCATTCCGCCTGTACTGGTTGCTGCTGCTACATTTCCATGTTCATCTAAAGCCACTGCACCAACGGTTCCAAACTTACGTTCTGGCATTTCTTCCGTAATATGATCGAGGTGATAAAAATCAGTATGACGAACTTGCAACCATTGGTCGTAGCGCTGTTTGGTATAAAAATAATCGTCGGATTCCATTTCAACTTTCATCTTCAAAGCAAAATCATTTGCACCTTTTCCGCTCAATAAAACATGTCCGCTTTTTTCCATCACCGCTCTTGCAAACGAAATTGGATTTTTCACATTGCGTACGCCAGCCACTGCGCCTGCTTGCAAATTGCTGCCATCCATAATGCTAGCATCTAATTCATGGATTCCTTTTTTAGTGTAAACTGCTCCTTTACCAGCGTTGAACAACGGGCAATCTTCCAAATATTTCACTGCTGCTTCAACTGCATCTAATGCTTTTCCATTTTTTTTCAAAATGCTAGAGCCTGCATGCAAAGCAGCTTTCAAAGCTTCACGAAATTGTGGGTCTTGTTCTTGCGAAATAGTTTGCTTCGTAACAGCGCCTGCGCCGCCGTGAATTGCGATGGTGTACATGAAGGAAAATTTTGGTAAAGATAGTTTTTCGATTTGCAATTTAAAATTGCTAACACCATTTCACCGCTTCAAGCGGAAATGTTTTTCCGCTTTGTAAATCATTTATAATTGCTCGAATGGAATTTGGAGCAAGTAATTCTTCATCTTTCAATTGATTGATTTCTTCTATCGAAATCCATTGATGCGCTTTGATTTCATGTGTCCAATAATTTTTTTGTTCGCTGATAATTTTTGCAAGAAAAACAAAACGAATTAAATCGTACTTTTTATATGTAACATATTTGTAAATACCCAAAAGTGCTGTCAGTTCTATATCGTAGCCAGTTTCTTCTAATGCTTCACGAATGGCACAATTAAAAACTGATTCGTGTTTTTCAAATCTTCCACCAGGAAAATTCCACAAGTTTTTGCTTTGCTCTTTATCTTCTTGCACCAACATGATTTTATTTTCACGTTGTAAAATAACAGAAGCTGTTGCTGTGATAATAGTGTTGTTTTCTTGCATGATTTATTTTGAAACAAAAAAGGGTTGACAAAAAATGACAACCCTTTTTTTATTTTATTGTTCAAAATATTATTTAGAATTTTACAGAAGGTGCTTTTTCAGCAGCAGCTTCTGCTTCAAAAAATCCTTTCTCTTTAAATCCAAACATACCGCTGAACAGCACAGCTGGAAAGGTTCTAATAGCAGTATTATAAATTTTTACAGCATCATTAAAATCATTTCTTGCAGTACTGATTCTGTTTTCGGTTCCAGCTAATTCAGCCTGCAAACTTAAAAACTGGTCATTGGCTTTTAAATCAGGATATTGCTCAGAAACAACCATTAATCTTCCTAATGCCTGACTCAACTGACCTTGAGAAGCCTGAAATTGTTTGATTTTTTCAGGAGATAAATCATCGGCATTAACTGTCAATTTTGTAGCACTTGCACGAGCTTCGATGACTGCTGTTAACGTACTTTTTTCAAAATCAGCATAGCCTTTTACAGTATTCACTAAGTTAGGAATTAAATCCAAACGACGTTGATATTGGCTTTGCACTTTTGCCCAGGCATTTTTTACATCTTGGTCTTTGCTAACCATGCCATTGTAGCCGCCGCAGCCAGTGAATCCGAGAATAAGAACAATTACGCCTACTACTATTAATGTGATTGTTGAACGATTCATAAAATTTGAGATTTTAATTTTTTTGTGAAGTTAAAAATATATTTTTGATTTCTTATTCAATCCAATTAAATGCCACAACCAGCTTATTTAAAAAAAGGTGACAAAATTTCCATTTTAAGCACTGCCCGAAAGATTTCATATGCTGAAATTGCTATTGCTGTTGAGTTGGCAGAAAGCTGGGGCTTGCAAGTTGTTGTAGGTAAAACCATCAACAGTCATCAAGATCAATTCGCAGGCGATGATGATTTTCGATTGCACGATTTTCAACTAGCATTAAATGATGACAACATTAAAGCAATTTGGTGTGCTAGAGGTGGTTATGGCACTGTTAGAATTATTGATGAAATTGATTTCAGAAAATTCAAAAAACATCCCAAATGGATTTGCGGTTTTAGCGACATAACCGTTTTGCACAGCCACTTACAAACTTTGTTCAACACAGCTTCTATTCATAGTTTGATGCCTATTAATGTAAATGAAAATACCAAGGAAAGCGATGCGGTTGAATCTCTTAGAAAATGTTTGTTTGGCGAACGAATAAAATATCAAGTCAAATCTAATCAACTGAATAAACCTGGAAAAGCAAAAGCCGAAATTGTTGGCGGCAATTTATCCATCCTTTTTTCATTAGCAGCTTCGCAAAGTGATATGGACACTAACGGAAAAATTTTATTGCTCGAAGATTTAGATGAATATTTATATCATGTTGATAGAATGATGATGCAATTAAAACGAAGCGGAAAGCTCGAAAACTTGGATGGGCTTATTGTTGGCGGCATGAGCGAAATGAAAGACAATACTATTCCGTTTGGAAAAACTGCAGAAGAAATTATTGCCGAGCATGTTAAAGAATTTGATTACCCGGTTTGTTATAATTTTCCTAGTGGTCATCAACCCGATAACAGAGCTGTGAAATTGGGTATGATAGCTGAATTGGAGGTGAATGAAAATGATTCGCTTTTCAAACAATAATGACTATTTTCCTTTCCCTTGGAAAATAATCAGAACAGTATAAATCATGATTTTAAAATCCAAAGCCAGCGACATATTTTCGATGTATAACAAATCGAATTTCATTCGTTCAACCATTTCATCAACATTGCTGGCGTATCCAAATTTTACCATTCCCCAACTAGTTAAACCAGGTTGTACTTTTTGTAAATGTTTATAGGCAGGCGAAATTTCAACCACTTTATCAATGTAATATTTTCGTTCAGGTCGTGGTCCAACCAAACTCATATCGCCTTTCAGGATGTTGATGAATTGTGGTAATTCATCAATGCGCCATTTTCGCATCACTTTTCCCCAAGCTGTAATTCGGCTGTCATCGTGGCTTGACAATGCTGGTCCATTTTTTTCAGCATCAACATACATGCTGCGAAATTTCAGAATAAAAAATGGCTTATTATTTTTTCCAATTCTCTCTTGCAAATAAAAAATATTTCCAGTCGATGATAATTTTACTTTGATGGCAGCAAAAATTAAAATTGGTGAAGTGATAATTAGTGCAAGCAAAGAAGCCGTTACATCAAAAATACGTTTGATTTGGCGTTGCCAATCAGGCATCAATTCTGGATGAATACCAATCAACACAGCACCCATTACGTGATTCATCTTCACACTTCCACTCAAAATATCATACATATCAGGTATGATGCTGATGTTTACAGGTTGATCAGCCAAAGAGTTAATTAAGCTATTTAATTTTTCATGTTCACTGGTTTCAACCGCAATAATTACTTCTTCAATTTGATGCTGTTGAATAATTTCACTCAAATTGTTTAGCATTCCTAAGTTGCTCAAATATTTGCTCAAACCATTTTTTCCGTTTTCATCAGTATAAATAAATCCCTTAAAAATGTAGCCCAATGAGCGTTTGCGGTTATCTATCTCTTTAAAAATATCAATCGCTAATTTGTTGCCGCCTAATATTAAAGTGTTGTAGCCAACTTTTCTGTTCACTAATTGTCGCTTGGCTTGTGTGAGTAAAATGTAGCGAAATAAAAAAGTGATGAAAAAACTCAAAGCCCAAACTGCTAAAAAAGATTGGTAATAACCCGAAACATTTTTTACATAATCATCTAATAAAATAACAAAGAATAAAACAATGCTGCCGATTAAACTGATGAAAAAGGTTTTGGTAAATTCATTCAATCGTGATTTGCGATACACATCGGTATAAGCACCTGAAATTAAATGTAATACAATCCAGAACAAAGGCACCAACGCTAAACCCCACAATAACTTTCGGTCATTCAGATAGCTTACTTGAAATGGTGGAATTAATTTTTCGATGTAAGCTTTTCGGAAAATAAAAAACAAGAGCCATGCAGCAAATGATGCTACATAATCGAAAAAAAGATAATAATATTTGCTGCGTTTTGGTGTCAGAAAAAAATTATTTTCGGCTGATTAATTTAATATTATCAAAATAAAAATTGGTAGGCGAAGTAATATGCCCGTAGGTATTACCTGCTTTAATAATAATTTGATAAGAAGTACCTTTCAGTTCGTTTACAGCATCTGTTATGTCAATATAAACCTTATTCCAGCCAGACTTGGCTATAAAAGTTTCATGCCAATATTTTGTGGCTGTTGAAGATGTTGTGGATAGCAAACCAACAGTAAATTCATAATCGCATTTATAATTCATTTCAATAAAAACAGGTGATGTGTTTTCTGGCAAAGACCATGAAGATGTTGAAATAATTTCAACAGTATCATGGGCAGCATCTAAAGATAATTTGCCATAAAACCCTTCATAGCTATTAGACACTTTATTTTCACGAACCAACGTTGTATCACCTAATAGTTTATTAAAAGCGGAGCCTAATTCAAAATCTTCTTTTAAATAAAAATTTAAACTGTCAACATAATGTGCCTTGGGAGTCATTTCATAAGTTTTTCCTTCTTGCAAAGTAAGCGTATCGAACCATGAAGAATAAAACGGATATTGCATATGCATGGTAGTGATGCCATCTTTCATAATACCAGCCGATAAAATAATTTGCGATTTACCATTATTTAAAATCGGATTATTTAAAATAACAGGGATATTGCATGGTAATTGATAAGCTCCTAAATTTTGATTATTAACATATACCCATACATCAGTCACCTTGCTGCTTGTGCTGCCTTGTGCAGCATAACTGGTGGTGATATTAAATGGCTCAATATGCAGATAACACGGCGTTGGCGAAGCTTTATGACAACTTGAAATGCATATCAACAAGGGTGTTACCAACCCTACAACTATTAGTAATAAAACAGAAGAAGAAAAATTTTTCATCAATTCAATAGCAGATTTCGGTTACAGTTTATAAGTTCTTAACGAAAGTTAAATCGGATTATTGCGTTTGATCTCATCTAATATTTGATAGCCAATTAACATGGCGTTTAATCCATCAGCAAACGGAACCTTGGTTTCAGAATCATTTAAAATTGCATCTCTGAATAATTCGAGTTCCATTTTTATGGCATTGTTTTCATCTACTTTTGGTGCTTCAAAATGAATGAATTTTTGTTTGTCGTTGCCCATCTCAACTGGTATTGCCCAATCATCATTTTCAGCAGTTAAACTCAACCGACAGATTTCAGTTTTCTTCTCTAAAAAATCAATCCCGATATAAGCATCAGACTGAAACAAACGCATCTTACGCATTTTTTTTAATGAAATTCTACTGGCAGTAATATTAGCAACACAGCCATTATCGAACTCTAATCGAGCATTGGCAATATCAAATGTGTCGCTCACAATTGCCACACCACTAGCACTGATTTTTTTTACGCTCGATTTTACGATAGACAAAATAATATCAATATCATGAATCATCAAATCCAATATCACAGCCACATCTGCGCCTCTTGGATTAAATTGTGCCAAACGATGACACTCAATAAACATGGGATTTAATTGCCGATTTTGAATAGATAAAAATGCAGGATTGAATCGTTCAACATGCCCCACTTGCCCTTTTACACCTGCTTCCTGAATAAGTTGCAATAAATGTTTTGCTTCTTCTAAAGTGTTGGTTAAAGGCTTTTCGACAAAAACATGTTTTTTCTTTTTCAAACACAATACAGCATTTTCATAGTGCGTTGTAGTTGTGCTGGCAATATCAATCGCATCGCAAGCATCAATTAATTCTTCCCGATTTAAAAACCTGCGAACTCCCATTTGTTCAGCCTTTGCAGCATTGTCATCAAATGGATCGAAAAAACCAATCACCTCAATTTGTTCAATCAACAACCATTGTTGCAAATGAATTCTGCCAAGATGCCCTGCACCAAATACGCCAACTTTAAGCATTGTGTTATAAAAAATGAATGACAAATGTAAAGAGGAAAACAAACCTTTCCGAAATTCTTTATTTTATAGCTTAAAATAAGTAGAATTATTGATGGCGGAAAAATAATTTGCCATATAAATACGTGGTATAACGTACTTGTGTTAACGAGAGAAAATTATATTTTTACAGCACAACATGAAACCAACCACAAAAGTTTTGATGTTGTACCTCCTTCTGCTGTGTTCAAGCATTGTTTGGGCGCAGGGGACGATACAACTGAAAAGCGAAAATATCTTTCAAAAAAACGGACTTGGCTCTGTGCAGGTAAATGCCATCGCACAAGACAAGTTTGGTTTTCTTTGGTTGGGAACCATGAACGGTTTATATAAATACGATGGCTATACGCTACAGCTTTTTAAAACCAATCATGAAGGCAAAACACTTTTAAGCAGCTACATTGCCAATCTTTTTTTTGATTCAAAAAATAATTTATGGATTTTAAATGATGAAAATGGATTAAACAGATATAACATTCTGACTGATAAGCTTGACCAGTATGTATCTGATAAGAAAAACGAAAACACTATTGCCAACAATCATGTAGAGCAAATTATAGAAGATAAAAATGGCAACTATTGGTTAGCTACTAATGATGGGTTAGATAAATTAGAAATTAAAGCTGATAGTAAAGGCAGTGAAAATGTGACGATAACACATTTTAAATCACAGATAGAAAATTCTGGTAGTTTGCCAGGTATGCGTATTAATAGCGTACTTCCATCTGGTAACTCAATTTGGTGCGGAACAGATGCTGGTCTATGCGAAATTGATATTTCTTCCAATAACGTTACCCGTCATTTAGAAATCACTTCGGGTGAAGATAAAAATTCAACTATTACTTGTATCGTGGAAGATAAAACCCATAACGTTTGGATTGGGACTTCATCAAGTGGAATCTGGATGTTGAATAAAAGCCTGACAGGTCAACCTGTATTTACACAAGTTATCAAATCTACCGATTTAAGCAATGCATTTGTAAGCTCATTGATGTTTGATAATAATTTCAATTTATGGATTGGAACAAAAGGTGGTGGTGCAATCAAGTATAATTTAATTAGTCAAAAAGCAGATGACATTGCACAAGAAACTACTGGCGGAAAACGCATCAATGCTTTATTCAGAGATGTTACGGGTGTGATTTGGATGGCACATGAAAATGGATTGAATAAAGTATTAGATAAAAAACAATTCAGTAATTTAGAATTTGCCAATGCTCCTTTCAATTTCAAAGACAATGTTTATGTATATGCCGTGTTAGAAGATATGCAAGGCAATGTATGGATGGGGACTGAAAAAGAAGGATTGTATAAATACAATCCGCAAACCAAATCAGTAATTCATTACAGTGTTCAGAGTCAGCCGCCATACAAGTTGAAAAGCAACGATGTGTATGCTTTAGCTGAAAATAAATTCATGATTTACATTGGTACTTCCACTGGATTGAATGTGGTGAATAAGCTGACTGGTGCATGTATTCAACTTCCTGACCAATTGTATGATTTAAATATCAACAGCATTTCGATGGATAGCAAAGGCGATATCTGGATGGGGTTGATGAACTATGGTATTTGCAAACTAGATTACCTTACATGGCAATGTACTTTTTATCAAGACGATGAAAAAACAAAATCAGCAGAAAATGGCAATAATGATGTAAAGTCTATTTTATGTGGCAAAGATAATTTGCTCTATTTGGCTACTGATAGCGGTTTAAAAGTATTTAATACCATTTCAAAAACATTTAAACGCTATCGTTCTGTTCCTGACAATCCATTAACCATTTCTTCCAATCGAGTTACTGCAATGTATCAAGATAAGGAAGGAAAATTATGGGTAACTACTAACAATGGCGGTTTTAATTTATTTAATCCACAAAGTGAAGAATTTACCAGAATCCGTTGCCAATATTTGAATGAGAACACTGAAGTATATTCTATTTTACCAGATAGTAAAAATAACTTGTGGTTAAGCACTAAGGTTGGGATTGTTAAATATGAAAAATTTAGCAACAACTTCGTTTTGTTCGACAAAACTGATGGCACCATTAGTAAAGAATTTAATGCAGGTGCATTTTTTAAAAATAAACGTGGCGACATCTACTACGGTGGTATTAATGGCATCACTATTTTTAATCCAGATAGCATAGCAACATTTACTGGTGATTTTAAAATGGCGTACAATAGTGTACAAGCCAATAATCACACTTTAGCTTTTGAGTTTAATGACAAAGGTGAGCAGATGGTTACCTTAAATCCTGATGAATACTCTTTCAGCATCGATTTTACTGCCTTAAATTTTATTGCCCCTGAAAAAATACAATATGCAATTAAGTTAGAGGGCGTTGACAAAGATTGGATTTCAAAAGGCAATAATCATTCTATAAATTACAACAATCTTTCGCCTGGTGTATATCATTTCAAATTCAGAGCATCAATGGGTGAAGGCGATTGGAAGGAATCTCCAACTGATTTGGTCATCATTATTAAACCTCCGTTTTATAAAACTTGGTGGTTTTTAGCCTTAATTTCCATCTTGATCACTTCCTCAGCTTATACTATTATTCGATTAAGAGTGATGCGAATTACTGAGCAAAAGAAAAAAGAAGTGGAGATGCAAAGTATCAAAATGAAGCATCAGTTTTTAGCCAACATGAGTCATGAGATCCGAACGCCAATGAATAGTGTAATTGGCTTCACGACACTATTGCAGGATACGCCACTTAACAATGAACAAAAAAATTATTTAAGCGCCATTCAAAGTCAGGCTGAAAATCTATTAGTAATCATTAATGATATTTTAGATTTCTCAAAAATAGATGCTGGTAAAATCATCTTGAATAAAGAACCGGTTTTGCTTCAAAAAATAATAGATAAAGTATATTCCACTTTGTATTTAAAAGCGCAAGAAAAAGGCTTATACTTTGTTATCGAAAAATTATCGGATGTGCCAAATGTGATTTTTACTGATGAAGTAAGAATGTATCAGATTTTAACCAATTTGCTCAATAATGCTATTAAGTTTACTGAAAAAGGAAAGGTTGGATTGCAGATAATGAAGTTAGAAGAAAATGAGAAGAGTGTTCAATTACAATTTAAAGTTTATGATACAGGCATTGGCATACCACAAGAAAAATTACCAATCATTTTCGACTTGTTTACACAAGTTAATATGGATTCAGCCAAAAAATTCGGAGGTACAGGTTTGGGGTTATCCATCACTCGTCAGCTTGTACAACTCCATGGTGGCGCAATTAGCGTTGAAAGCGAAGAAAATAATGGTACAACCTTTCATGTAGATATTCCATTTGAAAAAATTGAACAATTAGGAAAAGCTGATAAACAAGAATTGCCGCCTGCTGCACAACATCATATAAATGGTAAAACAAATGACTTAAAAATTGCACCAGTTAAAACTGAAAAAGAAGAACAAGCGCCTAAACATAAACCACATATTTTATTAGCTGAAGACAATACATTTAATCAGATGTTAGCTAAAACCGTTATCAATAAATATTTGCCAGATGCTGATTTAACTATAGCTAATAATGGAAAAGAAGTGATGAAACATTTGAACAATGGATCTGAATACGATATAATTTTGATGGATGTACAAATGCCTGAAATGGATGGTTTTGAAACTACACGAACCATTCGTCATTCCAACAATCCAAGATACGCAACCATTCCGATTATAGCCTGCACAGCAGGTGTTACCCCACCTGAGGTAGAGGAATGTTACAAATCGGGCATGGACGATTTTTTAGCCAAACCATTTCAACCAAACGATTTAGTGAATAAAATAAATTATCATATAAACACAATAAAAGATTCTACAAACAATTAAATAATTACTTATGGCAAATGTTTGCAACTTAGAACAACTCTCAGTAATGACTGGCGGCGACAAAAGTGTGATGAAAGAATTTGTACGAATGTATTTAAACGATACACCACAACTGATTCTGAAAATCCGAAACGCTAACACCAATCAGCAGTATGTCGGCGAAGAGAGCGTAGCCTGGTGCTGTCATAAAATTGCACCTCAGTTAAGCTACATGGGTATTGCAGAAGGTTACGATTTAGCTAAGAGTGTCGAGGGAAAACTAAAGGAATTAACTGCTGGTTATCCTGAATTGAACAATGAGCTTTCTAAATTAAATGACTTGTGTATGCAAAGCTATCGTGAGTTGAACGATTTTATTAATTCCAATCCAGATTAAGAATTGTAATTTAAAAATCTTTCGTAAGATTTTTAACTATAACCGAAACAAAGTTGCTCAGCCAAGGCTTCGGGTAACCTTGTATAAAATAATAACGTTCAAATCTCCCAACACCCCATCACTAAAAGCTTCTAAGCGGTTTTCGTTCATGGAATTATTTTTGTAGGAATTAATTTTAGTTTCCATTCACCAAGGTTATACTCATTAATTCTATTGGCATTTTTTATTTGTTCACGAATAATATGGTCCGTAATACTAAAAACAATAACTATTCCTAAATTCGTAACACCGCCACCTTTACTATGGTCTGGCTTTGGATTTTCTGTTGGTTTGAAAACTTCGTAACTATCATTTTTTGCAAAGAAAATTGCACCAATATTTTTAACTGGAAACTCATACTGTTTAAATGCTGTTGGAGTTTTTAAGACATTGATGAATTTATGTTTGTAGGTACGTTTTGTAGAATGTGGTTTATAAATTTTTATTCTTTGGATGACTCTTCCACCATCAAGCCATAACTCAGTAAATTTATTTATATCAGTTGAAAGAACTGTATCAATCTTAAAAGTTGTATCGGTTTGAATTCTTTTTTTCAGTAGCAAATTTTCTCCATCACAACTTTCATAAATGAAAGAATTGATGTTGTTGATTGAATCATTTTCAAATAATTGCTTTGGAATGAATGTAGTACAACTACTGTCTTTCATGTGTATATACAGATGTTTTCCTTTATTGATAAACACCTTATGATATCCATTTGTTAGCAATAAAGATTGTGCATGAACATGTCCATTTAGAAAAAGTAAAAAAATAAATACGCTAAATAATTTCATGAAAATAAAATTAAACCACAATTTTCTAATCAACTAATCATGCCCACAACTATACTCACTTTCAGGCTCTTTGGTAGCGGCTTGTGAGGCTTCGCCATCTTTTTTGGCTTGCAACATTTTGGCAATTAATCTGGCACGTTCGGTTTTAATCCATTCTCGTTTTTGTTCGTCTTGTTGTTTGTCGTAATAGCAAATTCCATCTACAAAAGTTTTTTCCACCACCGCATAAACGCTTAACGGATGAGCACTCCACAACACCACATCGGCAGCTTTTCCAACAGCAATGCTGCCCACATATTTATCAACGTGCAACATTTTTGCAGGATTCATGGTGCATAATTTCATGGCTTGTGCTTCTGTCAAGTCGCCATACTTCATGCTTTTCGCCGCTTCATGATTTAATCGTCTGCCCATTTCAGCATCATCGCTGTTTACCGCCACAGTCAATCCAACTTTTGTCATCAGTGCAGCATTGTATGGAATGGCTTCCATCACTTCAAATTTATAAGCCCACCAATCGCTGAATGTAGATGCTCCGCTGATGCCATGCGCTTTCATTTTATCAGCAACTTTGTAACCTTCCAGAATATGTGTAAACGTATTCACTTTGAAATGAAACGAATCAGCCACATGCATCAGCATATTTATTTCACTTTGCTGATAACTATGACAAGTAATGAAACGCTTGCTGTGCATGATTTCCACCAGTGCATCCAATTCCAAATCTCTTCTGAAAATTTTTTGATTTTGAATTTTTGATTTTGAATTTTCTTGTTGCGAAGCTTCATATTCTTTCGCTCTTGTAAACGCATTCATATACACTTGTTCAACACCCATTCGTGTTTGCGGAAAACGTGTAATGCTGTTATCGCCCCAATTGGCTTGCTTCACATTTTCACCCAAAGCAAATTTGATAAAACCCGGAGCACCAGTAAACTTCATGTTTTCAGGTGATTGACCCCAACGCAATTTGATTAACTGCGTTTGTCCGCCAATGGCATTTGCCGAGCCATGCAACAAATGTGCAGCTGTAACGCCGCCACTCAACTGCCTGTAAATATTGATGTCTTCGCTGTTCACCACATCACCAATTCTCACTTCGCTGGTTACACTTTGTGTGCCTTCATTCACACCACCGTTGATGGCTATGTGTGAGTGTTCATCAATGATTCCAGGCGTTAGGTATTCGCCTGTTCCATCACCTAATTCAATTCCATCACTTTCTAATCCTTTACCAATTCGGCTAATTTTTCCATTCTTAATTTCAACATCAACATTTTGAAGAATGCTGTCGCTTTCATTTGTGATAACATTGACGTGGTAAATAATTATAGTTTTTGCTTGAGGTAAAGAATCATTTCCATAAGCATTGAATGGATATTTGATTTTCGGAATTTCAATTTTTTTTACCAATTTTTTCACTGAATCTTTTTTCTCTTCAACGTTGTGTAAAAATTTAGCCGACCATGTAACCCAGTCTCCATCTGGCTTTTGCGCCTGACCAGTCCACACCGAATCATTCATCACACCACTAAAACGATAAGTGGCTTTGCTGGTATCTTTCGGATAATTGAAACTAAATGTGATGAGATTTTGGTTGATTGAATAAGTGCATTTTGAATTGGATGAATCTATGCTCCAATTATAAATATCTTCATCGATTCTTGTATCCTTCGACTTTGCATCTATTTTTCCACCGTGTAACTTAAATCCATCTACATATATACCTGCTCTTCTACCACCTATCTTAAGTCCGTCTTTTATGCGGAAAAATTTTACAATTTTAAATTCTGGTTGTGCAGCAGAACCATTTACGTTTATCTGAAACTTAGTATCATTATCAGTAGTTGCAATTGAATAAACTCCTCTTATATCTTTAAATCCATTGTCTTTCAAAATGTAATTTTTTCCTTTCACCCAATTTTGGTAAATGATATTTTTTTCGTCAAAAATTTTAGAAGAACAAATCAGGAAGTTGGCAATTTTTCCTTTTTGCAAAGTGCCAATTTCATTTTCCATGTTCAACATTTTTGCAGGAACAGTTGTCAATGCTTTTAGTGCCAAAGCAGTATCTAAGCCACATTTGATAGCTTTACGCAAATTGCTGAAAAACTCTGTTGAGGTTTTACAACCCTGATAAGTAATGGCAAATGGAATATTTTTTTTGCTGATGAAATACAAATTGAAAGGCGCATCTTCCCAATGCATCATTTCTGCCAGACTGATATTCATCGCATCCAAAGGTTCGCTGACATCATACACCTTCGGAAAAGTTAAAGGCACAATCAAACCCGAAATATTTTTTTGTTCTGCAATTTCATTCAACCGCTGATACTCATTGCCATTGGTTTTGAGGATATAATTCACTTTGAATTCATCAGCAATTTTTGCAGCACGAAGACAATTCAATTTGTCCTCTGCTTCAAAAATTTGAGGTAAATTTTGTAAATCATTAAATGCTTCGAGCGATAAGTTGATTTCTTTCTTATCTGCTGAATGCTTGTACCAATCAGCATCGTAGTAAGTTTGGCGCAACAACGCAATCGCTCCCATCAACGAAGTCGGATAATCTTGTGTTGAAATTCCTTTGCTAAAAGAATAATGCGCCGATGCTTTTTCTTTCAAAATAATTTTAGAGTCCGTTTCATCATTTAATGCAACCACACAACCAGTTCCCCTTGCAATTCCATCTTGCTGATGTGAAAGCACCGCTCCAAAACCTGCACTGCGAAAAGCTTTTGCAGCATTCGCATCACGGCTAAAATTTTGTGCTGCATCCACTTCAGGATGAATAGCTTGATTCCAATAATAGGCGCCACGTTTTTTTGAAAGCGTTTGTTCATACTGACTTTTATCGCTTCGAAACGGCGCAGCAATGCCATAATTGGAATACATATCTACAAACGAAGGATAAATGTATTTGCCCTTCAAATCAACAATGGTAGCATCTTTCGGGATTGTGATGTTATTTCCAACTGCTTCAATTTTATCATCTTTAATAATCAAAGTTGCATCGTGTAAATTTTGATTGGCATCTACAATATTGGCATGAATAAAAGCATATCGTGTGCTGCGATTATCATGCACACCATTGACTGGTGCTAAATCTTGAGCGAAAATTATTTTACAAAAAATAAAAAGAGGAAGAAAGAAAATTGTTTTTTTCATTTTCTAAAAATAAACGAAAAAACAAAAACGGCTCGATGAAATTTTCACCGAGCCGTTTTTAAAAAGCAAAATTGAAACTAAATTTTGCCACACATTTCTTCGGGTTTCACCCATTCATCAAATTGTTCGGCAGTTAGATAACCTAAGCTGATAGCAGTTTCTTTAAGTGTTGAATTATTTTTATGCGCTGTTTGCGCAATTTCAGCAGCTTTGTAATAACCGATTTTTGTGTTCAAAGCTGTTACCAACATCAACGAATTATCTACATGCTTTTTGATATTTTCTTTCAGCGGTTCAATGCCAATCGCACATTTATCATTAAATGAAACACAAGCATCGCCAATTAATCTTGCACTGTGTAAGAAATTATAAATCATAACAGGTTTGAATACATTCAATTCAAAATGACCGTTCAATCCTCCGACATTTATTGCCACATCATTTCCCATAACCTGTGCCGCAACCATTGTCAGCGCTTCGCATTGTGTTGGGTTTACTTTGCCTGGCATGATGGAAGAACCTGGTTCATTATCAGGAATAAAAAGTTCGCCAATTCCGCTTCTAGGGCCCGATGAAAGCATACGAATATCATTTGCTATTTTGAATAAGGAAACAGCAACAGTTTTTAATGCACCATGTGCTTCTACAATGGCATCGTGAGCAGCTAATGCTTCAAATTTATTTTCAGCAGTAATGAATGGCAAACCTGAAAGTTGCGCAATATGCTTTGCAACATTTACAGCATAATTTGGAGGAGTGTTAATTCCTGTACCAACAGCAGTTCCACCTAATGCCAATTCACTTAAATGTGCTAAAGTATTTTCTATTGCTTTTAATCCGTGATTCAATTGCGATACATAACCACTGAATTCCTGACCAACTGTCAATGGAGTTGCATCCATGAAATGTGTTCTGCCAATCTTCACCACCTGCATAAATGCTTTTGATTTTGC
Source organism: Chitinophagales bacterium (assembly GCA_947449695.1). Lineage (GTDB taxonomy): Bacteria > Bacteroidota > Bacteroidia > Chitinophagales > CAIODY01 > CAIODY01. The sequence goes on from CANFST010000003.1 coordinate 23,617, forward strand.
CTCTAAAGTATTTTTCAACTTTGTAATTCCCGGAATTGTTGTTTCCATCAAAATCTTGTAAGCCGCAATGTGCATAGCCGTCGGGAAAGTATCATTGCTTGATTGTGATTTGTTTACATCATCATTTGGATGTAAAAACTTCTTTTCATCCATCAGGTTTCCACCTTGCATCACATGCCCACGATAAGCTATTACTTCATTGCAATTCATATTGCTTTGTGTACCACTACCAGTTTGCCAGATTACCAAAGGAAATTGGTCATCTAATTTTCCAGCTAAAATTTCATCACACACTTTGCCGATTAATTCACATTTGTCCTGAGGTAAAACACCTGCATCAAAATTGGTTAAAGCAGCAGCTTTTTTCAAAATTGCAAACGCACGAATAATTTCTTTCGGCATTTTGTTGATGTCTTGTGCAATTTTAAAATTATCGATAGAGCGTTGTGTTTGTGCGCCCCAATACACGTTGGCAGGCACTTCTACAATGCCCATTGTATCTTTTTCTTTTCGAAATTCCATGATAGATATTTTAAAAATAAAATTAATTTGAAGCGCAAATGTAAAAACACAATCGGCTTTATTTGGTGTTTTTTTGCAAGTGTTTCGTTTTGAAAATAATATTCAAAAAAAACTAAACGGGCTTTAATGGGCTGAAAAAAATTGTATCTTTAGCGGCTATATTTAATAACAATCACCAAACGAATTTTATTTTTCAAAAAATGAATTGCTTGAAAAAAATCATTGTTCAGTTTTTTACCATTTTATTGTTTTTGTTTTCTTATGCACAACTTTCAACTGCTCAAACCACTTCTGGCGGTGGTGGTGGAACAACAAGTGGGGGCGGTGCTGGCTCATTAGATGGATCATTTCCATCAGGAGCGACCACAACGACCTCTGGGCCAATGCAATTAATCAGAGATATGAATGCGGCACAATCGCAGGGTGGTAATGCTATCAAAAGTGGTTCGACAAGCATTAACGCTAATGCTGTTCAAAATAACAACCAACAGGCTACACAATCGGATGATGTTGAATTTCAGCGCAGATTAAATGAATTCAGACAAGCAGGTGTATCGGAAGAAGAGATTCAAAAATATATTAATCAGCAACGTTCAAGAAGTCAGAATTTTGGTGATGTAATGAAAATAAAAAGAGATGTATCGGAGGAGGAAGCCAAAAAGCAACAAATCAAGGCCCTTCAGGGCTTACCTGATTATTTTGGCAAAAATGCGAATGTAAATAATGATGTATATGGCGGAACTATTTTCAGTAAAACATCTTTAGTATTTACCCCCGTTGAAAATCCAGTGCCACCAGATGATTACCGAATTGGCCCGGGCGATGTGCTTAATGTAACTATTTGGGGACAAGCTGAATTTCAAAATTCATATCCTGTAAATAAAGATGGCTCCATATTTCCATCCAACATCGGGAAGATATTTTTGAAAGGCGTAACTTATAAAAATGCCCGTGAGATTATTACAGGAAAGTTTGCAGCTGTTACACCTGCAGGAAGCAATATTGAAGTTACAATCAGCAGTGTAAGAACAATTCGCGTAAACGTAATTGGTGAAGTAAATCAACCAGGGGCTTACTCTATGTCTGCCTTAAATACAGCTTTTAATGCATTATACTTAGCAGGGGGGCCTAATAAGTTAGGTTCGCTTCGTGAAATTACAGTTAAAAGAAATGGAAAGGTTGTGGATACACTTGACGTTTATAAGTATTTGCAAAAAGGAGATACTCATGACGATATTTATTTGGAAAACAATGACTTTTTGTTTGTAAATGTTTATAAAAAACAAATTGATATTGCTGGTGAAATTAAACGACCGTTAATTTATCAACTTAAAGACAATGAATCATTAAAAGAATTAATTGAGTTGGCTGGTGGAATAAAATTTAACGCTAGATTAGCCAATATTCAGGTATACAGAACTGAAAATGAAAAAATGAAAATATTGGATTGGAACGCCTACGAAATTATGAGTGGCGCAAGAAAAGTTGACTTGCTTGATGGAGATAGGGTTTTTATCAGAGGCATCAATGATGAAATCACTAACAAAGCTCAAATAATTGGTGAGGTTGCCTACCCAGGTGTTTACGAATTGAAAGCTGGGCAAAAAATTGCAGATCTGATTACAAAAGCTGGTGGTATTAAAGGTGAAGCCTATCTGCAGAGAGCTTACATTATTCGAATTGCTCCAAACTTCGAAATTCAATACATCCCAATTAATTTAGGAGCTGTTGTGAAAAAAGATGATTCGGCACTTTATGAGCAAAACAATTTTGAAATAAAACAATTTGATGCCTTAAAAATTTATAGTGTTGCTGATTTTCAAGACATCCCATTTGTTACTGTTACAGGTTTAGTAAGACAACCTGGCAATTATATTTTATCTGGTAAGCGAACTTTGAAAGATTTATTATATATTAGTGGTGGGATGAAAGGTGAGGCAGAATATAACCAAGTGGAAATATCAAGCATTGTAAGTATTGAGGATGCTAAGCGAAGAAATATTCCAATCAAAACAGTCATTCGTCAATATTCTATTGACCCAATATTAGAAAATGATACAGTAGCAGAAAAGATTGAACTTCGCCCTTATGACCAAGTCTTTGTAAGAAAAAACCCTGACTTCAGTTACCAAAAAAACGTATCCATTTTAGGGAAAATTAAATACCCAGGGTATTACAGCTTAAAAGAAGATAAAGAACGTATATCTTCTGTAATTCGTCGTGCTGGTGGATTATTACCTACAGCCAATGTAAAAGGTGCTACTTTTAAAAGAGCTACAATTGGTGCAGTAATTTTGATTGATTTAGCAACTGCAATCAAACGACCAGGCTCAAAATATGATATCATCTTAAATGAAAGTGATGAACTAACCATTCCTGAATTGGACGAAGTAGTAAAAATAACGGGTGATGTTCAAGTGCCTGTTAATGTCTTTTATGACAGAGATAAAGTTGACTATAAATACTATATCGATTTAGCTGGTGGATTCGGAGATCGTCCTTGGAAAAGAAAGTGTACTGTTAAATACGCAAATGGTATTGTGAAAAAAGCTCACAACTATTTATTTTTCACGACCTATCCTAAAGTAGATTATGGTTGTACATTGAATGTGCCACAACGACCAGAAAAAAATGCTCTAAGAACAGTTGCATCAATTCCGGTTGCAGTATTACAGGCAAGTGCATACACCTTCACCAATTTGTCAGGTTTATTGTTGATTTATTTGTCATACACCAAATTATTAAAAAATTGATACTATGGCAAAGGTTAACTATAGCGAAAAATTACAAGAAGCAACTGATTCAATTAAAAATAAGTTTGTTTGGATAATTACAATTTCAATTGTTCTAAGTGTTTTAACTGGAATATATAAAAATTTGACTCCAATCAAATACACTGCTAAATCAATTTTCTATCCAGATAAAAAAGAAGCTACATTAACAGGCAGTCCTTTAGAGTTGATTCAAGGTGATATTGCTCAAAAAGCTGGTGCATTAGGAATTTTATCGAAAGTAGTGGTGAGTAGAACGGTGAGTAAAAGAATTGCTTCTGCAAAACTACCTTCTCCTTACAATTCTCAATACAAATCATTGGCTGAATGGATAATAGCAGATAACAATAAGCAATTTTTGCCGTGGCAGCAAAAAGCAGATTTAAAAACCCTAAAGCCTGAACAAAAAATTTCGAAAGCATCCACCATATTAAGAAATGGTTGCGTATCCATTATCGACGAAAATGGATTTATGAGTTTGGTAAATTTTGCCTTCGATAAAGATTTGGCACTTACCGAGAATCAAATTATTATTGACGAATTGATTAAATTCAATTTTGAAGTAAATACGCTAAAGGTAAAACAGGATTTAGATTACATTACCCACAGAACAGATTCAATCCGTGATATTTACGAAAATTTAAAATATCAGAATGCTCAATTTAATGATGTAAATAAATACATGATTAAATCAGTGGTTAAGGTTCCTCAAGAAGATTTAGAAGAAAACAAAAAAATAATTGCTGCAAGATATTCCAGGCTTTTAGAAATGCAAGACCAAGCATTAGTGAGATATCAAAGCGACAAGCCGATCATTAAAATTTTAGATTTACCATATCTTGATGGAGAAACTTCACCACCAGTTTTTATCACAGCGTTTATCGTTTTTGTTGCTACGCTATTCGCATCTTTAATATTTGTTTGCAGAAAAATAATTATTAATATTATTAGAGATGAGATTGAAGGTGGTAAAATTATTTCAACAAATTCTTAATCTTAAATTGGTAACTTATTTAACCATTGGTAAGATTTTTTTTCAAAATCAATTTCGGCAATATGTATTTCAATACCATTGGTAATGAGTAAATATTTTACTTGCAATTGCATATTATAATTAGCTGCTTGATTCATCACTGCTTGTGTTAGTTTTATTTGTGGGGCTTTGCATTCAGCTAATAGAAATGGTTTCAGATTTTCATCATAAACCAAAACATCAAATCGTTTTTTCAAACCATTCAATTTAATTTCTTTTTCGATGGCAATTTTTCCTGTCGAAATTTTTTGTTCATGAATTAGATATTGAACCAAATGTTGCCTCACTAATTCTTCGGGTGTAATGGAAACATATTTTTTTCTTATGGCATCCCACAATTCTTTTTTGCCATTATTTAATCTTGTTTTAAACTCGTAAGGTTGAAATTGAATTTGCATGTTGTATTTTTACCCGTCGCAATGTTCGTGAAAAATCATTAACCACTCAACATTTTTTAACATGAAAACAAAAGAAGAAATTGTAAACAATTGGTTACCTCGGTACACAGGTATGCCATTAGAAGAATTCAGCCAATATATTTTGCTTACCAATTTCACCAACTATATTGAATTGTTTGCTGAACTAACAGGTGCAAAAATTTATGGTGTAGGCAAAGCTATGCAAGCCGCTACTAGCGAAGGAATCACGATGATTAATTTCGGAATGGGTAGTGCGAATGCAGCCACAGTGATTGATTTAATAAGTGCTGTAAGACCAAAAGCTGTAATGTTTTTAGGCAAATGTGGTGGCTTACGCAAAGGACCAGGCGTTGGTGGTTGGATATTGCCCATTGCAGCCATTAGAGGCGAAGGGACATCAAACGATTATTTGCCACCCGAAGTGCCAGCATTGCCTTCGTTTGCTTTGCAAAAAGCTATTTCTACCACCATCAGAGATTTTGAGCAAGATTATTGGACGGGCACAGTTTACACAACCAATCGCCGAGTGTGGGAGTGGGATGAAAAATTCAAACAATATTTAACAGATATTCGTTGCAGAGCAATTGATATGGAAACCGCAACCGTTTTTACAGTTGCATTCGCTAATAAAATACCAAGCGGTGCATTACTTTTAATCAGCGACCAACCGATGACGCCCGAAGGCGTAAAGACCGAAGCCAGCGATAATGCTGTAACTACTAACTATGTTGAGATGCACGTTAAAATTGGAATTGGCTCATTGAAGCAATTAATTAATAATGGCTACACAGTAAAACATTTACGATTTTAATGACCCAGAAATTTGAAGAAATATTATCGGATCTCAAACAAAAAAAATTCAAGCCTGTTTATTTTTTAGAAGGTGAAGAAGCTTTTTACATTGATGCTATCAGTGATTTTATTGAAAACAATTCATTGAGCGATGCTGAAAAAAGCTTCAATCAATCAGTTTTATACGGCAAAGATTCTAATTGGAAACAAGTGTTAGATACTGCCATGCGCTTCCCGATGATGAGCAATTTTCAAGTAGTGATTTTAAAAGAAGCTGCTGACTTAAAAGATTTCGATAACCTGAATCAATACTTCGAAAAGCCTTTGCCATCAACCATTTTCGTGGTTTGTTACAAACATAAAGAATTAGACAAGCGAAAAACGTTAGGCAAACTAATCAGCAAGAGTGAAAATATTATTCACTTAAAAGCTGAAGCAATAAAAGAATGGGATGTAGAAAACTGGATGAAAAATTATGTGCATCAGCAAGGTTATAAAATACGTACTGAAACAACTACTTTGTTGAAAGAATATTTAGGCACTGATTTATCAAAAATTGCCAACGAACTTTCAAAGCTTTTTTTGAATTGCGATAAGCATCAAGAAATTGGCAATGATTCAGTTGAGAAATTTATTGGCATCAGCAAAGATTACAACGTGTATGAATTGCAAAAATCATTGGGCACAAAAAATTTTCAGCAAGCTTTTAAATTTGTTCAATATTCCATTGCAAATGACAAAGCAAACCCAATGGTGATGGTGGTTGCATCGCTGTATGGTTATTTTTCTAAAATACTAATTTATCAAAATTGCCAAGGCATGAGTGAAGGCGATACGGCTAAAGCAATTGGAATTTTTTCTCAATACCCCACAAAAATTTTAGCCGATTACAAAATAGCATCGCATAATTATTCTTCAGCTAAAATCAAAAGAGTATTTGGCATTTTACATGAATACGATTTAAAATCGAAAGGAGTAAACACCTCTGACAGCGATAAAGGTGGCTTGATGAAAGAAATGATTGGTAAGTTGATGAATATGTAAGGATCATTCTAAAAAATTATGAGCAAAAATAAACTCCAGCAATTCGCCGATTTAGACACTTTTAAAAATGTGTTGCAATATGGCTTATTGCAAAAAACAAATTTCCCTTTCAAGGGAAAATGGGCAAAGGAATATTTTAAAAATGAAAACCCAATTGTGCTGGAACTGGCTTGTGGCAAGGGCGAATACGCTATTGGCTTGGCTGAAATAAATCCGAATAGAAATTATATTGGCGTTGAAATTAAAGGCAATAGAATTTGGACAGGCTCGAAAAACGCTACCGACAAAGGTTTGCAACAAGTTGTTTTTTTAAGAACTGAAATTGAATGGCTCGCCGATTTTTTTGCGGATGGAGAAGTAAGCGAAATCTGGATTACATTTTGCGACCCGTATCTCTCTACCACCAAGGCTCACAAGCGATTAACCTCACCGCGATTTTTGAATTTGTATAAACAAGCTTTGAAAAAAGGCGGAACAATTAATGTGAAAATTGATGATGAAACTTTGTATCAATACACACTGGATGCGTTGGTAGGAAAAGAAACCATCGAAAAATATCCTTGCGATGTAAATGTATTTGAATTATTAGAGAATAGAAATGATATTTATAATGACGGCAAACCCTTGCCCGAAGCCTTACACATCAAAACTTACTACGAAAAAAAACATTTGGAAAAAGGCAAAAAAATTAAGTATATACAATTTAGAAAGCGATAAATTTATTCGTAAACTCACAACAACAAAAGCGAATCAATCATGAAAAAAGTACTTTTCCTCTTTGCTGCAATAATTTTTTGCAGCCAATTAAAAGCTCAAAACATCAAAATGTTTCAAACCGATTCATTGAGTAAAATTGGCGATGACACTACGTTTGAAAATATTTACGTAAAAAAAATTGCTGATGATTCATTAAGTACTTCATCGGTGATTGTGATTAAAAAAGAAGTGAAGTTGCATTATCACGCTAATCATACTGAAAACATTATCATCATTTCGGGCGAAGCTGAAATGCAAATCAATAGTATGATTGTAACAGTGAAAAAAGGCGATATGATAAACATTCCTGCCAAATCATTACATTCAGTAAAAGTTACTTCAGTAAATCCTTTGAAAGTAATTTCGATTCAATCGCCACATTTTGATGGCAAGGATAGAATTTATATGGAGTAATTAATGTTGCATCTTCTCCCCGAAAGCTAAGTCGCCAGCATCTCCCAGGCCTGGCACAATATATTTATCATCATTCAAAATTGGGTCTATGGTGGCTGTCCACAAAGTGCAATTTGGTAAACTTTTTTCTACAAAATCAATTCCGAATTGACTGGCAATGGCGCTCACAATATGAATATGTTTGGGTTTGCCCATTGCTTCTAACTTCTTTAAAGTAGCTACCATGCTGGCTCCTGTGGCAAGCATCGGGTCGCAAACAATCAACACTCGATTTTCTAAAGATGGGCAGGCAGTGTATTGCAAATCAATTTCAAAACTTCCATCTGCATGATGTTTTCGATACGCTGAAATAAAAGCATTATCGGCCTTATCAAAATAATTCAACAAGCCTTGATACATCGGAACAGCAGCACGCAGAATATTCGCTAACACAGGCTGATCCTGCAACACAGTACAATCTGCAATGGCTAATGGCGTTTGAATTTTCTCCATTTTATACGCCATTGTTTTACTGATTTCATACGCCATGATTTCACCCAGCCGCTCTAAGTTGCGACGGAAGCGCATTCTATCAGTTTGCACGGTTGTATCTCTTAATTCAGCAACGAATTGATGAACCAGCGAATTGTTTTTTGAAAGATTGTGAAGCATTGATTTTAAATTAAAATTGAGAACTGTAAAGTTGAAAATAATTTCTTTTCTATTCAATTAAAATTCGCAACATCACGCAACTCCGTTATTTTCGTTGAGTAAAAATGAAAACTTTTTTGTTGCTTCTTTTGCTTTCGCTTTCTCAAATGGTTTGGGCTGATGACCAGATTAATTTGAAAGCTATTCGTGTGCAACAGGCGCCAAACCTAGATGGAAAGCCCGATGACGAGTGTTGGAAAAATGCAATGCCCGTTCAACTCAATTATCAATTTGAGCCACGACCAGGAAATTTGCCCACCGAAAACACGGAAGTAAAAATGGTGTATGACAACAATGCCATTTACTTTTTGGCGATTTGTTACGATAAACATCTAGATAGTGTTCAGCACATTCTCACCAATCGTGGAACTGTTTGGGGAAATACTGAAAACATTTATTTTTTCTTAGATACTTATCATGATGGGCAAAACGCTTATGGGTTCGGCGTTTCCATTGATAATGTGCAAGATGATTTTAAAGCTACGGATGGTGGTAGTGATGTAGATGATAGCTGGGATGCGGTATGGGAAAGTAAAACATGTTTGCTAAAAGATGGTTGGTGTGCTGAAATAAAAATTCCGTATTCAGCTATTCGCTTTCCAAAAAATGAAATACAAAATTGGGCTTGCGATTTTTCAAGAGAGATTCGGCGCAAAAAAGAAATTGCAAGTTGGTGTACTACGCCGCCCACCACATCAGCGTTTGTGCCTTACATGCGAAAAGTAGAAGGCGTTGAAAAAATAAATCCACCACTTCGATTGTCACTTTCGCCATATGCATCTTCATATTTTTTATCGCAAGGAAATCATACTGGTCAAGCATTCCGAGTTGGTGCCGATTTGAAATATGGCATTAGTGAAAGTTTTACTTTGGATATGACTTTGATTCCTGACTTCGGCCAAATAGCATCAGACCAAGTAGTGAAAAATCTTTCGCCGTATGAAGTTCAGTATGAAGAACGTCGTCCGTTTTTTTTAGAAGGTGCTGATTTATTTTCAAAAAATGATTTGTTTTATTCACGAAGAGTGGGCGATTTAACCGACTACAATACTTATCGGAAAAGAGATACAGGCTATGTTGCCAACAATCCACCATCGCAAACACAGTTAATTAATGCTGTAAAAATCAGCGGTAAAACAAAGGATAATTTGTCTGTTGGTCTGTTTAATGCAGTTACAAACAATTTGATGGTGGATGCCACTGATGGCAACAACCACTCGAAAAAAATATTGTACGAACCACTCACCAATTTCAATATTTTGGTATTGGATAAAACGCTGAAAAACAATTCCCACTTGGGTTTCATCAATACCAATGTTACCCGAACAGTGCAAGGCAACGATGCCAATGTGAGTGGAATTGATGCGAAAGTTTTGAACAAAAAAAATAGTTACGCTTTTGTTTTTCAAGAAAACATTAGCAACATTTTTTTGAAAAACAGTACTGATTTCAGCACAGCAAAATCTGTAACTGGCAATAGAACAGTTAGCAGCATTTCAAAAATTACAGGCATGTGGCAATGGGCTTACAACATTGATGCAACAAGCAATTCGTATAATTCAAACGATTTGGGTTATTTGGCAAAAAACAATTACATCCATCACAATTTGAATTTGCGACAATACATTACTAAACCTTTTTGGAAATTTCTAAATATGAATAATTCCATCAATTTCGACCAAGAAAATTTGTTTGATAAAAATCAATATGCCTCCACACAAATCACCGAGCGTACAAAGGTGGATTGGAAAAATTATCTCACAATGGTTACTTATTTCTGGCTGAAACCCTTTGTATCAAAGGATTATTACGAACCACGAGTGGAAGGTTGGTTTTATAATATCCCAAAAGTGTATCAAACAGGAATTTATTTTTCATCTGATTATCGCAAAACTTTAGCGATTGATGCAGGCTCCAACTTTCGATGGTTAGATGAAAAAAACAGAAACCGAATTGATTTTTATTTTTCACCCCGACTGAAATTGAGCAAAAAGTTTTTGTTGATTTATGCTTACAGCTATGCGCTTGCAAATAATCAACGTGGTTGGGTTGCAAACGATGCTACGAATATCAATTTTGGAAAAAGAGATGTGAAAGAAATCAGCAACAATTTGAACTTGAGTTATGTGTTTACCAACCGCATTTCGTTTTCGTTAAATGCTCGTCATTACTGGAGTGGCGGCAGATACAGCCAATATTATTTGTTGCAAAAAGATGGCTCGATGCAAAATATTTCTGATGATTTGGGAAAAGATTTTGATTTCAATGCTTGGACTTTGGATGCAGTATTTTCTTGGCAATTCGGACCTGGAAGTTTTTTAACATTGGCTTGGAAAAACTTGGTGTATAAAGATGATGCAGTATTACCATTTAACTACATTGATAATTTCAATTCCACTTTTCAGGAGCCGCTTGCCAATTCATTTTCAATGAAGGTGTTGTATTATCTGGATGCAAATAAATTGCGCCGTAACAAAAATTAAACATCAAATTCTGCTTGCAAAAAACTATTTTTGCGTTCCAAAAAAATAAACAAAATGAGTCAAGGAGCAATTTCAAAATTCATGGCGCATCATTATCGCCACTTCAATTCGGCAGCGATGATGGATGCCGCAAAAGCTTATGTAACACATTTAGATGAAGGTGGCAAAATGATGATAACCCTTGCTGGTGCTATGAGTACAGCTGAGTTGGGTATTTCATTAGCCGAAATGATTCGTCAGGATAAAGTATCAATTATTAGTTGCACAGGTGCCAATTTGGAAGAAGATGTGATGAATCTTGTTGCTCATTCGCATTATAAACGTGTGCCCAATTATCGTGAGTTATCTCCAAAAGAAGAATGGGATTTGTTGGAGAATCATTACAATCGTGTAACCGATACTTGCATTCCGGAAGAAGAAGCATTTCGTCGTTTACAAAAACATATTCATGCTATTTGGAAAGATGCAAATGATAAAGGCGAAAGATATTTTCCGCATGAATACATGTACAAAATGTTGTTGAGCGGTGTGTTAGAACAGTATTATGAAATTGACCCGAAAGACTCATGGATGCTGGCTGCGGCGCAAAAAAATATTCCGATTGTAGTACCAGGTTGGGAAGATAGCACGATGGGAAATATTTTTGCTTCGTACGTTATTAAAAACGAATTGAAAGCAAGCACCATGAAAAGTGGTATTGAATATATGGTGTGGTTAACCGAATGGTACAGAGCTAATTCATCTGGCAAAGGCGTTGGTTTTTTCCAGATTGGTGGCGGCATTGCAGGCGATTTCCCAATTTGTGTTGTGCCAATGATGTATCAGGATTTGGAATGGCATGATGTTCCGTTTTGGAGCTACTTCTGTCAAATAAGTGACAGCACTACATCTTACGGTTCTTATTCGGGAGCTGTGCCCAATGAAAAAATTACCTGGGGAAAATTAGATATTACTACACCAAAATTTATTGTAGAAAGTGATGCTACGATTGTTGCACCGCTGATGTTTGCCTGGATATTGGGTTGGTAAAACAATTTGAAAATGTGGTGATTTGAAAATTTGAAAATGAAATACAGCTATTTCGTTCCTCAGGATGACAGCCTCATCCTAAATCCTTCTCCAAAAGAGAAGGACTTTAAATGCAGCCGTCATTCTGAGCGATAGCGAAGAAACTAAAATCCTCAATCATGAAAGTGGTTGGGGATTTTTTGTTTTTGCAAAATATTTTTGAACGGACGCATACAAACATTGAATGGAATTCTGAAAAAAACAATTCCTTTCATCAACTCTGCGCAACTTTATTATTTTTGAAACATGAAACAAAGAATCATTTGGGGAATTGTATTTGGCGCAGTATTGATTGGTGTATTCATCAGTCATCAACCATTATTATTTACAGCCGCTATTACACTAATTGCGATGTTGTGTTTGCAGGAGTTTTTTCAGATGATTGCATCTTACGATGAAAAATTTGCCGAAGCAAAATCGTTTTACAATTCTTTTGGCGTTACAGCTGGTGCAGCTATGGTACTGGTTTTTCAGTTGATTGCACAAAACAAAGTGCTGCCTCAATTTGCCTGGATTGCTTTATTGTTGCTTTGGGTAGTTTTTATTTATGAATTGTTGATGAACGTCAAAGGCAATGTGCTGGCTAATTGCGGCTATTACACTTTGGCAATAGTTTACATTGTTGCACCATTAGCCATGAGTTCGTATTTGGCATTCGACCACGGAACTTATTATCCATGGCGGATTTTCGGCTTATTTATTTTAATCTGGACAAGCGATTCGATGCAATATTTCAGCGGAAAATTATTGGGTAAACATAAATTGTACGAACGAATTTCGCCTAAAAAAACTTGGGAAGGAACAATTGGCGGTTTTATTTTTACGATTGTTGCAGGCTATACTTTATCGATGTTCCGACCAGAGTTTTCAGCAACACATTGGATGGTAATTGCTGCCTTGGTAGCTGTATTTGGCAGCATTGGCGATTTGGTAGAAAGTATGTTTAAGCGACAAATGAATGTTAAAGACAGTGGCAATTTTTTACCTGGGCATGGCGGTGCATTAGACCGATTTGATTCTTTTATTTTTGTGTTACCCTTCGTAGTGGTTTACTGGATGATCATGCGATAATCAACTCTTGTAATATTTCAACTCACATTTTTCGCCATCAAAGACTGCGTAGGTATTGTAACGCAACCAATCACCTAAATTGATGTAAATAGAATTATTAGCTATTGAAATATTTAATGGCAAATGCCTATGACCAAAAATAAAATAATCGAAGTGTGTTGTGGCAATTTTACGTTTGCAATATTGCAGCAACCATTCGTCATCACCAAAATTTCTCTCATCAGCTAATGCTGTGGCAATACGACTTTTGCGACTGAAATAATTTGCAATACCAACACCAATATCTGGGTGTATCCATCTAAAGAGCCATTGAGCTAATGGATTGGTAAAAACTTTTTTCATACGTTTAAATCCTTTATCGCCTGGCCCTAAGCCATCACCATGTCCAATGAAAAAATGTTTGCCATCAATTTCTTTTTTAATGGGTTTGAAATAAACTGGAATCTGCAATTCTTTTTCAAAATAATCTTTCATCCACAAATCGTGATTACCTGTAAAAATAAATACGTCAATTCCCTTTTCTTTCAACATCACCAATCGTGAAAAAAAACGAAGAAACCCTTTGGGCACCACGGTTTTATACTCGAACCAAAAATCGAAAATATCACCAACAAAATAAACCGCTTTGGCATCGGTTGAAATTTCATCTAAAAATTTGCAGATGCGTTTTTCACGTTCAAGACTTGCTTGTTCGTTAGGTGTACCTAAATGAAAATCAGAAAGAAAATATGTTTTAGTATTATTCAAATTATTTTTGAATTTCACAAAAATAATTTTTTAAAAACAAAAACAACAAATAAGATTATCGAATCAAATTCACATTGCCTTTGACCAAATGTTCTTCGCCAGAATAATCAACAATTAACGCTTGATAAACATAAGCGCCCGTTTCTTGTGGTTTACCCTTAAATGAACCATCCCAGCCTTGTTCAATATCATGTGAGGCAAAAACTTTTTCGCCCCAACGATTAAAAATATCTAATTCTTTTAAATGAAAAATATCAGCAAATTTTCTGAAACTAAAGTCATCATTCACTCCATCCCCATTAGGTGAAAAAGCATTAATCAAAACTAAATTGTCATCAAATTTTACTTTAATAGTTACACTATCAGATGCTATACAATTATTTTGATTGGTAACCACTACCTTGTAATTTGTTGTATGATGTGGGTTAGCAATTACTGACGCATTATTAATTGAGTTGAGTTGATAACTTGGTAACCATAAATAATTATAAACCCCAATACAACTTACGTCAGCTCTAATTGGGGTATATTCATTAGGACCTATAGTTCTATCAGGGCCAACATTAACAGAAAATGATGGCGTAAAAATATTTATACTCAATGTATCAATGCATTGATGTGCATCACTAATAGTAACTAAATAATTTCCATTACTTAATTGTGTGTTTTTATTGGTCAGATTACCATTGCTCCAAACGTATTGATATGGCTGTGTTCCACCAACACCAGCTACGGAAATCATACCATCTTTTGAATAATTGCAACTTGGAAAGGTTACATTTTTAGTTAGAAGTGCTAAAGGCTGAGGATTAACTAAACTTGCATTGCTATTAATGACGCAACCTAATGAATCATGAATTGAAACTGAATAGTTTCCTGAAGATAAATTTGTGATTTTTGAAGCAGTTTGATTGGTATTCCATAAGTAAGAAATATTGCCAAATCCCCCCATTACATTAGCTTGTATTGAACCATCATTTTTCCCATTACAACTTATTGGATTAATTGTTAAAGCAGGATTATCAAATCTTAAATTAGATACTTTAACAGTAATATTACCTGTTTTTTGAGCTGTAGTTCCACATCCAAAATAACCTATTGCTGTGTAAGTGTTAGTTTGTGAAGGACTAACCAATATGGAATTACCATTGCCTATCAAATTGCCATTGCAATACCAATTGATAACTTCTGTTGATACTCCACTTGGTATGAATGCCATCCCTTCATTGGTGGTTGACCAACTCGAATAATTTCTTCCAGATACAATTACAGCTGCATTTCCAATGGAATCATGCAGTGCATGAATTGCTGTTCCGCTATTCCAAGCTGTACAAATTGGTTTGTTAGCAATGTGCGTTTCAATTATGTTAGATGTTTCGAATAATTTTATCTGCCCTGTAAAAGTTACGCCACAAGTGTATTGGCTGTTAACATTATTGTTATACAATGGGACATTGTTATAACTCACAACCAATCTGCGATAGGGTGCATTACCATATACAGCATAACCAATAGTGCCGCCTGCATGCGGATTCAAATCTTGAAATGGTGCCATGATGCAATTCATTGGCATATTACCTGAATTATTTGGTAAGAAAGCGCCATACCAACTATTCGATTGCCCTATTGAAAAGCCTATCCAACCATTTGATGATATAATAAATTTTGAATAGGTATTCCCATAAAAACAAAATTTAAAAGGCATTGTTATCGGCAAAGTCTGATCATCATCATTCAAATTAAAAGTTGTTCCACCTACAAATGGATCTGGTTGAAAACTAATTTGAGAAATGGTATAATTAACGGAAGTAGTTGGTGCATTAAGCACTTGGGCATTTAAATGTACTGGCTGGTTTGCACAAATAGTAGTATCACGTGATAACACCATAGTGATTTGAGCAAAACCTACTTCAGAAAAAAGAAGAGGTAAACATAAAATTAAAAATATCTTTTTCATGGTTCATAGTTTAGGTTTAAATTTTTCGGAAGTTAAAGTTAAACAAAATAAATTATCTGAATAACTTTTTTTAAAAAACGAAAGCGAATTTATTTATAATTCGCTTTCGTTTAAATCATTCCAATTCATATTTTCTGATGAATCTGAACCAATGAAAAAAGTTGTTTACAAATTTTAGTAACACAGTGTAAACAACCGACATCATTACTTGTATCATAATTACAGAACTTACACTCATCCACTGAATCAATAAAACAGACGAGAAAATAATAGCACAATGCAACAACAATATTTTTTTAGCTGCATTTGCATGTGAAATATTTAACGATAAAAACAAATGATGCAAATGTGTTTTGTCAGCTGCAAATGGCGATTTACCTTGCTTTGCACGTTGTACAAAAACCCGAATAGTGTCCATCACAGGAATCATCAAACAAGCAGATACTAAAGTGATGATGGCTTCAGGTGTTGCATTTACAGCACTTATTGTAAATGATTTTTCGATTAAAAATATGCCGCTTGCTGTAAATAAAAAACCTAACAACAAACTACCTGCATCGCCCATAAATATTTTAGCCGGATTCCAATTGTAGGAAAGAAAAACTAATAATGAAACCAACAATGGTAACATTAAATACAACCATTGATATTCTCCCAACATAATGAATGCAAACGACAACAACACAGTATTCACCAGTGATACAGCACCAACCAAGCCATCAATTCCATCCATCAAGTTGAATGCATTTGTTATTGAAACTATCAAGAAAATAGTAACAATGTATTGCAATAAAACTGGTAAATGTTGGATGCCAAATAAACCGTGTAATGATGTTAAGCGAATGCCAGAATAAGCCACAGCAAAGGCACACAATAATTCAATACCAAGGCGGAGTTTTACTGATAAGGAATATTTATCGTCGAAAATGCCCATCACCAATAACACTAATAGACTTGCAGCAATTGCGCAATGTTGTGTAACAAATTGTTGTAAATGATGCGAAACAGCATACACTAAAAACAATGAAAAGCCAATAGCAAAGCCACCAACAACTGGTATTGGCTTGCGATGTACTTTGCGATGATTTGGTTTATCTACCAATCCCAGTCGGCGACTGAATTTGATAGAATAGTTAAAAACCAAGATGGATGCGAATGCCGAAAAGGCAAGCAACAATAGCGTAGAAATGAAAATATTATTTTGCATAGGACAGGAATTTGAGTTTTTTAATGCAGGGAGTAAGCTTAGATTTTTTCGTAAAAAGATTTTGCTTGCTTCAAATGTGAGAGTTCTAAATTGAGCAATGGATGCGATTCGATAGATAAATTTTTAAAAGGATTCACCTGCGATTTTGATTTTTTCACACTCACTTTTTCAATCAAGAAAAAATATTTATTAGCAATCACCTTCCAGGTGTAACGGCGACGAGCTATTTCCATCATTTTGTAGCCCATCGAAATAAATTCAGGGATATGATGTGTTTGAATAATGTTCACTAAATCATCAGCCGATTTAAAATACAAGGCTGCATTTTCGGTAGTTGATTTATTGTAATTCACATTGAATGCTATCACAGGCAAACCCAAGTACATAGCCTCTACCAATGAAGGATTGGTGCCACCAGCACTATGCCCATGAATATAAATGGTACAGTTGCCTCTTAATAAATCCAATTCGCGTTGATTGTAAATTGGGTCGAGCAAAGTGATGTTTGCAAACGATGAATATTGCGTTCGTAAATTTTTTCCATACTCATTCACGTTCCAATTTCCCACTATCACCATTTTATGCAAAGGCAATTTTGAAAACGCTTCTAATACCGTATGAATATTATTTTCAGGTTCAATTCTGCAAACTTTAAAAGCATAGCTTCCATTCAAAAACACATATTTGATGCGGTCTTCGGGCGTTGGTTTTACATTTTGAGTATGGTCGGCACCATATTCAATAATATTACTCAAAGTTTTATAGCGCATGGCTGTATAATCCTGAATGGATTCATTATCGGCAATATCAGCATGTGAAAATTTAACTGCTAACCATTCCGAAGCCCACAAAAACCAACGCAACCATTTGTTCCATTTGTTACGTTTCCATTCAATGCCATCAATAGAAACAATAATTTTTTTGTTGGTAAATAATTTCACAAACGGAAATAAAAATCCGCCAGCTACACCCAACACCAATAACACATCTGCTGTGAAAGCCGCATGAATGATGCTTATCGAATCATAAATAACACTCTGTAAGCCATTAGCGTCAAAAGGCAAATAATGCAATTTTGCACCTTTGTAAAAATTCACACGTTGCTCTTTGGAATATTTCTTCTTCGAGCAATACACCGAAATATCCATTCTGTCATTTAATTCTTCTACTAAATGTTCGGCTAAAGTTTCAAAGCCGCCATAGTTTGCTGGAATTCCTACCGTGCCGATAATCGCTAATTTTTTCTTACGCATAACTTTTTGTGTTTTGGTTGAAACCCTTTAAGCCTAAGTTGTGCCAAAACACCAAATGCAGCAAAATCAATACTTTCAGGGCTATGCCAATTTTCAAAATTCCACACGGCGGAAAATTTTTCTTCTAAAATGGAAATTAGAAAAGCAAACAATTACGTAAAAAACTGTAAAATCAAAGCTTTGAAGATGTAGAACCGAAAAAGTTGTTTTATTTTTTCAAGCCTCTATAAAAATTGTTAAACTTATTTTTACAGAATTTATCCAAATTCCATTAAGCGGAATTTAAAATTAAAAGCCTTATAAAAAAAGGCTGTATAGCGATTTTCATTATTGATTTGAATTAAATCAATAATGAAAAAAAATATTTCCAATTAAAGGAAGATTGCTTTTTTCAGGAAGAATAGAAATGATAAGAATTATAAAAAAACTTAAAACTTATAATTGAATTTAATAGAAGCAATTCTATTGCCCGATGCTTGACGGTCTTTTATGTTTACATTAAATTCATTCACTCTCATTAATCCAAACAAATCTTCCATCGAAATGGTGTTCATGGTCTTACCGTTTTCATCAATCTGTTGAGCCGTAGCGCCAGGGATAAAATAAGTTTGTAAACAACGTTCGGAGAATGCAAATCTTGTATCATAATCAATTTCAGGATTGCCGATAGCTTTTAAATAACCATCTAATGAAGTTGGATAAGGCTTAGAAGCCTTGATAAAACGAGCTTCCGAAACATTGTATGAAACATAACTGCTTGAAGTTGAGTGATAAGAAGCAGATTTTTCATTAGGATTTACTTTATAATTATAAGTCGGGTATGCAGAGCTAGAAGATATTTGCCCTGCTGGCACCATATAGGAGTTGTCGCTGTGATACACAGCATAATCATCTACTTTTTTTACAAATTTACTTTTTGTAACTGATTCAGATTTTTTTTCTGTTTTCGATAAAGTCTCAGTTGTTTTTTCTTTTGTTTTATTTTCAGAAACTACTGCCAGTTTTTTTTCTTCTTTAGGAATAGCGGTTGATGAAGAATTATTTTTTTCTGTTTTTGCAGCAACAGGCTTAGGGGCAACTGGTTTTTCAACCACAGATTTTTCTGTAGCAGGTTCTTTTGGTGTTGTTTTACTTAAGGGCTTTACTGGCTCCGTTTTTGAAATTGATGGTTTCGCAACTGTTAATTCTTTTTCTTCTTTTGGCTTTTTTTCTTCTTTGGCAGATTTGGCCTCAGCCACTGTTTTTTTTGATGTATCAATAGTAGCTAAAGCATCTTTTGACATAGTATCCTTTGCTGTAACAGTTGTGTCTAAAGCTAAAGCAGCATCAGCAGTTGTTGCTTCTGTAACTTTTGTGGTATCTGATGCACTTGTTTTAGCATGAAAATGATACACTAATTTTGAAACGGCTGGTATGTTTATCTTCGTAAAATTTACAACTAATGTAATTGCAATGTATGATAAAAACAAAACAGCTAACAACACCCCAACAATTTTACCAGTTCCTGACTTTTTGGTTGAGGTAGTTTTAGCACCCTTTAAATCATCACTAATCGGTGAGGAATTTCCAGATTCTTGTAATGGTTGATTTGTACTATCAGTAGAATTATTGATTGGTTCCATTTTTTATTAAAAATATTTTACAAAAAAAAATAAAATCGTGTTCATTTCAAAACTATTTCCTGCTTGTATTTGCACATTATTTTGTTTCTAAATGAAATTTATGAAGAAATCTATGCACAATAGGTGTGAGAAAAATACCGACACATGTAATAAACAATATACCACTAATAATAGCATAAACCGAAGCAAAAACTTTACCCCAATTATAAGCTATATCTTTTGTTGGTCCCATACCACTCATAATCATGGCTGCATTTAGCAGTGAATCATACCAACCAAAATTGCAAGTAATGCGATAGCCCATAATACCAACCATTAACCAAATAATCAATATTGAGAATGCTAAAATACTCGTTTTCAAAATACGCAGCAGCAAGGTTCGTCTGCTTGCTAATGGATGATGTTTTTTTTCGTACATAAAATTTTTATTGCATATCCATCATACGCATCACCATATTTTTCGAGCCGCAATATATAGGTGTTCGTTCGTGAAAATCATTAGGCTCAATTTCTAAAATTCTTTTCTTGCCATTAGTTGAAGCGCCACCTGCTTGCTCAATGATAAATGAGATTGGATTGCACTCATACAATAATCTTAATTTTCCTTTTGGTGAATCAGTAGTTGGCGGATACAAAAAAACACCTCCTTTTAATAAAGTACGATGAATGTCGGCCACCATACTACCAACGTATCGCAGATTGTATGGGCGTTTGGTTGCTTTGTCATGTTCAAAACTGTAATGAACATATTTTTGTACAAAAGCTGGAAACTCTGATTGATAGCTTAAATTACAAGAAATAATTTTACCATCATCAGGCATTTTCATATCAGGATTTGACAAGCAAAATTCGCCAATTGCCGGATCCAATGTAAATCCATTTACACCATCGCCTGTTGTATAAACAATCATAGTGCTTGAACTGTAAATAACATAACCAGCAGCCACTTGTTTTGTGCCTGGTTGTAAAAAATCTTCTTTAGTTACCGAGCAATCTTTTGATATTCTTTTATAGATACTAAATATTGTACCTACTGGAATATTCACATCAATATTCGATGAACCATCTAAAGGATCGATACAAACTAAATATTGAGCGCCTTGTTCGTCAATCACTACCATGTCATCTTGTTCTTCGCTGACGATACCGCAACAACGTCTGCCTCTGCGAAAGGCTGCAATGAAATGTTCGTTGGCAAACACGTCCATTTTTTTAACAGTTTCGCCTTGTACATTGGTGTTGCCTGTTTCGCCTAATATATCCTCAGCTAATCCAGCCATCGTCAATTCTCTATTCACAATTTTAGCAGCCAACCCCACACTACGCAACAATCCAGAAAGATTGCCTGTCGCTTCAGGATGTTTGTGCTCTTGGGTATTTATGAATCCGTTAAGTGTAACTAAGTTAGTATTAAAACTTGCAACCATGAAAAATTTATTAAAAAAATATGCCGTAAAAATAACTTTACAATTTGGTTTATTCCAATTTAAAACTCATATAATTCCATTCGGAAAAACCTATAATT
This sequence comes from Chitinophagales bacterium, assembly GCA_947449695.1. Taxonomy (GTDB): domain Bacteria; phylum Bacteroidota; class Bacteroidia; order Chitinophagales; family CAIODY01; genus CAIODY01. Next base: position 44,991 of record CANFST010000003.1, read on the forward strand.
ATATTTACAAAAAAAATGAAATGCAAATTTTATATGGTGTTCCCAGCGAAGGCATGGGACATGCTACAAGAAGTAAAGTGATAATTGAGTATTTGGTGAAACAGCATAATGATGTAAGAATTGTAAGCAGCGGCAGGGCTTTTGATTTTCTTAATGCACATTTTCCAAATAGAGTTTACGCAATTGAGGGCTATCATCTAGCATATAAAAATGCTGCAATTTCTATTGGGAAAACATTTTTTAATACACTTAAAGATGCGCCTAAAAAACTGCAAACTAATTTCCTTCAATATAAAAACTTACATCGGCACCTACGACCCGATTTAGTTATCAGCGACTACGAATCGTTTACTCATTTTTATGCAAAAGCAAATAAAATCCCATTAATAAGCATTGACAATATTCAAACACTGAATCGGTGTAAACTGGAAATTGAAATACCACAACACGAAAAAAACAATTTTAATATTGCTAAAACAATTACCAAAGCAAAGGTAGCTGGGGCGGCGCATTATTTTGTAAGTAGTTTTTTTGAGGCTCCGATTTTGAAGAAAAATACAACTTTTGTTCCACCAATTATTCGTAACGAAATTTTAAATGCTAAATCGAAAAAAGGCAATCATATTCTTGTTTATCAAACATCTTCATCACAAGCTAATCTGGTGCAACAATTACAACAAGTTCCTTCTGAACAATTTTTTGTGTTTGGATTTAATAAGGAAGAGCAACACAAAAATGTACAATTGAAAAAATTTAGTGAATTTGAATTTGTGGATTTATTAGCCAATGCTAAAGCAGTAATTTGCAATGGTGGATATTCATTTATTAGCGAAGCTGTTTATTTGCAAAAGCCTATTTGCAGTGTACCCATTGCCAATCAGTTTGAGCAGTTTGTAAATGCTGCCTATATAAACAAATATGAATTTGGCAGACATTTCAATGAGTTTTCATCAGATAATATCAAAGCATTTTTATTTGATATAAAAACGTTTGAGAAAAACTTACTCAATTACAAACAAGATGGAAACAACAAATTATTTGTTGCAATAGATAATTGGATAACCTCAAATGTTGGTTGATTTGTTTCTTGCTAATCAAAAATAAATGGTCCGCTAATTCTTTTTACTTACTCAAATGCATACTTCTTTCTTTGTACAACGTACGGAAATAAGGGTCACGTAGGTCTTTAATAAAACGGATGGCTTCACCGGTTGATTTCATTTCAGGCCCTAATTCTTTATTCACATTTGGGAATTTATCGAATGAGAAAACTGGTTCTTTAATGGCATAACCTTGCAATTTTGGTTCGTAAGTAAAGTCGGTAACTTTCTTTTCACCCAACATTACTTTGGTTGCAATATTCAAATAAGGAATCTGGTAGGCTTTAGCAATGAAAGGCGTTGTACGGCTTGCACGTGGATTAGCTTCTATCACATATACTTTACCATCTTTAATTGCAAACTGAATATTTATCAAGCCTTTAATCTGCAATTTCATCGCAATTTTTTTGGCGTAATCTTTCATTTCAACAATTACCAATGGCGACAAATTAAATGGAGGCAACACCGCATTGCTATCACCACTGTGAATGCCTGCTGGCTCAATGTGTTCCATAATGCCCATCACATGAAAATTCTCTCCATCGCAAATGCCATCAATTTCAGCTTCCTGACAGCGGTCTAAGAAATGGTCAATCAAAATGGTATTATCAGGTAAGTGTTTCAATAAGCTCAACACCCCATTTTCTAGTTCATCATCATTTATCACAATTCGCATACGCTGCCCACCCAATACATAACTCGGACGAACCAACACTGGGTAACCAATTTTATTTGCCACAGCCATTGCTTCATCAGCAGTGTGGGCTGTGCCATATTCAGGATACGGAATATTCATTTCTTTCAGCAAATCGCTGAATCGACCACGGTCTTCGGCAATATCCATGCTATCGAATGAAGTACCTATGATTTTTATTCCTTTTTCAGTTAAGCGTTTAGCCAGTTTCAAAGCAGTTTGTCCGCCTAATTGAACAATCACACCTTCAGGTTTTTCATGCTCAATAATTTCCCATAAATGCTCCCAGAACACAGGCTCGAAATACAACTTATCCGCCATGTCGAAATCGGTACTTACCGTTTCAGGATTGCAGTTAATCATGATGGCTTCATGACCACATTCTTTAATTGCCTGCAAACCATGTGTGCAGCAATAATCAAACTCAATACCTTGCCCAATGCGGTTTGGACCACTGCCTAATACAATGTATTTTTTCTTGTCGCTTCTGATTGATTCGTTTGCAGAATCGAAAGTGCTGTAGAAATAGTTTGTTTTACTTTCAAATTCAGCAGCACAAGTATCAACCATTTTAAATCCTCTAACGATGTCTAATGATTTGCGATATTCATACACTTCATCTTCTGTGCATTTGTTGCCAACGAATTTTGCAATTTGTAAATCAGAAAAGCCCATTTGCTTGGCTTTGGTCATTTCTTCTTTTGAAATTTCTGAAAGCTTATCAAACTTCATTAAGTGTTTTTCCAAATCAACAATGCTTTGAATCTGGTACAAAAACCATTTATCAATCATGGTTGATTTATGAATGGTGGAAACGGTAGCACCAGCCATCAATGCATCTTTGATGCGGAATATTCTGTCCCACTTCGGTGTTTTGATGCTTTCTAAAATCTCCTCACTTTTCATCAACGATTTACCATAGTAACCCAAGCCAATCGCATCGTTTTCCAAGCTCTGACAAGCTTTCTGAATCGCTTCGGGGAAGCTTCTGCCAATTGCCATTACTTCACCAACCGATTTCATTTGGAAACCAAGTGTGTCATTTGCTCCTTTAAATTTATCGAAATTCCAACGTGGAATTTTCACAATTACATAATCCAATGCTGGTTCAAAAAATGCTGAAGTTGTTTTAGTGATTTGATTTTTTAATTCATCTAAATTGTATCCTATCGCCAGTTTTGCAGCAATTTTTGCAATCGGATAACCAGTTGCTTTACTTGCCAATGCTGATGAACGGCTCACTCGGGGATTTATTTCCACCACAATAATTTCTTCCGTTTCAGGATTCATGGCAAACTGCACATTACATCCACCTGCAAAATTTCCCAAGTTTCGCATCATGCTGATAGCAGTATTTCGCATTAACTGAAATGCGGTATCGCTCAAAGTCATAGCTGGCGCAACTGTGATACTATCGCCAGTGTGCACACCCATTGGGTCGAAATTTTCAACCGTACAAATGATGGCCACATTGTTGTTGTTGTCTCTCAACAATTCCAGTTCATATTCTTTCCAACCTAACACTGCTTTTTCCACCAGCACTTCATGCATCGGGCTGGCTGTCAAAGCTCGGTTCAAGGCTTCATCCAAATCTTCTTTTTTGAAAACTATGCCGCCGCCTGTTCCACCTAATGTGAACGATGGGCGAAGTACCAACGGAAATCCTATTTGTTGTGCAAATTCTTTTCCTTCTAAAAATGAGTTGGCAATATGCGCTGGACAAACCGGAATACCCATTTCAATCATCCACAAGCGAAATTTTTCACGGTCTTCGGCTTTGTCAATCGCTTTAATATCAACGCCAATCAGTTTTACATTGTATTGTTCCCATAAGCCAATTTCATCGGCTTCTTTGCAAAGATTCAACGCTGTTTGTCCACCCATAGTTGGCAACACCGCATCAATTTTGTTTTCTTTCAAAATCTGCTCAATGCTTTCCGTATTCAATGGCAACAAATAAACTTTGTCAGCCACAATCGGGTCGGTCATAATCGTTGCAGGATTGCTGTTAATCAGCACCACTTCAATTCCCTCTTCACGAAGCGAACGGGCAGCCTGCGAACCGCTGTAATCAAACTCACAAGCCTGACCAATAATAATTGGACCTGAACCTATGATTAGTACTGACTTTATGGATGTATCTTTTGGCACGATTGAATAATTTGATAATGAGATAATAAACTAAATTGCTAACTGTAAAATTAGCGGCGATGGGCAAAGATAGAAAATGAAAAAGGGAGGCAAAAATGGAAACGAAGTTTTCTTGAAAAGAATTTTTAAAATCAATGAGCATCCCTAAATTTAGCAGCATCACCAGCCCATTCCAATAATCTCATTTTACAGTTTCTATACCCCTAAAAGAGAAAATGTTCTGCCACCGTTTATCTTTGTAAATTCTATATTTCGACAACCACCTTAAATGTTAAACGAAAGCCTACCTATTATTTCTAAAATCATTTCGGCACTATTCTTTTTAGTGTCGGGCATACTTTGGAAAAAGGTTTTAACAAACAACACTAACCACACTATCATTTTTTATCGAACAATTTTCAGCGTTGCTTTAATGACAATCGCTGTTTGTTTTTTCCTTAATCCAACAGAAATATTACAACCATTCAAAAGCGTTTCAATTGCCGATTGGTTGCTTACAATTGCATTGTGTTTGTTTAGTTTTTGGGGATTGTATTTTTTTACATCAGCCATTCAAACAGGACGATTTAGTTTCATCAATTCCATTGCACCAATTGCAACAGTATTTTCATTTCTCACTTCCATTTTTCTATATCACGAAACAATAAGCACCGCAAAATATTTCGCTTTAGCTATTGTAATTATTGGCTTTTCCATTCATCAACGAGAGCAAATAATGCAATTCAAAATTTCTAACGAAGTTTTCCTCATCCTTTTGAGCAGCTTGTTTTGGGGCATCTCTTTTGTTTTTTATCTCAAAGCCATTCAACAATTTGGCGTACTTTATTTTGGCTTAATTATGGAATGTTGCGTTCTCATTTCTTCTTACGTTTTAATCTTGTTCAAAGACAAAAAAACATTTCCGAAATCCATCAATCAAAAAAGTTTATTCACTTGCTTTGTCATTGGCGCAATGGTTACAGGCGGCAGCATTTTAAGTTATTTCACACTCACCAAAATTCCAGTAAGCATCAATATTTTATTAGGCTTTTTATTCGAAATAATCATTCTCATCGTAGGCATATTTATTTTCAACGATTCACTAAAACAAAAAGATTGGGTATTAATCACAGCCGCCACAGCCGCAGGTTTCTTGATGTTATTTTAAACACCGCTCCACATTTTCATACACACTTTTTATCCTAAAATGAAAATTCAAATCAGCCTTTGCAATATCAATTTCTTTAAAAATTAACTTTGCCTTTTTCTTATTTTTGCTTTCATAAAGTGCAGCAGCATAAAGCACTTTCAATTGAATAAAATTCAGTTCAGCCCAATAACCAAGCGTTAGTTTTTGTTGCTCAATCTTGCTTTCATACAAACCAACAATTGTTTCAAATGCTTTTAATTCATGCAAATAATTACACAGCATAAATACACTACTAACCTTGTGTCCCAAATCTTTTAAGTGCGCTAAAAATTTAATCGCTTCAATTTCATGCAATAGTTTTTTAAACATTTCTTGGTCGTATTTATTCGCATGATACAATTGTACACCCATCAAACGCATTGCTACCAAATTATTGACAGCAGCAGGTTTCACCGACATTGATTCTATTCTTTTGTAATCACTCAAAAACATTTTCCATTCTTTTTGTTCAGCATTTTTTGTGGCACAAATCAATGAATAAAAAAGTGCAACAGCTTTTTTGTTGGGGTTGGCGTTGTAATAATTTTTCAGCAACGCCATGTAATAATCTTGTTCAGGCAACACTAACCACTCCACAAAATAATCGTGTGCAAAAGGCAAATTATAATAGTGCTTAATCGCAATCTTTTTCAACCAAGCATGTTTAATACAAAGCGCACCCAACAAATGAATAGTGTGGTAAATATCATATTGATAGCGGCTTTCAAATGCAAACAACTTTTTCAATTCAAAAATTCGTTCAAAAAATTCTTTGTCTTCTTGTTGCGCCTTTGCTAAAATTATTTGAGCAAATGTTTCATACAAATCTTTGCTTTTTGCACGTTTGTTCAGTTCGTTTTTCAATTCATCAAAACTCTTTTTGTTGTTCAACACCACATCAATCAACAAACTTTTTAAGTACAAATTATTTTGCGCTAAATAATTTTCAACCACCTTCGTCCAATCTTCCAAATGGCAAAATAGAGCGCATACATCCAACGTAAAAAGCGAAGGTTGCGAATCACTTTTCAAAATACCATACAGCCGCCGCATAGTGTCGCCATGCACTCTTTGGCTTGTAGTTTCAAAAATTGCAGCCGCCAATAATTCACAATCATTCGCATTCAAAATGCTTTTTCCAAACTGTTCTTGAATCAACTTTTTCAAGTGTTCTAAGTGTTCCGTTTTAATTTCTTGAATTGGTTTTGCCATGATGAGGGCAAAACTAAAATCATTTTTCATTGTCAATGCACACAATTTTTATTTGCACTCATTTGCTCAAAATTGGCAACCATTCATGTTTCATTTTTGCAATTCAAAAAACAAAAACAATGAAAAAATGCCTACTTGCCTTAATGATATTCTTGTCAATAAAATCGTATAGTCAGCAGCTAAAATCATTCAACGGTGATTTTGAAAACGGAATGATGCAAAATGGAAATGCAGTTTACTCATACTACGAAGACCCAAATACACATGAGTATTTAAAGCAAGGAGCATTTCATTATAGTTTCAACGGCAAAGGAGATTATATAGGTTACGACCAATCAATTAATGGAAATTTTAATAAAGGATTAAAAGATGGAGCATGGACTTATTCAATTGCAATGGTGGACTTTGGTACAAACAATTTATACTTTACTGGTAGTGTTTCATTAATAGCTAATTATAAAAATGGTTATGCTAACGGAAATTGGAAAGAAGTTCGGTCATATAAAACAAGAAAGAAGTTTTATTCAAATGGTCATTATGTATGGGGACAATTTGAACCATTGAAAACAATGGTAATAAATATGAATTTCAAAGAAGGCAAATTAATTGGTGCTGTCAATATTGATGACGAGTTTTCAAGTTTTAAAGCAACAGGAAACTATGATGCAAATAGCCTTTGTATTGGCACATGGTCAATAAATGATAGAGGATTTGGGAAAAACAGAGAGTTAATTTATAAAGACAATATTCTCTATGAATTCATTGCAAGAGGCAACAATGGGGAAGTTTTGGAAGGAAGTTCAAAATACCAAATAGATTATGATGATTTTATTAAAGCAAAAGCGATGAATGAAAAAGAAAGAGAAGAAGCAGGAATAATAATTGATACAGTTTGCGGTGGCGATTTATGTGCGGCAACAAACAATATCAAAGACTATTTCCCCAAATTATTTAGTGTTGATTATTTTTTGTACAAACAAATTGGTGGGGATTTATCATTTAATGAGGGATTTAAAGGCGGTTGCAATCTTCAAGTTTCAACAACCAATTTCACTGCATTATCAAGTAATCAAGATTTTAAAAAGGCAGAAGAATTTTATAACAAAAACGATTTGTTGCGAGCATATGAAATATACAGCAAAATTGATGTAACTAAAGTAAAACCATCGGAAAGAAAAAATGTAACTGATAAAATCGCATTACTCAAACCAATGATTGGAAACTTGTTGGAATTATATCATTCAAACAGTAAGTTTTTTCAAGAATATACAAAGGCACAGTATGACAGTTTAGAGCAAGACAAATACTATTTTGCAAATAAGATTGCTTTGAAAACAACCAAAGATAACTATGGTTGGACATTGTTCAATGATGAAAATAGTATTTTACGAAAACTTTATGATGATGCAGGGGGGATAAAATATAATTTTGAAAAGCCTTGGGAAAATAAAACCTGGGACTTTACAAAAACTTGCTTTGAACGAAACAAAGGTGTTTACACCCCAATACAAATCTGTGTTACCGAACAGTTCTTTAAATTCAACACAATCTTGGAAAACGAAGAATACAGTATAAAGCAATCTGTATACAATTTCTATTTTGAAAATACTAACAATTCCTTCTATACTTATGACAAGAATACATTTCTTAACAATATCGCATTAGGTAAAAAGGAATACAATCTTGCAAAATCATTAATTGACCTTCAATCGAAATGCAATGACAAGAAAAATCAGATTGAAGCTCTAAATAATCAAAACAAGAAAAAGACTTTGTTTTCAAAATTTCAAGTAGTTTATAAAGACTTTAATACATCATTACAAATTACCACAGAACTTCAATCCCTTGCTGACAATTTGAGCAATCTAAATGATTTCCTAGACAAAATAATTGCATTGTATCCCCAAGAAACAAAAGATTTAGAGAGGCAGTTAAAATCAGCAGAAACAGCTGACCAAGTTAAATCATTAATAAAATAACAATTAAAAAAGGAAGATTCATCAATACTCGAACAATTATTTTACAATAACTCAAAACACAACAATCATGGAAAAGCCCTTTGACCCAAATGCAAAAAGAATTTTAAAACCCGAAAACTATACTCAAGGCGAACCAATACCTGAAATAGTTGTGTATTCAGAAGAAAATTTTAGAGGTGAAGAATTAAGAACTAATTGCGATGCAGATTTTGTTGGCGAGAAGCTTAATAATAAAATCAAATCAATAGTTATTATTTCAGGTGTTTGGAAATTTTATAGACATGCAGGATTTAAACATTCTAATGAAGGTACGCAACTTATAAACTCCTATGGCAATCTTTCGGTCGGCTACTATCCTAATCTGGAAAGTTGTGAATTTAAGCTAAAAGAAAAAGATGAACCAATTTCTATTTCATCGTTCCAATACATTAAACCATCTAAATAAAATTCTTTGCGCTTTTGCGTGCAAACAAAATCATCAAATCTTTTAATCACTAAATCAAAAAATGCTTATGACCGACAATCAAAACAACAGTCTGAATATGACTAACACGGCTACAGGATTTATGGATAAAAACGTAGCCATATTCACCGCCAACACAAAAGTTACCACACTTTTAGCAGCCATCAAAGGCACAGTAGTTTCAATCAATCAAACCGCCACCACACAAGGTTTAGACAGCACAGGCGCAACCACCAACAAAAAGAATTTACATCAAATTGCAAATGATAAAGCCGAGCATGTATGCTTCGGATTACGTGCCTATGCCGATGACATCAACGACCCAATTTTAGCATCAGCCATTCATTTCACACACTCCGATTTTATTTTAGGCACAACTGCCGAAATCGTTAATCGTATGCAATTAGTCCACGATAAAGCAACAGGAATAGCTATTGCATCACTAACACCATTCAATGTTGTAGCCACAGATATTACCGATTTGCAAACAGCAATCACAAATTACAGCAATGCTGCACCAACTAAAAAAGTGATGCAAGCAGCAGCCACAGCAGCCACAGCACAACTCAATACACTATTTACAACATTGCGTACCCAATGGGCTAAAATGGATAATTTGGTAAAAACCTACAAAGCAGCGCAACCCGTTTTTGTAGCAGGATATACCAATGCACGAAAAATAATTGATTTAGGAAAAACAATGCAAGCCGAAGAATTGCATTTAATGCCACATCATTTTGAGGCAATATTTGGAAAAAAATTTCAAGAAGGCGACACCTTTACCATTCGCAATCACAGCACCGTTCCAGTTGAATTAGCATTGACCGATACACCAGCTACAATGCCTACAGCCAACAAAATAAAAGTAGAAGCAAATGCTGAATTACAGGCATCAGTTTCAAAAGATTTTGGTGGCATATTCGCCCATTGGCTCATCGTCAACAATCCCAACGATATTGACGATGCACATGTAACCATCATATTAGCACATGGCAAATCAAACAGCAGTGCAGCACCAATCGGCAACGTATCAGCATAAACTTAAAATAGCAAAAAGGCAATCAGTTTTTGATTGCCTTTTTCAATAAACAAAATGAAGACAACTAAAAACAAACCTTATTGTTCTTTGCGCCTTTGCGAGATAATTAAAAATAAAAACGAGAACACTTAAAACTCCAACCCGACACCAAAAAACAAAGTCGGGCATACTATAAACTAACTCACGATAATAGAAAAATAAAACGAGGCAATAAAAAACAATTTTACCCCTGCAAAAAAGTCAGACCCGACAACATAAAAATAATTACAGCCTGCAAAAAAGTCAGTTTAGACCATAAAAAACTACCCAAAGACCTCAAAAAACAAAACCTTGATAACAGGAAATAAAATCAGCCACCCCGACGAATACAGCTCGACTGTTTCATACACTCTTAAAAAGCGCAAAAGCCTTTAATCTGCATCTATGTGCTATTTGTTCCAAATCTCCCAGGCCGCTTCAGCCTGAGCTTTCAGCATTCCTAAACCATTTTGGGTAGTTGCGCCTTTTGCTTTTGCTTTTTTCAGGAAAAGCGTCTCTTCAGGATTATAAATCAAATCATAACACAAGTGTTGCCAATTCAATAAATCATAAGGAATTGCAGGTGCTTCATCCACATTCGGAAACATGCCTAACGGTGTGCAATTGATGATAACTTTGAAATCTCTCATCACAAATAAATTGATGTCAGCATAACTTAATTGATTAATGCCTGGCGTTCGGCTTACAATTAAATATTGAATACCGATTTTTCTTAGCACAAACTCAACAGCTTTAGTTGCGCCGCCATTTCCCAAAATCAACGCTTTAGCATGATGTGGTTTTACCAATGGTGAAAATGTTTTTTCAAAACCAATTACATCGGTGTTAAAACCAATCGTTTTGCCTTCTGAAATCTTAATGCAGTTCACAGCACCAACTGCTTTAGCTGTTTCATCCAATTCATCCAAATGCTTTATCACTGTTTGCTTGTGAGGAATAGTAACGTTTAATCCAACCAGATTTTTTTCTTCCGAAATTAATTTTGGAAACGATGGAATATTTTCGATTTCAAAATTTTCGTACACACAATTCTGTAATTTTTCTGTTGCAAATTTTTCTTCAAAATATCTTTTTGAAAAAGAATGCGAAAGTGGAAAGCCAATAAGTCCGTATCGTTTTTGCATCGAAAAAAATTAACAAAAATACTTTTCTCAAAAGTAATTATTGCTATCACAATAGGCGGTGTTTTATTTTCTTTGTAGTTCATCAAAAAACAATAACCAATTCAAACATGAAACAACTCATCTTCGGAACATTGATGCTGCTTGGGTTTGCAGCCTCAGCACAAACGAATGCACAACTGATAAAAAACAATGGCAACCGACCAATTGACCCAGCAATCAAAAAAGCTTTGGGAACAAAAGAAGAAATGATGAGCAAAGGCGGTGATGTAAAAGCTGGCAACGTTGAAATGCAAACTTTTACTGGCGACCCTTTGCATACTCGTAAATACACGTTGCCAAATGGTTTGCAAATTTGGATTACGGTTAATAAAAACGAACCACGTTGTCAAACGATGATTGCTGTGAAAACAGGTAGCAAAAACGACCCAGCTGACCACACAGGTTTGGCGCATTACTTGGAACACATGATGTTTAAAGGCACCGACCAATATGGCTCGAAAGATTTTTCAAAAGAAAAACCGTTGTTGGATGAAATTGAAAATTTGTATGAACAATATGGTGCTGAAAAAAATGATGATAAACGAAAAGCTATTTATCATGTGATTGATAGTGTAAGCGGTTTAGCTGCGAAATGGGCAATTGCCAATGAGTATGATAAAATGGTGAGCAACTTGGGAGCCAAGGGCACCAACGCTTTCACGTCAACCGATATGACAGTTTATGTGAATGATATTCCGGTAAACCAAATGGAAAAATGGGTGAACATTGAAGCTGAAAGATTTCGCAATCCGCAATTGCGTTTGTTTCATACTGAATTGGAAGCCGTGTACGAAGAAAAAAATCGTACGTTAGATAATGATGGTAGAAAAGTGGAAGAAGCTTTGATGGCAAGCCTTTTCAAGCATCATAGTTATGGTACACAAACTACGATTGGAACAATTGAACATTTGAAATCGCCATCAATTACAGCTATCAAAAAATATTACAACGAGCATTATGTGCCTAACAATATGGCAATCATTATCAGTGGCGATGTTGACCCTGATAAAACAGTAGAATTGATTAAACAACATTTTGGTTACATGGCTTCAAAACCTGTTGCGCCTTATATTTTTCAACCTGAAAAAAAACGCTCAAGCCCCGATGAATTAACAGTTTACGGACCTGATGCCGAAGAAGTAGTGATTGGTTTTAGAATGAAAGGCAGTAACAGCAACGATTATTTAATGCAAACCATGGTAGATAATTTATTGACTAATGGTGCATCAGGATTGATTGATTTGGATTTGGTGAAACAACAAAAAGTATTGGGTGCTAACACTGGCGTTGATAATAATTCAGATTACGATGTTTTTCAATTATCAGCAAAAGCTATGCAGGGTCAGAGTTTGGAGGATTGCAAAAAATTATTGTTAGATGAAATTGAAAAATTAAAATCAGGCAACTTTGATGAAAGCATGATTGCGGCTGGTGTTACAAATATGAAAGTGCAAGAAATGCGTTCGATGGAAAGCAATGGTGGCAGGGCTTACGGCATCATGAATACTTTTGTTCACAACATGGATTACAATGCTTATATGCATCGCTTCGATGTGATGAGCAAATTCACCAAACAAAATGTGATGGACTTTGTGAAACAAAATTTCACCAACGATTACACCGTTGTTTACAAAAAAACGGGCGAAGATAAAACTACAAAGAAGGTGGTGAAACCAGCAATTACGCCTGTTTCAGTAAATCGTGAAGACCAATCAGAATTTTTAAAACACATCATCAACATGAAAGTGGAAGATATTCAACCTGTGTTTGTTGATTATAATAAAGCCATCATTTTTGATAAAACAAAAACTGGTTTACCAATTTGGTATGTGCCGAATCATGAAAATAGTTTGTTTAGTTTATATTATGCCTTTGACATGGGAAGCTTGACAGATAAGACTTTGAGCTTGATGAGCAATTACTTTGATTATTTAGGAACTGACAAAATGAGTTCGGAAGACATCAGCAAAGAGATGTATAAAATCGGTTGTAAGTTTGATGTGAATGTTGGCAGAGACAATATGTATGTGAGCATTAATGGTCCGCAAGAAAAAATGCAACAAGCCATTGGTTTATTTGAAAATGTATTGAATAATTGCAAACCTAATGCTGATGCGCTTTCTAAGTTGGTTGATAATGTGATAAAAGAACGTGGTGATGCGAAGAAAAACAAAAATGTGATTCGTCAGCGATTGATGGATTATGCCAATTATGGCGCAAACAATCCTTCTACTTTTATTTTGAAAAATGAAGAATTGAAAGCATTAAAAGCCGATGATTTGGCAGCAAAAATTCACAACCTGAAAAATTTCAAACATCGTATTTATTATTATGGGCCAGCTGATATAGCTGATGTTACAGGTATCATCAATCAATTACATCAAACCGCAGCACAACCGCAAGAAGTGCCTGCTGTAACTGATTTTGCAAGAAAAGAAATGAAAGAAAATGAAGTTTATTTTGTTGATTATCCGATGGTACAAGCTGAAATTATGTGGACACATAAAGGCGAAAATTGGAACGCAGCGCAATATCCTGATGTGCGATTATTCAATGAATATTTTGGTGGCTCGATGAGTGGAATTGTGTTTCAAACTATCCGCGAATCTAAAGCGCTTGCTTATTCTACCAACGCACGATATAATGCGCCCAGCAAAAAGGAAGACCCGTTTTATATGACTGCTTATGTGGGTACACAAGCTGATAAATTTAATGAAGCTACCAAGGGAATGAATGAATTATTGACCGATTTACCATCGTCAGATAAGAATTTGCAATTAGCAAAAGATGCCATTAAAAATCAAATTCAAAGCGAAAGAATTACAAGAACTGCTTTGTTATTCAATTTGCAAAACAACAAGAAATTGGGATTGAATTATGACATCAGAAAAGATGCTTACGACAAATTACCAACTATGACGACAACCGATGTTGCAAAATTCTTCGACAACAACATTAAAGGAAAAGCTTACAGTTATTGTGTTTTAGCATCCTCAAAAAAAGTGAACAAAGCTGATTTAGAAAAAATTGGCAAAGTAACCGAGTTGAAATTGGATGATATTTTTGGGTATTAATTCAACCGCATAAAACCCAAAAAGCCCTGTTGTTAAACACTTCAGGGCTTTTTTATTTTTCATATTCCACTATTAAAAAAGTTATTAACCGATGCTGCTGTTATCATTATTTGATTTTTTGAATAGTAAAACATTTCTTTGCAAAAATTAAAACCATCAGGATGGCAAAAAATTTATTGATTGTTGAGTCGCCTGCGAAAGCAAAAACTATTGAAAAATATTTGGGTGAAGATTTTAAAGTAGTGAGTAGCAAAGGACATATTCGCGATTTGGCAAAAGGCGACAAAGGTGTTGATATTGTTAATGGTTTCAAGCCTAATTATATTATAAGTGAAGACAAAGCTGATGTGGTAAAAGAGCTTCAGAAGTTGGCTAAATCATCGCAAGAAGTTTGGCTGGCAACGGATGAAGACCGTGAAGGAGAGGCAATTAGCTGGCACTTATGCGAAGCTTTAAACCTGGATGTAAAAAATACAAAGCGAATTGTTTTTCATGAAATTACTAAGTCTGCCATTCAGGAAGCGATTACTAAACCACGAAAAGTGGATATCAATTTAGTAGATGCACAACAAGCACGAAGAGTGTTGGATAGAATTGTGGGCTTTGAATTATCCCCTATTTTATGGCGTAAACTTTCGGCTGGAAGTGGCTTGAGTGCTGGTCGTGTGCAATCTGTTGCGGTAAGATTAATTGTTGAAAAAGAAAGAGAAATTATTGCACACAATACAAAAAGTTTTTTCAAAGTATCTGCTATTTTAACAGCCGAACGAGATGGGAAATTAATATCGTTCAAAGCTGAATTACCGAAAAAGTATGAGCTGCAAGGTGATGCTGAAAAGTTTTTAACCAGTTGTAAAAATGCATCTTACACGGTAACCAATGTAGATGTAAGACCTGGTAAACGTACGCCTGCTGCGCCTTTCACCACTTCCACTTTGCAACAAGAAGCTTCACGTAAATTATACATGAACGTTTCAAAAACAATGATGTTGGCGCAACGCTTATATGAAGCAGGGCACATCACTTATATGAGAACCGACTCGGTGAATTTAAGTGAACAGGCTTTGAAAAACGCACAGCAGCAAATCAAAAAATTATACGGCGAAAATTATCACAAGCAACGTCATTACACTGGTAAAACCGCTAATGCACAAGAAGCGCATGAAGCCATTCGTCCAACCGATTTAGCCAATATTGATATTGATGTAGAAAGCGACCAATTGCGCTTGTATCAATTGATTTGGCGAAGAACTATTGCTTCGCAAATGGAAGATGCAGTGTTAGAAAAAACAGTTGCAACCATTGAAATTTCAACCAACAAAGAAAATTTAACAGCCACTGGTGAAGTAATAAAATTTGATGGGTTTTTGAAAGTGTATATGGAAGACACTGATGAAGAAAATGAAGATGATGAAAAAGAAAGTTTGTTGCCGCCATTAAAAGTAAATCAAGAAGTTGGTTTTAAAGAAATGACTGCTGTGCAACGTTTTTCGCAACCGCCATCCAGATATACGGAAGCAAGTTTGGTAAAAAAATTAGAAGAGCTGGGCATCGGTCGTCCGTCAACTTATGCGCCTACAATTAATACGGTTCAACAACGTGGTTATGTAGAAAAGAAAATTAAAGAAGGCACCGAACGTGCTTATTTGGTATACACTTTAACCGATAAAAACGAAGTTAAAAATCAAACCAAAACTGAAATTACTGGCGTTGAAAAAAATAAATTATCGCCAACTGATTTGGGATTATTAACCAATGATTTTTTGGTAGAGCATTTTAAAAATGTATTGGATTATACCTTCACAGCCCGAATTGAAGCTGAGTTTGATGAAATTGCCGATGGCAAATTGAAATGGCCAAAAATGCTGGATGAATTCTACAAACCATTTCATGGAATTGTAGAGCATACCATTGAAAATGCTGAAAGGGTGAGTGGCGAACGTGATTTGGGTATCGACCCTAAGAGTGGTAAAAAAGTAATTGCACGTATGGGGCGTTATGGTCCGATGGTACAAATTGGTGAATCAACAGAAGACGAGAATGATAAACCAAAGTTTTCTAAACTTAAGCCCAATCAAAGTATCAGCACGATAACTTTAGAAGAAGCGTTGGAATGTTTTGCATTGCCACGAGTGGTTGGTCAATTTGAAGAAAAAGATTTAACAGTGAATATTGGTCGCTTTGGCGCTTATGTAGCACACGATGGCAAGTTTTATAGTTTGAAAAAAACACACGACCCTTACACTATTACTTCGGCGGAAGCCATTGAAGTGATAGAAGAAAAACGCAACAGCATTTTACGAGTTTTTGAAGGCACTGATATTTCTATTGTTGTTGGTCGATGGGGACCTTACATTAAAGCAGGTAAGAAAAATGTGAAACTACCTAAGGATGCTGATGTGAAAAAAATTAAGTTGGGAGAAATCATGCCTTTAATAGAAGCTGCACCCGAAGCCAAACCACGTGGTTGGGCGGCAAGAAAAAAAGCGAAAAAATAATTGAGCAACAACATTAAAAATACTGAACTAAAATCGTTGGTGGCATTGTTAGATGACCCCGATGAAGAAGTATTTGAAAATGTTTTTAATAGGTTGTGTGAATATGGACCAGCCGTTATTCCATCATTAGAAAGTGAATGGATGCACAATCTGGATGAAATGGTGCAGGAGCGATTGGAAACTTTGATTCACACTATTCAATTTGATTATGTAAAAAGCGAATTGAAAACCTGGGCTTTGAATGATTCAAAAGATTTATTGAAAGGCTTGCTCATCATCAATAAATATCAATACCCGGATGCTGATAATCAAAAAATAATTGAGCAAATAGAATTGCTCAAAAAAAATATCTGGATTGAGTTAAATTATCAACTCACACCATTGGAACAAGTGAGAGTGTTTAATTTGATTTTCTTTAAACACAGCAAATACGAACCCAACATCGATAATATTCACGACCCGAAAAATAATTTCATCAGCCACATTTTAGAATCAAAAAAAAGTAATCCTATCGGTATTGCTTTATTGTATTTATTATTGGCGCAGCAGCTTCGCATGCCTGTTTACGGTGTTTGCCTGAAACAATATTTTATTCTTTGCTTTATTGATGCTGATATTTTTCACACCGATAGCAGCATGATGAATGCACAGGATATTTTGTTTTATATCAACCCTTATAACAAAGGTGCAATTTTTAATAATCAAGAAATCCATGCTTATCTGCGCCGCATGAAACTGGAACCCAAAGACAAATATTTTTATCCAGCCAGCAACATTGATATTGTAAAAGAATTACTGAACACCATTTTGCAAAACTTTGAAATGCAAGGTGATAAAGAAAAAGCCGAAGAAATTTTGTTTTTAAAAGGATTACTGCCTTGATATGAATTCAAAAAAAATCAATCCATATTATTTTGCAGGAGTAGTATTTGGTGTCATATTAATCTTCATTCAGTTTTTTTTTAATCGTAGTTTATGGTTAGATGAATCGCAATTAGGCTTGAACATTTTAAACAGAAATTATGCTCAGCTGTTGCAACCCTTAGATTATAATCAGGCTGCTCCCATTGGTTTTCTGTTGATTGAGAAAACACTGCTGCTTGTTTTTGGTAATTCAGAAATGGCTTTACGACTATTACCATTAATCAGTTTTTTAGTTGCCATTCCTGTTTTATTTGCAGTAGCGAAAAAATTATTTGCCGACGAATTGTTGGCCGTGGCTGTTATTACAGCATTTTGTTTCACCTATTCGGTATTTTATTATGCCAATGAAACCAAACAATACATGGTAGATGTAGCAATGGGATTAACAATTATCTACGCCACCTTACATTTTAATTTTTCAAATAAAAAACACTATTTTCTATATGCTTTGCTGGGCTGCATGGCTATTGTTTTATCCAATATTTCAATCATTACTTTAAGTTGTAGCGGATTATTTGTTTTTTATCATCAGGTAGTGAAAAATAAAAAATGGCAATTATTTTTTTGCTGGGCTGCCTGGGCAATTGTTTTTGGCAGCTATTATTTTCTTTTTGTGAAAGGGCATCCGGTGCAAGCTTATATGCTGCATTTCTGGCGCAGAGCATTTATGCCACTAAATCCGCTTTCGACAGATTTTTTTGATTTTGTAGTCAAAACTACCACAGAAACTTTTGGATTATTATTTGGCTTAAACAAATTATTTTTTATTCCGTTTGGCTTTTATTTAATTGGGATTGTTGCAGCCATACAACAAAAAAAATGGCAATTGCTTTATTTTGTTTTGTGCCCTGTTTTATTGCATTTAATTATTTCAGCAGGCAAGTTTTATCCATTTTCGGGCAGATTAATTCTGTATTTAGTTCCTGCCTTTTTAATCACCATTATCGGCGGATTAGATTTTTTAGTACGCTGGCTTGGCAAAAAAATATTTTTAGTAAAAAAAGAATTCATTTTCATTCCTATCGTTTTTCTGCCATTTACCTATTTATTGGCATATCCGCTTACCAGAGAAGAGATACGCCCAGCCACAGCCTATTTGCAGGCGCATCAAAAAACTGACGATTTAATTTTTATTTATCACTGGGCTTATGATCCTTTTGATTTTTATAACCGAGCCAATCATTTCAATTTCACCAATACCACAATTATTGGTGACAGAAATACAGAACACCCTGAAAAGTATGACAGTGTTTTACAATCGTTAAATGGCAGAGTATGGTTGCTGTTTTCATCACTTAATTTAAGTGCCGATTGCAACGAAGAAAAATATACTATTCATTATCTGCAACATCATGAGGCAACCATTTTAAATACTCAGAAATTTAAGGGTGCCACCTTGTATTTACTTCAAACAACCAGCCATCAGAGCGCTAATTCCAGATAATTTTACTTAAAGAAAGTGGGTAGGTAGAATGGCTTAATTTTGTATTTGCCATATATAGCATTTGCCTGCATCTTTGTATCGCAATCAAACAAATTTAAAACTATGAAAACTAAATTTTATGATTGAACACAGTTTTTAGTTGCTCCTTTTTTTCCTGTTGTTTATAATCTTTTTGGTAGAGAATTTTATAAACAGAAAAACTAAGAAAACTATTTCGACAAAGAAAAGCTATTTGGGATAACCTCCAAGTAGCTTTTTTATTTTTACTACTTTTGGTTTCGATTTTAACTGCATGATAAATCACAATTTGTTTATTCAAACTACTGCTGATAAAGGTAAAGGTGTTTTTACCAGCCACCATTTAGTCGAAGGTGAAGTGATAGAAATTGCCCCCATGCTGGTTTTACCAAGTACTGACAAAGTACTTATTGATAAAACCCATTTGTATAATTATTATTTTTTATGGGGTGATAATAATGAACAGATTGCTATTGCATTAGGCTATGGCAGTATTTACAACCACAGCTATAACCCGAATGTGGCATATAAAATGGATTTTAATATCGAAACCATCACCTTTGTTGCCTGGAAAAACATTAACCCTGGCGATGAACTAGTTATTAATTATAATGGTGATGAAGATGACCAGACAATGCTTTGGTTTGATGTGGTATAAAACAATAAACCGCAGATTCGGAGCTATCCATTTCTTAATTTAGTTTATTTAAGCTCAACGAACTTTTTGCTTTTTAAGCCGTTGGCTGTGGTGCTTGCATCGCCATCAAGCGTTGCACTTTTTTGCGATGGCGCCACCAGATTACACCGCCTATCATTAATAAAAAATAAGGCCCTAACAATAAATACAAGATGCCTGCATTTAAACCTTTGGCTGTGGTGTTGCCTTCTTTCAATGAAGTTCGTGCAGCTTCGCCACACATAGGGCATTGCGCATTTACAACTGAAAAAAACAAGGTTGCAAAAACTACAAATGCGATGGTAAAAAATATTTTCTTGTTCATTCTTAATTTATTTTTTCGGTGGAAAATTTTTGACTTTCATCATCACTTCATCGTTCAATGATTTTTTATAGTCGAGCATTTTTTTCATCAGCTTTTCATCGCTCGTTGCTAAAATTTGCATGGCTAATATTCCGGCATTCTTTGCAGCATTCAACGCAACTGTGGCAACCGGAACGCCATTCGGCATTTGTAAAATGGATAACATCGAATCCCAACCATCAATTGAATTGCTTGATTTTACCGGAACTCCGATGACAGGTAATGGTGTTAAACTGGCAACCATCCCAGGCAAATGTGCTGCACCACCTGCGCCTGCAATGATGACTTTTAATCCTCTTTTGTGTGCCTCAGTGGCATAATCCATCATGCGTTGAGGTGTACGATGTGCTGATACAATCGTGCATTCATGCGCAATATTTTGCGATTTCAAAAAATCTGATGCGGCTTGCATCACATTCCAATCACTATCTGAGCCCATGATGATGCCCACTAAAGGCTTTTCACTATTAAGTTTTGTTTTACCCATTCGGCTGTTTTTTTAGCATGATTAATATCGTTGTGCAAAACAGTTACATGCCCCATTTTGCGAAACGGTTTTGTTTTTTTCTTTCCGTAAATATGAATTTTTACACCTTCTTTTTGCAAACACTTTTCCATGCCTTCATAATAGACATCGCCTTCAAACCCTTGCGCACCCAACAAATTCACCATAGCTGATGGCATTTTAATTTTTGTACTTCCTAAAGGCAAATTCAAAATGCCACGAAGATGTTGCTCATATTGCGAAGTGATACTGCTTTCAATAGTTTGATGTCCGCTGTTGTGTGGTCGTGGAGCAACTTCATTAATCAGCAGTTGATTTTTTTCATCCACAAAAAATTCAACCGCCAACAAACCACAAATATTGAATTTGGTTATTAATGCAGTTGCAATTTCTGCCGCTTTGTATTCTAATGCCGCTTCAATTTGAGCTGGAAACAGTAGTAAATCCAGCATGTTTGCGCCAGCATGAAAATCCATTTCAACCGATGGGAAACATTTCACTTCGCCATTTTCATTTCGGGCAGCAATGACTGCAATTTCTTTTTTCAGCGCCACTTTTCTTTCCATCACACAAGGCACATCCATTAAATTTTCTGCTTCATTTTTTGATGAACAAACAAAAACACCTTTGCCATCGTAACCTGCTTTGCGGCTTTTTTGCACGGCTTGAAAATTCCATTTTTCTGCAACTGCTAAAGCTTCATTTTTATTTTCACACAACACAAATTCTGCCGTAGGAAAATTATTTTGTAGATAAAATAATTTCTGTAAACCTTTATCCTGTATAGTTTCTAAAGCAATTGGATTCGGATGAACTTTTACACCTTCAGCACTTAATTTTTTCAGAGCCTCCACATTCACATGCTCAATTTCAATAGTCAGCACATCGCAATTTTTACCGAAATCATACACCGTTTTAAAATCCTGCAAACTACCTTGAACAAATTCATTGCATAAATTTTTGCAAGCAGAATCAGCACTTGGTTCTAAAACTTTGGTATGAATATCCCAGGTATTGGTGCATTGCAGCAACATTTTACCCAATTGCCCACCACCGAGAATGCCTAATTTTTTTGAAGAAGAAAAGAAAGATGTGTTCATGAAATTTGAACAGCAAATTTAGAAATTAATCAGCATATTCGCATTTTAAAATCAAACACTATGCGTTGGCACCCGACTTCCTATCACGAATTCATTCAGCAAAAATTTCTGAATGACAATAATTTATCGAAAACCCTTTTCCTGTGGCGGTTTAAGAGCAACCCGATTGTTTTTACCAATGGTTGTTTTGATTTGTTGCATGATGGTCATTTGGAATTATTAATCAAAGCCAAACAATTACATGGCAAATTAATTGTGGGCATTAACAATGATGCTTCAGTAAAAAGATTAAAAGGAGAAAGCAGGCCGATAAAAAATCAAAACTCAAGATTATTGCAGTTAGCAGCTTTGCAAATGGTAGATGGTGTAATTTTATTTGAAGAAGATACACCACTTGATCTGATTAAAAAAATTGAACCCGATATTTTAGTAAAAGGTGGCGATTATCAAATTGAAACCATCGTTGGTGCAAAAGAAGTGATGGCAAATGGTGGAAGAGTGGAAGTGATTCCGCTTGTTGAAGGATTTTCCACTACTAACTTGATTCAAAAAATGAAATAAATTTTTCCAATTTCATTCAATATATTCGCAAATTAATTTTACACCCTTTTCTACCTGACCTAATTATGAAGTTTAATAAACTTGTTATTTTATTATGTGTAGTTTTTGTAGGCTACTCCAGCATTTCTATTGCGCAATCAAAAAAGAAAAAGAAAGCCGATACTGAACAAAACGATGAAGACAATTCTTCGGCAGATGATGATACGCCAAAGAAAAGTCATAAAAAATCTAAACACACCAAATCAGCAGATGATGATGATTCAGCAAGCGATGAGGATTACAAACCACAACACAAAGCTGGCAGGGTAGAAATCGAAATAAAAGATCTAGCTGACAACTATTTCACTATGCCTGTTGGCGATGATGGGGTAATTATTTTTGGTGAAAAAGCCAAAGTGAAAGATGGTAAAAAAACATGGTTTTTTAAAAAATATTCAACATCGTTAACCGAAGTTTCAGACAAAGAATATGAAGTAAGCAAATATTCTTTCTACTCAAAAAGATTTTACGATAATGCATCGGGCAATTTGTATTTGTTTACTTTATATAGTGATAAATCAGCTTTGAATACAATAGTAACTGATGTGAATTACACTATGCAGATTATAAAATATAATGTGCGTACAACCAAAATTACTTCCTACGAATTTGCGCCACCGCTCAATTGCGCTATCACAGATTTTGTTGTAAAAAATAACGTGGCCTATTTTGGAGGAAGAACTACCCCATCTCAACAAGAGGTTAGAAAAAAAATGTGTATGACATATTTGCTTTGTTACATACCGTTATGTTTTGGTGCCATGAACTTTCCTTATTCGCCGGCATTTTTTTCATATGATTTTAAATCAAAAAGCACTAAAGTTGAAACCGCAAATTATCAGGGCAACGGAGCTGTTTTGGAATTATCAGCACAAGGTGATGATTCGTTGCAAACAGTAGGTGCATTGATTGCCAATAGACCAGATAAAAAATTGCCAGTAGTTTATCGTATTAAAACTTATGAAAAAGGTGAGCTGATTCGTAGCAATAAAATGAAAATTAAAGAAGGTGATGATTTGCAAGATGCCAGTATCTATAAAATTGATGATCAAAATGATATGGTCATTGGCACTTATGCCGAAAGCCGCAAGCATGGTTCAAAAGATGTGTTTCCTTATGGCGCTTCAAAAGGTTTTTACATTGCTAAATATGATAATGGTAAGCAGTTATATTACAAGCACTTCCCTTTTGAAAAATACTTTACGGTTGAAGTGAAAAACTTTCTTGGCAAGAAAAAAACAAAGGCAGTAGTTTCTCTTAATCTTCTTGTACACGATTTAGTAAAACGTGGTGACAATGAATATTTAATTATGGGTGATGCCTATTATGCTCATTATCATACTGAAACGCATACGGACGCTCAGGGGCATACCTATACTGTGCAGGTGTTTGATGGCTGGGTATTTACCAGTTCGCTCATTGCTGATTTTGATGGTGAAACAGGAAAAATAAACTGGACAGAAACTTTTGAAATAAACAGCTGGCCACCATCCATGAATTTATACCCTCGTGTGAAAGTTTTGAAAAATGAAAACTCTGATGATTTGGTGTTTGTATATAATGACGGAAAAAACATTATTTCAAAAAAATTACATGGCAGCAGTTTGTCGGATAACGGACAAAAAGCACTACCAATGTCACTTAAAAACAGCGATGATAAGGTAAAAGCTGTTGGTGGTGCTGATATCGCTTACTGGTACGATAATTATTTTATTGCTTATGGTTTCCAGAGAATAAAAAAGAAAGGGAAATTATTTAGTGGCAGAACTGTGTTTTACTTGAATAAAATAAACTACAAAACAAAATCAAGCGAATAAGATTTTTGCTTAAGGGTTTTATGAAAGCTCAAACTACACTGGTTTGGGCTTTTTTTATGTAGCTAAATATATTATTCATAACCTGGAATATGTCAAGTTTCAGTATTAGCTTTTTTTATTATTTTCGCCATTCCTAACAATATTCCTTTTTTTCTTCTATGAAAAAATTTATTTACCTGTTGGTGTTCTTTTTGCCGAGCATCAATAGTTTTTCGCAATCGGCTACAGATTTAGCTTATTATAAATATCCAAAACAAATTCCAGCTAAATATATTTTAGACCCAAAAGAAGAATATAAACGCTTAAAAGCCGAAGGCTTGCCTGAAGGCTGGAAAGAAAATGAATTTGACCGCTATTGCGAACTGATGAGTTTTCAAAAAGCTAATTCGTTTCTTACCGGCGAAGTTTATTTAGGATGGGATGATTTAGAAAATTACCTAAATAGTGTATTAAAAAAAGTAGTGGGCAAAAAAGCAATGGTTAATAATAACATTCATGCCTATGCCAATCGTAATGCTGAATTTAATGCCTACGCCATTCATGATGGAACATTTTATGTAAACATTGGTTTGCTGGCTGATGTAAAAGATGAAGCTGGCTTGGCTTGTATTTTAGGACACGAATATGTTCACTTCAAAAAAAATCATTTGCGTCGCTCCATGCTCGAACGGATGAGAGCCAGTACAAAAAAAGTAAGAGATAAAAATGAAGACTTGGTACTCGGCAGCCTGCACAACAGCCGCCGATTTGAACAAGAAGCTGATAGCTTGGGTGCAGTATATGCAGCAAAAGCTGGTTATAATTTAAAATCGGGTGTCAATAATTTTTATCAGCTTCGGTTTATGGAAGAAAAAGAAAGTACAAAGGCTGATGCAGATGATGATGCACAAGTAAGTAACGATGATGAAGACAGTGACAGTAAAACCAACAAAAAAGATGAGCATGGCGATAAAGTATTATCATCTCACCCCGATTTACAGCGCCGTATTAAATATTTTAAAAGGTTTGTCCGTAGGTTTAATCCCGATTCGGCTCAGAATTACATCATCAGTAAATCAGTTTTTAAAGACTTGCAAGCACAAGCTCGTGTAGAAACTTTAAATGCACTGCTCGAAAATTTTAGTTATAAAACCTGTACAGAAAAAGCTTTCACCTATTACCTGCTCGACCCAACGAATGATGCTTATGTGTATTATGTTTTAGAAGCAAGTCGTCGTGCCATATTAGTTTATAAAGATTTATACAAAAAGCCTTTCCTCACCGAAGATTATAGCAAAGATGTTTATGACGATTTGGATAAAGGCATTTTAGCTAACTTAGAAATTTTAGTGCCTGATACCAATCAATTTAAAAAAATAAAAGCTACTGATTTATTGATAGAAGACGCTAAAGACTTTCCGTTTAAGGTTTGGGAAGAAGCATTTGCTTACTTTCAAAAAATAGCCGAAGAACGTAACATAAAAGAAAGTTACTTAACACTTGCTTTAGCTGCACAAAACTCTGCTGACAGAAAAGAAAAACTCATTAAATATTTATCATTCGAAAAGGTAAAATATCGCAGTTTTGCCCAAGCCTTGCTTGATAAAAGAATATTAAAAGATTTAGAAGACAACAAGAAAGAACTAGTGGTGACAGGCAAAGTAAATTTCATTGAAGATCATCGCTACGGTTATCATTCAAAGCAATTAATGTCGGAAGAAAAAACACCTGAATACATCAATGCACTATCCGACTTCTTAAAAAAGAAATACCCTGCAAAAGAATTAGTTATGTATCAGGATATGGCTAAAGAGGATATGGCTAAAGCTATGAAATACAGATTAGCTATGCTCTCCAGTCTGGTTTCATACAGTTTGTTAGCTGCCCGTAAAGAAGATAGCGATGATGAAAATAACTCATCGACCGACGATGATACCCCAAAGAAGAAAAAAAAGAAATCTGAATCAGACGATGAAGAATTCAGCAACTATGAGGAATTTGCATCGCCATTGCTATCAACTGATTTTTTTGCAAAGAAGAAAAAAAAGAAAAAGAAAAAAGAACCTGAAATAACGCATCATTTTATTAAAAGTGATAGTGCTATTCAAACCTTTGTTCTCACACCCGAAGTGTGGAGTATGTTTAAAAAAGATAATTTAAAATCTTTAGAAACAGTTACTACCACTTCATTTGAAGACCACACAAAATTAATGGGGTTACAATTAAAAACGAACAGTGAAGAAATGAACATAGCTGAGCTATTGCTTTGCTGTTGCCAACCATGGTTAATTTGCACGGTGCCATGCATTGAAATGTATTCAAGGGTTCAAAGAGGCTCTACCAAATATGCATACCAGATTACCTATTATAGCTTTACTCCTAACAGTAAAAACCAAAAACAAACTTATTACGAAGAAACAGTAAGATACAAAATGTATAAACCTTATTATGTAAATAGCATGAACAATGCATTTGGATCAAAAACTCAAGAATAATTACTATGAAAAATCTGATAAAAATATTGCCACTTATAATTGTTTTGTCATTACAAACAAAAACAAATAAGGCTCAAACTGAAGGTTTTTTAGGCAAACGAAATCAGTTTTCAATTGATGCATTTAGTGCAATTAATTATGGCAATTATAGTGGTAATTACTATTATTGCTTAAGCAAGCATTCAATGCTTCAATTGGGCTTTGGTTATCAAACTAAATCATACGATGTGCCTTTGAATTCACAATTCTCGAACATCACTACAAATGATAAATCAACATTTCAATCAGTAATAAGCGCTTCACGATTTACTATCGGGCTTATATTTAATGGTTCATCTGCAGGATTGAACTTACCAATTGGCTATTATTCAGGTGTTTTGTTAAAAGTAATGTTTGCTGATGTAGATAATATTATTCCAGCAGGAAAAATTTATACTTACGAATACAATTCTTTATCAGGAACATCTTCAACATATTTAAATGCATCACCACTCAACTTTCAATGTAAAACCAAAAGCTATGCTTTGACATGGGTGATGGGAAAAAATTATTACCTAGGAAGCAACATCACTTTAGACTTATCAGTCGAAATGGGATTAGCATTATATCATTATATCTATTCTAACCATATTTATGATCCCAATAACTATGATAGTGAATATGCTTATGCTATTATGGATAACACAAGTCATTCATTTACAATAAACAATCCCCCAACACCATTTGTTGACGTTGCCGGATATAACACTGGTCAAAAAATTTTTCAACCTAATAGCCCTGTTTTGGTTAGTTTGTTAAAAGATTTAGGAACTTTGCAAACTGGTTATACCAGTGCTAGGATTGTCTTCATGCCTTCTATCAAACTTGGTTATATTTTTTAATTGAAAAAAATATCTGCCGATATTATTTATCCCATTACATCATCGCCTATTAAAAATGGTGTTTTGATTTTGGATGATGATGGTAAAATTTTAGAAATTTCTACTCGTGAAAAATTTGATGAAACCGAATTGCAAATCTTCAAAGGTGCTTTGTGCCCTGGCTTTATAAATACACATTGTCATTTAGAATTATCGCATCTTAAAAATAAAATTCCACAACACACAGGATTAGTTGGCTTCATTCAATCGTTGATGAAACAACGTTTTGCGGTTTCAGCCGAAGAAAGATTACAAGCTATTGCAGAGGCTGAACAAGAAATGAAAGCTACAGGAATTGTTGCCGTGGGCGACATTAGCAACGAAACTGTTTCTATTGAGCAAAAACAAAAAGGCAATTTATTCTATCACACATTCATCGAAACAGTTGGCTTACAACCTTTGATAGCACAAAAGAGATTTGATGAAGCAACGGAATTGAGCAAACAATTTGCATTTGCTAATTTGTCATTTGCGCCCCATGCGCCTTATTCTACAAGCGTTTCATTGATTGAAATGATTTCAAAATTCAATGAGCAAAATAATTTGCCTACCACCATTCACAATCAAGAAACTGAAGATGAAGAATTATTTTTCAAAAACAAATCTGGTGCGTTTTTAGATTTTTATAAAAATCTTGGATTAGATATTTCCTACTTCAATGCAACCAGAAAATCATCTTTGCAAAGTGTAATTGAAGCGATGCCATTACACTGCAATACTTTATACGTGCACAACACATTCAGCCATGAAAGCGACTTACAAGCAATTGCCGTAAATGGTAAAATGAATTTTCTGTGCGCTTGCCCCAAGGCAAATTTGTACATTGAAAATCGTTTACCCGATTATGAATTGTGGTTGAAAAATGATTTAAAAATTTGCATCGGCACTGATAGTTTGGCTTCCAACAATTCATTAAATATTTTTGAAGAAATAAAAACTATTCAACAACACTTTCCGCAAATTAGCTTTGCAACACTATTAAAATGGGCTACTTTGAATGGAGCAGAGTTTTTAGGCATCGAAAAAAAATATGGTAGTTTTGAAATCGGAAAAAAACCAGGTGTTGTTTTAATCAATAATGAAACCAGCACAAGGCTTATTTAATCACATCTTTAGCCCACTCTAAAAATTGTTCACTGCCCACTCTATCTGATGCAGAAGTAACAAAATGAATGGGTGTAAAAGGCACTTTGCCCTTCAATTCATTTTCAAACGCAGCTACACTTCCTTTGATTTTATTCTTCAACTTAGTATCAGCTTTAGTAAAAATCAAAACAGTTTGAATTTTCAATTCACTTAAAGCAACTGCAAACTCAATATCGGCGGCTTGTGGCGGAATCCTGCTATCAATTAATTGGCAAACTCTTCTTAATTGCTGACGATTTTCAAAATAATCCATCATGCGTTGCAACCATTCTTTGCGCATTTGTTGCGATACTTTTGCAAAACCATAACCTGGTAAATCAACTAAATTCCATTGCTTGTTGATTTTATAGAAATTAAAAGTTTGCGTTTTTCCTGGCTGTGATGATGTATGCGCCAAATGTTTTTGATTACACAAATAATTTATCAAGGATGATTTTCCTACATTGCTTCGCCCAGCAAAAGCCATTTCGGGCAAGGCTTCCTGTGGCATTTTTTGCCAATCAACATAACTGCCTGTATAAATGGCTTCTTTAATGAGCATGATTTTTTTGAATTGAATTGCAAAGATAATGTTTTGTTTATGCGTAATTTTGCAATTCGATTTTAATACTTTGATAAAAATAGGAACCATAGAATTGCCCGAATTTCCATTGCTGCTTGCACCAATGGAAGATGTAAGTGACCCTCCGTTCAGAGCGGTGTGTAAAGACAATGGCGCAGATTTGATGTACACTGAATTCATCAGCAGCGAAGGCTTGATTCGTGATGCCATCAAAAGCCGACAAAAGCTGGATATTTTCGATTATGAAAAACCAGTAGGTATTCAAATTTTTGGTGGTGATGAAGATAGTTTAGCGATGGCAGCAAAAATTGTTGATGTTACAAATCCTGATTTGTTGGATATAAATTTTGGATGCCCAGTAAAAAAAGTTGCGCTGAAAGGTGCCGGAGCCGGTGTTTTGAAAGATGTTGATTTAATGGTACGATTAACTGAAGCTGTTGTAAAATCAACCAAATTGCCTGTAACAGTTAAAACAAGATTGGGTTGGGATGAAAATAATTTGAACATCATGGAAGTTGCAGAACGCTTGCAAGATGTTGGTATTAAGGCTTTAGCAATTCACGGACGAACCAGAGCGCAGATGTACAAAGGCTCAGCAGACTGGACATTGATTGGAAAAGTGAAAAATAATCCGAGAATCACAATACCAATTTTTGGGAATGGCGATATTGATTCACCACAAAAAGCAGTGGAATATAAAAACCGTTATGGAGTAGATGGGGTGATGATTGGCAGAGCTGCGATTGGTTATCCTTGGATTTTTAGAGAAATAAAACACTACATCAAAACTGGCGAAATATTGCCAGCACCAACAATGGAAGAGAGAATTGCAGTTTGTAAAAAACATTTAAAACGCTCGTTGGAATGGAAAGGCCCAATGATTGGGATTTTTGAAATGCGCCGACATTATACCAATTATTTAAAAGGATTGCCTCACATTAAAGACTACAGATTAAAACTCGTGACGCTGATGGATGGTGAAGAAATAAATGCTACATTAGATGAAATCGGAACAAAATATGTTGGTTACGAATTTCCAAAAACTAATATTGAGTTAATTAATTATCACGAAAAGTGTCCGATATAACCCTTTTTATTCTTCGTCGTCTTTTTTAGAAGAAGGTTTTTTGGAAGCATTTTTCTTAGCCTCCTTTTCGGCTTTCTTTTGAGCTTCTTTTGCTTCCTTTTCGGCTTTAGCAGCATCAGCTTTAGCTTTTTTTTCCGCCTCTTTTTTAGCTTTTTCTAAATTCTTATCATCACCATTTGAAACTGTTTTTTTTGCTTTTTTAGATTCTTCCTCCGCTTTTTTCTTAGCTTCTTTTTCAGCTTTCAACTTTTCTTCCTTTGCTTTTTTTTCTGCTTCCTTTTTTTCTTTAGCACTTGTTTTCACAGGAGCAGATGCAGAAGGTTGTTTGTCATCATCTTCATCTGACTTTGTATTATTAGTATTTGAAGGCGTTATATTTTCGTTGTTAGACGTTTTATTTGGTTGAACATTTTCAGGTGCATTAAAATTAGGTTGTGGTGCTTTTTTGCGCTGAGGATTTACTTCTCTTATTTGTACATCAGGTTGCTCATCGTCAACATCTACAGGCTTTTCACGTACTTTTTCGTAGTTCTGCGAATTGAAAATACTGCCATTTCCTTTTTTAGTTTCTTTTGGTAAATCTGTTGATTCCACTACATTACCAGTAGCAGTTAATTCCCTTCTACCCAAACCCATTTGTTCCTTTTGTACTTTTTCGTGGGTTGATGCAGTTGAATCAATTTCACTTGGTAAACCTTGGTTGTAAATGATTTGAACTCCTTTTACCTGTCCTAGAATTTTAAATTCTGTTCTTCTGTTTCTTTGACGACAAACCGGACAATCGCTTCCATCAGGATTTGTATTCGGCACTTCTGGATTTCTTTCACCATAACCTTTTGCTTCTAATCTGCTTGCATCTATCCCATGTGCAATTAAATAATCTACCACACTCTGGGCACGGGCCTGCGATAATTTATCATTATAAATATCAGAACCTTTGCTGTCAGTATGCGAACCTATCTCTGCTCTGATATTTGGTTGATTATTCATAAATCTCGTCAACGCTTGTAATGCAGAATCTGATTCAGGGCGCAATGAAGCTTGATCGAAGTCATAAAAAATACCTTCTAAATTAACTGTTTCAATTGTAATTGGGCGAAGGAAAATATCAACTCTTAAAGTATCGCTTTCAGTTAATCCTTCAAAACTTGCAGCCGCATAACCATCATAGAAACCATCTTTAGTAGCTTTCAATTTATATACATGGTCTTTTTCGGTATCAAAAAAATATTTTCTTTTTTTGAATGAGCAAGTATCCATTTTCAACAGACGGGGATTTGCATCATTGTTTTGTAAATAAACTAATACATCTGTTAACGGATTTGCTTTCTCTTTATCATTTACATTAAACACATAACCCTTTAAAGCAAAGTGAGGAATGATATTAATTTTAAATTCAAAAATATCATCGCAACAAGTTGGGCTTTTTAAAGTTACAGCATCTGATGATTTAAAGTAAAACCCTTCAGGGCGATTAGACACAAAAAATCCACCGCGATGATTTGGCATTAAAGTATAATAACGATCATCAACACATGAATTAATGGGATAGCCTACATTTTCAGCATCTAAAAATTTCTTGCCTTCAGATGCTGCACGATAAATATCAAATCCACCTAAACCTATTCTTCCATTTGATGAGAAGTATAAAATATTTTCAACATTATCATAAAATGGTGTGCAATCATCAGCTTTAGTATTGATTTGTTTACCTAAGTTTTCTGCTTCATCACATTCGCCTTCAGAAGTGATTTTTGCTCTCCAAATATCCAATCCGCCTACACCACCGCTGCGGTCGGAAACGAAATACAAATAGGTTGCTCCGCCTGCTCTGCCAACTGTTGGTTGAGTATTGGTGCTTTTTGAATCATTCACCTTTGATGACAAGCGAATTGGTTTTTGCCATTCCCCATTTTCCTTTTTGCTCATGTAAATGGCACATTGAATATGCAAGTCAGTTGGGCTGATTTCATGACAACGAGTAAAGAAAAAAGTTTTTCCATTGGGGCTGAAAGAACCATTGCCCGTGTGGTCGGCATCATCGTTAATATTATCGTTACCAAATTGAGTTCCTTTTGTCCAATGATTTCCTTTTCTGGTTGAACGATAAATTCTGCTCACATAATTTGCCCGATTATTTTCTCCAATGATGACAACAGTATCTGATCTTACCGAGGTATAAACCATTGCATCATTGCCGTCGGCTGCTGGACCGAAATCTGAATATGGATTATTGATAGCGCTACCCAAATGTTTTATTTCTAAATTCGGAATAGCATGTGCCATTTGTTCTAAAGCCATTTCGCAACCATCCAATTCGATTCGTGCTTGGCGCTTTAATTCTTTTGAATTTGAGCCGTGATAATTATCTAAAAAATCTGATAATAAAGGTTTTGCTTGTTCTTGTTTGCAATTGTAACGCATCATCATGGCTTGATAAAATAAAGCCGAGCCATTGTCGCTTTTATCAAGTTCGTAAGCCTTTTTATACCATTCTTCAGCACGTTTATAATCTCTTGAATAACGATAAGATTCAGCTAATTTGAAAGTAACATAAGCATCGCTGCCATCATCAACCAAATAATCTTTATAATATTCAATCGCATTGTAGTAGCTGCCCGAATTGAATAAATCATCGCCGATTTTGCGCTTATCCTTATGCGTAATTTGTTGTAAATTGTGATTGAACTTATCATCAATATTAGCATCCAATTGTGCCTGCACATAATTGTTGAAAGCCCCAGCCATCACAATCAATAATAGAATTAATCCGCTTTTTATTTTCATATTCGTTTCTCTGAAAAAATTCAAAAAACTGTTTAGTAATTTATTTATTAATCAATTAAAATCTTGGGCACACAAACATTTTGTTGATGTGATAAGGAATTAATCTGCATGGCGATTTGTACATAATTGCCAATTCAAAGCCTCCTTTGTAATGCGATGCAGTGCGCAATGATGAAGCATTTATGTCATATGTAATGCCCACTCTGTAACCTTTATATTCGCCACCCATCAACAACTGAAAGGCATCTTTAAAACGATAGTAAGGACCTGCAAACAAAGTAATTGGTTCTTGTTTTTTAGGATCAACAGTATAATCAAAATCCATCCCGAAATTCAATTCCTGTGCTTTGGCTTGTTGAAAATAAAGTGCATTAGGTAATATTGTCCAGTTATCATTTAAAATAAATCGAGCACCTGCATTTATCATTTGGCGCATAGGCAATACACTTGTAAAATTTGACTGGAAACTTTCGTTAGGCTGCATCACATGAAAAGCAGAAGCACCAATCCAGAAGTTTACTTCTTCGGTAGGTGCTGCTGAAAACTGAATGCCAGTATTAAAATCTAAAACTGAAAAACTGGTATTGGTTAAGGTTGGTTCCAGATTGTTGAAAGAATGATCAATTTGACCTGTATTGGTATTATATTGTGCTTGAAAGGTAAGGTTATTAATATTCACTGTTCTGTTGCGAATGCTGGGTTGGAAGCCAACTGACAATTTATAACGCTTTGGGTTATCAGCGCCCAACGCTAAGTGCAAAGCCACTGATGGGTTAATTTCCAAAGTATTCAAATTGCCATCACCAGCCCTATCGTTGTATAAACTTAAACCAAAGCCTAATGATGAATTACGTTTGTGATTAAAATAAACTGGCATATCAAAATAGCCTGCAAAGGTTACATAAGGTGTAGTAACACTTGCCCATTGATTGCGGTAATTAAGCCCATAACGAAAGTTACAAGCCAAGCCTGTTTGCGCAGGATTAAGCAATAATGGATTGTGATAAAACTGCGTAAAATGAACATCTTGCGCAGCAGCTTGTTGAGATTTGCCAAAAAATAAAATCGAAATAAAAAAAATTGCGATTTTAGTAAACTGTGTGTAGGATTTGGTTGTCATGAGGAACAAGTTTAAAAAGTTACATAGTTTTAAAATTGAAGTGCAAGATAAATAATGTTCTACATATTATTTTCAAGTTTTACAAAAATAAAGATAACTCACTTTATTTTGAAATTTTATTCAAAAAAAGTATAATTCAATTTTAATACTTTTATCGCTTTAAAAAAACAAATGAATTACGTGAACTACGAAAAATACACAGCCTGGATGCGAAAAATAGCAGATGTTAAAAATGCTATCGCTGTATTAAGTTGGGATCAGGAAACTTACCAGCCATCTATGGGCGCAGATTTCAGAGGACAGCAAATTTCTACATTAAGTGGTTTAGCGCACGATTTGTTTTTGAATCCTGAATTAGAAAAAGTGTTGGCTGATTTACAAACCGATACTTCATTAACCGATTCACAGAAAAAAAATGTTCAGTTATCTTTTGATGATTTAAAACGTGAAAAAAAATATTCCACTGCATTTGTAGAAGAAATTTCAAAAGCCATTTCAGAAGCATATCATGCCTGGGTGAAAGCCCGAAGCAAAAATGATTTCAAAACTTTTGAACCCAAGTTGAAAAAATTGGTAGAATTGAAGCGAAAAGAAGCTGAATTGTTGGGCTATGAAAATCATCCTTACAATGCTTTGTTAAATTTATACGAACCGCTACAAACTGTTTCTGATACTGATGTTTTGTTTGATGATTTGAAAAAGGAATTAGTGCCGTTCATCAAAAAAATTGCAGAAAAAAAACAACCCAAAAATGATTTTATGTTTGGTCATTTTCCAAAACAAAATCAATGGCAATTGGGTATTGAATTGTTGAAACAAATGAATTTTGATTTCAATGCTGGCAGGCAAGATGAATCGGTACATCCCTTCACCACTGCATTTGCGCCTACCGATGTGCGATTAACAACCCACATTGAAGAGAAAAATTTCTACACCATGATTTGGAGTTGCTTGCACGAAGGTGGACACGGTTTATATGAACAAGGCTTGCCAACCAGCCACTATGGCTTGCCAGGCGGCGAAGCAGTTTCGTTGGGTATTCACGAATCGCAAAGCCGATTGTGGGAAAATATGGTGGGGAGAAGCTTGAATTATTGGAAAGGTAATTGGAAAACAGTGCAGCAATTTTTTCCTGGAAAGTTTGAAAACTTGACTGCTGTTGATTTTTACAAAGCCATTAATATGGTAGAACCGTCTCTAATTCGTATTGAAGCAGATGAATTGACTTATCATTTTCATGTCATCATTCGATATGAAATTGAAAAACTATTGTTGGATGGAAGCCTTGAAGTGGCTGATATTCCTGCGGTTTGGAACAAAAAATATTTCGATTACTTGGGCGTAAAAGTGCCTAATGATGCGATGGGTTGCCTGCAAGATATTCATTGGAGTCATGGAAGTTTTGGTTATTTCCCAACCTACACTATTGGCAGTTTGTACGCTGCTCAATTTTTTCATTTTGCCAAAAAAGAAATTGCTGGACTAGATTCAATGATTGAAAATGGAGATCTGAAGCCACTTTTAGAATGGTTACGAAAAAAAATTCATCAACACGGCAGATTAAAATCAGCTAAAGAAATTTCAGAAGATATTTGCGGAGAACCACTCAATGTGAAATATTTTGTGGATTATGCTAAAGAAAAATTTGGCAATTAAAACTTGATTTTAAATTAGCTTTTCATGTTTTCAAATTGCAAAGCAATTCCAAATTCGCCTTGCTTGCAAAGCGAAATCACTTCTTGCAAATCATCAATTTTTTTTCCTGTTACCCTTATAATATCATCCATTATTTGTGCCTGAACTTTTAAGCTACTATCTTTTATATGCTTAATAATTTTCTTAGCGGTTTCTTTATCAATGCCTTCTTTTAGCTTAATATCTTTTTTAACCATATTGCCGCTTGCATAATGTTCTTTCCCCATGTCAAGACAATTTGGGTCAATTCCTTGCTTAATCAATTTACTCAGTAAAACATCCTGAATCTGACGCATCCGCAAATCAGTTTCGGTAACCACATGTAAATTATTTTCCTTTTTATTAAAATCAATTTCTGTTTTTGAATCTCTGAAATCGAAGCGATTTAAAATCTCTTTTTTTAAATTATTAATCGCATTATCTAAGTTCTGTGCGTTGATTTCGCTGATGATATCGAAGCTTGGCATAAAAATATATTGAAATGAAAAGTTAACTTAAATCAATTTCTGTGTTATCACCAATATTGAGGCTTTGGCTCATGCCTTTAATCATTGCATCACTACCAACTACACTTTCGTGCAAAACCACTTGTTCGAGTTTTGCAAAATCGCCAATGATAGAATTTTTCACAATTGAATTATGAACTATGCTTCCTTCACCAATTGCTACGTTAGGGCCTATAATTGAACCAAAGATGTTACAATCTTTTGCAATAGCAACTGGCGGAATAATAATTGTGTTAGGAAAATCATATTGTTGCAAACCTTTGTCCGTCATACGTTTTAATAGTAACGAATTGGTCTCTAGCAAAACATCTTTTTTGCCGCAATCGAACCAGTTATTCACTCTAGTAGGTTTAAAAATTACACCATTATCAATCATTCGTTGCAAAGCGTCAGTTAAATGAAATTCATCTTTTGTACGAATGTTGTTGCTGATGTTAAAATCTAGCGCCTCCATTAAGGCTTTAGTATTGCCAATTTTATATAAGCCAACTAATGCTAGATTTGTTTTTGGGATATTTGGTTTTTCAACTACTCGGATAATTTCATTACGTTCATTTAATTCTGCCAAACCAAAAGTTCGGGGGTCGTCCACTTTTTTCACACCTAGGCAATTTTCCTCACAGTTTACCACATCTCTCCAATCTAAATCTAAAATAGTATCGCCTAAAACTATTATAAGTGGCTGATCAACATCAATAAGATTTTTAGTTAGCCAAATAGCTTGCCCTAATCCTTCTCTGTTTTTTTGTTCAACAAATTCAGCTTTTAAATCCGGATAATGTTTTTGCACATAGGCTTTTATTTTTTCTCCTAAATAACCAATTACAAATACAAAATCATTGACTCCAACATTAATTAAATCATCAATAATAAAAGATAAAATTGTTTTGCCACCAACCGGAATTAAAGCTTTAGGTTGTGTGTAAGTATGAGGTCGTAACCGAGTACCTGCGCCAGCTACAGGAATAATGGCTTTCATTTTTTTCAATTCATTTTTTTTAAGGGTGATGTTCAATATTTATCTATTCAACCCATTTATTTAAAAGCAAAATGCTGGTTTATTTCCAAATTAATCCAACAACTGCTGTAGCAATAAGATTAAGCAACGCTAAAGGAATCAACATTTTCCAACCTAAGTTCATCAATTGGTCATAACGAAACCGTGGCAATGTCCAACGAACCCACATGAATAAGAAAATAAATCCTCCAATTTTTGCAAACAAGAATATAGTGCCTAAAATAGTTTCCAAATTGTGTGATAACCCAAAATGGCTGATGAACGGTATATCATAACCGCCAAAAAACAAAGTGCTCATCAGGGCTGATGAAATGAACATGTTTACATATTCAGCAAACAGATAGAAACCCAATTTCATACTACCATATTCAGTGTGATAACCACCAATCAATTCAGTTTCACATTCAGGTAAATCGAATGGTGCACGATTAGTTTCGGCAAATGCACATATTAAAAATATTAAAAAACCAAGCGGTTGATAAATTACATTCCAATGTCCATTGATTTGATGCGCCACAATATCATTCAAACTCATCGAGCCATTCAACATAATCAAAGCAATCAAACTTAAGCCCATTGCTAGTTCATAGCTGATGATTTGCGAAGCGGCACGGATAGCACCCATTAATGAATATTTATTATTGCTGCTCCAACCACCAATCATAATGCCATAAGCACCCAACGAAACCACACCAAACATATACAACACACCAATGTTTACATTAGCAATTTGTAATGGAATTATTTTCCCACCTATTTCTAAAGTACTACCCCAAGGAATTACAGCACCACCCATACAAGCCAATAACATGGCTATAGATGGTCCCATCACGAACAAAAATTTATTGGCATTCGCAGGAATAAATTCTTCTTTAAAAAATAATTTCACCCCATCAGCTAATGGTTGCAACATCCCACCAGGACCTGCACGATTAGGTCCGATACGATCTTGCAGCCAGGCAGCTAATTTCCGTTCGAGTAAGGTAGAATACATGGCAATACCTAAAGAAGCGCCAATAACTCCGCTGATTATAATTAGTTTTTCGATGAGCATAATTTCTTATAATGAAAGGACAAATGTAATACTTAGATTGATGTAAAAAAACGTTCAAATTAATTGAACATACTTTCAAACAACTTTCTTATTTGCTTAAATAGTTTAAAGCTGTCAGAAAATCATGCAACCAAATTTTCTAATTGCTTGGTAAAATCATATCGCAAGTCTTCATGCAGCGTTGGAATTATTTTGTTGATTTTTTTTAATTGCATCTCATACAAATTAGTAAGTGCTTGCGTTTTATGAATGGGAATGCCTGATTCTTTCAATTGCAAACAATAAAAAAGAAGCAATTCTAGCTCCACCGTTTTTGAGCCCGTGTAACGAATATATTTAGCAGTGAAGCGCAATATTTTTCGCAAACTTTTTTTCACTAAATATAAGTTATTGCTTTTGTCAATCATTTCAAAACCTACAACTATCTCGGTTTTAACACCATTGATATAAGCCAATTCATCTAGCTCTTCAAATAATAAATAGGTGAGTAGCTCTTTGTTTTCTTTTTTAAAACGGCTCAATCGCAAACACAATTCCACTATTTTAGAGTGACGCGTTTGTTTTAATTCTTCTTTCAACTCCTGAACAGTAGCGGTTTTCATTAGATTGGATTTTTAAAACGCTTCGCCAACGGTTAAATAACTTCCATGTGTATTTGGCCCAAAAGCAAAATCAAACCTTACATTAATTCGTTCTTTTGAATTTAATAAATAGCGCAATCCTCCGCCAACAGTCCATCTTAAGTAGGCAAAATTAAAATGATCAATTTCATTATTTACTTCACCAATATTGCCAAAAGCCACTGCCCCAAATCTTTTGTATAAATGGAATCTGTTTTCAACGCAAATATTTGCTAAAAATTTATCCCGATAACGCCCTTCGTACAATCCTCTCATGATGGTTGCACCGCCCAATTGCGACTGCTCCATAAATGGAACACTTTTACCATTATTCATTTGCAAATTTAAATCAAAAGCCAATACATACCATTTGGTAATTGTTTCAAATTTCATAGCATCAATAAATATGCGATGGAAATCAGCGTCGCCAAACAATAGCTTATTCCAATATAAATACACCACATCAATCATCATCCCTTTTTTGGCCGAATAAATATTATCTCTGGTATCATATAATAACTCTGTTCCAATTGCTTTATAAAAACCACCTGCTCTGCCAGCTATATCGGTATGTGTGGCTAACAAACCACCTTCTTCTACTTTGAAGTTTGGAAAGGCATTCATTTCAACTTTTAAGCCACCATAAATTTTGCCATAAACTTTGGTCATCAAATTAAAAATGAGCCTTTTATAGTTGGTATAAAATTTTTCAGAAGTATCTTTTGTTAAATTTCCATTGCCCCAATAGTCCCATGAAAAATTAGTTAAATCTAATTCGCCTTCGCTGTAATATTTACGATTTTTGAAATAGAGATTGAATGGTAACAAAACCAGAAATTGTTTTTTTTCAGTGTAAGATGCCACCCACGATATTTGTGATGCTGGGGTTTTTTCATTTCTTCCATTCAAGCTAAAATTAGTAGTACCGGCTAGTCCGCCACCCCAACCTGTTTCAGGGCGTACATACACAATTGGAAATGAACGAATGAAAAATTTGTCGGTAGTTTTTTCTACTACTGTATCTGCTGTAATAGTTTTTGGCGGCTCTTGTGCAACTGATTTTTGTAAATCAGCAAAAATGAAAATCAAGCAAAAAAATAAAATGAGAAAACGCATAGCAGATAAATGGAGAAATTTTACACAAATGAAAGGAATATTTTTTCCTACTTTTAACGAAAGTAAAAAATTAACATGAGTTACACTCGATTATTCGATATTCTTCCGCATCAATTGCAATTTCATCCAAAGCAAGATTGCTTTGCTGCAAAAGAAAATGGTGCATGGCGCAAATACAGCACAGCCGATACTTTGCAGCAGATTGAGAAATTAGCTGTAGGATTGATAGTGAATTTGGGATTGAAAAATTTTCCAATCGCTGAACAAAAAATGAAAGTTGCCATCATCAGCAATAATCGCCCTGAATGGAATTTTGCAGATAATGCTTTATTAAAATTAGGTGTGGTAAATGTGCCGATTTATCCAACCATTACGGATGAAGAGATGGAATACATTTTCAACGATGCACAAATAATTTATGCTTTTGTGAGCGATGATAAATTGGCTGCAAAAGTAAAAGGCATTCAAGCACAAGTTCCTTCATTGAAAGAAATTTTCACGTTTAATAAAGTGGATGGATTCCGCCACTGGACTGAATTACAAGTTGAACCAACTGCTGAACAAATTCAATCGTTGAAAAAAATCAGTGATGAAATTGAGCCTAAAGATTTAGCTACCATTATTTACACCAGCGGCACAACAGGCAAACCGAAAGGTGTGATGTTGAGTCATAGAAACATTGTAGCAAACATCGAATCGTGTGTGCCCATTTTATTGAAACCATTAAGTGATAAAGACACCGCATTGAGCTTTCTTCCGCTTTGTCACATATTCGAGCGCATGGTTTCTTATTTATTAATGACCGAAGGTGTAAGCATTTATTATGCTGAAAGTATGGACACCATTGCTGATAATTTAAAAGAAATTTCGCCACAAGTGTTCACAACTGTTCCAAGATTATTGGAAAAAGTATATGACCGAATAATGGCTGTGGGAGCGGAACAGACGGGCATGAAGAAAAAAATATTCGATTGGGCAGTTGATTTAGGATTGCGTTATGACCACGATGGAAAAAATGGTTGGTGGTATTCGATGCAGCTGAAAGTGGCTGACAGACTGGTTTTCAGCAAATGGAGAGCCGCATTGGGCAACAGTGTGAAAATAATTGTATCGGGTGGAGCAGCCTTGCAACCTCGATTGGCAAGGATTTTCACGGCTGCAGGTGTGCCTGTGTTAGAAGGTTATGGCTTGAGTGAAACATCACCAGTGATTGCAGTGAATCGCCCAGAGCCTTACGGCGCTTGCTTTACAACCGTTGGGCCAATTGTAGATGGTGTGCAATTAAAATTTGCTGATGATGGAGAAATTTGTGTAAAGGGCGAAAATATCATGATGGGTTATTATAAACAACCTGAAAAAACGGCTGAAACTATTGATGCAGAAGGATTTTTTCATACTGGTGATATTGGTACTTTAGTTGAAAATAAATTTTTGAAAATTACCGACAGAAAAAAAGAACTCTTCAAAACCAGTGGTGGCAAGTATGTTGCACCTCAACCGTTAGAAAACAAATTGAAAGAATCGGTTTACATCGAGCAAGTGATGGTGATTGGTGAAGGTGAAAAATTTGTTGGCGCATTGATTATTCCAAATTTTGTGGAACTAAAAAAATGGTGCATTGCCAATAACATTGATGCAAAAACCAATGAAATAATTTGTCAGAATAAAGCTGTGCAAGCCATGTACAGAAAAGTGATTGACGATATGAATGTGAATTTCAATCATGTAGAACAAGTGAAAAAATTCAGATTATTGCCCATTGATTGGTCAGTAATTGGTGGCGAATTAACACCAACTCTAAAACTAAAACGCAAAGTGATTTTAGAACATTGCAAACTTTGTGTAGAAAGCATGTATCGAAATGCTGAAAAGTAATTTTCAACTTTACAATTTAAATTTAGAAAATGCATCCTTACAAAGAAATATTCGATAATAACAAACGCTGGGTGGAAGCGCAATTGAAAAAAGACGAACATTTTTTCGACAAATTAGCCAGCGACCAACGACCTGAATTTTTATACATCGGTTGTAGCGATAGTCGTGTGCCAGCTAATGAAATTATGGGTTTGGAGCCAGGCGAAGTTTTTGTACATCGTAATGTGGCAAATGTGGTGAATGGCATTGATCATAATGTGAATGCAGTGATTCAATATGCTGTAGAATATTTAAAAGTAAAACATATCATTGTGTGTGGACACTACGGCTGTGGCGGCATTCAAGCTGCAATGACTTCGCAAGATATGGGTGAGTTAAATGCTTGGCTGAGGAATATCCGTGATGTTTATCGCTTACATCAAGATGAATTGGATGCGATTGCAGATGAAAAAAAACGCTACGATAGATTGGTGGAATTGAATGTGCAAGAGCAGTGTGTGAATGTGATTAAAACGGCACATGTGCAAAAATCGTGGTATCATAATAATAGTCCCGAAGTGCATGGTTGGGTATTTGATTTGCACAATGGTTTGCTGAAAGATTTAGAATTAAACATGAAAGAGCAAATCAAAAAAATCCAAAAAATTTACGACTTGAAACAAGGTAGTTGAGCCTTGTTTTTTTCTGCTAAAAAAATCCAATTTTATCGTTACATTTGCGGTTCTCAAAAAATCAGAGGTAAGCAACGGCTATGTCGAAAATTACTAAAGAAACTTATTTATACTGGTACGAACTAATGCAACGCATGCGTAAGTTTGAAGAAAAAGCTGGTCAATTATATGGTATGCAAAAAATCAGAGGTTTCTGTCATTTGTATATTGGGCAAGAAGCTGTAGCAGCAGGCATGATGAGTGTTTTGAAGCATGAAGACGGAATTATTACAGCCTATCGCGACCATGCTTTAGCTTTAGCAAAAGGAATTTCGGCAAATGCTTGTATGGCTGAACTGTATGGCAAAGTAACGGGTTGCAGCAAAGGCAAAGGTGGCAGTATGCACTTCTTTTCGGCAGAACATAAATTTTTTGGTGGACATGGCATCGTAGGCGCACAAATAGGTACTGGTGCAGGTTTGGCATTTGCCGAACAATACAACGGCACCGATAATGTGATTGTTACTATGTTTGGCGATGGCGCAGCTCGTCAAGGCATTTTGCATGAAACATTCAACTATGCTATGCTTTGGAAATTGCCTGTGATATTTATTTGTGAAAATAATGAATATGCCATGGGTACTTCGGTTGAACGAACAAGCAATGTACACGATATTGTAAAATTAGGATTGGCTTATGATATGCCTTCGGCACAAGTGGATGGAATGAATCCTGAAGCGGTTCACGAGGCAATGGAATTGGCGGTAGAAAGAGCAAGAAAAGGCGATGGACCTACATTTTTAGAAATAAAAACATATCGCTACAAAGGTCATTCGATGAGCGACCCAGCGAAATATCGTAGCAAGGAGGAAGTGGAAGAATATAAATTGAAAGACCCTGTGGAAGTGATTCGGAAGAAAATTTTGGAAAAGAATTTTGCAACCGAACAACAATTGGAAGAAATAGATAACGGTGTAAAATTAGAGATTGAAGAATGTGTGAAATTTGCGGAAGAATCACCATATCCTGATAATGATGAATTGCTGAAAGACATTTATGCACAGCAAGATTATCCATTTATCATGGATTAATTTTTTTGAAAAATAACTTTACAACATAACAATTAACGAAAAATAAAAATGGCTGACAATCAAGAAAACGTAAGCAACATCGAAGCAGGATTAACAGAATCTTACTCGAAAGTAGAACACTATATTGTGAACAATAAAAAGACTGTAAGCTACATTGGTGGCGGAGTTTTGGGTTTAGTTTTGTTAGTCATCGCATTTTTTTGGTGGAAAGGCAACAGAGAAAAAGAAGCGCAAAGCAAACTATTTTATGCACAACAATTGTTTGAAGTAGATTCATTCAAATTGGCATTAAAAGGCGATGGTGCTCATTATGGTTTTTTGAAAGTGAAAGATAAATATAGCATGACTAAAGCCGCTAATCTTTGTAACTATTACATTGGTGTTTGCTATTTGAAAACTGGCGATGCAAAAAAAGCATTGGATTATTTGAAGTCATTTAGCACAGGTGATGAAATAGCTCAAAGCCAAGCTTATAGCATGATTGGTGATGCTTATTCGGAAACTGGTGATATGAAAGCGGCTATTGATTTCTATAAAAAAGCTGCCGATAATTTAGATAATGAATCATTAACGCCATTTTATTTGATAAAAGCAGGCATGGCTTTAGAGCATGAAAAAAATGTGAAAG
This sequence comes from Chitinophagales bacterium, assembly GCA_947449695.1. GTDB lineage: Bacteria > Bacteroidota > Bacteroidia > Chitinophagales > CAIODY01 > CAIODY01. The sequence continues at coordinate 89,368 of CANFST010000003.1, forward strand.
AAGCAAAAGAAATGTACGAAAAAATAAAAGAGAATTATCCTAATTCACAAGCTGGACGGCAAGTTGAAGCATACATTGCTCGTTGCGAAGCCCAATTATAAACTAAAAGCAAAAGGGATTGAAAATAAATTTCAATCCCTTTTTTTGTGACCGCGTTAGGATTCAAACCTAAAACCTTCTGATCCGTAGTCAGATGCTCTATTCAATTGAGCTACGCAGCCATTCCGAAATTTTCGGGCTGCAAAGATAATCGTTTTCGTTTTTATTTCTATAATTTTTCAATAAAAATCAATCTGCTTTCTTTTCTAATGCCACTTCATTGGTAAAAATACTAAAAATGGTTGAACCATAGTTCCTCTTTTTTAAAAAATGAGGATGATTGTCAAAATTATGATTGGGATTGTGTTCTAAAACAAACCAGCCGTTTTCTTTCAATACTTTAGATGCAAAAACTTTATCCGGAATAGTATTTAAATTGGGCAATGGATAGGGTGGACCAGCAAAAATCAAATCAAATTGTTCGGTGGCGGTTTGTAAATATTTAAAAATGTCCATTTTAAAAACCTGACACGTTTTTGGTAATTGCAACAATTCAAAATTGCTTTTTATAAACTGTACCAACTTGGCATCAATTTCAATGGTATGGGAATATTCACAACCTCTCGAAGCAGATTCGTAGCTAATGCTTCCAGTGCCACCAAATAAATCTAAAAAGTGAATTTCTTCAAAATCAAATTCATTTTGTAAAATATTGAATAAGCCTTGTTTGGCAATATCAGTGGTTGGTCGAGCAGGCATTTTTTTGGGTGGTTGAAAAAATCTACCGCTATATTTTCCGCTAATTATTCTCATGAAATTATTCCAGTTAAAGTCAAAAAACGATGTGGCAATATGTTTTTAAATACGCCTTGTTGTTGAAGGGTGGCTCTGTTGGCAAATTCTATATGTCTAAAAAATTTACTCAATGTAGTGAAGAATAAAGATTGCTGAATAACTTCGCCGCTCACAAAAAGTTGATTTTTATTGGGGTTCAATTCATATTGCTGCATAGCTAATTGCAAAAAATAAACAGCATCGTCAGGTGTTGCCATTTGGTATGAATTGATGAGTTGAATTTTTCCATTTTTCCACATAACAATATCAAATGCATTTTGATGAACATTACACAAAATTGCATCAGCCAAAGGTTTCGACATCGCATTAACTTGATTTAACAAACCCGAAAGCGGATGTTTATACTTGATGTTAGATGAAAAATTTTGTAACGCAGCATTCATCAATCCAGCAATTTCGTAAATGATTTTTCCATCAATAGCCGATTGTAAATCGGTGCATTGCCAACCGCCATTATTAGTTAACCAATTCAATTCATTTGGTAAAATTTGAAATGGGGTATTTTGAATCATTACTATGAAATTATCTATTACAGCTTCTTTCAACCATTTTATTTGCTGGTGAAGTGATAAAATATTTTCAGGTTGTGTAAAATTTTGATGTTGTGATAAAGCATATTGCTCAAAACAAACAGGCACATTGTTTTCATCGCTGATGGCGTATAAATAAAAATTCTGTTCATCAATTTCAGCAAACAAATGCAGCTTTTCTTTTCTCACAATTTCCCAATCGTTAGAATAAAAAGATGCACTTAAAGAAATATTTTGTTGCGTCATTATTTTAAAATCCTTTTGCTTTCACTTCGTCATAAGTGCGCCGAATGCCTTGTTCTAAGCCGATTGTATGTTTCCAGCCTAACGAATGCAATTTTGAAACATCCATCAATTTTCGTGGTGTGCCATCGGGTTTTGTAATGTCGAAAATTAATTCACCTTCAAACCCCACAATATTTTTGATTAAATATGCTAAATCAAAAATTGAAATATCATTGCCCACACCAATATTTACAAACTGCAAATCGGAATAATTATTCATCAAAAAGATGCAAGCATCAGCCAAGTCATCACAATGCATAAATTCTCTCAATGGCTTACCAGTACCCCACACCACTACTTCTTTATCACCTCGTAATTTTGCTTCATGAAATTTTCTTATTAAGGCTGGTAGCACATGGCTGTTGTTTAAATCATAATGGTCGTTGGTGCCATACAAATTGGTTGGCATCGCCGAAATAAAATCACAACCATATTGCAAACGATAGGATTCGCACATTTTTATACCAGCAATTTTTGCCACTGCATAAGGTTCGTTGGTTTGTTCTAACAAGCCTGTCAATAAATAATCTTCAGAAAGTGGCTGTGGAGCAAGCTTTGGATAAATGCACGAAGATCCCAAGAACAGTAGCTTTGCAGCCTTGTTTACAAAAGCAGCATGAATTAAGTTGGCTTCTATCATCAAATTTTCGTAAATAAAATCAGCACGAAAAGTATTGTTGGCTTGAATGCCACCCACTTTGGCGGCTGCTACAATAATGTGCGTTGGTTTTTCTTTTTCAAAAAAATCATTCACTGCTGCTTGGTTGCGCAAATCCAATTCAGCCGAGGTTTTGAGTACTAAATTGGTGAATCCTTTTTGCTGTAAATTTCTTACAATTGCACTGCCAACCATACCTCGATGACCAGCCACATATATTTTGTCTTGCTTGTTCATAAATTAAATGCAATGTTACGAAGATTTTTATTGGTAGCGAAAAACAGGAATCAAATTGGATTGAAACTAAAATTATTAGCTTTGTTTAATTCTAAAATCAAAAATGGATATAAAAAAATATTTAAATGTGTTAGATAGCAATACAAATGAGGTTTTGCAGCTTATCAAAAAAAATTCTAATCATGAATTAAGCAAAAAAGAAGAAGGAAAATGGAGTTCATTGCAAATTGCTGAACATATCTATCTTACTGATAAAATTATTGTTGCCATCATCAGCCAACCAACGCAAAAAAAACATCATGACAATGAACTAATGGGTAATGAAAAGCTTCAACAAATTTTACTTGCCGAACAAAAAGCAAAAGTGAAAGCGCCGGAAATACTTGAACCAAAAGGAATCATCAATGACACATCAACTTTTGAAAGATTATTTTCTGAACAACGGAATCTAATAAAACAAGCTATTGAAAATGCTGAAATCGTTATTGATAATCGTTTGCACAAACATCCCATGTTGGGTGAAATGACCATTAGTGATTGGCTTTATTTTTTAATTCATCACTCACAACGCCATTTGGAACAGATTAAAGAACGCCTTGAAAATCAAACTAAATGAAATTATTTTTTAAAAATCAATGGGCTTACATTGTAGGTGCAGCAATTATTTTGCTTATAGTTTTATTTGAAGCCAAAGGGCGAAACGACTTTGATATTTTTTTTAACGCATCAAAAGATTTGCTACAACGAAAAAATATTTACACCATTTTATACAATGATTTTTACCATTACTACTACGATGTTTTGTTTGCACTGTTGTTAGCCCCTTTTACCTTTTTGCCATTATATTTTGTGAAAGTTTTGTGGCTAATAGCTAATGTTTTTTTCACAATTAGAATTTGGAAGTTATTGCTTCAATATTTACCCCTAAAAGAATTAAACCACAATTATAGAATAATTTTTAGGGTGTTAGTATTTTTATTTATGCTAAGATTTTTACGAGATAATTTTCATTTAGCCCAACTTACAATTTTCATTTTATTCTTAATCATAGAAGGTTTGTCTTTAGTTCAAACCAACCGAAAATTTGGTGGCGCTTTGTTGATAGCCATTGGCATTAATATTAAACTATTACCCTTAGTAATTCTCCCTTATCTCATTTACAGAAATGAGTGGAAAGCAGCTTTTTATTTAATATTTTGTAGCGTTGTTTTGTTCTGTATTCCAATTCTGTTTATTGGTTATGACTACAATTCAATATTGTTGATAGAACGATGGCATTTGCTCAATCCAACCAATGCCAATCATGTTTTAGATACTGCTGAAAGAAGTTTTCATTCGCTAACCACATTGTTATCAACCCTGCTGGTAAAGGATTGTGGCGATATTTATGCTTTGCCAATCAAAAGAAATATTGCTAATATTTCAATCGAAAAATTAAGCATTATTATTACTATAGTTCGATTAATTTTTGTTTTGTTTACCGTTTATTTTTTACGCAGCTTACCCTTTAAAAAAGTTACTTACAATTTTCAAAAATTGTTTGAGCTCAGTTACTTGTGTTTAGTCACGCCCTTGATATTTCCTCATCAACAACAATATGCTTTCTTCTTTATTTTTCCAGCAGTTGTTTATTTGACCTTCTATATTTTAAATATTTATTTTAATATTGAAAATCGGAATCTAATTAAAAATTTCAGGCAAAAAAAAATCACATTAATTGCATTAATGAGCATTGCTTATTTTTTAACGAACAGTCATTTTATTTTGGGGGAATTTAATGATTACTACAATCATTTTAAAACATTAACTTATGGTATATTGATTTTGTTAGGGGTTTTGGCGGCTTGTTCACCGAAAGCATTTTTGTTAAAAACCAATCATCCTATAAATTAAATTTTCCCTAACTCATCCTTCGCTAATAAAAATTCATTCCATATTTCATCTACAATTTTTGCGGCAGGTTTTATTTCTTTTATCAAAGAAGCGGCTTGCCCGATTTCCAGTTCGCCTTCGTTCATATCACCTTCAAACATGCCTTTTTTGGCTCGTCCTCTGCCTAATAATTGTTGCAAAGTGTTTTCATTAGCACCATTCTTTTCGGCTTCCGCCACTTCATTAAAGAACTTGTTTTTAATCAACCGAACAGGCGTTAGTTTCTTTAAAGCCAAAATGGTATCACCTTCATTTACGTTAATCACACTTTGCTTGAAAGCATCATGAGCACTGCTTTCTAAGCTGGCAACAAAACGACTTCCAATTTGAACACCTTCGGCACCTAAGGCAAAAGCCGCCAACATGGCTCGTCCGGTAGCAATACCACCAGCAGCAATCACCGGAATTTTTACAGCTTCTTTAATGGCAGGAATTAAACAAAGTGTGGTTGTTTCTTCTCGTCCGTTATGTCCGCCTGCTTCAAAACCTTCACCCACCACTGCATCTACGCCTGCCTCTTCACTTTTTTTAGCAAACTTTGCACTGCTCACCACATGTACTACTTTAATGCCATGTTGTTTTAATATCGAAGTCCATGTTTTTGGATTACCAGCCGAAGTGAATACCACAGGCACTTTCAGGTCGATGATGATTTGAATATGCTTTTCAATGTCTGGATACAACATCGGTACATTCACCGCAAAAGGTTTGTTGGTAGCGGCTTTGCATTTTTCGATGTGCTCTTTTAAAATTTCAGGGTACATACTTCCGCTGCCGATAATGCCCAGCCCACCTGCATTACTCACTGCCGAAGCCAGTTTCCAACCACTGCACCAAATCATCCCAGCTTGAATGATGGGATATTTGATTTGAAATAAATCACAAATTCTGTTGTTGTTCATAATTTGAATTGAAGTTGCAAGATAAAAAAGCAAGTAAAATTTTTCTCTACTTTTGCTTTCATGAATAATATTTCGGCGACAATAAAAAATTTCAAAAGCAAGCATATTGCAGTGATTGGCGATGTGATGATTGATCATTATATCACTGGCAAGGTGGAACGCATTTCACCCGAAGCACCAGTGCCTGTGGTGAGTGTAAATTCATTTGATGATAGGGCTGGTGGCGCAGCCAACGTGGCTTTGAACATTCGTGCTTTGGGAGCAAAATGTAGTTTGTTTAGCATTATAGGGAATGATGTGCATGGCAAAAAACTGACAACCATTTGCAAATCAAAAAAAATAAATACTGAAGGTTTGATTGCTTCATCCAACCGAATGACAACGCTGAAAGCCCGTGTGATTGGCAACAATCACCAGTTGCTTCGTTTTGACCACGAAACCACCGAAGATATTTTATCAGCCGATGAGCAAAAATTGATAACAGCTTTTAAAAATTATTCGAAGAAAAATAAATTGGATGCTGTTGTTTTAGAAGATTATAATAAAGGTGTTTTGACTAAAAATCTGATTCACGAAATTATTGCCTACTGCAATAAACAAGGCATTCCGACGCTTGTTGACCCAAAGAAGAAAAACTTTTTTGAGTATAAAAACTGTACTTTGTTCAAACCAAATTTGAAAGAAATAAAAGATAGTTTGCATGATATTTCCATTCAACCCGAATTGAAAAATCTGCAACAAGCTTCATCGCTTTTGCAAAAGAAAATCGGCAACAAAATCAGTGTGATTACTTTGGCTGAAAAAGGAATTTTCTTTCATCAAAAAAACAACAGCGAAATTGTGCCAGCGCATATTCGCAACATCGCCGATGTATCGGGCGCAGGCGACACGGTGGTTTCGGTTTTAGCCTTAGGATTGGCTTCACAAATGGATTTGCATGACATCGCATGGCTCGGAAATTTGGCTGGCGGCTTGGTTTGTGAAGAGCCTGGTGTGGTTACAATTGATTTGAAAAAGTTGGAAAGCGAAATCAATAAAATCAAATAAATGTCGGCTTCACTTTTTCTGCTTTTCATTTTAATTTATTTTGTTGGCTTGTATGCTGTTGCTTGGTACACCTCTCGTGACGCAAGCGAACATTCTTTTTTCATTGGTGCCAGGCAAAGCAACTGGATGATTGTGGCTTACGGCATGATTGGTACTTCACTAAGTGGCGTAACTTTTATGAGTGTACCGGGCAAAGTTGATGCAGCTCATTTCACTTATTTTGGCGTTGTAATTGGCTATTTTATTGGTTATTTCGCCGTTACATATATTTTGTTGCCGCTGTATTATCGTTTGCAACTCACTTCTATTTATAATTATTTATTGCAACGATTCGGCAATACAAGTTACAAGACAGGCTCTTTGTTTTTTATTGTTAGTCGTACCATGGGAGCCACCATTCGAATGTATTTAGTGATAAATGTATTGCAACTATTTATTTTAGATGCATGGCATATTCCGTTTGCAGCTACCACAGCGGTTATCCTTTTGATGATTTGGTTATACACTTTTAAGGGTGGCGTAAAAACAATTGTATGGACAGATATGCTGCAAACTACTTTTATGTTATTGGCTTTATTTATTTGTGTGTTTTATATCAAAACCGATTTAGCTCTGGATTGGAGTGGCGTTTGGCAAAGCTTTTCGACAAAAAAGTACAATCAGGTATTCAATACCGATTTTAATAGCGCTGGATTTTTTATGAAACAGATTTTAGGCGGAGCCTTTGTAACTATAGCTATGACTGGGCTCGACCAAGAAATGATGCAAAAAAATATCAGTTGTAAAAACTTAGGTGATTCGCAAAAGAATATGATTTCATTCAGCTTTATTTTGTTGCTGGTGAATTTTGTTTTTTTGATTCTAGGCGGATTATTGTATTTATATGTAGAAGCACATCAGATTGCAAAACCTGCATTAACGGATAATTTGTTCCCTACCATTGCCTTAAATTATCTGCCACCAATTGTTTCAATATTGTTCATCATCGGATTAATTAGTGCTTTGTTTCCAAGTGCCGATGGTGCTATTACAGCTCTCACAACATCCGTTTGTATCGATGTATTGCAAATAGATAAAAATGAAAAATTGGATGATGTTCGTAAAAAACGCATCAGGAAAGGTGTTCAGCTTGTTATCATTTTCGCATTCTTGCTTTGCATTTTATACTTTAAATGGTTAAATCAATTAGCGGTAATTGATACGTTGCTAAAAATTGCATCTTACACTTATGGCCCGTTGCTGGGTTTGTATGCTTTTGGTTTATTTACAAAAAGACAAATAGCCGATAAATACGCATGGATAGTGTGTTTGGCAGCTCCAACGTTTTGCTATTTCTTAAATGATTATCAACAGAAAAATCATTGGTTGGGCAATTATCAAATTGGCTTAGAGTTATTAATTATTAATGGATTAATAACTTTTGCCGGCTTGTGGCTTATTTCTAAAAAAAATAATTCTTCCGCTCAATCGTTTTAACTTTGCAAACTTTCAAAACAAAATATAATGAACTATAAAGTTGGTGTAATTGGTATTGGCAGAGTAGGATTGCCATTGTGTTTAAGTTTAAATAAAAATGGTGTAACCACTATCGGCTTCGATATCAATCAAGCAGTGATTGATATGGTGAACAATAAAAAAATGCCTTTTCATGAAACTGGTTATGATGAACTGATTACCAAAGTTGATTTCACTGCTACTGCTGATTTAAGCCGAATAAAAGAAGTTGAAAATTTAGTTATCACTGTGGGCACACCTTTATTGGCGCATATCGAAACTGATTTAACACAATTAAATGCAGTGTTGAAAAGCATTACACCACACATTCAAAAAGGGCACAACATTATTTTACGCAGCACAGTTGCACCAAAAACAACCAGATACGTACACCAGTATTTAGAACTGAATACCAATTTTATAGTAGGAAAAGATATATTCTTGAGTTTTTGCCCTGAAAGAATTGCCGAAGGAAAAGCATTGGTTGAACTAGAATCGTTACCACAAATTATTGGCAGCCACGATGAAGAAAGTGGCAGACGTGCAGAAGAGATTTTTTCGAAACTTACTAAAACAATATTTCACACCAATTATATCAGTGCCGAGTTGGTTAAATTGTTCAACAATATTTTCCGTTACATCAATTTTTCTATCAGCAATCAGTTTGCAATTATTGCCGAAAACTTTGATGCAAACATTTATGAAATTTTAAGAATGACCAACTACGAATATCCTCGTGGACAAATTTCATCACCAGGATTTACTGCTGGAACCTGCTTGCGTAAAGACTTTGGCATGATTAACGAAACTATTCCATACAGCGATTTATTATTAAACGCATGGAAAGTGAATGAGTTTATTCCTAAATTTTTAGTAGATAAATTAATGCTGCAAACACCTATTTACGGGAAAAAAATTGGTGTATTGGGTTATTCATTTAAAAATGATACCGATGATACTCGTGATAGTCTGGTGCCAAAAATGATTCGCTACATCAGTCGCGAAGTGCCTTCCAAACTGATGATTCACGAACCATTTATCAACGGACAATTAGATGGTGTATTTGAAAATCATTCGATGGATAATGTATTGGCCGAAAGTGATGTGATTTTTATTGCTTTAAATCATACACCGTTTAAACAAAACATTAAAACCATTATTGAGCAAGCAAAAGACAATTGTGTGTTTGTTGATTACTGGAATGTAAGCGGCAACGATAAAATTATTTTCAACAAAAGCGATTTGAAGAAATAGTCTTACTCCTTCACAAATTTTACCACCTGCTGATAACCTTTATCATCAGTGGTTTTGAGGATGTAAATGCCGGCTGCTAAGCCATGCACATCTATTGTGAAATCTCCCTTGCTCCCTTGATAAGGGGGAATTGCCGCAGGGTTTAATTTCAACTGACCGAGTATATCAAACACTTCAACTTTTGTATTTACTGAAAACTGATAACCGATGATTGATAACTTGTCTTCACAAGGATTTGGATAAACCGTTAATCGTTCATCATTCATTGTTACTTTTTCCATTCCCACATTGCAATTTATTGCTCCTAATTTATAGTTCGGTGTATTTGGAAATGAACCATATTGAATATGCCCATTTAAGATTGAACCAAGATAAAGTTGTTTCTGAACAAAATCACAAGCAATTCCTAGCGAATCAGGTTGATTAATAACATGAATATATGAATTGCCACCATAGCAACTTACATAGGTTTTATTATCAATTCCATTTTTCATTTGAAAAAACCAAGTTTGATTTCCCA
>CANFST010000004.1 GCA_947449695.1 Chitinophagales bacterium
GTTTGTTACTGGATAAGTAAATGGTGTTGTATAAGCCGTCCCAATGTTTTGAATAGAAGGAGAATGTATTCCACTTGCATCAATAAGAAATTTATAAAATTTATTAGTATGATATTGTCTGATAATCATCCACCAATCTTTTCCATTGCTATGTTTTGTGACTAAAATATTACCGTTCACTAATGTATCTCCACTTAAAATTGTTGAATCTTTAAAAATCACATCACCCAGTCCACTATTTAGAGTTTTATCTATTACCAAGTATCTCAATTTGCTTGGCAACAAATTATTGCTTGGAGATTCGATATATCCCAAATCTTCATAGAACATATAATATTTGTTAGTGTCATTCACAAAGGGCAAAATAATTGCCCCTTTAAATACTGGGTAAGCCGAATTGCCATTAATGTAAACATCCCCATATGTGCTATGGTTAAAATGATTGCCGTTGGTCATAATGTTATTGTTTTTGTCATATACACTATAACCATTACTATAGAACAGCAAATTTCCAGAATTATCACATACAGAAGTATGGCAATCACCAATAGTGTGGGTAATACAATTATTATTGGTTGTATCCATAATTCCTTGCCCTGTTTTAAAAACAATTGCAGCTTTTCTAAAATTCCAATACTCATCTGTTTGAGCATGTAAAGCGGTTGTTATACATGCGCCAATAAGAAATAAAAGGGGTAGTAATTTTTTCATGGCAAATTAATTTCAGCTAAACTGCTTTATCAATTGGTATAGGTTAAAATGTCCGTTGGTAGCCGCTTTGGCAATTTTGTTTTTCAAATCGAGGCGGTTTAAGTTTTTCATTCGGCGTTGTTGTATCAGCCGCCAAGCCTTATCAGTTAATAGTTGTAGCTTTTTATCGGTGCTGTGGTTTTCGGTAAAATATTTTTCAATTTGTGTTTTCAATTCATCAATGCCCACATTTTCGGTAGCAATGGTTTTCACCACAGGTATTTGCCAGTTGCGCTGAAAGCGTTCATGTATCAGCCTTTCTAAGTTTGTTATAAATCCTTCGGCATTGGGCAAATCGCTTTTATTCACCACAAAAATATCGGCAATTTCCATCAGGCCAGCTTTCATGTTTTGTACTTCATCGCCCGAAGATGGCGTTAATGCAACAATTGTAATATCTGCTAAGCCTGCAATTTCCACTTCGCTTTGCCCCACACCCACAGTTTCAATAATAATCAAATCAAAGTTTCCGGTTTTCATTACATCGCAAACCTCTAATATTTTTTCACTCAAGCCGCCCAGCGAACCACGGCTGGCAAGGCTTCGGATAAACACATCAGGTGAATTAAAATGCTCACTCATTCTTACTCTATCGCCCAGGAGCGAACCAAAATTAAAAGGCGATGAAGGGTCAACGGCAATAATACCTATACGTTTTCCGTTTTGTAAATACGAACGAATTAAAGCATTGGTGATGGTGCTTTTGCCTGCACCTGGTGCGCCTGTAATGCCCACCACAGGTGTGTTAGAAGGCGAAAGGTTTTCGAGTAAAGTTTCGTAATTTGGCAGCTCGTTTTCAACAATAGAAATGTTTCGGGCTAATGTTTTGTATGTTTGAAAAAGATTGTTCACTATCTTGAAATCGAAAAATAATTTTCACGAAAATAGCAGATAAATATTTTGAAATTACTATCAAATTCAAATTTAAGAAATCAGATTACCGCCTGGAGTTGTGTGTTGGCTATGCTGAGTTTGTTGTTCAGTAAATTTTTGTTAACTGTGGCAATGATTGCTTTAATTGCCAATGCAGTTTTAAACCCGAACATTAAATCGTATTGGCAAAATTTTAAAAAAGATAAACTGGCATTGGGTTTTACTGCCTTGTTTTTTTTAATCGCTATAAGTTATTTCAACTCAACCAACATTGGTTATTGGGGCGAACGATTAAGAGTAAAATTGCCGTTTTTAATTTTACCCTTTGCACTTTGTAATTTATTTCCATTACCGAAAAAATTATTTCATTACATTTTATTTTCATTGTGGTTAACAATTTTTGCCACTTGTATTTATTCGACTTTTCATTTTTTTACCAATTATCAAGAGTCGATAAACGCTTACAATTTTGCTAAAGTGATGTGGACTCCTAAAGACCATATTCGTTTTAGTTTAGCCGTTGCAACTTGTGTCTGGATTGGCATTTACTTATATCGCGAAGAGTTTTTTATTTTTAAAAAATCAGAAAAATATGTTTGGTTCATGGGGAGTTTGTTGCTTGTCTTTTACCTACATATTTTAAGTGTGAGAAGTGGACTGGTTGGTTTTTATTTGAGCGCCGCATATTTTATTTTCTATTTCGCAGTAATAAAACAGAAATGGAAACATGCTTTGGTAGCTACTTTAGCAACTATTTCAATATGTGTTTTAGCGTTTGCAATTTCACCAACTATCAAAATGAAGCTAGGCTATATGCGCTATGATTTGAATGAATTTTTTACCGGAAAAAATGTTGGCGGACGAAGCGATGCAGGTAGATTGATGAGTCAAAAAATGAGTTGGGATGTGTTGCAAAAAAATATTTTAGTTGGTGTAGGCATGGGCGATGTAGAAGATGAAGTGAAAAAAGAATACGTTATTCAACATCCTGAAATTGAGGAAAATCAACGCTTTGAGCCTCACAACGAATTTTTATTTATTGCTGTTGGCACCGGATTCGTTGGATTGATTTTGTTTTTCACACCAATTTTTTCTTTCTTTTTTATGAGCAACAATTATAGAAAATGGTTGTTGGCTTGTATTTATATCGTTTTGTTAAGTTCGTTTTTTACTGAAGCAACTTTAGAAATGCAAATCGGAACTGCTTTATTTTTGTTCGTTATTTTATTGTTGCATTACCAATTCAAATCGAAGAATGGATTATGAAAATAAGCGTTGTTGTCATCACTTTTAATGAAGAAAAAAACATTGCTCGTTGTCTAGAATCGGTAAAAAATATTGCTGATGAAATTATTGTGGTGGATAGTTTTTCAACCGATGAAACATGCTCAATTGCTGCATCTTACGGAGCAAAAATCATTCACCATAAATTTGAAGGTCATATTCAGCAGAAGAATTTTGCCAAAAATTTAGCATCCAACGATTTTGTTCTATCATTGGATGCAGATGAAGCATTGGATGATGATTTGAAAAAATCAATTCTTGAAATTAAATCCAATAGTTCATTTGATGGATATAAAATGAATCGACTCACCAATTATTGCGGCAAATGGATTCATCACAGCGGCTGGTATCCTGATACAAAATTGCGATTGTGGAATAAAAACAAAGGGAATTGGGGTGGTGAAAATCCACACGATGAATTTTTTTTAGTACCCAATTCTTGTACAAAACATCTTAAAGGAAATATTTTACACTACAGCTATTACACTTTAGCCGACCACGATAAGCAAATTCAATATTTTACCAACATCGCTTCCAAAGCGGCTTTTGCTAACGGAAAAAGAAGTTCCATTTTAAAAATTATTTTTTCACCTACCATCAAATTTTTGAAAATGTATTTTTTTCAATTAGGTTTTTTGGATGGTTATTTTGGTTTTGTGATCGCACGAAAAAGCGCTTTTGCAGCATTTCTGAAGTATAAGAAACTTGAAAAATTAAAGGCTTAATTTCAATTTTTCAATTACCGCATTCACTTCAATTTGTTGAATACAACTGCATATTAATGGTTGCTTTTTGCAAGCATTGCAATCTTTTTCAATCACTAAATAATCAGCTTTTTCGCCAATTGGTTTCCAGCGTTTTGGGAAAATTGGGCGCATGGGTGCATACAAACCGATAGCCCGTTTTCCCAGCATGGATGCGATGTGTAGAGGACCAGTACTGGCTGCAACTAATCCATCACATTCGTTGATAAAAGAAACAAATTCGGGCAAAGTAAATTTTCCAGTTACATCGTGCACATGATTGGGCAAGGTTTTCAACCAATCATTCAACAACAATTTTTCGGCATCATTGCCCGAAATGAAAATATTAAAATGCGATGCTGGTAGTTTTTCAATCAACTGCAAATACTTATCCAAACCCCATTCACGAGCGCTGCCTTTTGATTTTGGATGTAAAATCAAATTGAATTTTTGGTGGTCAATCAATTTTACAACTTCGTGTTGCAATGGCTTTGGCGATTGCAAATTGTAAAACTCAAATAATTTTTCGGTTTCAAAATTTGCATTTTGCAATAGGTTTTTAGCTAACGAAATATTCAATTGCACTTCGTGCAAATCAGAATTTTTGCGATGCAGCGAAATTAGTTGATTGCATGTAAACCAATGATAGGTGCGGCTTTTGGTGCCAATGCGTAAATTTATTTTAGCTCGTTTCGCTGCTTTAGCAATAGTTTTTTTGGGGTAAACATGTAGGATGCAATCGGCATTAATGGTTTGCAAAAACTGTTTTTGTTCTTCGGCAGATTTACTTTTCACATCATCCCAATTATAAAAAGCATCCACATTTTTTGAGAGTGAAATTATAGGTTGTGTGTATGAATTTCCCAAAAAGGAAATTTTGCAATCGGGCATTTCTTTTTTCAACACACCAGCCAAAGGCAGCGACAGCACTACATCGCCGATGGCATCTGTTCGTGATAAAAGAATATGTTTTTCTTGATATTTCATTGGTAGTAAATATTATTCATCGCCCCAAACCTTTGTTCTATCGCTGCAATTGGCGTAGTTATTAATATCTTATTTTGTGAAAATTGAAATTAAAATTCAAACCGAAATAAATTAAAGGAAGCCCAAATAAGCCATTCTCATTGTGGATTGCATCATTGTTTTTCGCAAAACCGATGTAACCTTCTTGAGGTATACTGGTGATTTTAGCATGACTAACTTCTTTCACTGTCTTATTGTATGAAAACCGTACTCCAATTCCGCAAAAGAATTTTAAAGATAAAGCTGGGGAGATTTTTTTTTCATAAAAATAGGTGTAGTCAAAAATAAACTCATTGCGCCATTGAGAATACAAAACATCAATATAGCCTGCGTCGCCACCACCAAAAGTCATCGTAGCATTTCTTGTTGTTTTATAATTATAGCCAAAACCAATTTGCGACAATCCATTTTTACCTTCTTTTTTTAGTAGGCAATATTTAATTCCAATTGTTGTTGGTAATGAAAAAGGCTCAACCCAACCATCATTCCACTGAAATGATAGAGGGTATTGTTGTTTGGAATATTTATCAATGTATGAAACAGGTGCAGCAAAGTTTAACTCTATTGCGCTTTTTGAATTTATCTGGTAGCGATATGTTGCTCTTAATTCCAAAAGAATAAATGAAATCGGTCGTATGCTAAAAGTATGTCTGTAAAATATTGAATCGGAGCTTTTGTTTTCAGCAAAAGCAATTTTTGAAATCAGTAAAATAAAAACCAGTAAATATTTTTTCATCACTGTTGGATTTTATTTTTTAAAAATGTTTAATCATTGCCCCAAACCTTTGTCCCATCGCTGCAATTAGAACAGATATCAATATTTTTTCTAGAAACAGATAATTGTTTTCTAAAATTTTTGTAAGCTTCATTGTGCCAGATTTCTTTAAAACTTTTGTTTTTCAAATCACCTAATTGATGTGTGGCATCTTTATCAAAACAACAAGGCACAACCAAACCATCCCAACTGATAACGCAGCTATGTTGAAGCTTCCAGCAATGATTGGCTAATTTATTTTTGATTTTATAAGTGCCGTCATTCTGCTTGGCATATCTTGAATATTTATCAATAGTAGGAATCAGCGGATTGCCATTTTCAAAATCGTATATCTGTGCTGTTTTAAATTTCACATCATCTACACCAATCTCTTTGGCTAATTTTTTCACTTCCTCAATTTGATGCTCATTGGGCTTCACTACTAAAAACTGAAAAAAGATGTATGGCGTTTTGCTGTTCAGTTCTTTTTTCCATTTCACAATATTTCTTGCGCCTTGCAAAACTTTTTCCAAGTTACCGCCTACTCTATATTGCTCATACACATCTTGTGTTGTGCCATCCAATGAAATAATCAATCTGTCCAAACCACTTTCTACAGTACGTTTGGCGTTGTCATCGGTTAGATAATGTGCGTTGGTGGAGGTAGCAGTGTAGATTTTTTTTGCGTTGGCATATTTTACCATTTCCAAAAAATCGGGATTCAAATAAGGTTCGCCCTGGAAATAAAAAATCAAGTACAACAATTCGTTGTGCAAATCATCAATGGTTGTTTTGAAAAAATCTTTTTGCAACATGCCCGTTGGTCGTGTAAAAGCCCTTAAACCACTTGGGCATTCGGGGCAACGTAAATTGCAACTGGTGGTAGGTTCAAATGAAATAGTTATTGGCATTCCCCATTGAACTGGTTTGCCAGAATATTTTGAAAAATAAAAACTGCTCAATACCTTCAAAGCATTGATAACTCTTCGAATGGAGAGTTTTGAAATCAGATTGAAAGCATCGGTGAGGTTGACTGACAAATTAGTGGGTTATTCTTTTATAAACTTTCCTTCTGAAATACCAGATGTATTGCTGATTTGATACAAATAAAATCCTTTTTCAAAAGCAGATAAATCAATATCAGTAGATTGAATAAAATTTTGTTGATAAACTTTTTTACCTGTTAAATCAAAAATATTGATGGCAGCTTTTTCATTTGAATTAAGGAGAACATGCAAATTGTTTTGTGCCGGATTAGGTTCGATGGTAGCTTTTAGTTTTTCAAATCCAATTATACCCGAATTACCATTGCCACAATCGGTAAATCCAACTGGCAAATAGGTTGATGAATATAATTTCACATCATCCAGAACTAATTCGGTACAACTGCCGCAAACATGCCCCCAGCTTGTAAAATTGATGGTATGTGATGTTGCATTGGCTTTAAACTGAATCAAATAACGAGTGCCAGTATCAGCATGATGAAACTGTGTAATTTTACAACCTAAAAATACATTTCCATACCCTACATTAACAGCAAAAATTCCTGGTTTGTTAAACCAACCTTCGTATTCACCTCCTGCCCAAAACTCTAACACATAGTTATTTCCAATAGTTAAACCACTGATTGTTTGCGATAAAGATAAACCCAAACTATCACCATAACTTGGTCTGGAAATAGGATAACCGTTAGGAATTCCTGTTATTGAACAACCCGTTTTATTGAAACATGTGGTATCATTATTCGGAAAAGTGCTAGTAGAGTTGCCCGAGCAAGCATTTGCATAACTATTGCCAAAATAAGCAGCCCTGCTTCCTTGAGCAACAAAATAATGAGCACTATCGTAAGCACAACCATAAGTTAATGTTCCTCCGCCAGTGCAAGTCCAATTGTTAAGCATACAATTATAGGTAGATGAATTAGGGCAATAAACTCCAACACATCCAGTAGCACAATTGGTATTTTCAAATCCTCCGTTGAGCAACAAATTATGGCTTCCCAAGTTTTTCGCAATCGAATCATTTTGATTAAAACACTTCACACACAATACTTGCGAATATAAATTACCAATTTGCATAAACATTAGGTACAGACTAAACAGTAAAATATTTTTTTTCATGACATTAATTCTGTTGGTTAGAAAACAAATTTAATAAAAAGATTGAGACATTAAACAATATTATGCCATCACTTCATTTTGCACTTGCGAAAGTTGTTGTTCCTGAATTTTTACTTCCACAATTTGATTGATTTTATTTTCATCAAATGGCACACTGATGCGTAAATAGTTATCTGAATAACCTTCCATCATACCGTTTTTATTTTCAGATTCAAACAAAACTTTTCGGGTTGTATTTTCAAATTGATTGCGAAAATGATGCATCAATTTCAAACTCAAATTTCGCAGCGTTTGATTGCGCTGCTTACGAATATGCATCGGTACTGCATTTGGAAGCGATGTTGCCAAAGTATTTAATCGTTCACTGTAAGTGAATACATGCAAATAACTAATCGGCAACGAGTGAATAAAATCGAAAGTGGTTTTGAAATCTTCATCAGTTTCACCAGGAAAGCCAACAATCACATCAGCACCTATGCAGGCATGCGGCATCGCCGATTTTATTTTTTCAACTCTACTTTTGTATAAATCTGATAAATATCGGCGGCGCATCAACTTCAAAATTTTATCGCTTCCACTTTGTAATGGAATATGAAAATGCGGCATAAATCTCTTTGAAACACTTACCCAATCTATGATTTCATCGGTTAGCAAATTTGGTTCAATGCTACTGATACGATAACGCTCGATGCCTTCAACTTCATCCAATGCTTTGATTAAATCGAAAAAATCTTCTTCCCCATTTTTAAAATCCCCTAAATTAATTCCTGTCAACACAATTTCTTTTGTACCCAACGCAGCAATTTCTTTTGCTTTGCTCACTGCCCCAGATACAGTATCGCTGCGGCTTTCGCCACGAGCTAATGGGATGGTGCAAAACGTACAACTGTAATCGCAACCATCTTGCACTTTTAAAAACGAACGAGTTCTATTACCATAAGAAAAGGAAGAGTGAAAAATATTCACCTCATCAATATCGCAACTGTAAACCTGTGGCTGTGTTTGAGGTTGTAATGTTTTGATGTGATGCACCAAATTAAATTTTTCGGCAGCACCTAACACCATATCTACACCTTCAATTTCTGAAATTTCTTTTGGCTTTAACTGTGCATAGCAACCAGTGATAACCACACCGGCATCAGGGCTTCGACGGCGAATTTGACGAACCAACATTTTACATTCTTTATCTGCATTTTCGGTTACGCTACAAGTATTGATGACATAAACATCGGCTGCCTCCGTAAAATCAACTTTTTGCATACCTTCTTTTTCAATCATGCGGCTTAAAGTGGATGTTTCGGAATAATTTAATTTGCAACCTAATGTGTGAAACGCTACTGTTTTCATGGATTGCAAAAATAAGATAAATGCTTGGGATTTTTTTGAGGCAGGGCAAATTGCTGATTACTTCAGCATATTATTTAAATGATGTTCAATAGTTCTTAGCTGCTCTGAAAAGTCAATGTTTGCTGGTAATTCAACAGATGTTTGAGAGTTCAACTGCAACATTAAAATCATAGCTAAATAATCTTGCATATCACGAGCATCGTATTTATCACGAAGTTCTTTCAATTGTAAATTGATTTTTTCGGCTGCTTGTTTCACTCGATTTTCATCAACCGATTTTATTTTCAGCGGATAAGTTCTATCAGCAATTTTTACATCAATTAATTTTAAATCACTCATTATATTCATAAGTTAAAACTGACCTGTAGTTAGCATTACCATTGTACAAGCTTCTTCAAAAGCAATATTATTTTTAGATAAAATATTTTCCAATTCTTCATTTTCAGCACCAGGGTTAAAAATAACTCGTTGTGGTTTTAGTTGTAAAATATATTCGTAAAAAACAGGTTGATTTTTTTGTCCAACATATATCGTAACAGTATCTGTATTTTCAATCATTGGCAAACCAGTTTTAATTTCCACATCCCCTACAAAGCCAGATTTCAAGCCGACTCCAACCACCTCATAACTATATGCTCGTAATAGTTTTATAGCTTTATTAGAGTATCGTTCTTCATTAGATGAAGCACCAATTACAACTACTTTTTTCATCATTTTTAATTTTACGATGTAAATTTAGGCTTTAGATTTTTAATAATTGAAACCAATTTTATTGATGAAAAGTTTGAAAAAATATTTCGCCTTGCTGTGCATTTTTTATGTCAATGCTGCCTTTGCTCAAAATCAAATTGAGTTATTATCGCAAGCAAAAGAATTGATTAAACAGATGAAAGAAACTGAAGCTTATCCGGTTTTAGTAAAAGCCGTTCAGGCGGATAATAAAAATTTGGAAGCCCTTTCATTAGCTGCATTTTATGCTGATAAAGAAGGTAACCGGCAAACCAATATCCAAAAACGTAATGCCTATTATGAATCATCAAAAATATTTGCAGAAAGAGCATTGAAATTATATCCAAATGAAGCAGAGGCGAATTATGTGATGGGTGTTGCTTTAGGTCGAATTGCATTAATTTCTTCATCTAAAGAAAAAGTAAAATTAAGTAAGCAAATAAAAGAATTAGGTGATAAGTGTATTCAGTTAAACCCAAATCATGCAGGTGGATATCATTTGTTAGGCAAATGGAACTATGAAGTTTGGAATTTGAATTTCGTTGAAAAAGCAGCTGTAAATATGCTCTTTGGCGGTTTACCTGCTGCCGATATAAAAAAATCCGTTACATATTTAAATAAAGCTATCGAATTGCGCCCCGATTATTTATTATACAAATTGGATTTAGCCAAATCGCTATACGATGCCGAGAAAAAATCAGAAGCTATTGCATTATTAAAAATCATAACCGATTCAAAACCATCTTTGCAAGATGATGCCTCAGTTATTAATGAGGCAAAACTATTAATTAACAAATGGCAATAACCTTTCAGAATGTTAAGATTTAGTTGAAAAATTTTACATTTTTTTCTTTTCAATCAATGGCGATGTAACTACATTTGAAATCTAAATCATAAACTAACTATTACCCCATCATGAAAAAGATTTTATTATCTGTTTGCTTACTAGCAACCTCAATTTTTGCCTTTGCACAAAAACCTGCAGAAGGCGACCATTCATTTACATTTGGCATTAGCGGTATCAACACAATTGCAGTAAGTGCACCAAGTGCTACTGGAACTTTACTTTTTAAGCATTATTTAAAAGATGATGTTGCTGCCCGTATTGGCTTAAGCGTAGGCACCAATTCTACAAGTTTTACCCAAGCTACATTTACAGGCGGTGACTCAATTAAAAATACCACGTCATCAACCACTTGGGCTATTTCATTAGGTATTCAAAAATGTTTCAAAGGCACTGACAAATTAGAAACATTTATTGGGGCTGACATTCTGATTGGAGGAGGCTCTTCAAAATCAAATAGTTTTTCACAAACATCAAGTAATCCAATTTTCAATACTACAACAGACGTAACGAATGGTTCAACCTTTAAATTCGGTTTTGTACCATGCATAGGTATGAATTATTTTATTGCTGATTGGTTGGCAGTGGGTGCTGAATTTGGTTGGGGATATATTTCTCAAAGTATAGGTGAAGGAACAACTACAACAACCGTTGTTGCTGGAAGCACAAGTACGCCATCTACCACCAAAACTGGCAAAACTACCAACTCTGGTTTTCAAAATAGCAGCCATGGCATGATTACAGTTACAGCTGCATTTAGATAAGCAGATTAGAAAAAACTTATAGTTTTCAAAAAGAGCCGCAAAAAATGCGGCTCTTTTTGTATAATAAAACAAACAAACTCATCGGGGTGGTTAAGAAGCATTTAGGCAAAAATTATTTGACATTAAAATAATATCCAACATTTGGGGTAATAAATTATTAACCAAAACCATTTTATTTTATGAAGAAAATTTTATTATCAGTTTGCTTAATTGCAACATCTGTTTTTGCTTTCGCTCAAAAACCTGCCGATGGTGATAACAGTTTAACTTTCGGAATTACAGGTATTAACACAATTGCTTTAACTACTCCACATTACACTAACACATTGTTATTTAAACATTACATGAGCAATGGTTTAGCTGCTCGAGTTGGCATTAACATCGGTACTTCAAGCTCTTCAACAAGCACTGTAAATGGTGGTGACTCATTAAAATCATCCTCAATGAACTGGGCTTTAACCTTAGGTGTTCAAAAAGCATTTAAAGGAACTGACAAATTAGAAACTTACATTGGTGCCGATTTAATGTTAGGTGGTGGTTCATCAAGTAACACAACTAACTTTTCTTCAACTTTTAAAGTTGAAAACAAAGCAGGTAGCACATTTAAATTTGGTATTATCCCATGCATTGGTATGAATTACTACATTGCAAGCTGGTTAGCAGTAGGTGCTGAATTTGGTTGGGGATTTGTTTCTTCATCAACAGCAGCAGGATCTCAAACCACTACTATTAGCGGTACTTCAACAACCACTAACACTGGAAAATCATCAAATACAACACTTGGAACTTCTGGTAGCGGAATGTTAACTGTTACAGCTGCTTTTAGATAATACCAGCTTTAACTAATAATAAAAAGAGCGTTGAAAAAATTTCAACGCTCTTTTTTTATAAAAAAAAATAAATTTATTCCACAATCAACTGACTTCTTTCTGGGCCGGTTGAAATCATACTGAAGGGTACATTTGTATTTTTAGTTACAAAATCTAAATAAGCCTGAAATGCTGATGGCAAGCTACTTTTAGTATCGCAATTTGCCAAATCACTATTCCAGCCTTTTAATGATTCATACAATGGTTCAACCGTTGAATCCATCATATCATAAGGCAATTGAGCAGAAATTTTCCCATCCACTTTATATTGTGTTGCAATTTTAATTTCATCAAAATTGTTCATCACATCAGCCTTTGTTAGAATTAATTGTGTAACACCATTCAGCATAATCGCATAATTCAAAGCCACTAAATCTAACCAACCGCAACGTCTGGGTCTGCCAGTGGTGCTACCAAATTCATTGCCCTGTTTGCGTAATTGTTCGCCAGTTTCATCTAACAATTCAGAAGGAAACGGACCACTGCCAACACGAGTGCAATAGGCTTTTGTAATACCAATCACTTCGCCAATATGATGCGGTGCAATGCCAAGCCCGGTGCAAGCTGAAGCAGTGATAGTGTTTGAAGAAGTAACAAAAGGATAAGTACCAAAATCAATATCCAACATGCTACCTTGAGCACCTTCGGCCAAAACCTTTTTCCCTTGTTTTATTTTTTCGTTGATGAAATATTCCCCATCCACCAAACTAA
This sequence comes from Chitinophagales bacterium, assembly GCA_947449695.1. Taxonomy (GTDB): domain Bacteria; phylum Bacteroidota; class Bacteroidia; order Chitinophagales; family CAIODY01; genus CAIODY01. The sequence goes on from CANFST010000004.1 coordinate 12,815, forward strand.
ATTCTTTCAATTTTTCGATGTTGGCAAACCATTCCTTTTCTTGCTCTACAATATCAAATTCAAAATCATAGTTTTTAATCAAAGCCAAATGTTTTTGTTTTAAGGCTTCATATTTTTCTTTGAATTTTGAAGATAAAATGTCGCCCACTCTCAAACCATTTCTACCCGTTTTATCCATGTAAGTTGGTCCTATTCCTTTTAAAGTCGAACCAATTTTACTTGCACCTTTCGCCGCTTCACTGGCTGCATCCAACACTTTGTGAGTAGGTAAAATGAGTTGTGTTTTTTTTGAGATAACCAAATTATCACCAATTGAAACTCCTACTGCACGAAGTTGTGTGATTTCTTTATTAAAAATCACAGGGTCTAAAACCACACCGTTGCCAATTAAATTCAAACAATTAGGATGTAAAATGCCTGAAGGAACGGTATGCAATACAATTTTTTTATCTTTTACAATTATGGTATGCCCAGCATTTGGTCCGCCCTGAAAACGAGCCACCATATCATACTTCGGCGCTAAATAATCAACAATTTTTCCTTTGCCTTCATCGCCCCATTGCAAACCTAACAATACATCAACCATTTTAAATCTTGTTTTATTTTTTGCAAATGTAATTGGCTGTGGGCAATATTCGGCAAAAGAGTTTCAACGCTTGTGGAAATGTTTTAGCAATCATTTTATGATGAAAGAGAACTAATTAAATTCTCAACCATTAAATTTGCCCAATTACAATTTTAAATGAAAGAATTAATTCAAAATTTTCCTTTACAATTAGAAGAAGCAATTGCTATCGGTAAAAAGTATAAATCGGCTTTACCAAAATCTGGCTATGCAAATGTTGTTGTAAGTGGTTTAGGCGGAAGTGGCATTGGTGCCGATTTGGTGAGAGAATATGTGGCGCCACATTTAAGTGTTCCGTTTATTGTGTCAAAAGATTATGTCATTCCCAATTTCATCAATAGCAACACTTTGTTTATTGCCTCATCTTATAGCGGTAATACCGAAGAAACTTTGGAATCCATCAAAGTAGCTATCAGGAAAAAAGCCAAAATTGTTTGCGTAACCAGCGGCGGAAAATTAGCTGAAATTGCTAAAAAAAATAAGTTCGATTTAATTTTGATTCCAGGCGGAAATCCGCCACGAGCTTGTTTAGGGTATTCATTTGTTCAGCAATTATTCATTTTAAAAAATGCAGGATTGCTGAAAATTAATTTTGAAAAGGAATTATTAGCCAGCATTTCTTTGTTGAGAAAAGATGAAAAATCAATCAAAAAAGAAGCAGAAAAAATCGCAAAAAATATTTTTGATAAAACACCAGTGATTTATGCTATCGACGGAAATGCTGCTGTGGCTGTGCGTTTTCGCCAACAAGTGAATGAAAATGGCAAACAATTGTGCTGGCATCATATCATCCCTGAAATGAATCACAATGAATTGGTGGGCTGGAGAACAAAAGATGAAAAATTAGCCGTGATAATTTTCCGGAATGAAACTGATAACAAACGTTCGCAAGCAAGAGTAGAGTTAAACAAAAAAATCATTAAAGAATATACCAAAACCATCATTGAAATTTGGAGCAAGGGTAATTCGTATTTAGAACGTGCGATGTATTTAATTCATTTGGGTGATTGGATTAGCTGGAATTTATCAGAGCTTCGCAATTTTGATTGCACCGAAGTGAAAGTGATTGATTGGTTGAAAGGCGAATTGGCGAAGGTTTAGTTAGTAAAGTTTAATCAAGTTTTTAAAGTTCATATAGAAAATCCCGAGGCAAAAATTTGTTTCGGGATTTTTTTATTGATTTTAAACCACAATTTGTTTTCTATTTTCGCTCAATGAATTTTAAAAAAATTTCTGCTTCCGATATTCAATTCTTCCAAAAAATTATTGGAACCGATTTTGTTTTTTTTAGTGAAGAAAAATTAATAGAGTTTGGTAGCGATGAAACAGAAGACCTGAACTTCCCACCCGAAGTGGTTTTGCAGCCGAGAACAAATTTAGAAGTCAGCGCAATTTTAAAATATTGCAACGAAAATTTAATTCCTGTTACGCCACGTGGCGCAGGCACAGGCTTGAGTGGTGGCGCATTACCCGTGCATGGTGGTGTGTGCTTGAGCATGAAAAGATTTAATTCAATTTTAGAAATTGACGAAAAAAATTTGCAGGTAATTGTTGAACCTGGTGTGATTACCGAGGAATTACAAAATGCTGTAAAAGCAAAAGGTTTGTTTTATCCACCTGACCCTGCAAGCAAAGGCAGTTGCTTCATTGGCGGAAATATTTCGGAAAATAGCGGCGGACCAAAAGCGGTGAAATATGGTGTGGTGAAAGATTACGTGTTGAATTTAGAAATGGTTTTGCCCAATGGCGAAATCATTTTTACGGGTGCAAATGTTTTGAAAAATTCAACGGGTTTTAATCTTACACAATTGATGGTAGGCAGCGAAGGTTTGCTCGGCATCGTTACAAAAATTGTTTTAAAATTAATTCCACATCCAACACATACGCTTTTGCTATTAGCTCCGTTTCGCAGTGCTGAAGCAGCTTGTGAGGCGGTAGCAAAAATTTTTCAAGCCGGCATCACACCAAGTGGATTAGAATTTATGGAACGTGATGCCATTGATTGGGTATTGCAATATGTACACGACGTGAGTGTGCCAGTGGGTGAAAATATACAAGCGCATTTGCTGATTGAAGTAGATGGATTTCATCCTGAATTGTTGATGAAAGATTGTGAAAAAATTTCGGAAGTATTGACCAACATGGGCTGCGATGAAATATTATTTGCCGAAAGCGAAGCACAAAAAAATGATTTATGGCGATTGAGAAGAAGTGTTGCCGAAGCCGTGAAATCAAATTCTGTTTATAAAGAAGAAGATACTGTTGTGCCAAGAGCGGCTTTACCACAGCTTTTGCAGGTAGTGAAAAAAATCGGCAATGCTTATGGATTTAAAAGTGTGTGCTATGGTCATGCAGGCGATGGCAATTTGCATGTGAATATTATCAAAGGAAATTTAAGTGATGAAGTTTGGAATAATGAATTACCAAAAGCTATCAGAGAAATTTTTACAGAAGTAAAAAAACTGGGTGGCACCATCAGCGGTGAACACGGAATCGGGTTGGTACAAAAAAATTATTTAGACATTATGTTCAATGAAACACAAATGGATTTGATGCGAAAAATAAAATTTGCTTTCGACCCGAATGGAATAATGAATCCGGGGAAAGTTTTTTGATTTTTTTGAATAATGAGAGCAAAAAAAAGGCTGACAAATTTTTTGTCAGCCTTTTTTTAATAAGTAAACTTCAATGAGTTATTTAATCACAGATGCAGTAATTTCAAATGTAATATGTGCTGTCATTGGCACATTATGTGGGACAGGGGCATTGGTATGCCCTGTAACTTGATAGGTAAAATTATCAGCTTTTATATAAGGTGCAACATCAGTTGAGTTTAAGTCTAATGTAAGTGTTGTTGCAGCATTATGAGTTATTGGATTTTTTGTTGCAATATCAACCGTAGAAAGACCAGTACTGCCTACTTGTGCAGTGATATAATCGATCACATCAAAAGTGATTGGTGTGGCACTTGTATCGTTGATTGTTAAAGTGCAAGTTTTGATTTTAGCTGATTTCAAGTTAGATAAGCTAAACCCGTTATCTGAAGCGTACTTCGAGATACCAGTTGATACATTTACGCCAGAACTATTAATAGTACCTGATTGTGTTGTAGCAGGAATAGTGAATGCAACATTTGAGAAATCTTTTGTGAATGTAGCATCAATACCTTTTTTACAAGATGTGCTTAAAAAAATAACCGACATCAATAAAAATACTGAAGAGATAAAATACTTTTTGTTTTGCATGGCAATGAGGATTTATTGTTTAAACAAATGTAATCAAAAAGTTTGTATTTATTATTTGATTAATTTTAAAACTGAACCCTGTAAGTAAAATTCGGGAAGAAGCCAATTTGATAAATGGTGTTCACTGAGTTTGTAACAGGGTTATATCGGAACGCAAACACATTTTTGTTATTGGTGATGTTTTGAATATCAAAGAAAATTGATTGCGACATTTTATGTTTTTTACTGTTCATCACAAAACCAATTTTAAAATCCATTCTGAAAAAATCTGGAATTTTTTTGGTGAATGAATACGCATCTCCTTTCACAACTTGGTCATGAGCCGCTATGGAAGCAGCTGTATCAACTGGAGTATAATACCTTCCACCAGCTTGAGTAAGTTTTAAATCAGTTGTGATTTTATTACGATTATCTTTTCCGATTTTAAATTCTTTACCAATCAAAATATTATAAACATACTCACCATTAAAAGCGGTATTGTGTTCAACACCATCGCTGCCTTTATATTTCGATTGATACACACTGCCCGTGAGCAAGCCATAATAGCCTTTACTGAAGAATTTTTCAATGGTGAGTTCAATGCCTTGGTTTGTTCCGCTTCCATTATTCACTAAATTCGATTTATTCACGGGATTAAAATTTGCACCAGCATTCAATACCGTAAAGCTGCTTTCATAGTGCGTTACAGGCACATCACTCAATTGTTGAAAATAAATTTCAGATTTTATGCGCCAATCTTTTGTAGGCAAATAATCATAGCCCAACACAAAATGATTACTTTTGGTAAAGCCTAATTTTTGATTAGATTCATCGTAAGTGCCATCTGCTTTTAGTTCTCGATAAAAATATACATCAGGCGTTTGCATTTGGCTGTGCATTCCAAAGCCTGCACTGAATATGCTTTTTGGGCTGACCTGATATTTTAATCCAATTCGTGGCTCAATACTGTTTGAATTATTCAGCGTTAAATATTGTGCATGAACACCCACATTCAAAGTGATTTTATCAGTGAAATTATATTTCGCTTGTGCATAGGCTTGTAGAAGCTGCATATAATCATGAAAGTCCCAACGTGTTTTCCAATCAGTGTTTGAGCTTCTTGTTTGATAAAATAAATTGAAATTCACTAACTCATCTATCGCTCCAACTTTTACAAACAAATGCGAATTAATTTTTGAATTAAAAGAGGTGTTTGCTAAATAACGCAATTGGTTAGTATTATTATTCACACGGCGAAATATCGCATTGCTGATGATAGAATCTTCGTTGTATTCTGATGCAGTATAAGTTGCACCAATTATTGTATTAAAGTACGACTTATCAGATATCCTTTTGAAATGTTTCACACCCATCAAACCAATGTCACTTTTGAAGTGGCTGTCCACCGCAGGATTGGCGTAAATATCTTTTGCATCTGTTTTTGTATGGTCGAAAAAAATATGACTAGTTGCTCCGATGCCAAACAAAGTAAATCTTCCGATTTTTGATTCGCTACCAACAATTTTAAAACTCAAATCCAGGTAAAATGGAGTTGCAGTTGTTCCAATATTCAGACCAATTGCTTGTGCTACACCTGTGAATGCATAACGATACGCTACCAAATATGATGAGCCTTTGGCTTTGTTAATAGGTCCTTCAGCCATGGCTTCAATACCGGTTAAGGCACCTAATTGAAAAGTGTATTCTGGTTTTTCGGCATTGCCTTTTCTGAAACCCAAATCAAAAACACCGGCGTTGGCATTACCATATTCAGCAGGAAAAGCAGAAGTGAAAAAATCAGAATTGCGCAACATATTAGTATTGATGGCACTTACAGGTCCGCCATTAGAAGTAACAGTGGCGAAGTGATTAGGATTAGGAACGTTCATGCCTTCAATTCGCCACAAAACACCAATCGGCGAATTGCCACGAATCACCAAATCATTTCTTGAATCATCAGGCGAACTTACGCCTGCGAAATTCGCTGCCAATCGTGCAGGGTCGCTACGTCCGCCAGCATAGCGATTCACTTCTTCAGTGCTAAACGAACGAGCCGAAACGCTGGTCATTTCATTAATGGTTTCATGTTTTTTTGAACCAGAAATGGTAACCGATTTCAAAGTTTTTACATTCTCTTCCATTTCAATTTCCAACACAATTTCTTTCCCTGCAGTTACTTCGATGTTGGGAATTATCAATTCTTTGTAGCCCAAATAATTCACTTTTAAATCGTATCGCCCAACTGGTACATTGTTGATTTTGAATTTTCCATCAGCAGCTGAAGCATCACCCAGCAAGGGTTCGGTGTTCATCAGTTGAACTGTTGCACCCATCAATGAAAGTTTTGATTGTTTGTCGTTCACACTGCCACGAATGATTTGTGTGCTGTTTTGTGCCATCAAAAATTGTGTAGAAAATAACATCACAACTGCGGCGACTAATTTGTAAAAATGTTTTTGCATAAAATTAATTATGCCGCAAAGATGCAATGCCGCTTTGTTTCAAAGCATTGATGTTTGGTAATTAAAAATGTAAGAGGAATTGATAAATGTCAAGAAGAAGGTTACAAAACAGTAAAGACCATTCCTCGGTGCATTTCTTCAATCATAATATGTTTTCTAATGTTTTTTAAATCGCCACTAATTTCCTTAGTGGAAAAATTTAAATTTACTGGCTCAACTTTATCATATTTTTTCGGAAAAGAAACAATCGTGATAGAATTCAGATGATTAAATGTGTAGTTAGCCCTGATTTCTGCGAATCTCATTTTAAACCTTCCTTTTTCATTTCGTTCCGCAATGGATAATACTGTTTGTTGAATTAGTTCTGATTTACAATGTAGAACAACAGGGTCTTTATCTTCTTCAATATATCTACAATCAAGTTCTCCTATAATTATGTCCGCCATTCCGTTTTCCTTAAAATCAAAATTGAGTTCATTATTAACAACATAGTCTTTATCAGCAAATAAAAGGATTGAAAATAATGGCAATAAAAAAACGAAAGACTTTATAAGCCACATTCCAAATTTCATATCCCATCCTTGACCGTCAATTAGAATTTTTGCAGAAACTATTATGCTGCAAAGAGAAATAATGTAAATAGTTGTGTGTAAGCAAAAAAGTATAATGGAGGTATTTTCAAAAAATAAAAAATGGAAGCCGATAAATCGGGTTAGATAAATTGAAAAGAATACAGCATTTAGAAAATAAAGTAAGAACCCAATTTTCTTAAATTTAGTGAATAACAATATAAGACCAATAATAAAAACAGGTGTGTTAATTAATAATCCCAACGCATAAAGCAGCACATCAAAAGCACCTCCAAAGAACATAATTATTCCCTGTAAAACTATAAGCTTCAGAAGAAGGTATCTTCTGTCTATTTCTTTTTCAGTTGTCATTGTTCAAAGTTAGATTATTATTTAATAATTTTGGTTGGTTCTTATTTGCAACAACAAAATGGTGGTGGAGTAGATTTTAAAAAATAAAAAATTATGGCATGATTAAAAAACTTACGTTACCGACGCAACTTAATAAAATGAAATTTAAAATTACACTTTGCTTTTTGCTTCTTTCAATCGCTTCATTTTCACAATCGAAAAAGAAAATTCTTTTTATTGGCAATAGTTATACCTATGTAAATAATTTACCGCAAATATTGCATGATTTTGCTTTCATGAATAATGACACAATTATTTTTGATGCAAGCACACCAGGCGGTTCAACGTTTCAAACACATTGTTCAGATACCAGTTGCTTAAGAAAAATAAAATCGCAACAATGGGACTATGTGGTATTGCAAGAACAAAGTCAAACACCATCATTTCCGCCATCGCAAGTTCAAACCGATTGTTATCCGTATGCTAAAAGATTGGATAGTTTGATAAAAACAAATGATAGTTGTACCCGAACAATTTTTTACATGACGTGGGGAAAAAAATATGGCGATGCTTCCAACTGCGCCAGCTATCCGCCACTTTGTACTTATGCTGGTATGCAACAACGCCTACGTGAAAGTTATTTAGAAATGGCAGATAGCAACAAAACATTTGTTGCTCCTGCTGGTGCAGCATGGCGCAATAGCATCATTACCGACAGCACAATTAATTTATATCAAAGTGATAATAGTCATCCAAGCGTTGAAGGAACCTATTTAACGGCTTGTGTTTTTTATGCTACCATCTTTAATAAATCGCCAATTGCAAATCCATTCATGAGTTCACTTGGTCATGCTACGGCGGTTTTCTTGCAAACCATTGCTAAACAAACAGTTTTAGATAGTTTGAGTAATTGGCGTATCGGAAAATATCCTTTACCGAAAAGTTGTGGCACTGCCGATACAACGCATCATTCAACAGGTATTAATACTGATTTTAAAAATGGAATTTCAATCTATCCTAATCCATCTAAGGAAAAATTATTTGTTAGCGGTTATGCGTTAAGAGGAAATGCAATTGAAGTAAGAAATCTTTATGGTCAGGTTTGTAATACCTCTACTTCACAAAATGGATTTGAAGGTTTTGAAATCAACATTTCTAATCTATCCAATGGAATTTATTTCATCAAATTAATTGATGCAAGAGGGTTTCGGCAGGTTTTGAAATTTGTAAAAGAATAAATCATTCTAAAAATCTTTCTCTTTCTTCCTCATTCGGCACTCTACAAATATTTCTCTTGCCAAAAAATTTGTACCGATGTTTTGCAACAAAATGATACACAGCGTTGCGTAGAAACTTTGGAATGATTTGAAAAATGAAAGCGATGAATATCCAAAATCCACCGATAGTTTTTAGAACTTCAATTACAGCATCTGCTTCGGTGTATGTTTTTCCATAGTTGTAGAACACAATACTGTTAATGTTTCGCAGTTCGTGTTGAAATGGTTTCAGTTTTTCTTTTGCAAAATCAGATTGAAGTGAGGCGAATTTTAGTGTTTTCTTCTTATCAATTTTAATTAAAAAATCTACCGAGCTATTGCATAAGTTGCAAACGCCATCGAAGAAAACGATATTTTGCATTAAGCCACTTTTAATTTTATTTTTTGCTTTTTAGAAACTTTGGCAGTTGCCATTTTTTTGCGAATGCGGCTCAAATGTTCAGGTGTGATTCGAAGGAAAGATGCAATCATATTTAATGAAACTCGTTCGAGCAATTCTGGTCTTTCGCTGATTAAATTTTTGTAGCGTTGTTCGGGGCTCATGGTTTTATCTGCCAAAATTGAATCCATCAATTCGATGTAACTTCTTTCAGCAATTAATCTTCCAAAACGCTCACCAGCATGGTATTTATCGTACATCAAATAAACTGCTGGTCGGGGAATTGAAATTAATTCGCTTTCTTCCAAGGCCTGAAATAAAGTGGTGGAAGGCTTTTGCGTAGAGAAACTAAAATAATCAGTGAGAAAACAATTTTCATCAAAAAATTCACCAGTAATTTCTCTGCCTTCAGGTGAGAAATAATAACAGCGCATCAAACCCCTGTTAACAAAATAAACGTGTTTGCAAATTTCGTTTTGGTCTAAAATTATTTCGCCTTTTTTCACATTTCTGATGGTAAAAAAGGCAGTAAAATCTTCCCAACATTCAGCATTTAAAGGCGAAATAGAATCCATTACTTGTTTGATGGCAGCGATGTTCATCTTATAAAATTTATAACAAAACTAAATCAAATTACTTCAAATAAAAAAGGCGAAGAAAAATTCTTCGCCTTTCAATTTTGTTTTGATAAAATTAAATTTCTCTATTCACATCAAATGCTTCGAGCAATTCAACTACACGACTGATGAAACGCCCACCTAATGCACCATCCACAATTCTATGGTCGTAGCTCATGCTTATAAACATCATGTGGCGTATGCCAATCATGTCTCCTTCAGGAGATTCGATTACAACTGGTTTTTTCTTGATGGCACCCACTGCTAAAATTGCCACTTGTGGTTGATTGATAATTGGTGTTCCCATCAAACTTCCGAAGCTGCCCACATTGGTTAAAGTGAATGTGCCGCCTTGAGTTTCATCAGGTTTCAAACCATTGTTTCTGCCAGCATTTGCCAAGCGATTTACCTCCTTGGTTAAGCCAATTAAATTGCGTTGGTCAGCATTTTTAATCACAGGTACAATCAAATTGCCGCTTGGTGTAGCTGTTGCCATACCAACATTAATATCTTTTTTCAAAATGATATTTGTACCGTCAACACTGGCATTTACAAAAGGAAATTCTTTCAATGCTTTTGCAACTGCTTCAACAAATATTGGTGTGAAAGTGATTTTTTCGCCTTCACGTTTTTCAAAATTCTTTTTCACTTTATCTCGCCATTTCACCAAGTTGGTAACATCGGCTTCGGCAAAAGAAGTTACATGTGGCGAAGTAGCTTTGCTGCGAACCATGTGGTCGGCAATCAACTTACGCATTCTGTCCATTTCAATTATTTCAACATTGCCCGAAACTGGCTGTGAGCTTTGAGTTGTGGGCTGTGAGCTAACTATTACAGGTGCTGATGCGACAACAGGCGAACTTGCTTGTATAGGTGCAGAAGCAGCTACAGGAGCTGAACTACGAGTTTTTACATAATTTAAAATATCACTTTTTGTAACTCTACCTTCCTGGCCTGTGCCTGGCAAAGTTTCCAATTCGCTCATACTGATACCTTCCTGACGAGCAATATTTAGAACCAATGGCGAATAAAATCTATCACCTGAAACTTTAGCCGCAGGTGTTGCTGATGCAGGTGGAACAAATGGAACCGCAGCTGGTGTTGCAGCCACAGGAGCAGCTTGTTGAGTTGCTACAGGCGCTGAAGCTCCTGCAGATGCAGCATCTTCAATCACAGCAATCACTTTACCAACTGGCACCACAGCATTTTCTTTAAATAAAATTTCAACCAATTTGCCAGCAGCTGTGCTCGGCACTTCGCTATCTACTTTATCTGTTGCAATTTCCAAAACCATTTCATCCATAGCCACCATATCACCCACATTCTTGCGCCACTTCAAAATGGTAGCTTCCATAATACTTTCGCCCATTTTGGGCATCACTAATTCAAATCGAGCCATGTTAAATTTGATTTTTATTGAGGTGCAAAGATAGCAGAATATTGAGTTTTTAATTTCAACTTTATTTTATCTGAAAAAATAGCTTACTTCGTTCGCATAATTGAAAAAGAATTGCAAGCTATCCGTTGGAATATACTATCTGTTGAAGAAGAAAAAACAAACAGTTTACAAGCCGAATTAAAAATTCATCCAGTGCTTTGTAAACTACTGGTGCTTCGTGGCATTGAAACATTTGAAGAAGCCAAAAAATTTTTCCGTCCACAACTATCCGATTTGCACAATCCGTTTTTGTTCAACGATATGGAAAAGGCTGTAAACCGGATACAGCAAGCCATTGCGAATGATGAACATATTATGGTGTATGGCGATTATGATGTAGATGGAACTACTTCGGTTTCGTTGATGTACGGATTTTTTAAAAATTTCTACGATAATATTTCTTACTACATCCCCAATCGCTATGCGGAAGGCTATGGCGTTTCGATAAAAGGAATGGATGAAGCAGCCGACAGAAATGCCAAATTAATTATCTGCTTAGATTGCGGTATCACTGCCATCGAACAAGTGAAATATGCCAAAGAAAAAGGAATAGATTTTATCATCTGCGACCATCATCGCCCGAGTGAAATTTTACCTGATGCTTATGCAATTTTAGATGCTAAACGAATTGACAATACTTACCCATTCGATGAATTAAGTGGTTGTGGTGTGGGTTTCAAGCTCATTCAAGCTTTTGCACAAGCTTATGAAATTGATTTTTCGGAAGTAGAAAAATATTTAGATTTAGTTGCTATCAGCATTGCCAGTGATTTGGTGCCAATAACAGGTGAGAACAGAATTTTGTGTTATTATGGTCTGAAATTAATCAACGAAAAACCACGAGCTGGCATTAAAACTTTAATTGAAATTGTTGGATTAAAAGGTGAGCTCACTATTAATAATTTAGTGTTTGCCATTGGTCCACGAATAAATGCCGCTGGCAGAATTGATGAAGGAACGGATGCAGTAAAATTATTAATTGCTGATAATTTATCAGATGCTTGGGAACAAGGTCATGTGTTGAATACACACAATATTGAACGGAAAGGGCATGATAAAGATATTACCACACAAGCGCTAACACTATTAGCAAATGATGTGGTTGGCCAATCAAAGAAGACCACGGTGGTTGCTAGCGAAGGTTGGCATAAAGGTGTGATTGGAATTGTAGCTTCACGATTAATGGATACTTATTATCGCCCAACCATTGTGCTATCAAAAAACAATGGAACAATGATTGGCTCGGCAAGAAGTGTAAGAGAATTTGATATTTATGAAGCATTGAAAAAATGTGAAGATTTATTAGAAAAATTTGGCGGACATAAATACGCCGCAGGCCTACAACTGAGTAGTAACAATTTCGAGAAATTCTGTGAGCGATTTGAAAAAGTGGTTAGTGAATCCATTCTAGAAGACCAATTAATTCGAGAATTAACCATTGATGCGGAATTGGATTTGAATGATATTTCATGGTCGTTTTATAATATACTCCAACAGTTTGCGCCATTCGGTCCTGGCAATATGACACCACTTTTTATGTCGAGAAATTTAACAAACAGTGGTAGTCGAATTGTAAGCGATAAGCATCTTAAATTTGCTTTAGCCAATGAAAGCAATACAAGAGTGAATGGAATTGGCTTTGACATGAAGCACCATTTGCCAACTGTTACCGAACAAAAAATTGATGTAGTTTATTCATTGGAAATAAACGAATGGCAGGGCAACAAAAATATTGAATGGAGAGTAAGGGATGTAAGAAGAAGCAATTCATAATTCTTAGAGCACTATTAAATTTTCAACAGATTTTTCCTTTAAAATTTTTACTTTTGCTCCTTATGCAATTTTTCTATTGAAATTTTGCAAAAACAAAATGACACTTATTTATAAAAATTTAAAATCAAAACAAATTAATGGAACCAATCAGCATAGTATTGATGGGAGCCGCCGCTGTGGTGGGTATAGGAATAGGGATATTTGCAGGTAAATCTTTTTTCTCTAAAAATTTTAATGTACAAAAAGAGCAAGCCGAAAAGGAAGCAACCCTTTTAATTGAGAATGCAAAAAAAGAAGCAGAAAATCTTAAAAAAGAAAAATTACTTGAAGCCAAAGAAAAATTTCAACAAGCCAAATTAGCCGAGGAAAAAGAAATCAACCAACGCAATATTAAACTAGAAGAAAGGGAACGTCAGCAAAAACAAAAAGAACAATCACTCAATCAAAAATTAGAGGCAGCTAATAAAAAAGACCAAGAATTAGAAACTTTAAAAGAGAACACAAAGCGCCAATTAGAGCTGGTGAATGAAAAAAAATCGGCGTTGGATAAACAGCATGAAACCATGGTGAAAACTTTGGAAAAGGCTGCCAACATGAGCGCCACTGATGCCAAAACCCAATTGATTGAATCATTGAAAGCCGAGGCTTCTACTGCGGCTTCAGCACATGTAAAATCAATAATGGATGAGGCGAAATTAACCGCAAATAAAGAGGCAAAAAAAATCGTTATTCAAACCATTCAGCGCACTGCACAAGAACATGCTATTGAAAACTCAATTAGCAGTTTTCAATTAGAAAGCGATGAATTAAAAGGTCAAATCATTGGCAGAGAAGGAAGAAATATCAGAGCATTAGAAGCTGCTACTGGTGTGGAGTTTATTGTTGATGACACACCAGATACCATTATTCTTTCTTGCTTCGACCCTGTTCGCAGAGAAATTGCACGTTTGAGTTTACAACGATTAGTAACTGATGGAAGAATACATCCGGCTCGTGTAGAAGAGGTGGTTGAAAAAACACGTAAGCAGATGGAAGACCAGATTGTTGAAATTGGCGAACGCACGTGCATAGAATTAGGCATTCATGGCTTACATCCTGAATTGATTCGCATGGTGGGCAGAATGCGTTTCCGTTCATCTTACGGTCAAAATTTATTGCATCATAGCAAAGAGGTAGCGAACATGAGTGCTGTGATGGCGGCTGAATTAGGCTTAAATCCGAAGTTGGCAAAACGTGCAGGTTTGTTGCACGATATTGGTAAAGTACCAGATGTCGAACAAGAATTATCGCATGCTTTGTTGGGTGCAAAATTAGCCGAACAATACAATGAGCATCCGAGTATTGTAAATGCCATTGGCGCACATCATGATGAAATGGAAATGAAATTTGTGATTTCACCCATCATTCAGATTTGTGATAGTATCAGCGGTGCAAGACCTGGTGCACGTCGTGATACATACAATCAATACATGCAGCGTATTAAGGATTTAGAAAACTTAGCTCAAAGTTTTGAAGGTGTTGAAAAAGCCTTTGCAGTACAAGCTGGTCGTGAACTTCGTGTGATTGTAGAAGCTGGGAAAGTGGATGATAAAATGGCTGAGCAAATGAGCTTTGAAATGAGCCAAAAAATCATGAATGAAATGCAATATCCAGGTCAAATTCGTGTTACAGTAATTCGTGAAACACGAGCTGTAGCAGTTGCTAGATAATAATTTTCAGAAAAAACATCAAAGGAAAACTCTATGGTTCATTACCATAGAATTTTTTTATTTCTTCATTGCTTGATATAACACTTCCTGAATTCTTGTGCGAATACTCAAGGTAATAATTTTGTTATTCCCTGCTTCGGGATAAACACGATTACTTAAAAATACAAATACCAAATTATATTTAGGGTCAGCCCATGCACTTGTTCCAGTAAAACCTGTATGACCAAAAGTTTCAAGTGAAGCACTTTTGCAAACTGGTGAAGCTGCTTCTGGATTTGGTTCTTGCTTATCAAAACCTAAACCTCTTCTCGATACTGATGATTGTTTTGTTGTAAATTTATCAACTGTGAATGCTTTAAAATATCTCTTGCCATTTAGTTCGCCTTTATTACAAAGCATCTGCATCAACATAGCTAAATCCTTTGCATTGCTGAATAAGCCTGCATGACCTTGTATACCACCACACATAGCAGCACCTTGATCATGAACATACCCCCAAACTAATTGATGCCTGAAATAATTATCTCTTTCTGTTGGCATTATTTCTTCTTTTTTAAAACCATGTTGCAATGGATTAAAACACATTGTTTTCAAATTCATCGGGTCGTAGAAATTTCGCTGAACGTAGTCTTCGACAGTTTCCTTTTTTAAAATTTTGTCGCAAATACGTTTCATGAAATATAAATCCAAATCACTGTAAACATATTTGCCAGGCGTTTTTACATCGCTTTTATAAATATCCTCCCACATTTTATCAATACATGCTGGGCTTTCACATAAATCTTTTGCTACCTGCAACGGATGCTCAGCATCTTGTTGAGTTGAAAAGTTTTCGTTCAGTTCACCCTTTGTATTAAAACAATTTTTCCAAAACGGAATAAAAGGCACCATCCCGGCCTGATGCAATAACATATCACGAATAACTATTTTTTTCTTGTTTGTTTTTTTGGCTTCGGGCAAATAATCACCAATGGTTTTGTTAACATCCAATTTTCCTTCTTCATACAATTTCATACAAGCCAAAGTGGTGCAGGCAATTTTTGTGATAGATGCCAAATCATATAAATTTTCATTCTTTACCTCCACACCATTTTCATAGGTTTGATGTCCAAATGATTTTTCATAAATCACTTTCCCATCTTTTAATGCAATAATTTCACATCCTGGATAAGCTCTTGCGGCAATGCCTTCTAAAGCGATGGTATCAATTTTTTTCAATGATTGAATATCAAATCCAGCTGCAATTGCATTTTGCAAAGCTTCGCTTTTAATGTGTTTTTCTAAATGCGAATGCAACTCATTACCCATACCAAATTTATACACTGATGAAGCCGAAACAGGTAATTTTCCCTTTGTATTAATACTGTTTAATAAATAATTTGCTACTGCTGTTTGCGTAAATTGATTGTCTTCATAAGCTACAGCGATTTGTTTGCAATTATCAAAAAATTTTAAACTATAAGGATTGCCAAAAAGAACAACACTACAATTTTGCCTAGCTGAAAGTTGCTGAATGAATTTCTTTGCTGATGAGTTAATTCCATAATCTTTTGATGCAAATCGATTCATGTGATGCATTTCTACCCAGCAATAATCAATGTTTTGAAGCGAATCAAGCAATTGACTATAGGTTTCATCGCTTTCGTTGTTAGTGATTCTGAATAATTTTATAGATGAATTTTCGCTTAACATTTTTGAAGTAATGCTCATGGTATCATTGCCAATACTGATTAATACAACTGATTCAGGCGCTTTAATTTTTTCTTCTCGATTGATACAAGTTAAAGCATTACAATATAAGCTTTTCAGTAATTCAGCTTTTTCTGTTCGATGCAAATCTTCTTGCAAATTTTGTATAACAATTGGCTGATAATGATTCAACCCTGCTTTGTATTTGTAGTATAAAATTTTACGAACACGGTTATCAATTTCTTCTTGTGTAATTAAATTTTTAGATACAGCTTTTAAAATTTCATTGATGCCAGCTTCTAAATTCTGGCTAAATAAAATCATGTCGTTACCAGCCAAAAGTGCCATAACATCAGCAGTTGCCGATTCATAATTTTTTGTAACGCCATGCATATTCATTGCATCAGTAATTACCAACCCATTATAATGTAACTCTGTTTTCAATAAATTTTGCACCAAATTTTGCGATAATGAAGCTGGAATTTTTTCATTTGGTTCTAATTGTGGAATCGCCAAATGCGCCACCATTATGCTTGGCACTTTGGATACTATCATTGCTTTAAAAGGTTTCAACTCCAAAGAATCTAATCGCTCACGGCTAAAAGGCAATACTGGCAAGTCTTTATGTGAATCAACATCTGTATCGCCATGACCCGGAAAATGTTTGGCACAACTTAATATACCAGCTTTGTGCATACCATTCATATAGGCAATTGCTTTATTAGTAACCATTTCAGCATTTTCACCAAATGACCTATCATTAATAATCGGATTGTTTGAATTGTTGTTCACATCTACTACTGGTGCAAAATTGAGTTGAATTCCCAACCGCTTACATTCATCGCCAACGGCTTCGCCCATTTTAAAAATCAAAGAGTCATTTTGTAAAGCACCCAAGGTGAGTTGATGCGGATATTGCAACGTAGAATCTATACGCATGGCTAATCCCCACTCACCATCCAAACCCACTAACAACGGAATTTTTGATAAATTTTGATACCGATTCAAAGCCACTGCATGGCGATAAGGTGTGCCCTGCATCATGATTATGCCGCCAATATTGTACTTTGAAATCATATCGGGCAATGATTTGCAATTAACTGAATCGTGGTTGGTCCAGGCTGGCATCATAAACAACTGCCCAATGCGTTGGGTATCATTCATGCCTTGCATTTGTTGTTCAATCCATCGCAACGTATCGCCGCTGCCCATCACAGGAGTATGATACGAAACCGCTTCCATAGCCATTTCTGGCGATTTAGTTTTTTTCTTTTTAGCAGATGAATTTGCTTTTTTTGAATGATGTTTTTTAGGTGAATGCGAATAATTAGCAGCCAATAAAAAGCTGCATACACCGATAAGCATCAACAATACAACAAGATTTTTTTTCACCATATAAATTTTGAAAAGATTTGATGGGTAAAGATGAAAAGTGATGAAGCAACATTGAAAAACATAGTTGAATTATTATCAACCAAAAAATGTTTTTTGTAGCCGAATGAAAAGAAAAAAACTAAGCACTAAATTTTATTTCTTCACCCTCTTCCAAATCGAAATCACAAAACCAATCATGGTGATGATGGTGCCCAACCACAACAAATTGATGTAAGGAAATTCCATCGCTTTCAAAGTGATGTATTCTAAAGTTGGGGTGGTTTCGGCAATGCCAAATTCAATTTTATTTTCGTTGGGCAAAATTTGATTCACAAAAATTTTCACACCCAAATCTTCCACTTTTGCTTCTACAGGCACAGCCATTTGATTGCGAATTAAATAAACTGGCTCGGCTTCAAAACTTTGATTGTCGCTGAATACACGGCATCGCACCGAAGCCAAAATATCACCACTTTGTTGCTGAACATCTTTTCTTAAAACTTCATTGCTGATTTTTTCAACCAACACTTTTGCTTTTTTCAACTGAATCGTATCGCCCGGTTTTGCTTTGTAAAATTGATATTGCTTGGTATCTGTTGGCTCATCTTTTTTCTTATCCGATGCAGCAGTAACAATGGTATAGATATCACGACTGAAATAATGTTTGGTAGATGGATTATTCACCGTTCCCATTTTTTTATTTTCCTGCACATTGGGGTACAAATAAAAATCATCTGCCAAACTGCCGTCGGTATTATGTTTCACATAATGTACTTTGTAAAAAGTATTTGGCGCAATGCTGCTATCGCCTACATAAGTGATGTCGTAACCATTTAATTTTTCTGTAGCATTTTTCACGAGCAACATGTTTTCACGTTTCATGTTATCGTCAAAACCTTTGCCCATCATGCCATTGGTCGGATTGTTTTCCGTCAATATTTTTTGTTTGTAAGATGAAATTAAAATGCCCAACAACATCACACCAAATCCAACGTGTGCAATACTTGCACCCGATAATTTGAATTTTGATTTTAGTTTTACTACTAAATAGTTCACATTGCCAATCACAGCAAACACTGATGCATACAACATTATCCAGTAAGCAACTTTTCCAATTTCAAAATACCAAATACAAAATGCACTGATACTGATTGAAATTAATTTCACCAACCAAATACTTTTCACAAACAATTTCCATTCAGATTTTTTGAATCGCAAATATTGTGTGGCACCAGTCAAGAAGCCCAATAGGATTGCAATCCACACTTGAATTTTGTTGTAATGCTCAACAGGTTTTGATGGTGGTGCCCAATTCAAATTGAAAAATTTGTTGAACACAGGAATTGAAGTGGTGAAAGTTACTTGAATCACAGAAACCAGCAACACCAAGGCTCCGATGAACATCCAAAATTCTCGAGATAAAATTTCTTCTTCTTTTTCAGGCTCAACTACTTTTTTAATTCTGAAAATTATCATCAACACAAACAGAATTAGAAACGCAAAAATGTTGAATCCTAATTGCCATCCTAAACCATCATCGGTAAAAGCATGAACAGATGACGTGCCCAAAATGCCGCTTCGGGTCAAGAAAGAAGCGTATAACACTAACAGAAAAGTTAAACCGAATAATACAAAAGTTGCCTTTTGTGCATGTCCGCTATACTTGTATGCCAGCAACGTGTGTAAGCCTGCAATCAGCGTCAGCCAAGGCATCAGCGATGCATTTTCTACTGGGTCCCAAGCCCAATAACCACCAAAACTTAATGCTTCATAAGCCCATGCTGCACCCATCATGATGCCTGTTGTTAAAGCAACACCATTAAACAAAGTCCAGCCCAATGCAGGTTTTGTCCAGCCATCAAAATCTTTTCTCCACCAACCACTCATCGCAAAAGCGAAGGGAACGATGCACGATGCAAAACCCAAAAACAACACTGGCGGATGAATCACCATCCAATAATTTTGTAACAACGGATTCAAGCCATTGCCATCTGTTATGAAACTTAAATAGTTGGCTTGTTTGAAAATGGGTGCATTTTGCATCGCATCACGAAGCATCGTGAAGGGATTGCTGCCCATTCGATAATCGAAAATATAAATGCCCAGCAACATGCTACACAGCAGCATTTGCGCCAAACTCATCCACATCAAAACAGGAGTGCGATAACTTTTTGAAAATTTTAAAATGATTAATCCCAACACCGTTTGCCAAAACATCCACAACAAAAAACTGCCTTCTTGCCCTTCCCAAAAACTGCTGATGATGTAATAAACAGGCAACTCTAAACTGCTGTGCCTCCATGCGTAATAATATTCAAAGTAGTGGTTGTAAATGATATAGAACAATGTGCTGAAAATGGCTGCCATACCCAAACTCATGACGATGAAACTCCATTTTCCTAAATTGAAAAACTCAGCTTTTTCTTTTTCATCCGATTTTTTTTCAGCGAAAAAAAATGACATGGCAGCAATGAGCGATGCCACAAAAACTACGATAATGGCTAATCTGCCGATATTGCCCGGCATTAAATGTTCGCCTTCAAAAATGGTGTTAAGCATGCGGCAAAGATAAGTTTATGCAACTGTAAACAAGCGAAAATGTTTTGGTTTGATTGCCACTAATGCACGAATGTTTCTATTGTAAATAATTGCGAAGCGTAACAGGACATAATTCATAGCCATTATCCCATACTAAAGTTCCAAAATCTACTTTCACTTTTTTGAAATACTCGGGATTGGCTAACGAAGCTGAGACACCTTTACCAATAAAGGTTTTGAGGTCAATATCTTTTTCTAAACCATCTTCAAATTTTACCAACACATGGTATTCATGAGTGGGCTGAACGGTGAGTATGTTGTAAATTTTGTTTGCCATAATTTATATCAATGGTTCAATTTTTTTAGGTTCGTTATCATTTCGCATCAAAGTCCAATCTTCCTTCAATTCGTTTTTATGTTCTAATGCCCACTCTACCACCAAGTTGTAAATTCGCTTAGGCAATTTACCCTCTTTTATTTCTAAAGTTTCAATCACAATTTCCGCTTGATGTTCGTTGTAGTAAGCATGAAAATGTGGCGGATTATGTTCGCTATAAAACATTCGAATTATGATTCCAAGAAAACGACTGATTTCAGGCATGGATTATTTTTTACAAAATTAATGTTTTTTTAGAAAAAATTATTGCCCTCTATGGCGTTTGATTTCACTTCTGCCTCACATCACTTTCAATCAAGCCATCTTTCAATCGAATTAAGCGATGAGCATAAGCCGCAATATCTTCTTCGTGAGTTACTAAAATTACAGTGTTACCTAATCTATGAATTTCAACCAACAACTCCATAATTTCTTTAGATGTTTTTGAATCTAAATTTCCAGTTGGCTCATCGGCTAAAATGATGGAAGGATTATTCACCAACGCTCTTGCAAAAGCCACTCTTTGATTTTGTCCGCCCGAAAGCTCATTGGGCTTGTGTTTCATGCGTTCGGTCAAACCAACAGCTTCAATTTTTTCTAAAGTTCGTTTTTCTCTTTCTGCTTTTTTCATGCCTGCATAAATCAGCGGCAGTGCTACATTTTCAAAGGCAGTTAACCGTGGCAATAAATTAAAAGATTGAAAAACAAAACCAATTTCTTTATTCCGAATATGCGCTAATTCGTTGTCAGTGGCTGCACTTGCGTCAGTTCCGTTAATTAAATATTTGCCAGATGTTGGTGTATCTAAACAACCCAAAATATTCATCAGCGTTGATTTTCCGCTACCGCTTGGTCCCATTAAAGCCACAAATTCATTCTTCTCAATAGTAAGCGAAATGCCGTGCAAAACAGGTAATGCTGTTTTACCCATGAAGTATGACTTGGTAATATTTTCGAGTTGAATGACTGGCACTGCTTATTTTTTTTGTAAAACTTTTGGTGTTTTGAAATAATCTGAATCGTGCTGTGGTGCGCTTTTCAAAGCATCTTGCTTCGATATAATTTGCTCACGAATATCTTTGCGCAAAACATTCACATCTTCATTCACATACACCAAAGGCTCAACGCCATCTGTATTTAGCTCACTCAATTTTTCAACAAATGATAAAACATTTGTCAAATCATTTTTGATTTCAACTTTTTCTTCGTTTTTAAATTCCAATCGAGCTAAATGGCTTAATCGGTCAATCATTTCATCGGTTACTTGCATCTGAATTTATTTAGAAAATTTTTCAGGAAATGCTTGTTGCAAATCTTGCTGCAACAAATATCTTACTTTATCGCTTAATTCCTTGTATTGTTCGGGTTGTAAATTTTTTGTTTCGATAGGTTCATGTACTTTCACTCGGCTCAAGTGCCAACCTTGCTTCACACCTGTGCTTGGCATGATTCGCCAATTATCATAAATGGTTAAAACCAAAATTGGTATTTGATGTTGAATCGCTAATCGAAAAGCACCACTTTTAAAATCACGTAAATGTGGTGGATTTTTTGAAGTGCCGCCTTCAGGCGCAATGGCAATACTGTCGCCATTTTTCAATGCTTCATCGGCTCGTTGAAATGCACGAGCCGCATCCATAGCATCTTCACGGTTCACACTCAAATCAATCGTTCTGAAAAATTTTCCGAAGATGGGCACTTTCGCTAATTCGGCTTTTGCCATGAATCGAATGTACATGGGTTTCAACACGGCAAACAACAATAAAATATCTAAATGAGAAGTGTGATTGAACACAATCACGTAATTTCTTTTTTTATCAATTTCAGTTTCCCATTCCACTTTATAAAAATACAAACACAGCCACAGGCTTAACTTTCCCCACCATATTCGCAAATGATGTGCAGTGCGATACATACTTTCAAAGCTTAGCATTACCCAAATGACAGGAATAAAAATGATAAAAAATAAAAACATGGATACATGAAAGCAGTAGCCATAAAGGTTTTTGAAAAACACTATGCTGAGATTTTGGTTTCAAATTTAGTAGTTTTTGATGGAATAAAATGGAGGAAATGAAATTTGAAGTTTTGCAAAAGATTTTTAATTTTAGGATGTTAAATTTATTGCTATGAATAATAAAGCCAATCTATTTTTTTTCGTATTTGTATTTTCTTTTAAAATGAGCTTTGGACAATGGTTTGAATCGGGTGGTGGCGTCAACGATGGATTATTAGCTAATAATCAAATCCTAAGTTTGTGCACCAATCCTAGTAAAACCGAGATTTATGTAGCTGGGGCTTTTACCGACAATCTTACACATGGATTTGTAGCAAAATACTCTGGTACTAATTGGGTTAAAGTTGGGGGAACCTTATTAGCAGCCAATGATAACATAAACGCAATTTGTTCAGATACAGCTGGAAACATTTATGTCGCTGGTTTTTTTACAAATGCTTCTTCATATCAATATGTAGCAAAATGGGATGGGAATAACTGGAGCGAACTTGGTGGGACGAACTCATCTGGGATAAATGCTTTTGTATATGCTTTACACAGCGATTACTTAAATAACATTTATGCTGGTGGAGCATTTGTGAATTCAAGTGGGCATCCTTATGTGGCAAAATACAATGGCAGCTCCTGGTCAGAACTTGGCGGAGCAAACAGTTTGGGAGCAAACAGTGCAATCTATGCAATAAATAGTGATCATATCAGCAACATTTATGTAGCAGGATATTTTACAAATAGCAGCGGCAAAGAATATGTTGCAAAATTTGATGGGAATAACTAGAGCGAACTTGGTGGAGCGAACAGTTTGGGAGCCAATGGTATTATTTTTTCGATGTGTATCAACAAGAAAAACGGGGATGTTTATGTGGCTGGAAATTTTACAAATGGTAGTGGTAATAGATATGTTGCAAAATTTAATGGGTCTAATTGGACAGAACTTGGTGGAGCGAACAGTTTAGCAGCAAATGGCATAATTAACTCAATAACTATTGATAAAGAGGGCTATGTATATGCAGTTGGTAATTTTACAAATAGTAGTGGTAAGTCTTACGTTGCAAAATTTAATGGGACTAGTTGGATTGAATTGGGTGGAGTAAATAGTTTAGCTCCTAATGGTCAAATCAATACAATTTGTGCAGATGCTACAAGCAATATATTTATTGGCGGATTATTCAAAAACATTATTAATAATGAATATGTTGCTGAATATAGCTGCAAGACTGATACAATTAACTTTTTTCAAACTATACCTAGTGATAGCCAAATAATTTTTGGAGGACAAACTTTGCACTCAGCAGGTAATTATATAGATACCTTACAAAACTATAATGGATGCGATTCTTTAATCATTTTGCATCTTACAACTCGACCAACAGGTGTTTCATCAATTTCTAATTACAGAGAAAAAATAAAGATTTACCCAAACCCTACTAATCAATCATTGGTTGTTAGTCAACAAGAAATAATTAGCAAAATAGAAATAATAAATATTTTTGGAGAAATCATATTCACACAAACTCCATCATACAAAACCCAGCATCATTCAGTTGATGTTTCAAATTTAAACTGCGGCATTTATTTTATTAAAGTAACCGATAACAAAGGCAACTCAATTAATAGCAAATTTATTAAGCGATAATATTGCATTTTATGTTGTTCGGCATTTAATTTTTAAGCCGTACTTTTGCCAAAAATATAAAGATGAATTATATCCATAAAGAAGGCCGAAAAGAAGTAATAGGTTTGTTTCTCATTTGTTTATTAATTGAATTATTACTAATAAAATTTGTGAACAATAGTTTAGTAATCCTTATTTCATCGTTTGTTTTAACAATTATTTTTTTAGCAATTTCATCTTTCTTTCGTAACCCAAAGCGAATAGTACTAGCAGATTCCAATTGTGTTTTATCACCATGTGATGGAAAAGTTGTAGTAATAGAAGAAGTAGAAGAACCTGAGTATTTTAAAGATAAGCGTTTACAGATTTCAGTATTTATGTCACCTGCTAATGTGCACGTTAATCGTTGCTCAATAGGCGGCGAAGTAAAATATGTAAAATACCATCCTGGCAAATATTTGGTGGCTTGGCATCCAAAATCATCTACCGAAAACGAACGTAACACAGTTGTATTCAGTAATGGTAGAACAGAAATTTTATTACGCCAAATTGCAGGTGCATTAGCCAAGCGAATTATTTGCTATGTAAAAGTAGGTGATAAGGTTAAACAAGGTGAAGATTTTGGATTTATTAAATTCGGTAGCCGAGTAGATATCTTTCTACCTATTGGAACAAAAGTGGATGTTCAATTAAATCAAGTTGTTAAAGGAAATATAACTGTATTAGCAAAATTGCTTAATTCAGATTTTTAAGATAACTTTACAATTCTAAAATTTTAGTTAAAATGAAAAAAGTATTTTTATTATCAAGTTTCGCTTTGTTTTTAGCTGCTTCTTCGGTTATGGCTGGAGACAAAAAAGAATGTGCAAAATCTTGCACTAAAGACCATGGCAGTGCATCATGCTGTAAAAAGAAAGATGCTGCTTGTTGCAAAAAGCATGAGGCTGAAAAGCCAGCTGCTGCACCAGCGCCTGCAAAAAAATAATTTCTTAAATAAAGAAATTCTTTTAAAAGCCGTTTCAAACTTATGCTTGAAGCGGCTTTTGTATTTTGTGTATCAAATATCACACATTTCCACAAAATGGATTGCATTGATTAATATGCAAAAAATTGTGTACTCAAATAGCTACCTATACATTTGTGTCAGGGTGAATAGTAGTTGATTTTAACCCCGATGTAAGTTTATTCTTTATCGGGGTTTTTTATTTTTTAAAAAACTCATCATGGAAATTTCTTTAACCACACCAGCCCTTTTGTTTCCAGCAGTTTCGTTGCTGTTGCTGGCTTATACCAACAGATTTTTAGCCATTGCTAATTTGATCAGAAATTTGAAGCACGATAAGTTGAAAGAAATTAATCACCCAAATTTGCATGGACAAATTAACAATTTACAAATCAGGATAATTGTAATTAGAAATATGCAAGGTTTTGGTATCAGCAGTTTGCTGTTGTGTGTGGTTACTATGTTTTTAATCTATACAGGTTTGCAAATGGCAGCACAAATAACATTTGGCGTTAGCTTGATTTTTATGATTATTTCACTCACACTTTCGCTTCGTGAAATCATGATGAGCGCAGAAGCTATTAAATTAGAATTAAGCGATATTGGCAAAGATTAATTGCCGCATTTTGAAGATTTTATTTTATAAATGTAAGTAACGCAATTCACATTGTTTGGGTTGAGTTTGTACATCACATTATCTATAAAACTCGGTTGGATAGTGGTTTCATAGCTCAAGTTGAAATGTTTTTCGTACTCAGCTTTTCTTTGGTCTAAATTTTCTGATTGATAAAAAATAATGTAGTTAGGCTGTTTATCTTTTTTGACTTTAAAAATATTATTGCACTGTTCATCTTTATTAGTCGAATTGCTGATGCCAATTTCGGGCACCCATTTTCTAAGATAAAATCTGGGGGATAATTGAAAATCATCCCGATTGCTATCATCTATAATTAAAGCCTGCACATCATTTTTTTGAGCTAAATAACACATGGCCTCCACTCTATTTTTTTTACTGTATGAAACAGAAATCACACACAGCAAAATTGTGTTGAGCACCCAAAAGAAAATCCAAACTGTTTGTAATATTTTTTTACGTTTTATCCAGAATTTTGATTGCTCAGAAAACTCACTCCAGCCAATAGTGCCAAGAATTATAACAAGAGGAATGATTGGTAAAATAAATCGCTCTTGCTTATTTGGAAAATATGAATGAAGGACTAAAAATATAAATGATGGCAAAAACAATAATAGGTGTTTTTTGAAACTTCTGAAAAATCCAAATAATAATATTAAGCTGATTGGTGGAATCAGAATGCCCATCAATAAAAGTATATAGTTATACCAAGGCTGGTCGAAATAAGTTCGTGAGTTAGCCAAATTGTATCGTACATATTCACCAAACTCAACAAACGGATGATGCCAAATAATTAAATCACACAACCCCTGAAAAGCTACAGCGCAAATAGTAAAGCCAATTCCAACCAATATTGCTTGAATTATTTTTCGTTGAAAAAGTAAAGCTAACCCAAACCCACCAGTAAATAATATAGTTTGAAATCGGATATTAAAACCAATTCCTAATAGTAATCCAATCAATAAATAAATAACAATTTTTGGCTTGTCATATTTTAATGCTAGCAATGTAGCAAGCATCAGCGGCGGAATACAAGCCGATTCAACTAAATTTCTAACACTTACAAATGGGAAAAACCAAAATAAGGCTAACAATAAACCAACCTGTTTGGCAATTTTTTCACCTGCAATTTTCATTGAAATTTTATAACCGCAATAAATGGTAATCATTGAATACAAAGCATGTAAAAACCGCACTACATACATTTTGCCTTGCGGATTTTTTAAGCCAAAAAATTCTAAAAATTTGAATAACAGGTAATGCAGACCAGGATAAAAAAAACTATGCCCTGATGGCGTTGGAATGGATTGTCCGTCTTTCGGCAACCAACTGTTGTAATCAGTTTTATCTACCCACGATTGCGCTACTTCGATGACCAAAAAATGGTCGTCCATCATACCAAATCCTTTTGAAAAAATGGCAGCTAATAATCGAAAAAATAACCCAGCAAAAAGTATGACAGCCAGCGGATTTTCGCTCCACCATTGCGATACAAAAACTTTTATTTTTGATAACATAAGTTGCAAAAATAACGGTTGCTATAACAAATTAGGCAGATTTCACCAATAGATATTCGTTAATTATTTTAGAATTACTGTAAAATACTTGACATCGGGGGTTAAAAAAGTTACCTTTGCCAACTTTTTAATATTGCCCATCAAGTGGGTTTAATTTTTTTAACAACATGAAGTTATCTTCTTTCATTTTTGATGTCCCTCAAAATTTAATTGCTCAAAACCCAACTAAGAATCGTGAAGATTCAAAGCTAATGGTGGTTGACAAGAAAACCGGAAAAATTCAGCATAAGCATTTTAAAGATATTTTGGATTATTACAGCGATAAAGATGTAATGGTATTAAACAACACCAAGGTTTTTCCAGCTCGTATGTATGGCAGAAAAGAAAAAACTGGCGCTAAAATCGAAGTGTTTTTACTTCGCGAATTGAACCAAAATCAGCGTTTATGGGATGTGTTGGTTGATCCTGCTCGAAAAATTCGCGTGGGCAACAAATTGTATTTTGGCGATGATGGTATGTTGGTGGCTGAGGTGGTTGATAATACAACAAGCAGAGGCAGAACAATTCGTTTTTTATTTGATGGCACAAATGAAGAATTTAAAAAAATTATAACTGAAATGGGCGAAACACCATTGCCTAAATATATCAAGCGCAAACCTACCGAAGAGGATGCTGAACGTTACCAAACAGTTTTTGCTAAGCATGAAGGTGCTGTCGCAGCGCCAACGGCTGGCTTGCATTTCAGTAAAACTCTGATGAAAAAATTAGAGATAAAAGGTGTTCGATTTGCTGAAGTTACTTTGCATGTTGGATTGGGAACTTTCCGTAGTATTGAAGTAGAAGACTTGAGCAAACATAAAATGGACGCTGAATTTTTTGAAGTTGATCTGGAAGCAGTGGATATTATAAATAAAGCAAAAAGTGAAGGCAGAAAAATTTGCTCTATTGGTACCACAAGTATGAGAGCCATGGAATCATCTGTAACTGCACAAGGATTATTGAAACCCCAAAAAGGCTGGACAAACTTATTCATTCACCCTCCTTATGATTTCAGCATTGCTGATTCGATGATTACTAATTTTCATTTACCAAAAACAAGTTTGTTGATTCTTACATCAGCATTTGCTGGCTACGAATTAGCAATGGAGGCTTATCAGGTAGCGATGAAAAATAAATATCGCTTCTATTCTTATGGGGATGCGATGTTGATTATTTAATTATTAAACTATATTTTTTAAAATGGTTGCTTACAAAATGAGCAACCATTTTTGTTTTGTTTCATTCACAAAAAATTTGCTGTTGTTCCATTTCAAAATTTCTATTTTTACCGTTCAATAAAAATTAAAATAATCTGAATGAATATAATTGTTCCAATGGCTGGTGCAGGCAAGCGCATGAGACCACACACATTAACCACCCCTAAACCATTGATTCACGTTGGTGGTAAGCCGATTGTTGAAAGATTGGTGGAAGATATTGCAATGATGAGTAACGAAAAAATTGATGAAATCGCCTTTGTAATTGGTGATTTTGGAGAAGCTGCCGAAAAACAATTATTAGCAGTCGCTGAACGATTAGGCGCAAAAGGGAAAATATTTTGTCAGGATATGCCTTTAGGAACAGCACATGCGATTATGTGTGCTGAAGAAAGCCTGAAAGGCAATGTGATTGTGGCTTTCGCCGATACTTTGTTTTATGCTGATTTTAAAATTAATGCCGAAGATGAAGGAGTAATTTATGTTCAAAAAATTGAGGACCCAACTGCTTTTGGTGTGGTGAAAATCAATGCTGAAAATGTGATTACAGATTTTGTGGAAAAGCCAAAAGAATTTGTGAGTGATTTGGCTATCATCGGCATCTATTATTTTAAAGATGGTGATTACCTCCGCCATGAACTGAAATATTTATTAGATAATGACATCAAAGAAAAAGGCGAATATCAATTGACAAATGCGTTGGAAAATATGAAACGCAAAGGCACGAAATTCAAGCCAGGTCAGGTAAAAGAATGGTTAGATTGCGGCAATAAAGATGCAACAGTGTATACTAATCAACGTGTGTTGGCTTTGAATGAATCAAAATTGAAAATTCCTGCATCGGCTAAAATAGTTAACAGCAGTGTGATACAGCCTTGCTTCATTGGTGAAAATGTGACAATTGAAAATTCGGTTATTGGTCCGTTTGTTTCTGTTGGCGAAAAAACCATCATCAAAAAATCGGTGATTGAAAACAGTATTATACAAACAAATTCAAATGTTGAAAGCAGTTGTACGACAAACAGCATGATTGGAAATTTTGTAACCTTGAAAAACAAAATGCAGGATTTGAGCGTTGGAGATTATACTACTTCAATTTAAAGATGAAAAAACTATTTTTATTTTTTATCGGCGTTTTGTTTCTAATGCAATCGTGCAGCACTCATAAATCGTTGCAAGCAGATGAAAAATCAAGCACTTTAAGCAATCAATTAGATACAAAAACAAATGATGAGCAACGTACTTTTTTAGATGCCATCAAAGCCTATAACTTAGGTGATGTGCCTCAAGCCATCAAATTATTAAATGAATGTGTAAAGCTGAACCCTACTAATGATGCGGCTTTCTATGAATTGTCGAAAATTTATTTAGAAAGTCAACGTAACGAACCTGCCTTATTATTTGCTAATCAAGCAGTGAAATTAGATGCTAAAAACAAATGGTATCAAATGCAATATGCTGATGCTTTAGCTTCATCGGGCAAGCTGAAAGAGGCGGCAGCAGTGTATGAAACGCTGGTTAAACAAAATCCAGAAGAAGAAGATTATTATTTAAATGGTGCTTATTTATACGAAAAATCAAATCAATGGAGTGATGCTTTACGTTTGTTTAATCAATTGGAAAATAAAACTGGAAGCAATGAAGAATTGAGTTTGCAAAAAGAGCAAGTGTATTTGCGGATGGGAAAAGTTGATTTAGCAGCTGGAGAATTAGAGAAATTAATTTCAGTTAATCCTTCCGAAGTTCGCTACTATGGGATGTTGGCAGAATTATATGAAGCTAACAATCAACCTGAAAAAGCAATGCAAGCATATGAGAGATTGATGAAAGTAAGCCCCGGCGATGGCAGAGCTTACGTAGCAATGGCGCAATTTTATTTCAGAAAAAATGATTACAAAAATTTTATTGATAATTTAGAAAAGAGCATCAACAGCAAAGAATTAGACGCCACTATGAAAATTGGGTTACTTGGTTTGTTGATGCAAAAAGCTGCAATTGATTCAACTAAATTGCCAGATGCATTACGAATAAGTACCTTGTTCACACAAACCAATAGCAATGATAGCAGAGCATTTGCGATACATGGCGATGTGAATGTGAGCATGCACAACAGCGAAACTGCGATGAACGATTACAAAAAAAGTATTGCCATCGAACCAAAAGAATATGCAGTGTGGCAGCAATTATTTTTTGTTTTGAGCGATTTGAAAAAAAATGATTCGCTCGAAAGTTATAGCAGCAAAGCGATAGAGCTTTTTCCTGAACAAGCATTGAGTTATTACTTCAATGGATTTGCAAATTCACAATTGAAAAATTTTGAAAAATCTATCAAAAATTTAAAACGTGGCATTCCGATGTGTGCTGATAACAATGCCTTAAAAGCTCAGTTTTATGCTTCTTTGGGCGACACTTATCATGCTATGAAACGACACAATGCCAGTGATAGTGCTTATGAAAAAGCATTAGATTTGAAACCCGATGAAGCATTTGTCATGAACAATTATGCCTATTATCTATCGTGTAGAAATATGAATTTAGATAGAGCTGAAGAACTTTCAAAAAAATCGAATTTGCTGCAACCAAAAAACAATTCATTTCAAGATACTTATGGATGGATATTGTTTCAGCAAAAAAAATATACTGATGCAAAAGAATGGATTGAAAAAGCGTATAATAACGGCGCAGCTCAAAACTCCACTATTTTAGAGCATTTGGGTGATGTTTACTTTTTTTTGAATGATGAAAATAAAGCCATTAATTTTTGGCAACAAGCAAAACAAAATGGAAGCAAAGGAATGATGCTTGATAAAAAAATTGCTGAAAAAAAATATTTTGAAACCACCGAAGCCGAATAATAAATTAGTTTTATAGATTCTTCGAGCAATTTTTTGTGCAATTATTCATCATTTTATTTTAAGTTTGCTCATTCATTTTCAAAACAACTTTTGATGAAGAAAATTATATTTCTTTTACTTACTTCAGCAATTTCTTTTTTTTCAAATGCTCAAAATCTTGGTCGAATAACAGGTTCTCTGCAATACAATCAAAACTTTTATCAACGCGATAGCACAATTGGTGCAAGCGGAAATCCGCTTTATGACAATCGCTTGAGCGGCGGAGAAGGCTGGTTGAATTTGAATTACACCAATAACGAAATGGGGCTAAGTAGCCAATTCAGGTTAGATATTTTCAATAATTCAAATCTGCATAATCCCATTTCGCCTTATAGTTCGCAAGGTATTGGATTTTGGAATGTGAGTAAACAATTTGAAAACCTAACAGTAACTGGTGGTTATTTTTATGACCAATTTGGCTCTGGCATTGTATTTAGAGCCTATGAAGACAGAGGTTTGGGTATTGATAATGCAATATATGGTTTGCAATTAAAGTATAAATTATTCAATGATAAGATTTTTATCAAGGCATTTACTGGTCAGCAAAAAAGCTTATTTAGTGTCTATGCCCCTATTGTAAAAGGCGTTAATGTTGAATCATTTTTTGACGCTAATCAAGTTCAATTTTCGCCAGGGATTTCAATTGTAAACAGAACTTTGGATGATGTGAATTTCAATTCAATAAAGCAAGAAATAATAAACATGACTTCTTATGATAGCAAGTTTATTCCTAAATATAATGCTTATGCTTATTCAATTTATAATACCACTAACTTCAGTAATTTCAGTTGGTATGCTGAATATGCTGGGAAAACAAGTGAAGCAATCAGAGATTATAATGGGAATCTTATAAATAAACCGGGTTCAGTTATTTTTTCAACTTTAAATTATTCGGTGAAAGGATTTGGTGCAACAGTTCAATACAAGCGAACTGATTATTTCAAATTTAGAATTGACCCTAATGAGAATGAAGTTTTATTGAAAGGTATGGTTAGTTTTCAGCCGCCAATTTCACATCAAAACTCATTGCGTTTGTTAGCTCGTTATATGCCTGCAACACAGGAACTAGGTGAGCAGGCAGCCGAGACTGATGTGTTTTGGAATCCGTCTAAAGGCTATAAATTGAGTGGCAATTACACACACATTGACGATAACCATGGCGGATTTTTATACCAAGAAGGTTATGGTGATATTGAAATTAAGAAACTTCGTAAATCAACTATAGATTTAGGTTTGCAAGCTGTTGATTATAATTTAGCAGTATATCAAGGTCATCAGGGAAGACCGATTGTACATACGTTTGTTCCTTTTGCGGAATTCAGTCATAAATTTTCTGATACCAAATCTATTCGTACTGAATTACAATATATGTTTAGCAAACAAGATTATGGTTCCTGGGCTTATGCATTGGTTGAGTATAGCATTGCGCCTCATTATTCATTTGCTGTAAGCGATATGTATAATACAGTTGTAAGTACTGACAACCCCCATCCGCAAGCTCATTACTATAATTTCTTTGCAAGCTATACCGAACATAGCACAAGATTCACTGTGGCTTATGTAAAACAAGTAGCAGGCGTAGTTTGCACAGGTGGTGTATGCCGCCAAGAACCTGCATTTAGCGGTGTGAAGATGAGTATATCGACAGTATTTTAATTTTTTTGAAAAAATATTTTTACGATGAAAAAAGTTTTTGGCTCAATTGTTTTAGCAGCAATTTTTGTATTGAATGGATGCAAAGAAATTGGTCCGCCAATCGTATTGCAAGCGCCTCCAGTTGTAAAAGGAACTAAACCAAGTGGATTAATTTCTGATTCAACATACATTGAAACAAGCATTCCAGCAGCAGATGTAAAACGGGTTATGATAGAAGAATTTTCAGGACAACATTGCCCTAATTGTCCGAAAGGCCACGAGGCAGTTGACCAATTGATTGCGACTAATCCAGGCTTAATTTCATCGGCAACTTTGCATACTTCATTTTTCAGTCCCCAAAGCGACCCCATTGCTCCAGTAGATTTCAGAACATCTTTCTCAACTGATATCATCAATGATTATGGCGCTGGCGCAATTGGAATTCCTTGTGCAATGATGGATAGAGTTTTATTCTCTGGACAAAGCAGCACAGCTTTACTTTCCCCAACTTCATGGTCTGGTTTTGTAGCAACTGAATTAGCAAAAACTTCCTATGTTAACATTAAACTTAACAGCTTTTGGGATGCTCCAATTAACCAAGATTCAGTAACAGTTGAATTACATTTTACTTCCGCATCAAGTGATAATATTAATTTAAGCTTAATGCTTACCGAAGATAATATCATTGCAGGGCAAGATTCAACAGGTATAATTTTACCTAATTATACACATAATCGGATCTTGCGCACTATGCTAACACCATCAACAGGTATAAATATTACGCCAAGCAAAGTAGCAGGTAGAGTGGTTATTTACAAATTCCGCTCTGATGTTATTGATACTTCAAAATGGAAATTGAATAATTTAAAATTGATTGCTTTTGTTCATAAACAAAATATTGGAGTTTATGACATCATTCAAGTTTCAGAAAAAAAGGTACAATAAAGTTTAAAAAATCTGACAACCACCAAAAAAGAAGAGCTTTCTTATTTAATCATTTTCAAATAATGCTCAATAGCTGCCGCCATACTAGGCATACCGTGTTTAGGCGCTTCTATATGCAATTTAAATCCTGATTCTTTAACAGCCAAGCAAGTGGTTGGGCCAAACGCACCAATACGAATATTTTTCTGCTTAAACTTAGGAAAATTTTTCGTTAGCGCTTCAATTGCAGAAGGGCTAAAAAATACCATCATGTCAAAAGAATCTAATTGCAAATGTTTTATTTCGCTAGGGGTAGTTCTGAACAATACAGCCTCAAAGTATTTGAACTTATTTTTTTTAAGATGGCTCACGATTTCAGTATTTGGTGTTTCGCTACAAGGCAATAAATAACTTTCGCCTTCGATGTGTTTGTTCAAAACATTTAATAAATCCTTGGTTGTACCATCGCCAAAAAACACTTTTCTTTTACGATATTGAATAAACTTTTGCAGATATAATGCAATAGACTCAGTAGTGCAAAAATATTTGGTTTCGCTACTCATTTGTGTTTTTAATTCACCCAATAACCTAAAGAAGTGGTCAACTGAATTACGGCTGGTTAAAATAACAGCTGTAAATTCATGCAAGTGAATTCGATATCGCCTAAATTCTTTGGCAGTAATACCGTTGATTTCGAAGAATGGCTGAAACTCAATATTTATTTTAAATCGTTTAGCTATTTCAAAATAAGGTGACCTATCACCTTCAACAGGCTTAGGTTGAGTAATCAACAATCTTTTTACAGGTTCACCTTTTATCACTTCTACCTGAACAGGCTTAGATTTTGGGGCTTCAATTAATTTTTTCTTTTTTGCTGTAGCTGATTTGGCAGGCTTTGCTTTGCTAATAACAACTTTTTTTGCAGCAACTTTCTTTTTAACAATAGTAGGCACTTTGTCGAGTTGTTTTAGTTTAAATATTAAAAATCATTTTAAGATAGACAATTGTTGCACTAATTTAATCAGTATCAATATAGGCGCAACTTCAACGGTGCAAATATACAAAATAAAATGGAAGAAATTTGCAAACATTATATTTCCTCCGATTCGCCAAGCAATAACAATTCGATAAATTGTCATTCCTGATAGCAAAATATAACAACCTATCCACAAAAAATTGATAATTGAAGGGCTACCAAATGCTAATACCAAATTTAGTGGGACAAAGATAATTCCTGCAAACTCTAATTGCATCAGATCTAAGTAGCTTAGAGTTTCTAAATCATTTTTTTGATTAAACAAATTAACGGCTAACCGATAAATCGTCATTCGACATATCACAAACCCAATAATACCAATCATCAAAATTGGTATTAAGAACAATTCATTAAAGGAAATCTGTACTTTTTGACGATGTAAATGCAAAAAAAGTAAAATTGCAAAAGCCACGTAAAAATTGATAGCCAATAACAAGCCTGGTACTGAAAAAGAAATATCCTGCTGCCGCATCATCTGCATTGCATTGTTCAAATTAAAATAGGATTTCCATAATTCAATAAAAAATCTAGCAAAAAACGATTTCACAAAAACAACTATTGCTGCCAAAAACAAAATGATATAAAAAAGCCATTTTTCAGGCATTGCCGGACGAAGTTGCGCAAATTCTGTTTTCGTATCATCAGCTTTAAATAGCTGACTATTCTCTACCACAATTGGTTTATGGCGCAATGAATCGAACTGATAATAATTTTGTGATTGGGAATAATTATACCCAGAATCGGGCAATATATAAGGGAAAAATGCCGATGAACTGCTGGTGTCGTGATGAGGTAAAAAGAAGTTTGAAAATTTTGATAAACTATCTACTTTAAGCATAGGAGCCGGCATTAATGGTAAGTGTATTGCTACAAGTAGAAAAAATAAAATCCAATTTTTTCTTAAGTTCAACATGCAAGATTAGTGATTTTATCTACTCGGTTTTGATGCCGCCCACCTTCAAAAGCAGTAGCAAAAAATAATTCAACACACTCCCATGCATCAGCTGGATTGATAAACCGGGCTGGCAAACAAATAATATTGCTATTATTATGTTGTCGGGTAAGTTTTGCTATTTCAGGAAGCCAGCAAATAGCTGCACGAACAAATGGATATTTATTAGCGGTAATGGCAACGCCTTGTGCACTTCCACAAATTAAAATAGCTTTTTCAAATTCGTTGTTGCCTAAAGCTTTACAAAGTGGGTGAACCACATCAGGATAGTCCATTGAATCTGCTGAATGAGTACCAAAATCTTTTATTGTGTAGCCATGTTGTGTTAGATGTTGAACAATAAATTGTTTCAATTCAAACCCAGCATGGTCGGCGGCAATAGCGATAGTTGACATATCTTTCAGTAAAATTAGTAGCTAAAATTAATAATTTCCACTCAGCATAATAGGCATTATCAGCATCAACAAGTTTTCGTTGGTGGCTTGTTGTTCGGGCACAACAATACCTGCACGTGATGGTGAACTCATTTCGAAACGAATATTATCACAGTTTAATGCCGAAAGCATATCAATCAGAAATTTTCCATTGAAGCCAATTTCTAAATCAACGCCGTTATAATTACAAACTAAAGTTTCATCAGCCTCGTTAGAAAAATCTAAATCTTGTCCTGTAATATGCAATTGACTGCCCTTTAAATTAAATGCTACTTGATTAGTGGTTTTATTACTAAAAATACAAACCCGTTTTAACGCTCCCAACAAATCATCTTTAGCAATGCTCAATACATTTGGATTTTCAGTTGGTATCACCGCTTCATAATCAGGATATTTCGCATCAATCAGTCTGCATACTAATTGAATATTGCCACAATCGAAATAAGCATTGTTCTTGTCATAAGCTATTTGAGCTGGCGTTAAATCGTTGGGTAATATATTTTTTACAATGCCAATTGATTTACGAGGCACTATAAAATTAGCAGATTCCTCATGTTTCAAATCACTTCTTTTAATGCTTACCAAACGATGAGCATCCGTACTGACAAAATTGCATCCATCTTTACCCAACTGGAAATATAATCCTGTCATTGCAGGGCGAAGTTCCTCTTGTCCTATTGCAAAAAAACAACTATTGATGATGTGTGCTAACTCCGATCCTGCAATTGTGATGCCTTTAGTGCCCTCAGTTGCTTTAGGTATTTTAGGGAAGTTGTCACCATCTTCGCCGTTCAATTTATAAATTCCATTATCAGAAGTAATCTCTACCGAAAAGTTTTCTTCATCTACTTTAAAGGTAAGGGGCTGTTCGCTCAAATTTTTCAATACCTCCATCAATTGTTTGCCTTCGATAGCAACCTTAATTACATCT
Organism: Chitinophagales bacterium; assembly: GCA_947449695.1. Classification (GTDB taxonomy): domain Bacteria; phylum Bacteroidota; class Bacteroidia; order Chitinophagales; family CAIODY01; genus CAIODY01. The sequence goes on from CANFST010000004.1 coordinate 50,061, forward strand.
TTGCATTCTACTTCTAAGCTAGTGACCATGCTTGTTTCCAAGTCGCTGCTGCAAAGCACTAAGTTATTTTTTTTAATATCGAATAAGAAATTATCTAATATAGGCAATACTTTGTTGCCAGCTAATGCGCCGCTGATGCTTTGCAATTGTTTCAATAAGGCTGAAGTGGATACAATAAATTTCATTCTGAATACTGATTAATTCATTAAAAAAAACAAAGATAAATGACGCGACAAATAATAAGGTAAAGGAATTGGTTTTATTTTCCACATCAATGTAGATAAATGATAAATGCAGTAATTAGTTTCACAATCATTTCATTTTAGCAACTCAAAATTACAATTATCTTGCAGGCGCAAATGAAAACAAAATCATTACTTGTATTAGGTTGTTTGTTGTTGAGCTTTAACAAATTCAGCTCGGCTCAATTGCTACCCAAATATGGCGATAGCCGAAGCGGCACAACGGGTTTTCAATTTTTAAAGATTGCTCCCGATGCTCGTTCAGTGGGTATGGGCGAAGCTTTTACTGCTGTAGTAAATGATATGAGTGCAGTATATTGGAATCCTGCTGGTATTGCTCAATTAGATAGTTCGATTATACATGCACAAGTTGGGCAAACTAACTATTTTAGTCATATCAATTTGCAACAAATTGCTATTGCAAAAAAAATCAGACCTTCCGTTTTTTTAGCTGCACATCTCGAATATCTGAGCACTGGTTATATGAATGTAACTACTGAATTTGCACCTACCGGCAACGGACAACAATTTAATTTTTCTGATTTGGCTTTAGGCATAAGTATGGCTAAAACCCTTACTGATAATTTTAGTTTTGGTTTTACAGCAAAATATATTCGTGAAGGAATTGCAACTGTGTACACCAAAAATATAGTGGCTGATTTTGGTTTTCAATACAATATTGGCAAAGGCAATACAAGATTTGCAGTAGGGGTCAGCAATTTTGGTTCGCCTACTTCGGCTGGTGGAAGTTTTACCAAGCTTACATTTGGAGGAGATGCAACCTATAAAAATTTTGAAAAAATAAATGTCCCTTCTGTTTTCAGATTAGGCGTTGCAACAGATGTGATTAAAAAGAATAATCAATTGCTAACTATTGCTGCACAATTAAATCACCCAACTGATAATAATGAATCAGTAAATGTGGGGGTGGAATATGGCTGGCATAAAACCTTATTTGGCCGAATGGGTTATCAATTCGGAACAGATGAAAGCTACCTGCCTTCTTTCGGCATCGGATTATTGGTGAAACGTAAATTTGGCAATATCCGCTTCGACTATGGTTTTCAGGCTAAAAAATTATTAGGCGTAGTGCATCGCATCAGCCTTACTGCCGATTTGTTTTAAAGCATTTTTTTTAATAATTTCAATTGCTTGTCTTCAGCCAATCGCATATCGGCTTTATCTTTTTTTGTTTTGTCTTTACAACCACACAAATGCAATATGCCATGTATCATCACCCTGTTCAGTTCTTCTTCAAATGTGATTTTTAAAGTATTTGCATTTTCTTTCACCCTATCAATGCTGATATAAATTTCGCTTTCTATTTCATTTTTTGTTGAATAATCAAACGTAATTATATCGGTATAAAAATCGTGTTGCAAAAAGCCCTGATTGATTTCTAACAAATATTCATCGCTGCAAAACACATAAGTGATGCTGTTTAAGTTTTTTTTGTATTGCTTAAAAGCCCCTGCTATCCAAAGCTTCAGCTTGGTTTTGTTTTTTAATTGAAATTTTATTTCGTGTGTGAAAAACTGAATTGACATGTGTTTTGAGTTTATATAATGCAAAGGTAAGCCATGATAAACTATCCTGTTCATCTATCTAGCGCTATTTGGAATAGCGTACAAACTTAGTGAACAGCTGCCGCCAGAATGATGCAGCCCAATTACTCTTTCACAAACTTAGCTGTATGCACAAAACCTTTTTCATCCGTAGCTTTTATAAAATAGATGCCGCTTGATAAATCACTCACCTCTATTTGTATTGCATTTTCTAATCTACTCATCTTCAAATCTTCTAATTTTCTGCCTACCACATCATATACTTCTATTGTTTTTACTAATGACTGCTGATTGACTATTGTTAAATTGGTATTTGCTGGATTCGGATATACTTCCAACTGCCTATTGTTATTGGTTAATTGGTTGATGCCCACATTACTGACAATTACTGTTACTGTGTCATAATAAGTAGTATTACAAATAGTGGATTGCAAAACATAAGTAGTGGTTTGCTGAGGTTGCACCCATATACCGCCTGTGTTTTGCTTAATAAGGCTACTGCCCACATACCAGTTATTTTGCACACCCGGCACTTGTTCTATACCTAAATACACACTATCACCTTTGGCTATGGTGGTATCCTTACCGGCGTAGGCACCGGCTTCAATGACAAATACATCGTCTATTAAATAACCACTGCCATATCCAGGATAACTTTGATTTATCAATATTGTATCTGTTAAAGAATCTGAATGAAAATTACTAATAATAGCATATTTTTCGCTGCCATGAGCTTGATAAATACCAGCTATAGGTGTCCAGTTCATTGTATCTGTTATTACAGGATTACCTTGCTTCATGATGTGTGATGGCAACTGAACTAAATCATGAAAATATTGTGTCCCACCATACGGACCAGCAGGTAAAGCTGTATCGCTTATGCTTATGGCTATGTTATTACATGCAGTGTAATCAGAAAATAAATTAACATAAAAATAAACAATATAACAATTATTTGCTTTTAAAGTATCAGCAAAAGGTACTTGAATATAATCTCTATAGTCAGCTCCTTTATTAAAATCATTAAACCACATACCAACCATTTTTTTTCCTGTTCTTGGGCATTGATAAGCTAAACCCGAAAAAAGCGGAGCTAAACATGATGAAGTTGAAGGAGCATCGGTATGAAAAATTTCTGCAAAGTTTGTAACTGGTGAATTCCAAGGTTTCGCCAAATGCATTCTCCCCCCCCAACATAATTCATTAAATGGGCTAGGAAAAGAATCAACAAGCTCAAAACTATAATTAGGAATAAGATTGGTTTGCGCTTTGCAGTTGACAGAATAAAATAAAAAAGCCAACAGCAACAGCTGCTGGCTTTTTTTAATAAAATTATTTATCATGTTGTATTACTATCTTTTTAAAACTTTTTTCATTATTGCTTGTATTGGTCATACTTAATAAATAAGTACCGCTTTGCAAAGTACTTGTATTGCAGCCGTTGTCGGAGTTTGTCCTCCGACAACTTCCTTTGAATCGTTGGTGAACAAACACCAACGATGGCTGAACTTGTTTCCGTCAAGAAACATTTTGTTTCCACATGGAAACAACTTTTTTCCACATGGAAAACTTTCTTTTCCGCATGGAAAGATTTCTTTTCCGGATGGAAAAGTTTTATTTCCACCCGGAAACTTTTTGTTTCCGAACGCTAACAAGTTGTTTCCGAACGGAAAAATCACCCAGCTCGTCCTCCTCTGCCGCCGAGCCTTTGCGTTGCGGACGAGGATGCAGAGGCTTTTTGTTTCTAACAAATTTATAATTTTTCATTCTTCTGGTCGGTATTTATTTTCGTCATAGATGAAATTCCACTTGCATCCTCGTTTCCTGCGCTCATATCGCTGCTACAAACGAGGCCGAGCTAGGAAAATTTGGCTCAGTTTAACTGCCATTCTTTACTCGTTTTTTCACCTGCTTCAATTAATAAAATGACAGAAAAGTATCAAAACAACAATTGATAAACCTGTTCCAATTTTGAACAAGTGATTACTTCAATATTATATCTCGAGGTGTCTAATCCTTTTTTATTGTAAGATGAAATTACAATTTTTTCGAAGCCTAACTTATCAGCTTCGGCAATGCGTTGGTCTATTTTATTTACAGCCCGTATTTCACCACTCAAGCCAACTTCGCCCACAAAACAAATGTTGGCAGCCAATGGTTTGTCTTCGTAACTACTTAATAATGCGCTACAAATTGCTAAATCTAAAGCTGGGTCATCAATCTTTAATCCGCCAGCTAGATTCACAAAAACATCTTTTGTTCCGAATGTAAATCCACCACGTTTTTCTAAAACAGCCAACAACATATTTAATCTTCGCAAATCAAAACCTGTTGCTGTGCGCTGCGGTGTGCTGAAATGCGTTTGCGTAACCAATGCTTGTGTTTCAATCAACATTGGTCGTAGGCCTTCCATTGTTGCAGCGATTGCAATTCCACTCAATTGCTCTTCACGTTGTGTAATTAAAATTTCGCTTGGGTTATTTACCTGTCGCAAACCATTGGGTTGCATTTCATAAATGCCCAATTCACTGGTTGAACCAAATCTGTTTTTTAAAGTTCGTAAAATTCGGTAAGTATAATGTTGGTCGCCTTCAAACTGCAAAACCGTATCTACCATGTGTTCCAACACTTTTGGCCCAGCAATGCTACCATCTTTTGTAATATGCCCAATCAAAAAAACAGGCACATTGGTTTCCTTTGCATAACGCTGCCATTCGCCTGTACACTCCCTAATTTGCGACACACTGCCCGGCGTTGATTCAATCAAATTGCTGTGCAAAGTTTGAATAGAATCAATAATAATTACATCAGGCTGAATTTGTTCAAGTGCTTTAAATATATGCTGGGTGCAAGTTTCGGTGAGCAAATACATTTCTTGTTGCGATGAAATTCTATCAGCTCTCATTTTTATTTGCTGCTCACTTTCTTCACCGCTGATGTACAAAACCTTCTTGGGATGCAGTTGCAGAGCCAATTGCAAAAACAAAGTTGATTTGCCAATGCCCGGTTCGCCAGCCACTAAAACCAATGAACCTGGCACAATTCCACCGCCCAACACTCTGTTTAATTCAGCGTCGGGCGTAATTAATTTGAATTCTAAACTCGGCACAATTTCATTCAAAGCCACAGGTTTGGCTATGGTGGCTGATTTCCGAACATCACTTTTCCATTCGTAAGGTTTTTGTTCTTTCGAAATTAATTCTTCCACAATCGTATTCCACTCACCACACGATGTGCAGCGCCCAACCCATTTAGAATAATTTGTGCCACAACTCTGGCAGCTATAAACTGTTTTTGTTTTACTCATTTTTTTTAGTCCAATCTGCTTGTATCTTCCTTTTCAGAAAGTTCGGTAAAAAGTTTTCGAATTAATTTAAAATTATCGTAGCGGTATTCCTGCAACAATATTTGTTTGCCGGTTTTTAATACCAATAATAATTTTTCATTTTGAGAATCACCTTGGAGGGGTGAAATACCTTTAAAATTAGGATCTTTATAGATATCAGTTCGTAAATTTAAATCAGCTAAATCTTTATAATAAACTTTCTCTGTTTCAGATTTAAAACTATTTTTTATTTCAAAATACTCATTGTAAAAAGTGTAAGATGGGATGGTTAAATATTTCAAAATCAAATATCCATTGAATATTACCAAGGCAATTGATGAACTGTAGCCAATCCAATCATTAAAACTCAAAAACCAATTGATAACAAAAATGCTAATAATGGGAATCAGTATTGCTCCCAATAAAGTGGAAATACTTTTTTCAGATTTTAATACCGGTTCTTCCATTTCTGTCTTTTTTATTTATTAATAAATTTAGGATGCTCCTTATACGACATGGTATAACCTAGGTAAATTGCAAAGCCATACAAAACAATACTTGATGGACGAAGCCTGTCTAACATAGCATGAGCAATAAAACTCAATTCAGCATGACGTGAATCACCTGGAATAATTTCATTAATATCTGTATTGTAATTGGCAATTAGAACATACAAAAAATTAGCAAAAAAACAACCGCAAAATGCAAAGAAGGCGCCCATCATCCCAAACCGTAATCCATAACCATTCCCTTTCACTTTATGAATCACTTTGCCCACTAAATAACCAATCCCAGGCAACAAATAGCCAGCCCGATAAGCAATAAAAAAAACTAAAGCTACCCACACCAATGCTCCTACAAAGGCAGCAATGGCAGCGCCAATTATTGCCAACAAAACATTTCCTGGTTCATTGTTTTCTTTATCAATTGTATTAGCTGTATTGTCAGATTCTGTCATTTTTTAAAAATAATTCATCGGTTAAATTTGAAAGATAATTATTTCAGCCAATTCAAAAAAAATAATTGTGCTGCTTTATTTGTTGGTTATCTTGGTGGCTAATTTTAAAGCAAAAATATGTACGCCTATATCAAAGGAAAATTGGTAGAAAAAAATCCGGCATTTGTAATCCTCGATAACAATGGCATTGGTTATCTTATTAATATTTCCATAAACACTTATACCAAAATTCAAAATGAAACGGATGTAAAGCTGCATGTTCATCAGCAAATAACCGAAGATGCTCATACTTTTTATGGCTTTGCAGAAGAAAGTGAAAAGCAATTATTTCAGCAACTCATAAGCGTTTCGGGCGTTGGTTGCTCAACTGCCCGAATGATTTTATCAGCCATGCAAGCCAGCGATATTCAGCAAGCCATTGTAAATGAAAATGTGAGTGTATTAGAAAAAGTAAAAGGCATTGGGCCAAAAACTGCCAAACGAATGATTTTAGAGCTGAAAGATAAAATGATGAAAATGGGTGATGGCAAAGGTGTGCAACCATCGTCATTTGCACACAATAATATCCGAACTGAAGCGTTGAATGCCCTAATGGCATTGGGTTTTTCACGTGTGCAGGCAGATGCAAGTATTCAAAAAGCTATGAAAAACACACCTTCAGTTAATACAGTAGAAGCTTTGATTAAAGAAGCTTTGAGAACCATGTAATTGAATAAACAAAAAAAATATTAACTTGCTTTATATTCTATAAAATCTGAAAAGATTGTACAACTGATGTTTCGAATATTGAAAATATTAATTCTGATTTTATTTCCATTGCTCAGCTTTTCTCAAGCAGCGGTGCATTTGAATTGCGTAAGTAATTTACAAAATGGCGATGTGGTTATAAATTGGAATGTGCCTGCGCAACCTTGCCCTGCTGGGTGTTTTGTAGGGTATAATATTTTTGTATCAACCAATGGCGGAGCCTTTACTTTGTTAACCAATATTAATAATGCTGCAACTACAACTTTCACACAAGTTGGTGCTGCAGGCGGAACCAACAATCTTAATTATTTTATTCAAACTGAATGCAATTGTGGTGGTGGTAGCATTTATGCCTACTCCGACACAGTTAGTAATCAACAAATTCCAAAACCATCTATTAATTTCATTACTGCCAATAGTAATGGTACTACAATGAATTGGGCGCCGAGCACATCTATTCAAACCTTTGCCTATATAGTTTATTTCTACGATCCATCATTATCGCAATATTTCATTTTGGATACAATTTATGGCTATAACAATACTACTTACACCGATTTAATTCATAATCCGAATAATAGTTCTGTTGCACTCTCTGTAGCTGGAATGGATAGTTGTTTTTCATTAGGTCAATTTAACACAACGCCACAAAACACGATATTTTTGCAGCTTTCACAAGACCGATGCAATCATGCCATTACTTTAAGCTGGAATGATTATAAAAACTGGCAGAAAGGAGTGAAGGAATATGAAATTTATGAAAGCATGAATGGTGGTCCATTTGCAAAAGTTCAAACTTTAAATTCAGCTACACTTACTTATACTTTCAATAGTGTGCACGATGGTGATTCGCTTTGTTTTTTTGTAAAAGCCCGTGAAAATATTTTGAATGATACTTCTATTTCAAATGAGGTTTGCATAAAGATAAATGTGGTGCAGCCTCCAGCCTACACCATGTATCAAAACGCTTCTGTTTATCAAAACAATTCTGTGCAAATTACTTTTGTGCCTGATGTTACAGCTGATTTAAAATCGTTTAATATTTTACGAAGTACCACTAATAGTAACTATAGTTTTATTCAATCAGTCAATTCTGCAAAACCTTTATTGTCACCTATTACCAACAATGATGGAACTGCGTTGGTTCATCAACAGGCGTTTTATTATTTTATTGAATCTGTTGATAGCTGCGGAAAAGTTTTTGCAGGTACGCATTGCAACACCATTTTTTTAAGTGGAGATATTGATGGCAATAATTTAACTACTTTAAGATGGAATCCATTTCATGTTGATAGTGCAATTGTTCATTCTTATGATATTTTGCGAAGCAATAATGGTGGACAAACTTTTGTGCAAATTGGAAATGTAGATTCTACAAAATTTATTTTCATTGATAATTTACAACAATATGCTACATCATCTGATAGCTTCTGTTATAGAGTAGAGGCGCATTTTAACTTCGCCAATAAATTATTTGTACCAAGTAATAATATTAGTTTGTCAAATGATTGGTGTGCTCATTGTTATTCTGAATTTTTTGCACCAAACACAATTTTCCCGAAAGGAAAAAATAATTTGTTCAAACCCATCATCACTTTCCCCGATATTGAAAATTATCAAATGATTATTTTTAATCGTTATGGTGAAAAAATTTTTATCAGTAATGATTACAGCACAGGCTGGAACGGCACTTTCAGCGGTACAGAAGTACCACAAGGCAACTATACTTATTTAATTACTTTCCAAAAACCTGATGGTAAAAAATTTGTACAGCAAGGAAATGTGGTGGTAATTTACTAAATAAAAAAAATCCGCCAGGCAACCACAACCCAACGGACTTTCAAAAAGTGTTACTTTTTAATTATAACCTCAATGCAAACATACGTTGCTGAAGAGGCTTTAATTGTAAGCGTTCGCTCCCATTTTTTTAAGTTAAATTACTGATTGTTTAATCCATCACTCTCACTTTCACTTTATAAGTGCCTGAGTTAGCAGCATTAAAAACTGTTTCATAAATAGCTAAATACAAAATGCCAGATGAATTAGCCTTACCTCTGTAGCTGGCTCCTGCTTTTGTGATTTGACCATTTTCGCCAATTTTAAAAACCACATGCCCATACGAAGGGGCATTGGTGCCGCCATCGCTGGGTGCTGGTGCGCCATTCACACCGCCATCGGGTGTGTATGAATTGTTTGAAAGGCTTGCCAATACTACTTTCCCGTTGGCGGTGATGATAACTGTTTTGCCTTCTTTCACATTGATACCCGTGTTAAAAAATCCACCATCAGCATTACCCGAAATATTTTTATTGGCGTTTAAAATGAAAGTTTTGGTATTGCCTTCATCAGGCATTTCGCTTGCAACATCAATGCTGATAATACTTTTGCGTTGCAATTCAATATTTCCGTAAGCAGTTTCTAACTGAATATTTCCTGAAAAATTACAAACGCCTTCTACCAAATAATTGTCATCAAACTTTACCACGTCATCCATTGGAGATTTTTCATCCACATTATAAAACGAAACTAATTGCTGCAAAGCTGCTTCAACACTATATTCGGCGCATGAGGTTGGGGTATAATTTTCGCTATTCATGTAATCTTTAATTACAGCAATTGCACTGGGCTCTTGCTGCATCAAGCTTTCAAAGGCACTTTTTTGCACTTCAGGTTTCATGTTATACAATTGGTCTAGCAATTTGGTGATGCCTTCTTTATCCAATTCAGGATTATAAATACCTACTTTAATATTGTTGATAGCAGTAATTGGAAAAGCCAACGGACCGTAAGATGTGCTAACAATCAGCGTTCGGATAGATGTTGTACCCGAAATAACATCGCCATTTCGCATGTGAACGGTGAAAGTAACTTTTTCTTTTTTTGTGGTTTTATCAGCAAAAACATGAGCAAATAAAAAAACTGAAAACAGCAACAAGAATATTTTTTTCATTGAAAAGATTTATTGAAATAAAATGAAACGCAAAGTTGGTGAAATATTTGAGAAAGAAAATTTTTCTTCGTCATCAATTACGCAGGCAATTTAATAGTGTAAGACTTGTGTTTTAAATTTTTTAAATAAGGCTTACGCAGCCATGGATTCAGCATTTTCAGCATTTTATAGTTAGTTCCATTGTCAATGGCAAATTGCGCCAAATCTTCAATAGTTGAATTTACCTCTACATTTTTAAAACTATAAGGTGGATAAAAATCCGATTCATTCAAATTAAATCCATAACGCGATGGATGCGTATAAATTTCTTTTATCGCCAAAATTCTAAAAACATAACGCATCGTTTCTTCAGGCAACAACAAGTCGTAGTAATTATTTTGATGTTGTTGCGCCATAAATCTTTGCGTCCCACCTTCACCGCAATTGTAAGCCGCAGCAGCCAATGTCCAGCTTCCGAGCATATTTTTTATTTTACTTAAATAAGCGCAAGCTGCCTCGGTTGATTTTTCTACATTATACCTTTCATCCACTTCGTCATTAATTTCTAACCCATATTTCCTTCCTGTTTCGTCCATGAATTGCCAAAAGCCAGCTGCGCCAACTCTTGATGCAACGGGCTGCAAAGCACTTTCAGCCATACATAAGTATTTGAAATCATCGGGCAAACCATAAGAACTAAGTGTGTTTTCGATTTGCGGAAACCAACGAGTAGTTTGTTTTAAATTTAAAATTGCACTGGCTTGCAAGTAGGCATTAATAGTGAGTTCACGGTCGAATCGCTCACGAATATCTGGTTGATTTAATGGCACTATTTCACCAGCAAATGATGCCGATTTCGGGAAAATTGGCGGATGAATATTGATGGCATACACCGAATCTTTAGGCTCGGAAGATGGCGCAAATGCCACTTTTTTTTCGTTATTTAAAAATGCATTTACAGTTGAGACAATAAAAATTGAGACAACTGCTAAGCTGCCTAAAAATATTTTTTTTGAAATGACTAAATGGTTTTTCATGTTATTCTTTTACGAGCTTAAAATTAAACTGTTTCAAAATTATGCACCACTAAACTGCCTCAAAAATCTAACATCATTTTCGCTGAATAATCTCAAATCGTTGATTTGATATTTCAACATCGTTAAGCGTTCGATGCCCATACCAAATGCAAAACCTGAATATTTTTCTGCATCAATTTTACAATTGGTCAAAACATTTGGATGCACCATTCCACAACCTAATATTTCAACCCAACCACTTTGCTTACAAACACTGCAACCGCTTCCACCACATATTTGACAGTCAATATCCATTTCAGCCGATGGCTCTGTAAAAGGAAAATAACTTGGACGAAAACGCACTTTCACATGGTCGCCAAAGAATCTTTTCACGAAATAATAAAGCGTTTGTTTCAAATCAACAAACGAAACTTTTTCAGCAATGTATAATCCTTCCACCTGATGAAAGTAGCAATGGGCACGGGCTGAAATGGTTTCATTTCTGTAAACCCTACCTGGCATGATGCTGCGAATTGGTGGTTGTGTATGCTCCATTAAGCGAACCTGTACGCTGCTCGTATGTGTACGCAACATCCAATCTGGATTTTGATTCACAAAAAAAGTATCCTGCATATCACGAGCAGGATGGTCGGCTGGTAAATTTAATGCGGAGAAATTATGCCAATCATCTTCAATTTCTTGTGCTTCGGAAACATCAAAACCAATCTCTCCAAAAATATCGATGATTTTATTTTGAACGATTGAAATTGGATGCCGACTGCCTTCAAAATTTTCAATAGGCAAACTCAAATCAGGTTTTATTTGCGCTGATGATTTTTCTTCTTTCAAAGTTTTGAATTCTTCAAACTTGGCTTCTGCTAATTGTTTCAGGTCGTTCATCAACACACCGAAATCTTTTTTGTGTTCGTTCGGAATGTTTTTTATTTCGCCGTATAAATCTTTCAAAATGTTTTTTGCGCCGAGAAAGCGAATGCGAAATTTTTCCAACTCATCTGATGAATTGGCTCTAAATTCGGATACTTCGCCTTTTAATTTTTCGATTAATTCTTTTTGTGATTGCATTATTTTCAATAAAAAACAAAGATACGGATTCAATTAGAAAAAATATTTTCATCTTGCTGTAACTTTTTGAATTAGTCAAACGACTTAATTAGCAACGATGACGATAAACGATTACAATTTTTGTGTTACCGCTTATGCCGACCATCTGTTTCGATTCATTTTTAAACATACCCAGCATGAAGAAAATGCAAGAGATGTGGTTCAAAATGCTTTTGAAATTTTATGGAAAAAACGTGATGAGATAGAAATGGAAAAAGCGAAATCGTTTTTGTTTAGTGTGGCTTATAAAAATAAAATTGACCAGTTTAGAAAGCAAAGCAAGGTGAATTTGGTAGATGAATTTTCGGCACAAACAAAAATTATCAACGAACACAAACCAGGATTGAAAGAAGTTTTGGAAAAGGCTTTGAACACTTTGCCTGAAATTCAAAAATCTTGTGTGTTGTTGAGAGATTATGAGGGATATGATTACAAAGAAATAGGTGAAATTTTGAATTTAAATGAATCGCAGGTGAAGGTGTATATTTTCAGAGCAAGGCAAAGTTTGAAAAATTATTTAGTGAGCATCGAAACAGTTTTATAACATGAACATCAACAGAAGCAATTACGAAGAATATGTTATCAGCTACATTGAAAATGTGTTGAGCGATGCTGAACGCCTTGCTGTAGAAAGTTTTGTAAACGAAAATATAGATTTGAAAAATGAATTAAGATTATTTCAGCAAACAAAATTAGTAGTCGATGAAAAAATAATTTTTGCTAATAAGGAAAGGTTGTTACATAAACATCCAACAAAAATTATTGCTGGGCAATGGAGTTTAAACACTTGGGCAGTTGCCGCCATGCTGCTTTTGGCAGTAGGTTTGGGTTGGTGGATGTTTAGTGGAAAGTTGAAAGTTGAAAGCGAAAAACTAGAAGCAAAAAAAGAGTCCCCAGTTGTCAGTCATCAGTTGTCAGTTCAAGAAAACAAAAATGATGGCTGTTTTCGAAAATCAGTTTCAGTGAAAAAAAATGTAGCGCAAAAAGTATTCGCCTCCGTAAAAAAAGAAATGCCTAAAACTATTGACACTACTGATTTACCGAATTCACGGAGAAACAGAAAATTATGGAATGAAACACATGAAATAGCTGTTGTACAAGAAATTAAACCTGAAGAAATTGTTGTTCAATCACAAAAAAAAGCGGAGCAAATGGACACGATAAAATCAATTGTACAAAATTCAATTTCAATTCATTCAACTAAAAAACAAGAGGAAAAAATAATCGTTCAAATTCCTTTTAAAACTAACAAAAATGAAAGACAGATTTTAAAAATGTTGGCTTGGGCAAGTGGTAAAGTTTTGGGCAAAAAAACCAACAATGGCAATTTTGATGTCAGCATTGGTTTTGCTGAAATTAGCCACAAACAAGCATTACAAGATAATTAAAGCATAAATTTTAACAATAATAAAAATCAAATCAAGATGAAAAGTTACTTTTTTTTAGCTGCGTTGCTAATAATATCAATTGCTACACGAGCTCAAAACAATTCAACAGTTATTGAAAACAACAACAAAATTTTAATTACTGGTAAACGTAATGGAGATAGTACTTATAAGCAAATGGATACTACTGTAATTAAAATTGGGAGAACAAAATTCAAAATCAATTCTAAAAATATTGTTTTGGAAAGGGATAGTTCAAAAGTTGAACGCAGAAAACATAAGAATATCGAAAACAATTGTTTGGGGCTTGATTTAGGATTTTGTAATTATAAAGTAATGAACAGTGCAATTAGTCCTTTTGATTTGCATCAATCAAAATCAATTAACGTAAAATTATACGTATTTCAACAACGAATTAACTTGATTCAACACCATCTGAATTTTCGTTGGGGTTTAGGCGTGACTTGGGATAATTATCGTTTTAATGGAAATAATAAAAATACAGACTTGCTTAAAAATAAAACTGACGGAACACTTTATGCCATAGATGATCCAGTGAACTATACCAAAAATAAATTCGTTACAAAATATTTAACTGTGCCTACTATGCTTGAATTTTCATTTGGTAAAAAAGATAGTTGGAAATCATTTCGATTGGGTGCTGGATTAGAATTCAATTTATTATTAGAAGGGTGGCAAAAACAAGTTAGTGCTGAAAGAGGCAAGGAACATAGGTTTTCGGGCGATTATAATTTATCGCAAATGCCTATTAATTATGTTGTGCGATTAGGAATTGGTAAATTGAATTTTTATGGCACTTATGCTTTAACACCAATGTTTAATGCTTCTCAACAAACATCTTCAATCACTAATTACACAATGCCTAAAATGTATCCTTGGGCTGCAGGTATTCAGCTGAATGGTTTGTAAAATAAATTAAGGCGAATTAAAAAAGGGCTGATTTCAAATCGATGAAATCAGCCCTTTCAATTATTTAAGTTTAATGTATTAACCAAACAATTCGTAGTGAACGCTTTCTTTGCCATAACCCATAGCAGCCAAACGGTCTTTAGCTTCGTTAATCATAGCTGTCCAGCCACATAACATAAATTTGGTTGGGCGTTTATCAGCAAAAATTCTTTCATAAACTGCATGAACATAACCCGTTTCGCCTTTCCAGTTTTCATCACCACGAGATAAAACAGGAATATAAGTAAAATTAGGCATTTCTTTGGACAACTGTTCTAATTCTTCTCGATACAAAATATCTGATTCAACACGGGTTCCAAAAATCATGTATAGATTTTTGTAGGGAATATTATTGCGTTTTATATGTTTTATCATACTGCGAAATGGCGCTATACCAGTTCCTGTGCAGATGAAGCATAAATCTTCAATAGTCTCTGGGATAGTGAATTTACCCAAAGGTCCTCTCATTGGCACCTCCATTCCTTCTTTTATTTCATTGAATAAATATGTTGTGCCAGCACCATTTACCGCTAAAACTATTACTAATTCTAACTTATTAGTTCCATCAGGATTAGATGCTATAGAATAACTACGCCAGCGTAAATTTTTCTTTTCATGGATAGGCAAATCCATTGTTACAAACTGACCAGGTATAAAATCGAAGTTTTCAACTTCAGGAAATTCGATGTAAAACCTACGAGTGTTATGCGTTTCTTGTTCTATTTTATAAAAAACGCCTTTTTTCCAAGTTAAATCTACTGCCATTTTTTTTGATTAAAATTATTTTGTGAGTTTTAAAAAGTGCCCGAAAATAGTTAAAATTTTAAAGCCTCGAAAAAATAAATTGCCAAAATTTATTTCCTAAAAAAACAAAACGAACACTTATCTTTGGCACTCAAAAATTTTTTTTATCAAAATGAAAAAGTTTATATCTGTATTAGCAGCATCGTTTTTGTTTGCCTCAGCCATTGCTCAAACCAATAATCAAGATGGTGATGTATATCCACCAAATGCTGAACCAGGGAAGTGTTACGCCAAATGCTTAAAGCCTGATGTATTTGAAACAGTTACTGAAAAGGTAATGATTGAACCTGAAAAAAAAGCGTTTCGTGTTATTCCAACCACTTATAAAAATGTTACTGAACAATTAATGGTAAAATCTGAAACTAAACGTTTGGAAATTATTCCAGCAGTTTATGAAACTCAAACTGAGCAAGTGAAAGTGAAAGATGAAACAAAAAGAATTATAAATATTTCGGCTACTTACAAAACAGTTACTGAGCAAGTCTTGGTAAAATCTGAAGGACAAAAATGGGTAAAGAAAAAACAAACAGGTTGCTTAAGCGACAACCCTGATGATTGCATTATTATGTGTTTAGAAAAAACACCTGCTGAATATAAAACTGTTACTAAACAAGTTTTAGAAAATCCTGCTACAACGAAGGAAGAAGTGATTCCTGCTGAATATAAAACTGTTACTAAAACTGTGGTTAAAACACCTGCAAGCACTAAAGAAATTGTGATTCCTGCCGAATACAAAACGGTTATAAAACAAGTGGTAGATGTTGCAGCTCATACACAAGAAGTGATTACACCAGCTGAATATCAAACTGTTTCTAAAAGAGTTTTAAAAACAAAAGGTGGCTATAGTGAATGGAAAGAAATCGTTTGTGATAACAAAGTAAATACAGACATTGTTAGTCAAATACAAGCTGCATTAAAAAAGAAAGGTTATGATATTGGTCCAAAAGGAGTTGATGGTGTTTTGGGCACAGATACAAAAGCGGCTTTAGTTAAGTATCAAAAAGATAATAGTTTGCCAGTTGGTAATTTGAACATTGAAACCATGAAATCTTTAGGTATCAAATTCGATTAATTTTTAAAAAAAACTTAAAAGGACTTCTACAAAAATAGAAGTCCTTTTTTTATTCCTAAATGTTTGAGATAAATTGAACCAAACTTCTTTTTGCAACTGGTAATAGGGTTTCACGATAAGGAATGTTTTCTTTGAATTCAACCACAAAAGTTGCAGGAGTAGGATTGTGCTTATCGGCTTTGATTAAATCGTATTTTATTTTTTCATAAGTATTGCTGATACTCAATTTATAAGATTTCACAAAATTTGTTTTTACCGCTCGATATTGGTGTAAAGCATTTGCAAATATGGTAAATTGATATCGATACAATAAGATATTACGTTTTATAAAATCGCTGATTAAAAAATAGCCTTCATCTTTATACATTGGTATTAGCCCAAGTGAAAATACATGTAATTTGTGTTCTACTTCTTCATAAATTTCTACTCCATGTTTAATTTTTGTTTCCATTTCAGGCAATGCAAAATTGATAATGTTTTCAATTTCTTCCATTGTTTTATCTTCTTTCATTTTCTCATATAACAGTTGCATCTGTTTCAAATCAACTTCGGTTAATTCCTTTGGAAATTTCTCTTCCATCAACTTTAACTGATGGCGCAAATGCAACAAATTCCGATGATGCTGAATTAAATCAGAAAAAGGAGGGTATAATTTTTCATCTTTAAAATACAAGTCAATATCTCGAAGATATGCCAGCAACAAATATTTTTTATATTCAAAATCAATTGTACCTTCTGTAATCCAATTATCTGAAAGATTATACATAGTTAAATTTGTTTCATTGTTATACTTGTAATTTTACGAAAAAAAAATAAAAAAGTTTTAAGGTGAAATACCTACAACTTGTTTTTAACAAACATTGAACAAGCAAGGATATTTATTTTGCGTTTATTGTTTAATTTCGCCATCTCAAAAAAAAAAATTATGACTGCAGATGATGCTCAAATTTTTGTAGATGATGCAAGTGAAACTATGCAAAAAGCATTGGAACATTTAGAAAGTGAATTATCAAAAATTCGTGCAGGAAAGGCTTCGCCAGCCATGTTGGAAGGAATAGTAGTAGATTATTATGGTGTGCCATCACCTATTAATCAGGTGAGCAACATAAACAATTCAGATGCTCGAACTTTAGTAATTCAGCCTTGGGAAAAAAACATGTTGGCTCCTATTGAACGAGCAATTTTGGGTGCAAACATTGGTGCAACGCCATTAAATGATGGAATTTTGTTGAGAATCATAATGCCACCATTAACCGAAGAACGCAGAAAAGAATTAGTAAAAAACACTAAGGCTGTTGCCGAACATAGCAAAGTAGCTATTCGCAACATACGACGCGATGCCATTGAAGGTTTGAAAAAATTACAAAAAGACGGATTATCGGAAGATATTGTAAAAGATGCCGAAGCTGACGTGCAAAATTTAACTGATAAGTACATCAGCTTGGCTGATAAACACATTGAACAAAAAGAAAAAGAAATTATGACTGTATAATTCAATTTAGAATATATACCACAAAAAAAGGAGTGAAAATTTCACTCCTTTTTTTGTGGACTTGCCGGGAGTCGAACCCGGGTGCAGACAACGACACCATAAACTTTCTACATGTTTAGCTGACGCTTGATTTTCGATTATTGCAGGGTGCGTTAGCGAACCAACGCAATAACTTAGCTGCTATAATTTTCGTTTGTTGCACACAGCGATGCAACAACTTATCTATTCATTGATAAAGTGCAGTCCAACCGCCGAAGAGCAGGCAATCAGAGGCACTATGGTGGTTAATCCTCTGGATTAAGCAGCCATTGCGAAAGAAGTTTCGCCATTTGAAAATTTGTGAAAGTTTAGTTTAACGGGCAATGCTTTCAACGCCCGACATGCTTATTTACAAAGAACATTGCTGTCAATTCCGGTACAAGCCCTTTATTTATCAGCGTTTGTAAAGGTAGTAAAATTATCATTGCCATTTTTCATTCTCCGAAAAAATGTATTTTCAACAAATCTCATGGTTTAAGATTATTGCATAATGAGCTTTTCGTAGACAATTTTAAATAAATTTGTTCATCAAAATTTGTGTGTTGAGAAAATTAGTTGTCAAAATATCTTTATTAATTGTCGTTATTTTTTGCACCACAAAAAATATTTCTAAGGCTCAATCATTTACATCGCCTAAGGAACTTACTCGGATTTTATTTTTGCTAGATGCATCCCAAAGCATGGGAAATAGCTGGGATAGAGGAAGCCGAATGGAAGAAGCAAAAAGAGTTCTAGCAACATTGGCTGATAGTTTAAGTAAACTAAATAATGTTGAAATTGGTTTAAGGGTTTATGGTCATCAATCAGACCAATCGATGAACAACTGCCACGACACAAAGTTAGAAGTGGCTTTTGGAAAAAACAATTTCAGATTTATTCGCAAGAAATTGGAAAGCATTCATCCTCAAGGCATTACACCAATTGCATTATCTCTTCAAAAATGTGCAGTTGATTTTCCGAAATCCACGGTTAGTAAAAACGTGGTGGTTATCATTACCGATGGTATTGAATCATGCGGTGGCGACCCATGCGCTATTGCAAAAGATTTGCAAGCCAAAGGCATCATTTTAAAACCATTTATTATCGGATTGGGAATGGATGAAAAAATGGATAATAGTTTAGATTGCATTGGCAAATACGACAATGTGCCCGATGGTAAAGCATTTGAAGCCGCTTTGCACAAAACGGTTTACACCATTCTTACAAGAACAACCGCCGAAATTGATTTGTTGGATGCCGACAAAAAGCCAGTTGAAACGGCTGTGAATATGACTTTTTATGATGCTCAAACAATGAATTTAAAATACGATTTGTATCATACTTTAAATGTGAGAGGCAACCCCGATACTTTGATTTTAGACCCGATTGTGAAATATAATTTAGATGTGCATACCATTCCGCCAATTGAGTTAAATAACTTGATTTTGAAAACCGATTCACACAATGTTTTTAAATTAGATTCGCCCCAAGGTTGGCTCAGGATAGGCTCTTCGAACAAAACCAATGTAAAATGTTTGATACGAAAAGCAGGCACACAAAACACATTGCACGTTCAAAATTTAAACACTATCGAAAAATATTTGTGTGGAAAATTCGATTTAGAAATTTTAACGTTGCCCCGAATAAAAATGAATAATGTGGAAGTGTCGCAAACCAAAACTACCAACATTCAAATTGCGCCACCAGGTAATTTAAACTTAGATAAAAATGGTGAAATTTATGGCGGCATTTTTTATTTAACCGAAAATAGCTGGGTAAAACTATACGAGTTAAAAACGAATCTTTACATAGAGAATTTAAAACTTCAACCTGGCAATTATCGCATCATTTATCGGAATAAAGCGAACAAGCGTATGAAGCAAACGGTTAATAAAGACATTGTAATCAAGAGCAACCAAACGTTGAATGTTACACTATAGGTTACATTGATTTTTATCATCTTTTTCCGCATTTCAAATCTTATCTTCGCCGTTCAATTTTTCACTACATCATGCATTTTGAAAATTCATTGTCATTTGCTCAGCAACTTGATTCACAAGATTCATTAAAACATTTTCGTGACCGATTTTTTATACCGAAAGTGAATGGTAAAGATTCCATTTATCTCTGCGGAAATTCTTTAGGCTTGCAACCCAAATCGGCAATGGAACATATTGATGTTGAATTGGATGATTGGGCGAAACTTGGTGTAGAAGGGCATGTTCACGGAAAAAATCCTTGGTTGTATTATCATCATTTCACACAAGATGCATTGGCAAAATTAGTTGGCGCTAATAAAAATGAAGTAGTGGCAATGGGTTCATTGACTAACAATCTTCATTTGTTGATGGTATCCTTTTATCGTCCGACAAAAGAGCGATATAAAATCCTGATTGAAAATCGTCCTTTCCCAAGTGACCAATACGCTGTTACTTCTCAGGCAAAATTTCATGGTTTTGATGAGAGTGCAATTATTGAAATGCAGCCTCGTGAAGGGGAATACGCTTTGCGTACTGAAGATATTTTAGCAAAAATTGAAGAACACAAAAATGAATTAGCATTGGTGATTTTGGGCGGTGTTCATTTCTATACTGGGCAATTGTTCGACATGAAAGCCATTACTAAAGCGGCTCACAACGCTGGTGCAAATTGTGGTTTTGATTTAGCGCATGCAATGGGAAATATACCGATGCAATTGCACGACTGGAATGTTGATTTCGCTTGTTGGTGTAGTTACAAATATTTGAATAGCGGTCCGGGTGGTGTAGCTGGAATTTTTGTGCATGAAAAACATCACAAAAATGATTCGCTACCAAGATTCAATGGTTGGTGGGGACACAATGAAAAAGACCGTTTTAAAATGGAAGCAACTTATGAAAGTATGTATACTGCTGAATCATGGCAAATGAGTAATGCGCCTGTGTTTGCAATGGCAATTCATAAAGCCTCTTTAGAAATTATCGACGAAGCTGGCATTTACAACATGCGTAAAAAAAGTTTGCAGCTTACAGCTTTCTTAGAATATTTATTGATTGAAAAAAGAAAAGAGAAAAATTTACAGTTCGATATTTTGACACCTTCAAATGAAAATGAACGAGGTTGCCAAATCAGTTTGTCATTTAAAGAAAATGGAAAACAGATTTTTGATAAACTCACCAAAGCTGGTGTGATAGCTGATTGGAGAGAGCCAGGTGTAATTCGTGTTGCACCAGTGCCGTTGTATAATTCGTTTGAGGATGTGTTCAATTTCGTAAATCAGTTTTAGTCGTAAGTCAATAGTCATAAGTCGTAAGCATGCAAATTCAGAAGTTTGAAGATATTATTGCTTGGCAAAAAGCACAGAATTTTTCTGTTGCCATTTATCATGCTTTTGAAAAAACTAAGGACTATGCTTTCAAAGACCAAATTTGCAGGGCATCTGTTTCTATTTCAAACAACATCGCTGAAGGCTTTGATAGAAGCAGTGATGCCGACTTTGCAAGATTTCTTTACATGGCTTTAGGTTCTTCAAGCGAAGCAAAATCAATGTTATATTTAGCAGTTCAACTAAATTATATTTCAGAAGAAACAAAGAATGAATTGATTGAACAATCAAATGAAATTTCAAAAATCATAAGAGGATTCATAAAAGTCCTTTCACAAAAAAATAAAAAAGTATGACTAACAACTCTTCGCTTACGACTAACAACTCACGACTTACGACTTCTAAAAATATTTCCATCGTAGGTTCAGGTTTAGTAGGCAGTTTGCTATCTGTTTATTTAGCTAAACGTGGTCACCATGTTACTATGTTCGAACGCCGACCAGATATGCGTTCTACAAAAATATCAGCAGGAAGAAGTATTAATTTGGCGTTGAGTGATAGAGGCTTACGTGGCTTGAAAGCAGCTGGTATTGCTGATGACATCATGAAAATTGCTATCCCGATGTATGGACGTCAGATTCATCATCAGGATGGAACGCAAACTTTTCAACCATATGGAAAAGAAAATCAGGCGATTTATTCTGTGAGTAGAAGCGGCATCAATATGGCTTTGATGAGCTTGGCTGAAAAATTTGAAAATGTAAACATCAAATTTGAGCATAAATGCACTGATATTAATTTACGACAATCAACTGCAAAATTTGTTGATGAAAAAACAGGTAATCCAGTTGTATCGAACGCTGATATTTTATTGGGAACAGATGGTGCTTTTTCCCCTGTTCGTTTGGCTATGCAAACATCTACGGATATGTTTAACTATTCACAAACATATTTAGAACATGCTTACAAGGAATTGTTGATTCCAGCAAATGAAGACGGTAGTTTCAGAATGGAGAAAAATGCTTTACATATTTGGCCAAGAAAAAGTTTTATGATGATTGCTTTGCCAAATATTGATGGCAGCTTCACTTGCACATTGTTTTTACAATTGAAAGGAGAGGAATCATTTGAGACGTTGAAAGATGAAACTTCAATGATGAATTTCATGCAAAAATATTTTGCTGATGTAATTGCATTAATGCCAACATTAAAACAAGATTTTTTCGCCAATCCAACTTCAACTTTGGTAACAGTTCGTTGCTTTCCTTGGAGCTTTGAAGACAAAGCTTGTTTGGTAGGTGATGCTGCACATGCTATTGTGCCATTCTTTGGGCAAGGTATGAATTGTGGTTTTGAAGATTGTGTGGTGTTTGATGAAATGATGGAAAAACATGGCGACAATTGGAAAGCACTGTTTGAAGAATATCAAACACTTCGCAAACCGAATGGCGATGCGGTGGCGCAGTTGGCTTTGGATAATTTCATTGAGATGAGAGACAAAACTGCTGACCCGAAATTTTTGTTACGTAAAAAAATTGAAGCCCGGATTGCAACTGAGCATCCTAACTTTTTAAGCATGTATGCACAAGTAACATTCAGTCCGCAAATAAGCTACCATACTGCATATAATGAAGGTCAGAGACATGGCGTTCATTTAGATAAATTAGCCAACATTGAAAATGTATTCGACAAATGGAATACTCCTGAGGTGCAAGATGTGGTGAAGGAATTGGTGGGGTAAAAGCTATGGAAAAGAATTTTCACAGAAATATAATTTTTACTAAAGCTCATTTAAAAACGAATTTTAGGTTTAAAGATGTTTTTCAAATTTATCCTTGTGATTTTGCCGATGCTCCAAAATCTGAGTATGCGTTGGATAATCCTGTTGTTATTGAATATTTTACCGATTCAACAAAAAATCCAGAAGTATATTCTTGGATTAAGCAAAAGAACTTGATTTCTGGATTGGCAAATCAAACAAGCCAATTAAATAAGATTACAAGGTTATTGTCAGCAATCACTAAACACCGTTTTTTTAGCTACTCGACTTCTGACTCAAAATGGGGAATTATACCAAAAGAAAATAATGATGAATCAGAATTTAATGCAAGTAAAATTTTCTTTCCATTTTTTTATTATCCTAATTCAAAAAATGACTTAAGAGGTAATGAATTTGCCGCTCAAAGACATTTAAATTCAAATTTTATATCGCATCAAAATTATTATTTACAAGGTTCAATTGATAATTTGGTTGATGACAATACACAGGAGATTTCATTTTCAGATTTAACAGAAAAAATTTTAGAAAACTATTTTAATCTTGACGAAGAATCTCAAAAAATAGTCGATGCAGTGGCTCATTTAATCTGCAATGGGATTGACATTAAACAATCAATGAAAAGTTTATCGTTTATCTCATTCGTTTCAAGCATTGAAACTTTGGCGAACTATTATTTTAGGAATCATAAAGTAGAACTTCATTGCGAATCATGTAAAACCATTAAGGAATCTAGCTTTACTTGTAATGAATGTGGAAGACCGATTTGGGGCGTAACAGCAAAGTTTAAAACTTTTTTAAGCACTTATATTTCAAATGAGGAATCAACGAAATCCAAGTACAATAAGATTTATAATATGCGTAGCAGAATTGTTCATAATGGAACTCTTTTGCTTGGCGACGAACAATTAAATTGGAAAGAATCAAAAAAAGAGGATAGTGAGTGGAGAATACATTTTGAGACAATGCAGATGGCACGAGCCGCCTTGGCTAATTGGTTGATATGGGGACCTGATTTAAAACCAAGGGATTAAATTTATTTTACAGTTCCTCAACTATAATTTTTTAACCGAATATTCTCCTTGAAACAAAAAATCCATTATCACTTTCTTCAAATAGCAAATGACAAAGTTTAATTGCTACAATCTTGATTAGTAAGAATAAAGTTTAATCCTTTACCTCTCTAAATCTTCATAGCTTTGAAAAACTTTATTGAATAGCAATTGCAACATTTATACTTGTTTATTTTACTGGCTTTATTATCCGAAATTTTAGGAACGGTTGGTGGGTTTGGTTCGTCATTATTCTTTGTGCCCATCGCCAGTTACTTTTTAGATTTTTACTCGGTATTGGGCATCACTGCATTGTTTCATGTATCCAGCAACTTAACTAAAATTTATTTTTTCCGAAAAGGCGTTGATAAGAAATTAATTTTTTCAATCGGCATTCCTGCTGTCATTTTTGTAATCATCGGAGCAATGTTAAGCAAATATGTGAATGTGCAAATTTTGCAAATTGCCTTGTCTGTATTTCTGATTTCAATAAGTTTGTTGTTGCTGTTTTTCAATAAATTAATTATTGAACCAACAATTATTAATTCAGTTAGTGGCGGTGTGCTATCGGGATTGGTGGCTGGTTTGGTAGGCACTGGCGGCGCAATCAGAGGAATGGTGCTGGCTGCTTTTGATTTAAAAACTGAAATTTTTATTGCCACATCCGCATTAATAGATTTAGGAATTGATTGCAGTAGAAGCGGTATTTATGTTTGGAATGGCTATGTGCATCAACATGACTTATACTTGATTCCAATTTTGTTTGTGGTGAGTATTTTAGGCACATTTATCGGCAAGAAAATTTTAGAAAAAATTTCAGCAAAACATTTCAAAACATTAGTGCTTGCTTTAGTTTTGATAACTGGTCTGCTTTCCTTATTGAAAATATTTTTTCCATCGCTCTCAATGATTTGAAATTGAAACAAAAAATCCATTCTCATTTTCTTCAATTAGCAACTGACAAAGTTCAATTGCTGCAAAAGCGTTTGAATGATTTAAAAGAAAGTGGTGCCAACGAAACCAAAAGCACCGCCGGCGATAAACATGAAACTGCTTTGGCTATGGTGCAAATTGAGCAAGCAAATATTCGTCAGCAATTGGAAGAAGCTTTAGCACAAAAAGCAATTTTAGAAAAAATAAATCCACAAATCACAACTGAAAAAATTATAAACCGAAGTTTAGTAAAAACCAACAAAGGCTATTTTTATGTGAGTGTTGCATTAGGTAAAGCAATTGTTGATGGCGTTCAAATCTTTGCTGTATCAGAATTTTCGCCTTTAGGTAAAAAAATGTTGGGATTAAAAGTTGGCGAACAAATTCAACTAAACGAACAGGTTTATATCATTGAATTGGTGCAATAAAATCTTCAACAGCATAATTGCTTTCATTTAATTTGCAGCTTCAAAACTTAATTTTGAATGTCGAAAAAATCTATTGCCATTATCGGAGGAGGCGCATCAGCGTTGATGTTAGCAGCGCATTTGGATGAAACCAAATTTGATGTCACCATTTATGAACGC
The DNA here is from genome assembly GCA_947449695.1 of Chitinophagales bacterium. Classification (GTDB taxonomy): domain Bacteria; phylum Bacteroidota; class Bacteroidia; order Chitinophagales; family CAIODY01; genus CAIODY01. Next base: position 75,358 of record CANFST010000004.1, read on the forward strand.
AATGCGGCATTAGGAAGAAAATTTTTAGTGGCAGGCGATGGTGGTTTGAATTTAACTCATTCGGAATCATTGGAACAATTCATTCAACGCTACATTCCATCTGAATTTATTAAACCGATGCTTCAACAATTTTCCAATCAGGATTTAATGGAATGGCTGAAAAACATTGGTATTCCTACGTTTGTTGGCACAAGTGGCAGAGTGTTTCCTGAAAAAGAAATAAAGCCTATTGTAGTTTTGAATGCAATTGTTAATGTGTTGAAGCTGAAAAATGTTCAAATCAAAACGCAACATTTTTGGAAAGGCTGGAATGAAAAAAATGAATTGCAATTTGAAACTAATAATAGAGTCGAAAATATTTCAGCAGATAAAGTAGTTTTTGCTTTAGGCGGTAAAAGCTGGTCAATTACAGGCTCTGATGGGAGTTGGATAAATTATTTTGAAAAAGAAGGAATTCAAATCGTTCAATTTCAAGCTTCAAATTGTGCTGTAAAAATTGATTGGAAAAATGATTTTCTGAATGTTGCCGAAGGACAATCACTCAAAAATATTTCAATAAAATGTGGCGATAAAGAACGCAAAGGCGAAGTGGTGATTACAAAATCCGGAATGGAAGGTGGAGTGATTTATGCTTTGATTGCTCCAATCCGAAATCAATTAAATCAAAACTCGGAAGCTACCATTTATATTGATTTCAAGCCTATTTACAGCCATGAAGAAGTTGTAGAAAAATTGAATCAACCGAAAAGAAATTCATGGAGCAATCATTTAGAAACCAAAATTGGATTGAGTAAAACTGCCATTCATTTGTTGAAATTTTATTTGAGCAAAGAAGAGTTTACCAATGTGAATGCACTTGCAAATGCGATTAAAAACTTCGCCATAAAAATAACTGACCTAGCACCAATTGATGAAGCCATCTCAACTGTTGGTGGAATTTCTTTGGATGAAATCAATGCTGATTTTGAATTAAAAAGACTACCACAGCACTTTTGCATTGGCGAAATGTTAGACTGGGATGCGCCAACTGGTGGCTATTTGCTGCAAGCGAATTTTAGCATGGGTTATTGTTTAGCAAAGCATTTAAACAAGCAACTATGATAAATGCTTGAAAATTTTCTCTTTCAATTCTTCTGGATTAAATGGTTTGCTGATGTAATCATTCATGCCCTCTGATAAAACTTTTTCCTTTTCATTGTCAATAGCGGCTGCTGTTAAAGCAATGATTGGAATATTTTTCAACGATTCGTTTTCGTGATTACGAATTATTCTGCAAGCCTCTAAGCCACTCATTTCGGGCATGTGCAAGTCCATCAAAATTAAATCGTAATGATTTGCATCCAATTTTTTTAGCGCTTCTTTCCCGTTGATAGCAGTTTCTACATTCAAATTCCACTTATTTAAAAATTTTGTAGCTACAATTTTATTGATGTGATTATCTTCTACCAATAAAATTTTTCTTGAAGCTGATAAATCATTTTTTATTCCATCAATTTCGATTACTGAGAATTTTTGTTGCGGTGCAACTTCAAAAACTAAATCAAAATAAAAAGTAGAACCTTTATCAATTTCACTTTCAACATAAATTTCACTGCCAAATAATTGAATCAATTTTTTGGTGATGGTCAATCCCAAACCTGTGCCACCAAACCTTCTTGAAGTGTCTAATGCTGCTTGCGAAAAACTATCAAAAATAAGTTGTCGTTTTTCTTTCGGGATACCGATGCCTGTATCAATTACTTCAAATCTGATTTTTACTTCTGCATCTTTTACATGTTGAATTTTGCGAAGTGAAATTTCTACAAACCCTTTATCGGTAAATTTAATGGCGTTTGAAATTAAATTGTTTAACACCTGTCCGAGCCTCATTACATCGCCAAGCAACATGTTTGGAATTTCGTTATCAATAAAAGTATTGATGAAAATTTCTTTCGAATCAGCTTTGAATTTATAGCTGCTACGAATGTTATAAATCAACTGACGAATTTCAAATGGCGATTTTTCTAAATCAACTTTTCCTGCTTCAATTTTGCTATAATCCAATACGTCATTCACTAGTAACAATAAATTTTCTGCTGAAAATTTTAAGGTGTTTAATTCGCTGATTTGGTCTTCACGTGGATTTTCCATCAGCAATAAATTACTCATGCCAATCACTGCATTCAATGGTGTTCGGATTTCGTGACTCATAATGCTGGTGAAATGCAATTTTTCAGTGGCAGCCATTTCAGCTTTTTCTTTTGCTTTAATTAATTCAGTTTGTTTTTTGTTTACCAAAATTCTATTTTGAACTTCGCTGGTAATGTCTTCACAAACGATTAAATAAATGTTTTCTCCTTTCTGATTTTTAGTAATTCTTGCTGTTTCTTTTACCCAAATTATTTCACCCGATTTTTTAATTTTTCGAGCTTCCCATTGCATATAATTTTTTGGTGAAAGCTTTAATAATTCAAGGTTTTTAGCAACCGAATATTTATCGGATGGATGGAATAAAATGGAATGATATTGATCGATTAAATCAGTTTTTTTATACCCCAAAGTATCTGCTCCAAATTGATTGACAGAAACAATTGTTCCTTGTTCATCCATGATGAAATACATAGATGGTGTGTTTTCAAACAACATCCTGAATCGCTCTTCGCTTTGATGCAAAGCTTTATCTTTTTCATGTTGTTCGGTTACATCTTGAAAGTTGCCTTTGTAAAATTTTTTGTCGTCTGATAACTTACCTGTTACTTCAAAGTAGCGATGTGTTTTATCGGCAAATTTTAATTTCACAATTTCCTTTACTGGCAAATTGTTTTCTAATTTTTCAATAAAGGCATTGTAGTAGGCTAATCTGGTAGTTTCAGGCAAGTAGTTAAAAAATTCAGTTGCTGAAAATTGCTTAGGTAATTTGTTATTTAAAATTTCTAAAACTTCATCTGAAACGGTTACGAATTTGGTTTCCATATCTAATGAAAAAGTTCCATTACGGAGCAGCAAACTGGCTTCTTTTAAGCGTTGTTGATTTTCTTCCATCCAGATTTCTTGCAATTTCTTTTCAGTGATATCTCTGAATGTGCCTAATAATTTTTCAGCCACACCATCTTTAAAAACGACTTTTGAAACAATTTCTAGGTAACGAACATTTCCATTTCTAGTCAACATTTTTCTGTCAACTTTATTGCCGATAAGTTTACCTTCAATTAAACTTTTAATATAAATTCCTGTTTCAATTTTTTCATCAGGATGAACACAATCAATGAAATCTGAAACAGATTGCATCATGACTGGCTCTTCAAATTCAAGTATATCGCATAGTTCGGGCGAATGTTCAATTTTGCCTTGCAATAAGTCCATCTCAAAATTACCCATGCGAAGCATATTTTGTGCTTCCAGCAATTTGATTTCGGTATTAATTAAATTAATTTCTTGTTGTTTTCTGGCAGTGATATTTCTGAATGTACCAGTAATTTTTGTGACCTTTCCGTTTTCATAAACAGGGTTTCCAGTTATTTCAACATACTTATCAATTCCTTTAGCGGTAGTTATTCTGCGATCCTTTGTAAATGGTGTACCATGCTCAATTAATTGCACAAATGTTTCTTTCGATTCTTTTTGCTCATCTTTTTGAATGTATTTAAAGTAATCATCCAAAGTAAATTCTATTGTATCTTCAGGCAAATCATACAATTCATTGATGTTTAATTCTGATGTTATTTTTTTTGTGATCAAGTCAACTGTATAGGCACCCATATCTAACAACTCATGAGCTTCATTCAGCATTTTTAAAGTATTGCTCAATTTCTTTTCAGTTTCCTGTAGCTTTATCTCAGCCAATTTTCTTTCTGTGATGTTTCGGAAAGTGCCTAAAAATTTTGTTACAATACCATTTTCATAAATTGGCTGACCTGTTAGTTCTATGAATTTGGTGTTTCCTTTTTCAGTAATAATTTTTCTTTCTGATGAAAACGGTTTGCCTTGGTTTACTAATTCTTTTAAATTTTCAGCTGCTGCTATTTTATCTTCGGGGCTTAAATATTTATAGTAGTCTTGAATCGTGTAGTAAGGTTTCTTTTCACTTAATTCATAGACTATTGAGAAGTCGTAATTAGTATGATTGATGCCAGTTTTCAAGTCTGTCACAAAAGTGCACATGTCTAAAATTTTATGTGCATGTTCTGTGAGTTGTAAACTCTCTTCTAACTTTTTTTGTGTCTCAATTAGCAGTTGCTCTTCTTTTTTCTTTTGAGTTATATCCCTTAAAGTACCAATAAATTTAACGCCCTTGCCTTTCTCAATGATTGGGTAACCAGTAATTTCGGCAATGATTTCATTGCCTTTACCAGTAATCATTCGGCGCTCTAAAGTATAAGGCGTATGTTCAAATAAATTTTTCTTTAATCGTTCAGCAGCTTCTGTTTTTTCATCAGGATGAATTAAATTCAAATAGTCGCTAAATGAAATTTGGTTTTGATTAATTGGTAACTCTAGAACATTGGCAAGATTTTGAGAAAAATAAATTGTTTTTGTTGTTAAATCTATCTGATAAGTTCCCATTTTTAAATATCCATGGGAAATTTCTGTGAGTTTGTTGTTTTCGATTAATCTTTTTTCCGTTTCAAGTAAAAACAACTCTTCTTCCTTTCGCTTTGTAATGTCTCTGAATATGCAAAATAGTTTAGTGTATTCATTGTTTTCCATCATTGGCAAAACATTGAACTCTAAATATTTTGTATTGCCTTTGGCTGTGATTAATTTTCTTTCACGAGTAAATGATTGTCCAGTCTTTATAGCATTTTCAATATCAATTCTTGAACTATCTATATCTTCCTTGTCTAAAAATTGTCTTAAATATTCCAACGTGATAGGAGTTGGGTAATCATTTGTTTCAAATACTTTTGTGAAATCATAATCAGTAGTAACAAATCCTGTCGTAATGTCAATGGTATAAGCAGCCATGTTTAAGTATTCGTGCGCATATCTAATCAGTTGCGCATTTTGAATATTTTTTCTTTCTGCTTCTAATAATAAAAGTTCCTCTTTTTTTCGCTTTGTAATATCTCGAAAAGTACCGACAACATGAACGCATTTACCATCTTCAAATATAGCTCTGTCTGCTATTTCAACATATTTAATATTGCCTTTGGCAGTAGTAATTTTTTTCTCCTTAATAAAAACATTACCATCACCATTTAATATTCGTTGTTCATTAGCTTTTATTTCTTCTTGGTCTTTTGCATCGAAAAAACTCATCAATGTTGGAATGGTAAATGGCTCATCGCTTTTGGGCATTTCAAAAAATTCTTGAAAATCAAAATCAGAATGCATGATACCAGTTGCCATATCAATTTTAAATATTGTCATGTTTAAAAGGCGATGAGCCTCTCCCAACATTTTTGATTTTTCAATTAATTTTTCCTCGGTTTTTTTAATTAAAATTTCTTCAACTTTTTTTGCTGTGATGTCTCGAATGGTGCCCAATAACTTGATGAATTTATCATTTTCCAAAATTGGTTTGCCAGTTATTTCGACATACTTAACATTCTTTTTAGGGGTAACAATTTTCCTTTCAACTTTGAATGATTGACCAGTTTTAATCAATTCACTATAATGTTGTATAGAAATTTCTTTATCTGTTGGAGCTAAATATTGTTGGTAGTCATCAAATGTGAAAACTGTTTTCTCAGCAGGAAACTCAAACATCTCATTCAAATTAATGGAAGTGTTGATGATTCCAGTTTGCATATCTATGTTGAAAGTACCCATGTTAAGCAGCTTGTAAGCCTCTTTCAACATCAAATCTTTATCTAACAATTCTTTTTCAATTTGTTGGGATGATTTATTGTTCTTAAATTTTATAATGACATAATTTTGAAATTTCAACAATTGAGTATCTAAAAAAAGTTCTCCCATTTTCTGGATTTCAGCCTTAATCAAAAACTCTTTTGCTTGCCCATTTTCAAAAACTTCTTTTGTCAATTGTACCAAATCATCATTCAGTAATTCAGGAAAAAAATCCTGAGGTTTCACATATAAAGGCTTGGAGGCTTTAATTTTAAAATGCTCTCGAAATCTGTCATTCAGATAAACCACCTGAATTTCTGGTTCAACATTTTTGCTTTTTACTTGTTTGCAAATACAAATACAGTGTGTAGATTGATTAAAATAAGATAGGGTTTCGGCATTCAGTTTCATGAGTGAATTGGGATTTATGAGCCGTTAAAAAATGGAATAGCTTTCCAAATTTAGGAATTAATTTACAAATAGGCCATAAATTAAAAATTAATTTTAGTTGAATAATTTATCTCCAACTCAAACAAAATTCATCTTCAAATTTCGTTTGTACTTTTACATCGTCATAGAATGCAGTATTCATCAATATTTCAGCAGCTTCAAGTTTTTTTAATAACATATCTTGTTTAAACTCAACGCTGTCTTTACCCATCCATTTAAAAACAGTTTCTTTAACACACCATATCATGCTGTACCATTTTAGTTTTTCGTTTTCACTACTAAAATGATTTTTCAATAACACAATTTCTTCATCGTTCAAAAATTTGTCTGCCACTCTGAAAATTTTTTCAGTGGGACAAAAAATATCAATCCCCACTTTATTTTTGGAAATAATTACCGCTGCCCAGTTTTCATCGTGTGAAATAGAAATTTGTAAATTAGAATTTCTGATAAAAGGTCTTCTATCTTCAGCATTTGCAAATTGCGAAGCATCAAAAATATTGGTGAGCAATGCAGCCACATAACGGCTTGCAGCAAATTGTAGTTTCCGTTTTTCACTTTTTATTTGATGAAAATCATTTTGCCAATTCGATAATTTTTCTTCAAAAAAAATTATCGGTTCAGTAATTTTCCAAACCATCAAATGAGAATAAGCAGTTTTTATTTCTAAATGTTGTGGCATTATTTCGTCAAAATTATCAATCACAATTCATTTACTCTATTTTTGCAACTCAATTAATTTTCAAAGTGGCTTTACACGTTTATAATTCACTCACTCGTCAGAAGGAAAAGTTTGAACCCATTCATGCACCACATGTGGGTTTGTACGTATGCGGACCAACCGTTTACAGCGAACCACATGTTGGAAATTTGAGAACATTTTGTTCGTTTGATATGATTTATCGCTACCTCACTTATTCAGGTTATAAGGTTCGTTATGTCCGCAATATCACTGATGCTGGGCATTTGACGAACGAACGTGGCGAAGGTGTGAACAGAATGGAAGCTGCTGCAAAATTGGAAAGCATCGAACCAATGGAAATCGTGCAAAAATATACGGTGAGTTTTCATCGCATCATGGATGCTTTCAACACGATTCCTCCAACAATTGAACCCACAGCAACAGGGCATATCATTGAACAAATTGAAATGATTGAAACATTGTTGAAAAATGGTTTTGCGTATGAAGTGAATGGCTCAATTTATTTTGATGTAAAAAAATATAACGCTGAACATGGCTATGGTGCTTTATCTGGAAGAAATATAGATGAGTTGATTGCTGGCTATAGGGATTTGGATGGACAAGATGAAAAGCGAAATTCAATTGATTTTGCCTTATGGAAAAAAGCATCGCCCGAACATATCATGCAGTGGAATAGCCCGTGGGGAAAGGGTTTCCCAGGCTGGCATTTAGAGTGTTCAGCCATGAGTACAAAATATTTGGGCGAAACTTTTGATATTCATGGTGGTGGAATGGATTTGAAATTTCCGCATCATGAGTGTGAAATTGCACAAAACGTTGGAAGCTGCAATCATGGTGGTGCCAAGTATTGGTTGCATACCAACATGCTCAATTTCAATGGACAAAAAATGAGTAAGAGTTTGGGAAATTCAATTTTGCCCATGGAATTTGTGAATGGAAATCATCCGCTTTTAGATAAAGGTTATGCGCCGAGTGTGTTGAGGTTTTTGTTTTTGCAATCACATTATTCTGCTGAATTGGATATTAATATTAAAGGATTGCAAGATGCTGAAAAAGGCTTGCAAAAACTGATGAATGCTTATGAGTTTTTAAAGGGTGGTAAATTAGCAGATTCAAAGGTTATTACTTTGGAAAACGAAAAAAACAGAAATCCGTTGTTACAAAATCTTGCAGATATTGAACTTAACAAACTATGTGACGACTGTGAAAAATTCATGAATGATGATTTTAATACCCCAATGGTTATTGCCAATTTATTTGAAATAAGCAGCAAAGTACATGCAATTAAAAACAATCAAATTCCTGCCGCCAATTATTTTAGAGCGACTTTTGAAAAAATGGAAAAAACTTTGGAAGATTATTTATTTGATGTGTTTGGATTGAAAAATGAAAACACGAATGCTGGCAACAATAAATTAGATGATGCTTTACAGGTTTTAATCCAACTTCGCAAAGAAGCCAAAGCAAAAAGAGATTTTGCAACCAGCGATGCCATCAGAAATCAACTAGTTGAAAAAGGAATTCAATTAAAAGATGAAAAAGACGGAACAGTAAGTTGGTCAACTATTTAAATCAAACTTTCATTCATCGTAAATGTTTTATTAAATTATCTTTGAGCCGCATTATGCAAATAGAAATTTTAAAATCAAAAATTCATCGAGCTACTGTAACAGATGCTAATTTGAATTATGTAGGAAGTATCACTATTGATGAAGCATTGATGAATGCTGCTAATTTAATTGAACATGAAAAAGTTCAAGTGGTTAATAACAACAATGGCGAACGTTTTGAAACATACATTATCAAAGGCGAACGCAATAGCGGTGTGATTTGCTTGAATGGTGCCGCAGCCCGAAAGGTGCAACCAGGCGATGTTGTGATCATTGTGAGTTATGCTACAATGGATTTTGAATTAGCTAAAAACTTCAAACCAAGCGTTATTTTTCCAGACTCAAAAAACAAAATTTAGTTTTCATTTTATGAATAAACGCATCAAAACTATTCTGCAGTTTGTAATTTTTTTACTCTTAGGAATAGGAATTGTTTGGTGGATTTTTCACAAAATGAGTGATGAACAATTGGCACAATGCAAAAATGCTTTGTTGAATGCCAACCCATATTTAATTGCTGTAGCCTTTTGCTGTGGCTTATTAGCGCATTTCTTCAGAGCTTTGCGCTGGAAATTATTGATGGAACCATTAGGTTATCATCCAAAAATAACGAACACTTATGCGGCGGTTTTAATTGGTTATTTAGCCAATTTGGCTTTTCCCAGATTGGGCGAAGTAACACGATGTGGAGTTCTAACGAAGTACGAAGAAATACCTTTTGAAAAAAATTTTGGAACTGTCATCGCCGAAAGAATTTTTGATACGCTATGTTGGTTGGTATTGGTTGTAATAACTGTATTGATTGAGTTCGACAGAATTTATGCTTATTTCAAAACAACAATTATTGATGCCATTGTAATGAAATGGCAAAACAGCAGCAACTTGAAATGGTTGCTGGTTGTAGCTTTCATTATTTTTTGTGTAATTGGATTTCTTGTCGTTAAAAAAATATTGAATAAAAACGAAAAGATAAAATCGTTTTTAGATGGTTTGGGCAGCGGCTTAAAAGCGATTTTAAATTTGAAAAAAAAATCAGCATTTTTTCTATACACCATTTTAATTTGGGGCAGTTATGTTTTCACTCAATACATTGGTTTGTTATGTGTACATGAAACATCACATCTTACTATTTTCGCTGCTTTAACCTGCATGTCGTTTGGGAGTTTTGGCTTCATTTTGCCTACGCAAGGCGGCTTGGGTGGTTATCATGCTATCATTCCACAAGTATTAAAATTATACAACATCCCCGAAGGAATTGGCTTGGCATCAGCCTGGGTAAATTGGGGAGTTCAACAAATTGCTGTGGTGATTGGCGGATTTTTATCTTTCATTTTCTTGCCTATTCTTAATAAAAACAAATCGAATGAACACGTTTGATAAAATTGAACATATTGGCATTGCAGTTAAAAATTTAGAAGAAAGTAACCTGCTCTATGCAAAAATTTTAAATACACCATGCTATAAAGTGGAAGAAGTTGAATCGGAAGGTGTTAAAACATCATTCTTTGAAAACGGCCCTAATAAAATCGAGCTGCTACAAGCCACCAGAGCCGATTCACCTATTGCTAAGTTTATCGAAAAAAAGGGTGAAGGAATACATCACATTGCATTTTCGGTAAAAAATATTAGAGAAGAAATGCAACGATTAAAGGCTGAAGGTTGTCTTTTATTGAACGAAGTGCCAAAGGTGGGTGCTGACAACAAATTGGTTTGTTTCATTCATCCAAAATCGTCAAATGGGGTGTTAATTGAACTGTGTCAGGATACAAATTAACAGTTGATAGTTGGTATTTTATAAAGTGACAGAAAAACTTAGTAAAAACCTCACACTACTTTTAGGGTTAAGAAAAATTTTCTTCAAATATATTTTATCTTATGAAACAAAAAAAATCATTAGTGGCCATTCTTGCATACATAGCCGCTGCTATCTTCGTGGTTAATGGTATCTGCAAAATCTTAAACATTTTGCCTGATTTTGATTTTATGGAAAAAATGAATTTCTCAAAACCAGGTTCTCATAATCAAACAGCTGCCATTATTGTTGGCATTTTAGAAATCGCTGGGGCAATTGGTTTAACGCTTCAATCTTCAAGAGCCACAGTTAGTTTTCTATTAATATTATTAGTGGTAGGAGCTATCGGTTCCGAAATTGGAGCTGGCTTTCAAATAACTAAAGTATTATTGCCTGCCGCTGTTTTTGTTTTGTTAGCTGCCATTGCTTATTATGATAATATGATTGCAGCCGAAGAGGAAGAAGAAGCAATAGAACATCGTTTCGACAACGCCAAATAATTATTTAGAGCGTTAAACTTTTTATCCGAAATTTTATCTACCTTATTTATTATCGAAACAATTTATGTTTCGGTTATTTTTTGTTGTAAAAAAACTACTTTTACTTTTTTGAAACACCCAATGCTTAAAAGGCTTACAACCATTTGCTTTATTTTTATTTCTGTCTCATCAACATTTGCACAAACAAAGAAATTGAGTGGGAAGATTATTGACCAACACACCCAAGAACCCATAGAATTTGCTACAATTTATCTGAAAGGCACTACCAATGGTGCAACTGCGGATGCTTCGGGCAGTTTTAGTTTATTGTATAATGAAAAATGTGATTCAGTTGAATTTTCATCAGTTGGATACAATAAAATAAAAATGAAATTGAGTGGCGAGCCAGAGCAATTTTTTAAAATAGAAATGGAAAGAGCTGCTACTTCATTTAAAGCAATAACAGTGCATTTGGGGCAAGATCCCGCTTATACTCTTTTTAAAAGAATACAATTACATAAACGAAAGAATGATAAAAATAAACTTGATTATTATCAATACTTAGTCTACAATAAATTAGAATTGGACGTAGATAAAATATCAGATAAAATTAGTACCAATCGGATTTTAAAACCCTTTGGATTTATTAAAAATTATATTGATAGCACATCCGAAGACAAACCCTTTTTGCCTGTCTATCTTACTGAATCATTAAGTGATTTTTATTATCGCAAAAATCCATCCAGCCATAAAGAAGTAATCAAGGCAACTCAAATGGCTGGCGGAACTGATGAAAGTCTTTCGCAATTTTTAGGTACCATGTATCAGGATGAAAATATTTATGAAAACAGATTGCTTTTGATGGGGGTTTATTTTATCAGTCCAATAGCTAATGGCGGTTTGTTTTATTATCACTATAAAATTACTGACACTGCTTATTTAGAGGGCAGGAAGTGCTTCAAATTATCATTTCAGCCTAAGAGGAGTGGTGAAAACACTTTTATAGGCGAAATGTGGGTAAATGATTCTACATGGGCAATAAAACAAATAAGTATGTCCACATCAAAGGATGCTAATATTAATTTTGTAAATAAAATCAGTGTTTTTCAATCCTACACAAAATTTGGTGACACACTTTGGATGATGAACAAAGATAAATTCATTGTAAGTTTTAAAACTGGTGGTAAAGGCAGGCCAGGAATAATTGGTCGAAAAACCACTTTATACAAAAATATAATAGTCAATAATCCTTCTACAGATACTGCATTTGCTGACCATCAAGATTTGATTGTACTAAATGGTGCATCAGCAAAAAATTCAGATTTCTGGATGAATAATCGCCCTGATTCATTATCGAAAAATGAAAAAAATATTTACAAGTTGGTAGATACCATTCAAAAAGTACCAGCATTTAAGCATTACAAACAATTGTTTACAACTCTTGCTACTGGGTATTTTCAAAGTGGATATTTTTCTTATGGCCCGTATTATAATATTTTTGCATTAAACCATGTTGAAGGTGCTAGAGTTGGTTTCGGAATTTCAAATAGTGAATTAGTGAGTACTAAATTATGGCTGAATACTCAATTCGCATATGGCTTTACAGATCATAAAATTAAATATGATTTTAATACCTGGTACATTTTCAAAAAATTACCACGTAGAGAATTAAAAGTTAGATATGTAAATGATGTAGTTACTTACAACTTGTTAGATGAACAATTAGGTGAAAATAATTTGTTTAGCTCATTGATTCGCCGAGTACCATATTATTCTAAACTAACACATTTAGAAGAAACAAAAATTTCTTACAACCATGAATGGAAGAGTGGTTTTGGCGAAAAAATCACATTTCAGCACAGTTCAATTCATTCATTTTTCGATAATACTTTTTATCCAAATGGAATTGCCGATTTCACTCCAAGTTTTATCAATACAACAATTAGTTTAACTACTCGATTTGCTTATCATGAAAAATTTATTGCTGGCGATTTCCTTAGAGCCAGCATTGGCAGCGATTATCCAATTGTTACTTTTGAACTTAAACAAAGTGTAAAAGGGTTTTTAAATAGTGAATTCAGTTATCAGAAAATCAAATTACAAATTGATGGCAATAAAAGCACAGGCACTGTAGGTAGTTTTTTCTATTCTATTACTGCAGAAAAAACATTAGGTAATTTGCCAATGATTCTATTAGATGTTTTGCCGGGCAACGACACTTACTATTACGACAAATATTGTTTTAACAACATGACTCGATACGAATTTATTGCTGACAGATTAATCAGTGCTCGTTTTTATGAATATTTTGGTGGTTTCCCACTCACCTATATTCCTATTATTAAAAAATTAAAATGGCGAACATTTGTTGGTGGCAAAGCGGTTTTGGGGGATATGAGTGATGCAAACAAACAATTAAATGGTTACAACGATAACAATGCTATCAACCCATTTTCAATTCCTAATAAAAAACCATACATTGAACTAGGTACTGGCATTGAAAATATTTTTAAAGTGTTCCGATTAGATTTTGTGTGGCGTTTAAATTATTTAGATAAAACTACTCACCCCTATTCACAACCCTTCGGCATAAGAGGTAGTTTGCAGGTAGAATTTTAATTACATAAAAAAAGTTGCTTCATATAAAGCAACTTTTTTCAGAGGTCCCGAGCGGATTCGAACCGCTGTAGAAGCTTTTGCAGAGCTCTGCCTAGCCACTCGGCCACAGGACCATTTTTATTTCGGGTTGCAAATATATTAAAACCATTACAAAATATTAAAACAATTTGAAAAGATGGTTTAAAAAACCGTTTTTCAATTTGCACCTTTGCAAAATAAATTAATCATAAAATGAAAATAGCATTAGTTGGTGCCACAGGATTGGTAGGTGGTGTAATGTTGAAAGTGTTAGAAGAAAGAAATTTTCCATTAACCGAATTAATTCCTGTGGCTTCTGAAAAATCTGTAGGCAGCGAAATTATTTTTAAAGGAGAGAAAATAAAAGTAAGAAGTGTAGAATACTGTTTAGCTCAAAAGCCTGTCATTGCTATATTTTCAGCTGGTGGCGCCACTAGTAAGAAATTGGCTGAAAATTTTGCTGCTATTGGTTGCACTGTGATTGATAACTCTTCAGCTTGGCGAATGGATGCTGATAAAAAATTGATTGTACCTGAAGTGAATGGCCATTTATTAAGTAATAAAGATAAAATTATTGCTAACCCAAATTGTTCAACCATTCAAATGGTGGTAGCATTGAATCCATTACACTTAAAATATAAAATCAAACGGGTGGTGGTTTCTACCTACCAAGCTGTAACAGGCACAGGTGTGGCTGGTGTAAAACAATTGAATGATGAACGAACAGGAAAAATGAATGAAACAAAGGCTTACAAACATCCAATTGATTTGAACTGCCTACCGCATGGTGGCGATTTTGAAGACAATGGCTATACAACAGAAGAAACAAAATTATTGAACGAAACTAGAAAGATAATTGGGGATAATAACATCAACGTAACGGCTACAGTAGTTCGTGTGCCTGTGTTTGGCGGACATAGCGAAAGTGTGAATGTGGAATTTTACAACGATTTTGATTTAGAAGAAGTTAAAAATATTTTGCGAAATTCGTCAGGTATAAAAGTGCAGGATGATGCTACAAAATTTGAATACCCCATGCCGCTGTTTGCCGAAGGAAAAGATGATGTGTTTGTAGGCAGAATCAGAAAAGATTTTTCGCAACCCAATTCATTAAACCTGTGGATTGTGAGTGATAATTTGCGTAAAGGTGCAGCCACCAATGCAGTGCAGATTGCAGAAGTGGTGAAGAAATTTTATTAACTTAATTTAGAAATGTTCAGCAAAATTGGCTGAACATTTTTTTTTCATCGCAAATTCAATACTTTTGCGTTCTCTAAAAAATAAGTTTTATGGCTACAACAGCAGATATTAAAAAAGGATTGTGTATCAATTTCAAAAATGACTTGTGGACAGTGATTGATTTCCAACACCACAAACCTGGGAAAGGTGGGGCATACATGCGTACTAAATTAAAAAGTATCACATCTGGCAAATCGCTTGACCATACTTTCAACAGCGGCGAACCATTAGATGTTCAACAAATTAGTCGTAGAAAATTTCAGTTCACTTATAAAGATGACAGCGGTTATAATTTTATGGATAACGAAACCTTTGAACAAATTACTTTGCAAGAAGATGAAGTAGAAGGTTATCCCTATTTAAAAGAAGGACAAGAAGTGGAGGTATGCATTCATGTTGATACCGACAAACCTTTGTTTGCTGAATTGCCGCCGTTTGTAAACTTAATGATTACATATGCCGAACCGGGTGAACGTGGCAACACGGCTACTAATGCTTCCAAATCAGCGACCTTAGAAACTGGCGCTACCATTAATGTCCCTTTGTTTGTAGATTCTGATATTTTGATTAAAGTTGATACCCGTAATGGCTCTTATGTAGAACGTGTGAAATCCTAATCTTTTTGATAATCACAAAAAAGGTTGTTTCATTAAATTGAAACAACCTTTTTTTATTTTAATTAGTTAACGTTTACAACTGCCAAACATTTATCTACTTCTTTAATCATATTGTTTATCATTTTTTTCAAGTCAGCTTTCTTATTTTCATCCTCATCGCTTAATGATTTGGCCAATTTTAATACTTGAACCTGTGCCTGCAAATCAGCTATGGTAGTTTGTTGAGCTGTTTTATCATCTTCAGATTTTTTCAATTGCTCAGTTAAAATTTCTTTCTCAATTAATAGTTCATCTATCTCCTTTTTTTGTTGGTCAATGCGTTGTTGAACTAAAACAATTTTTTGTTGAATAGCTTCTAAAGATTGCAGGGCTTCTTGCATAAATGATTTGGTTTAATTTTTTTCAAAAATACTAATTCAATTTTATCCAGCTAATAATTGGATAATGGTCAGACAATATTTTTTCGTTCATTGTTTTAAATTTCATTACCTGCAGTTTCTTATCGCACATTATATAATCAATTCGCAAAAAAGGAAATTTTGAAATAAAAGAAGTGCCAATTCCTTTGCCAGCTTCTAAAAAATTATCCTGCAAATTTTCGCCAATTGTATGATAAGCATACGATGCAGGTGTATCATTAAAATCGCTGCAAAGTATTACTTCATAAGGGCTTTCAGCAATTATTTTTGCTACCATTTCAGCCTGTTCAGCCCTACGTATAAAACCACGTTTTAATTTGCGTAATATTCTTTTTCCAGCATTTACATCAGCATCATCTTCTAGCTTTAAATTATCTAAATATTGATAATCTTTTCTACCAAAATAAACTGATTGTAAATGTGTATTAATGATTCGATAAATTTTGTCCTTAATTTTTATATCGCAATAGCAGGCAGCATTTTCAGTGTAAATTCCAAAATCAATATCTGCTGATTCTTTAATTTCATAATCGCTAAATATTGCCATACCCCAATGATCAGTTTTGCGAAGCGTAGATGAATTATAAAAATGAAAATATTTATAACCAGCTTTTTCTGTTAATCGTTTTACTGTATTGTAAGGCTTTAAATGATTGTTGGCCTCGGAAGAGAAAAACTCCTGAATACAAATAATATGCGGATGCTCTTTTTTTATGGTAGCCAACATTTGTTCTAAATGATTTTGTTTCAAATCATATTCATATAAATCAAACACCCTCACATTAAAACTCATTACTTTAATAATGCTTGAATCGTTGGCTGAAAAAGGTTTTTCAGTTGCCCAGGCAACGCTATGTTGAATATTTTTAAAGTTTAATAAAATAATAGATAAAGAAAGAATAAACCACCAACGAATCTGAACTAACCAAAAAGCAATAAATAAACAATTGATGATAATTAAATAAGGAAAGCCCAATGCTAAAAAAGATAACCACCAACATTGGTATGGGCTAATCCATTGATTAAACCAAGTAGCCAACAAAAAAAATGCTGCTACAATATTTAAAACCAATATAGTTTTTTTAATCCAGTTCAATGAAATACGAATAGATTTTGCTGCCGATTTTTTTCAGCAAATTAAATAGAATAAAACTTTAAACAAAAAAAATTAATGATCGAAACCGAGGTTATAAGTATATCTGCCTTTTTTCAAACTATCTAACGAAGTAGGAGAAATATTAATGCCAGAAAAAAGAGTGGTTGAACGACTTGCAAAAATTCCTAATCCGTTAGCAATATTTGAATATTGCAATTGTGCAGTGCCCGATGTGATGCCAGCTTGTGCATTTTGAACAGCCACATAATCCACCAAATTTTGATTAACGCCAAATACCAAAAAATCAATGCCTTCAAATGTTCTTAGAATACTGCTGTTAGGTGTTAATTCATCAGCCACATATTCATATAATGAACGAGCATCAAAATAAGGTTTAGACTCAATTGCCTGTGTAAGATTATTAACTGCCAAATTACTAAACAAAGGCATATCTAAAAAATGATGCCCTGTGTAATGCATACTGTTCTTCAAAGTATCATCCATATATTTAAATCGCAATGTCACATCACAAAAAACTGAATTTACACCACCTTTAAAACTAACAGAAACTTTTGAATTGTAATTTTTATTAGTAATTAATGAAAGTGCTGCAGAATTAAAGTTTGTGGCTCTTCCTACCAATGAAGTGGTAGAGGTGGTTAATATTGCTCCGTTCGATTTTTTTATAGTTAAATTGTAGGAATAATTTTCATTCAACTTGCTTTTTAATCTAAAAAATAAATTAGGTGATTTAGCAAAAATACCCGATTGACGAGGCAAACCAATTGTATCACCATCAACTAATGTAAATTTTTTATTAGGGTCTTTTAGGTTGCCATAGGTATCGAAACCATCAATAGTTATCTTTAAAGCATCATGGTAATACATCGAATCAGGATTTGCTGCCATTTGCAAAGCAGCCAAATGTTGATCTAAAAAGGCTTTCTCAACTTTAATATATTGCACACTACTATCAGCATCGAGCAAGCCATACACGACCGGTATTTCTTTCCAATCTGCTGCAATGTTAAAATCATTTTTGCAAGCCGAAAAAATGAAAATCAATGAAGCTATAGCACTAAAAAATAAAATATTCTTTTTCATGGGGCAACAAAAATAAAATAATTGATGAGATTTTAAAGCCCCCTTAACATTTAGCTGAGTGTGCTTTATAAAACGAAGACGATATTTTTTACCAAAAGGTTGTATCCACTATCTTTCAAAACAACCTATATCGGGCGATGCATCACGTGTTTTGTCATTTATATCATCATTTACACCAAGTGAAGCATTGCCTGCGTTAACAGCTGGCGAACCTGCATCTAATTTATAATTTCCTTCATTATTAATAAAAACTGGATACTTATCATTGTCAACACCATTTAGGCAATTAACGAAATGAGAATTAGAAATGCTCAAATCGGTTCGCAACAAGCAATGGTCAAAAGTATAATGCAGCGTTGAATCACTGCCTGGTACTGGGTCTAAATTTATTTCTTTATTAGTTTGTAAACTTCCAAACACAATACAATTAATGAAATTTACATGCGATTGAGTGACGATATATTGTTTGGTAATTGCATCCACACCCCAATTTGAAATTCGTAATACTTCATATTGATGATTAATAAAAGTGGTGCTAAAATCAACTAAAGTACATTGTTTGAAATTAGCTATGCCACCAAACAACAATTGCACTGTTTGCTGGTTAGAGTTATAAAACAAACAGTTGGTTGCATCTATATCTGCAAAATAGCTAAAAATGCAATTTGAGTTACAATTTTTTATGGTGCATTTATCTAAAACAATATGTGGTTTATTTGAACTTGTAAAATTATTAGAAGTATCGCTACCAATTGAAACACCATAGTCAGCATTTTTTATTATTACATGCGTCAAAGTTGAAGTTTGACTACCTCTTAAAAATTGTAAGCTTTCCCATTGACCAGGTATATTATCATAATCATGTTCAAGTCTGTCGCCCTGAAACACAATACTATCCTGCTTTGTACCAATGGCATTCATTGCTCCCCAAACATATAACGAAGCACCAGAGTGCATATATATTTTTGTGCCTTGTTGAATAATTAAAGTATTGCCTCCTGGAATAATACCTACTCCAAACACCAGATGTGGTTTATCATTTTTCCAGGTACCGCTTGCATTGAAATAAAGTGAATCAGTTTTATTTTTAAAATAACCATGATTGCGATGAATGTAAACATCTTGCCCCCATGCTTGCAATACAACCCCTGACTGACTTTCGTTCGATTCTACTAATACTTTATCATATACTACAATCGGATTGTTTTTATTTGTCGGGTCAATAGTAACTGCAACAAAAACATAGATGGAATCGTGTGCTGCAATATCAATATTACTTTGGTCATTGCCTGCTTTGCCATCTACATTCAATCGAAATAGACTACCAGAGCCATTTTGCAAATGAATACGGTTGATGCGTACTTTTTTAGAATATGGATTATAGATTTTAAAATATTGTGTGGTTGAACCAATAGTAGTAAATACTGTGTCAAAAGTAAGTGTATCAGTTGAAAAATTTAGATTGGCTGTGCCAGTATAAAATTTATCTTTCCTACATGATACAAAAAATAACCCTCCAATAATTGAAGCAAAAACAAACCAAGAAATAATTTTGCGTTGCATAATTTTTAGTAACGCAAATTAAGTGAAAATTATTTTGATTCATCGCACACCAAAAAGTGGAAAGAGTTTTATTGACAACAATTTTTCTTACTTTTGAAGTGAACAAAAAATTATTTTAATCATGAAATTTCATCTTCACTTTTTTGCAGCCGTAATAATTGTAACTGTAATTTTTACTTCTTGCGACCCTACTCAAAAACAATTAGCAAAAGAAAAAGAGCGAACTGAAACATCTGTAAAACAAGGGATTGAGCCGTTACAAAAAGATGTAGACGCTTTGAAAAATGAAATAAAAATATCAGAATTAAAATCAGAATTGGCATTGGCGCAAATAAAATTAGAGAATATTCAAAAGCCAACAGAATTAAAAACACAAGATGAACAAATCAATGAAATTAATTCGCTGAATTCAAAAATTGAAGAATTGCAAAATGCTATCAATAGTTTGGGAAATGCAGCCGTAGCATCCGACACAACCACAAAAAAATAATTTCTTTTGTTCACACAGTCTTAATAAATTAAACCATCTAACTTTTTTCAAAATAAATTTGTGAAAGAAAAACCATTCGCTAATAAAAAACCGAAACGTGCTGAAAGTGGCGAAAAAACAGCCTTTCGCAAAAGAAATTCTACTACAACTTCAGCAACAAAAAAATCTGCTTCGCCTCGAACAACAAAAAAACCTGTTGAAAAAACTGTCGTTAAAAAAGTAGAAAAAAAATCTACTAAACAGATTGTTAGAATAGAAGAACAAGATGCATTTCAAGATAAAGATTCGATGCGATTGAACAGATACTTGGCGCATGCAGGTATTGCGGCACGCCGAAAAGCTGATGTATTAATTGCTTCTGGGCATGTAACGGTGAATGGCGAAGTGATGAAAGAAATGGGACACCGAGTGAAACCCACTGATGTAGTGAAGTTTCAAGGAAAAATTGTGAAGCCCAAAACTAATTTTGTTTACATCTTATTGAATAAACCTAAAGACCACATCACCACCAGCAGCGACGAAAAAGGAAGAAAAACGGTGATGGAATTAATTGCATCTGCTACTGAAGAACGTGTGTTTCCTGTTGGCAGATTAGACCGAAATACAACAGGTTTATTATTGCTGACTAATGATGGCGATTTAGCCCAAAAATTAGCGCATCCATCATTCGAAGTAAAAAAAATCTACCACGTTGTGTTAGATAAACCCTTTACCAAAGAGCATTTTGATGAGTTGAAAAAAGGAGTAAAGTTAGAAGATGGTGACGCGAAAGTAAATGATATTGGATTCCCCAATCCACATGATTCAAGAGAAGTTGGCGTTGAAATTCATATTGGAAAAAACCGAATTGTTCGCCGAATGTTTGAGCATTTAGGCTATCATGTAGAAGCCTTAGACAGAGTGATGTACGCTGGCTTAACCAAAAAAGATTTACCACGAAAAAGATGGCGTATGCTCACACCTGTTGAAGTGATGCAATTGAAAAATTTGAAATAATTTTTGCTGAATGACTGATGAATATTTTATGCAGCAAGCTTTGAAAGAAGCGCAAAAAGCCTTCAAAGAAGATGAAGTGCCAATCGGTGCTGTGGTGGTTTGTCAGAATAAAATAATTGGTAAAGGTTATAACCAAGTAGAAAGGTTGAGTGATGCAACAGCGCATGCTGAAATGATTGCCATTACTGCTGCTGAAAATTTTTTAGACAGCAAATATTTACAAGATTGTATATTGTATGTTACAGTTGAACCTTGTGTAATGTGCGCTGGAGCTATTGCCTGGACAAGATTGAGCAAAATTGTTTACGGCGCACCCGAAGAAAAATTTGGCTTTACCCGAATTGAAAAAAAATTTTTACATCCCAAAACTTTAGTTACTGGATTTGTTTTGCAAAATGAATGTGCAGCCTTGATGAAAGATTTTTTTGTAAAAAGAAGAAATTGATAGTTTCAAAATCAAGACTTCTTCAACATCAATTTATCAGCATTTCCTTTTTGAATATTCCCACTCGGATTATTTTCAAAAATAAAATTCGTCATTTTTTTGAACAAAAAATATCTTGTATTGCCACCACTGATGCCATGATTTTTATTCGGGAAAATAAATTCATCATACTGTTTATCGGCTTTAATCAAGGCATTGGAGAGTTCAAAAGTATTTTGCGTATGTACATTGTCATCTGCGCCGCCGTGCATTAAAAGGAAATGTCCTTTCATGTTGTCAGCATATTTTGTGCAAGCTGCATTTTCATAACCCAA
>CANFST010000005.1 GCA_947449695.1 Chitinophagales bacterium
ATGCCTGCATTAATTGGGAAATATACTGGCGGAGCATTCAAGCCACTGGTTACATCTTTCACAAAATCGGCTTTGTTGTGATGCTTCAAAGCATAATTAGTGGCTTTCTGAATACCCATGGTGCTGAAAGTTTCTTTTCCCAAAGCCTTGCCACAAGCCGAACCCGGACCATGAGCCGGATAAACCGTTACAGCATCAGGCAATGTTTTTATTTTGCTTTGTAAAGAATCAAAAAGCATTCCTGCTAATTCTTCTTTCGATAAATTACCGCTGAATAAATCGGGGCGACCAACATCACCAACAAACAAAGTATCGCCTGTAAAAACCGCATTAGGGTTATTGTTTTCATCCATCAACAAATAACAAGTAGATTCTAAAGTATGCCCTGGTGTGTGCAAAATTTGAAATTTTATTTTGCCCAATTTTATTTCTTCACCATCTTTTGCCTGATGAATTTTGAAAGTAGTTTCAGCATTTGGACCATACACAATTGGTGCGTTTGTTTGCTGCGATAATTCTAAATGACCACTCACAAAGTCAGCATGGAAGTGCGTTTCAAAAATATATTTGATGGCAGCATTTCTTGATTTTGCTAACGCTAGATACTTTTCAGTATCTCGAAGTGGGTCGATAATGACTGCTTCATTTTCCGATTCGATGTAGTAAGATGCTTCGCTTAAGCAGTTGGTATAAATTTGTTCGATATACATAATGATGTTTTTTCAAAATTATTAAAACATTAAACAAACTCAAGCTATTTGAGTTCTTGAATTTCACAAAAATAAAAAAATCCAAAACATCATTCATTTTCATTTTTGATATTTTGGATTTTCTTTTTTCTAAAAAGAGATGACTAATCTATTTTTCCAGCGTCATTTTAAAACCTACTCCATGAATATTAATAATTTGTAATCGTTCGTCATCTTTTAAATATTTTCTTAATCTGCTTATAAAAACATCCATACTCCTGCCAATAAAATAATCATCATCGCCCCAAACTCGTTTTAAAATATCTTCACGAGTAACCACTTCGCCTACATGATGGCAAAATATTTGCATAATATCAGCCTCTTTAGCAGTCAGATTCATGGCTTCTTGTTTTTCAAATTGTAGCGTTAAATTTTTGTGGTCAAATTTGTATTTACCTACTGTGTAAATTTCCTTCATTTCTACCAGCTTTTCCTCTCCTTTGGTGCGTTTCAACATAGCACCTACACGTAGCTTAAACTCTTCCGTATTGAAAGGTTTGGTAATATAATCGTCGCCGCCAGCTTTAAATCCTTTTATTACATCATCTTTCATGCCTTTGGCTGTAAGAAAAATAATAGGTGTTTTTTTATCACTTTTTCTGATGTCTTCGGCTAATGAATAACCATCTTTTTTTGGCATCATCACATCCAATACACATAAATCGAAACTGCCATTTACAAATGATTTTAAAGCACTGTTGCCATCTTTTACCCATTCTACTTTGTATCCTTCGGTTTGTAATAAATCTTTAATTACGAAACCTAAATTTTGATCGTCTTCAGCTAATAGAATTTTGTTTTTCATTGTTATCTGTTTTTTAGTTTATGATGATATTTTATTTCTGTTGGTTAATTGGTAATGTGATAAAAATAGTTGTGCCTTTGCCCACTTCACTTTTCAATCTTACAGTTCCTTTATGCGCTTCAGTCATAATTTTAACATAATTTAACCCGAGCCCGAATCCTTTCACATCGTGTACATTTCCGGTGGGCACTCTATAAAATTTATCAAAAATCATAGGTTGCGATTCAACTGGTATGCCAATACCATTATCCGCTACTGCAATTTCAATACCCTTTTTTACATTTTGAGTGCTGATAGTAATAACAGGATCTTCATCACAATATTTTATCGCGTTATCTAATAAATTGTAAATAATGTTTTGCATGTGTAATTTATCCAGATTGACAATGCTTTCAGCCGCATGCAGTTCCAAATTTATTTTACCACCTTTTGTATAAATCAATAGTTTTAGTTTTTCTACAGCATCTTTTATCAATAAATGAATATCATAAGGTTCAGTATTTATTTTTATTTTTTGCTTATTCAATTTTGCCATTTGCAACACCCTTTCCACCTGATTTTTTAATCGGTTGGCTTCATCCTGAATAATAGTGGCGTAACTCATCAATCGTTCGGGGTTATTAACAATATTGGGCTGCAGCAACACATCAGTCGAAATAGAAATAGTAGAAAGCGGTGTTTTAAATTCATGCGTCATGTTGTTGATGAAATCAGTTTGTACATCGCTAAGTCGGCGTTGTTTTAATATAACAAACACAGCATAAGTAAAAAACAAAATTACAAGTATCAGAACTAGTGTGCTGAATAACCAGAATCCCATTTGCTCAACCATAAAAGTTTTTTTGGTCGGAAACCGAACCAGAAAATAATATTCATCTTTTAATAGCTTCGGAAATGTAGCATTCATTTGCTTTTTGGGCATTGAATTTTGCTGAAAGGCAGCTTTTATTTCATCAAAATTTACATAATTGCCATACACTACATTATTCGTATTGCAATCATAAATGCCATATTCAAAATCCATATCCAGATGGTGCATTTCAAATTGCCGCTTCAATAAGGTTTCTAAAATGGTTGGAGTAATTTTTTCGTTAATAGTTACCACATACATATTATCTGGCAACTGTTTAATAGGTTCTACAATCTGAGTTGTATCGCCGCCAAAGTTAGTCACCTGATTCACCACTTTCATCAAAGCCATTTGCACATTGCTGTTAAATTCACGGTTTTTTAAATCCAATGCATTTTTAACCCAATAAATCTGAATGGCCAAAAGCCCTACTACGACTAATGAGCCAAACAATACCACAAACCTGATGGAACGACTTTTCATCAACCGCTAAATTAATTCAGTATTGTTAGCAGCGGATATTTATTTTTTTTAATCAATTGTAAATAAGGGTGAAAGAGTTGTTAATGCTTTTTATTTTTAATGATGGAATGAACATTTTCTTCAGTAGTAATGAAACTAAACTTTAGTTATGTCAAAGCTCCGCTTTTGAACTTGCTTGATTGAAAAGAATGGGCTAAATTTGAAAAATGAAAAGTATAACTGAATCAAGCAGCCACAAAGCCCCAATACTGAAAGGCTATGCAGCTTGGCGACGACAATCCAGTTTAACTGCATAGTTTTTTTAGTAATCAAATTCAAAAAATCATGAAAAAAACAATTTTACTTTTTGTGGTATTTGCTCTATTAGTGAATTTATGGAATCATGTGAAAGCGCAAACAAACATGGGATGGAATGAACTCGGATTTCAGAGTAACAAAGGATCTGTTAGTAGCAGTGGAGGCATATCTCCATCACCAATTTGCATTGATAAACATGATAATATATATTCAATTCAACAAGACTTAATTCATATAAAGAAATGGGATGGAATTAATTGGGCAGATATTACAAGCAATTTTAAATCAAAAATTTTATCTGCGATAGTTCTTGATAGGCATGATAGTTTGTATGCCGCCGGTATGGTGGATTCAACCAATAGAAGATATGCTGTTTTAAAATGGAATGGAACAAATAATTGGAGAAGAATTGATACTACTACTTATAATTACGACATAACTAAGATGTGTTTTGATACAAGTAACAATTTGTATATCACTGGCGGTTTTACGGATTCAACAATGTTAAATGGGAATAACTATATTGCTAAATGGAATGGAAATACTTGGAGTATTCCTGGCAATTTTAAATTTAGAGGTATAGTTAGTTCTATGTGTTCTGACAATAGTGGAAATATTTATGCTGTTGGTTGGGGAATCAAAAGAAATGGTTATGAATATGCTGCTAAATGGGATGGTACTAATTGGAGTGTTTTAGGTGGAACAATATTAGATTCTTCATCAACTCAAACTCCTTATTGTAATGTCATTAAATCAGATAGCTTAGGTAATATTTATTGCGGAGGAAGTTTTATGTTTAATAATGGGAAAGATTATTTGCTTAAATGGAATGGATTGACTTGGGCGAAAGTTGGTTCAATGGGCTATGGAATAAATCCTTCAGGTCAAATATTTAATCTTGATATTGAGAACAACGGAACTATTTATTGTGTTGGCGACTTTATTGATTCTTCAACATTCAATTCGAGTTTGTGGTATAAAAGATATGTTGCAAAGTGGAATGGCAGTAGTTGGAGTAATTTGGGCAGATATTCTGCATCACAGTTAAATAACGTTTATACCAATTCTTTTTATTTAACTAATGTTTTTCATGATTCTAAAAGAAACATTTATGTCTCACCAATATTAGGAAGTGATACTACTAATTACCATCATATTTATAAGTATGGACTTATTGATACAGCTCTTAATGTAAGGCTTTTGAATAATCGTGTTTGCAGAGGCAGTTTAGATTCGATAGAGATAATCACTCATTCAACATATAATTCTGGGAATGTTTTTATGTTAGAATTAGGCGATGCCAATGGTAATTTCAATCAAGTTGTAAATTCAATTGGGTCAAAATCTGCTATGGGAAATTGTTTTATTAAATTTAGTATTCCTGCCCCTTATTCGCTGGGTAACTCATCATACAGAATTAGAGCAAGAAGCACTAATCCTTATTCTATTGGAACTCAAGATAGCATTGACTTTAATGTAATTGGACTTCAAGATACAACAACAATGTATCTTATCGGGAATTATTTATTTTGTTTAGATTCATTTTTGAGTAATGGTGTGAATAGATTCCAATGGTATGATTGTATTACAAACAAAGCGATTCAAAATGCAATTTATGCTCGATTTACTCCGCCATATATTGGAGATTTTAAAGTTAGAGTAATTTCTAAATCAGATTCAACTTGCTATACAGAATCAAGGTGTATGAATATTTCTTCATTAGGAATCAATGAAATTTATTGGAACTCTCTATATATCCAACCTAATCCCACAGCCACTTCCACCACACTCACTTTCAACAATGAATTAAGCAACACCACCGTTGAAGTGATGAATGTAACAGGTCAAATCGTTATCAAAAAGGAAAATCAATCTGGTAAGCAATTCAATGTAGATTTATCGAATCAAACGGCTGGCATTTATTTCATCAAAGTAAAACAAGCAGCTGAAGTGTGGAGAGGGAAAGTGATAAAGCAATAACCAGTTTTTATAGTTTATCAAGCTGGTAAAGAAAAAGAAGTGTTTTATTCATTAGATTGTTAGGTCGCATCAGCTCCTTAAATCATTAGCATCTTTAATGGCTTTAAGCAACAGCCCAACAGAAAAAATAATTTTGTTCAATTCAATCCTTTCATGTACGTTTGCACCGCTTTTTTCAAGCATCATTTATGAGTGAGGGCAGTAATCATCACCACCATCTACAAAAGCTTACCACTGGCGGATTATTAGTTACGTTAGGAATTATTTATGGCGATATTGGTACATCGCCATTATACGTTTTGAAAGCCATTGTTGGCACAAAACCAATCACCGAACAACTGGTATTAGGTGCTTTGAGTTGTGTCTTCTGGACACTCACTATTTTAACAACACTGAAATATGTCATCATCACCCTTCGTGCAGATAACAAAGGCGAAGGCGGCATTTTTTCTTTGTACACTTTAGTTCGCCGAACAAAAGGCTGGTTGATTTTTCCTGCTATCATTGGCGGCAGCACTCTATTAGCTGACGGATTAATCACACCACCTATTTCAGTTTCATCAGCTGTAGAAGGTTTAAGATTAATCAAGCCCGATATTCCAACTATTCCCATTGTTTTAGCCATTCTTACCATTCTGTTTATCATTCAACAATATGGAACAAAAATAGTAGGTGCTACTTTCGGACCTATGATGACTATTTGGTTTAGTATGCTGGCAGTGCTTGGTTTGATAGGCATTTGGGGGCATTGGTATGTTTTGAAAGCCATCAATCCTTATTATGCTTTTCAATTGTTAGTGAATTATCCTGGTGGGTTTTGGTTACTCGGCGGTGTGTTTCTATGTACCACAGGAGCTGAGGCATTATATTCAGATTTAGGTCATTGCGGCAGAGTTAATATTCGTGTGAGTTGGACTTATGTAAAGACTGCTTTACTATTAAATTATTTTGGGCAAGGTGCAAGATTACTGGCATTACCCGAAGGTCATTTAGGTACAGTTGATCCGTTCTTTCAATTGATGCCGAATTGGTTTTTGCCAACAGGCATTTTCATAGCAACAATTGCAGCTATTATTGCTTCGCAGGCTTTAATCACTGGCTCTTACACTTTGGTGGCAGAAGCTATGCGATTGAATTTGTGGCCTAAACTAAAAATTGTTTACCCAACTAATGTGAAAGGGCAAATGTATATTCCATCTATCAATTGGTTGCTATGGGCAGGCTGTGTAGCAGTAACATTATACTTTCAGGAATCATCACGGATGGAAGGTGCTTATGGTGTGAGCATCATTATGACGATGTTGATGACTACTTTATTGTTAGTGCATTATTTCGTTTTAAAACGAATCAACCCAACACTAATTTGGGGCTACATGATTTTTTATTTTTTTATCGAAGGAATGTTTTTGGTATCGAATGCCAATAAATTTTTGAATGGCGGTTGGGTAACGGTAGTGATTGCAGCACTTTTAATTTTCATCATGTGGGTATGGCATGAAGCCACTGCACTCAAAAAATCATTCACAGATTTTAGCAGGATTGATAAATATTTACCACAACTCAATGATTTAAGTAATGATACTTCTATCCCGAAATATGCTACACACTTGGTCTATTTAAGTACCGCCGAATCAGAAAATTTTATTGAGAAAAAAGTTACTTATAGCATTTTTAAAAAATTTCCTAAACGTGCCGATACTTATTGGTTCTTGCATGTAGAAACTACAGATGAGCCTTATGGAATGGATTACGAAGTGTTTACCCATGTGCCACAAAAAGTTTTCAGAATTGTTTTCCGATTAGGTTTCAGAATGGAGCAACGCTTATTGCCTTTATTCAAAAAAGCTGTTGAAGATATGGTAGCAAATGGCGAAGTGAACACCATGAGTCGTTATCCTTCCTTGCAAAAATATAAAATCAAAGGCGATGTTCGTTATGTTATCATTGATAGATATTTGAGCTACGAAAATACTTTGCCTGCCTATCAAAAATTCATTTTAGAAACTTATTACATCATCAAAAATTTCAGCTATCACGAAGACAGATTATTTGGTTTAGATAGCAGTTTTGTTGAAGTGGAAAGTGTTCCGATGGTGTTATCTAAAAAGAAATCCGTTGATATTAAACGTGTTCGCCGCTCCTGAACTATTTAATGCATCATTTGTTTCAAAGTCAGCAAATACATTTTTAATTTTGTTTTTTTAATTGAATCATGGAAAATACAACAACCGTTATTGACGTTTATACCGAGGCAACTCCTAACCCCGAAACATTAAAGTTTGTGGTAAACAAAATGTTGTTTGAAAACAACAGTGCCGATTTTCAAAATATTGAATCAGCCAAAAGTTCACCATTGGCAATGGATTTATTTGGTTTCCCTTTTGTGAAAGGTGTTTTCATTATGAACAATTTTGTTACCATCACAAAACATCCCGATACCATCTGGGAAGATATAATGCCTTCTTTGAAAGCTTTCATCAAAAAATATGTGCAAGATGGAAGACCAATTGCGTTTAAAGTGGAAGAAACAAAAAATGCCGAACCATTAGTGGGTGAAGCAGTTGTTTCAAAAATAAAAGAAGTGTTAGAAAATTATGTTAAACCAGCTGTTGAAATGGATGGCGGCGCAATTCAATACAAAGAATTTAATGAAGAAACTGGTGTATTGAATGTAATGTTGCAAGGCAGTTGCAGTGGTTGCCCAAGCAGTATGATTACATTAAAATCAGGCATTGAAAATTTGATGAAACGAATGGTGCCTCAAGTAACCGAAGTTACTGCTGATGCGGTTTAATGATAACAATTGAATGAAATAAACTTAGTTTCTTCGATAAAAAATAATTACAAAGCGTTGGAAATATTTCCAACGCTTTTTTTGTTAAGGCTAATTTCAAATAATCAATAGGTTTATTTTTCATTCGCATTCAATTAGCCAATTATATTTGCAACAATGGCTGCAACAATTCTTTCAATCAACGCTTGGTTCGAAAAAATAAATCAACATGATTTGATTATTGATGTGCGTTCGCCAATGGAATATGCGCATGCACATATTCCTGACGCCATCAATCTGCCATTATTCAGCGATGAACAAAGAAAAATAATTGGTACTACTTACAAACAACAAAGCAGACAGGCAGCAATAAAAATCGGCTTAGATTTTTTTGGTGTTAAAATGAAAACTTTGGTGAATGAAGCAGAATCATTGTTGCATGATAAACCTAATAAAAAAATATTTTTACATTGTTGGAGAGGTGGCATGCGCAGCAATGCAGTAGCTTGGTTGCTCGATTTATATGGATTTGATGTTTATTTATTGAAGGGTGGCTACAAGGCTTATCGGAATTGGGTGCTGCAACAATTTGAAAAAAAATATCCAATAAAAATAATAGGTGGCAAAACTGGCAGTGGCAAAACATTGCTCATACAATATTTAAAACAATCGAATTGTGCCGCAATTGATTTAGAAGCACTAGCACACCATAAAGGTTCATCGTTTGGAGCTTTAGGCGAATTGGCTCAACCTACTCAGGAACAATTTGAAAATAATTTAGCTTTCGCTGTCAGTCAGGTTTCAAGCAATTCACTTTTTTTAGAAGATGAAAGTCAGCGCATTGGATGTGTTAATATTCCAAAATCTTTTTGGCTTCAAATGCGCCGAGCTGACGTGCTGTATATGGATGTTAATTTTGAAGAAAGATTAAAATGGATTATAGAACAATATGGTAAATTTGATATTGAAAAATTAAAAGAAGCTACGAATAGAATTCGGAAAAAATTAGGCGGATTAATTTTAAAACAAATAATCGAAAACTTAGATGTTAATAATGTAGAAGCCGCCTTCCGATTGCTTTTAGACTATTACGATCGAGAATATGAAAAAGCATATAACAAACGTGAGGATTTAAAATGCACTAAATTTTATTTTGAAAAAATGGAGATAGAAAAAATGGCAACCATAATTAAACAATAATAAAATTAATCAGTTTCTGCAATGTTTTTTATTGCAATTAAAATCGGATTCCATCCTTCACCATCGTTATAAGCCTCTTTGTATCTGTGTTCGCCATCAGCCACAACATTATAATCGCCTTGTGTTACAATTAGTTTTGTGGCATTATTTATTGTTTCAAGGCGGTAAGTAACAGTTAAATAATTTTCTGGCACATCAGCGATAGTGTTATTGTTTGGGTCGATGGTTGTGTATGCTAAATATCTTTCCACTTCAATCGCATTTATTTTCCCCTTCACAAAAACCATCTTTTTGCCTTCCCATTCACCCTGCCAAAGTAAATCACTGCCCACTTCCCAATCAGAAATTGTTTCACAGCCAAACATATATTTTTTTGTTTGTTCAGGATTAATCAATACATCCCAAACTTTAGTAGCTGATGCATGGATGACAATTTCGCTGGTAACTAATAATGATTCTTTCATTTATTTTGATTGATATTTTTCACTTTCAAAGATAATTTTTTTCGGCAGTTGGTTATGAAAACAATTTTGAATTATTGCTGTTTTTATTTTTCACAACCCATTTTCTTCGCCTACATTTGCAACACTTTTCTCATCAATTTATGAATAAAACTAAAACTGGCATAATAGGCATTGGCATAGCAGTATTGCTGCCTTTGGGCTTTTGGCTCTATTATAATGTGTATGTTGGCTTTCCTAAAAGATTACCTCGTTGGTTTCCTACAGGACAAGTAAAACCTTACAAAGATTTTAAAGGAAAAACAAAATACGATTCGGTTTATCACACCATTGCCGATTTTAATTTAACTGACCAAAATGGCAATATTATCAACAGTGATTCATTTAAGCAAAGAATTTATGTTGCTAATTTTTTCTTTTGTTCATGTGTTACGGTTTGCCCAAAAATGATGCATCAACTGGCTCGTGTGCAAGAAGAATATAAAAACGTAAAGTGGATTGAAATTCTTTCACATACAGTTGACCCTGAACATGATTCAGTTCCACAATTAAAAAAATATGCTGACAGATTTCATATTGATGGAACTAAATGGCACTTGCTAACTGGCTCCAGGCAAGCGTTGTATGACTTAAGCTTGAAAAGTTATTTCTTAGCTGCACAAGCTGATGGACCTGAGACATTTGACCACAGCGAAAAATTGGTGTTGGTTGATAATCATAGAATCATTCGTGGTTATTATGATGGAACAGATAGTTTAGATGTGAATAGATTGAGTGCTGACATAAAAACATTGTTAAAGGAATTATCAAATGATGTTGAGGAACTGCGTCCGCCAAGAGATTAAAAACAAGCATAAATTATCTTGAGAAAAGCAATTCATAATCAATCTTGTTTCATCCTATGTACATAATACAATTTTAAACATGCAAAATCAAAATCACAAATGGCTCATATTAGTGCCATCTATTTTAGTGCCAATCGCAGTAGCCATCATGTATCTGATGCCGAAGCCTGAGTTGCAATTGGATTTAAAAATCATTCCATTCATCAATGCTATTATTAATGCTGTTGTGAGCGTATTGCTGGTGATAGGTTTCACGTTTATTGTGAACAAAAAAGTGGATGCACACAAAAAAACAATGCTCACCGCATTTGTTTTGTCAGGATTGTTTTTGGTGTTGTATGTAGTGTATCATTCTTTATCGAAAGAAACACACTTTGGTGGCGAAGGCTGGATTCGACCAGTTTATTTTTTCTTGTTGATTACACACATCATTTTAGCGATTGTAATTTTCCCCTTGATTTTAATCACACTTTCAAGAGCATTGCAACAAAAATTTCCGCAGCACAAGAAAATTGCAAAAATTGTTTTTCCTCTTTGGTTGTATGTAACTGTAACTGGAGTGATTGTGTATTTGATGATTGCGCCGTATTATTTATAATGTATTTGTTTCATGCTTTTCCTATTTTTGCAAATATTAAACCTATGACATGAAACAAATCGAAAAGGAAATTAAAGAAGGCGATGTTGTTGAGTATTTTACAACTAATTTAACTGTTGTTGTAGAAAAGGGAACGCCAGACAGCACAAGGCATTTAGCTGTTTGTTGCAAGATATTAAATCAATTAACAGGAAAAAAAGAACTTGGAATCAATTCATCAACTCAAACTGGAGGAGCTTTACTTAGCCAAATTGCACATCATTGTTATGTTGTAGGAAATATTAACCAACCCCATTTGAGAAAACATTTTGACAAGGAATTTTTGAGCTCAATTGGAATCATTAATTAATTTCTTACAAAATGTACAAACTTTTCATCCGCCCAATACTATTTTCATTCGAACCTGAAAAAGCCCATCACATCACGTTTGGGTGGATGAAAATGATTTGCAAAATTCCGTTTGCAAAAAATATTTTGCGTAGCGTTTATCAAATTGAAAATGAAAAATTAAGTCGTGAAATTTTCGGAATAAAATTTCCAAACCCTGTTGGCTTAGCGGCTGGCTTGGATAAAAATGCTTTGTTGATTGATGAATGGGAAAACTTGGGTTTTGGTTTTGTTGAAATCGGAACTATTACGCCATTGGCACAAGCTGGAAATGAGCAACCAAGATTGTTTCGTCTGCCTGAAGATAAAGCCATCATCAACCGAATGGGTTTTAATAATGACGGTATGGAAGTGATTGCCGAGCGATTAAAGAATAGAAAATCGAAAATTATTATTGGTGGAAATATTGGTAAAAATAAAATCACACCCAATGAAAATGCAGTAGATGATTATGTGAAATGTTTTAATTGCTTGTATGATTATGTGGATTATTTTGTAGTGAATGTAAGTTCGCCAAATACGCCAGGGTTAAGGGCTTTGCAGGATAAAGAACCTTTGATGAACATCATGAATCAGTTGCAAAAATTGAATTCAAACAAAGCAAATCGCAAACCTTTGTTATTGAAAATTGCTCCTGATTTAACTAACGAACAATTAAATGATATTGTTGAAATCGCCATCAAAGCTAAGTTAGATGGATTGATTGCTACCAACACAACTATTTCAAGAGAAAATTTGAAGCATGCAAATGCAAAAGAAACAGGTGGATTGAGTGGCACCCCTTTAAAAAATCGCTCGACTCAAGTTGTGAAATACTTGTATCAACAATTGAAAAATAAAGTGCCCATCATTGCCAGCGGTGGTGTAATGTCAGCCGATGATGCACTTGAAAAACTCAATGCTGGAGCGGATTTGGTACAGGTTTACACAGGATTTATTTATGAAGGACCAGATTTGGTAAAATCTATTAATCAGAAAATTATTTCAAAATAAATTCGTTTCTAAAACTTATTTTTGAAACATAATTTTTTCATGCGATTTAACTATTTCAGCTTTTTATTTTTGATTTTATTTTTTGTTTCATGCAAAACTGTGCATAAAACAAAAACCCGTGTCGAAGGCGTTCGTACGCCACGAGCCGAGTTGTTAGAAAAATTGCATCAACCCGATTTTAATTTCAAATGGTTTTACGCCAAGGCAAAAATTGAATATGAAGATTCTAAAAATAATCAAACCATCAATACTGAGATTAAGATAAAAAAAGACACTGCTATTATGATTGCTGTGAATGCAATGTTGGGTATTTATCGGGCTGAAATATTGATTACGCCTGACTCGGTGAAGTTTTTAGATAAATTCAATAAACGATTTTATCAACGTGATTTCAATTTTATCAAGCAATTAACGCATTTGCCAAATCTTACTTTTGATGCCATGCAAAAAGCAATTTTGGGCAGTGATTTTAATTTTGATAATAGCAATTCGATGATTGAAAGGGCGGATAGCTGTTACAAAATCGAATCATCTGAAAATCAAATTCAGAATATCATTTGGATGAATGCTTTGAATTTGACGATGAGCAAAAAACAGTTGAAAAACAAAGTGATTAATCAAACTTATGAAATGAATTATGCTGATTATCGTTTGTTAGCCGATAGATTATTTTCATTCAGAAGAAAAGTGAAAATTGTTGGTCAGCAAGACAATACATACACAGTTGATATTGATTATAAAAAAGTAACACTGAACGAACCACAAACCATTGCGCCAATAAAAGTTCCTAAAAGCTACGAGGTTGTAAAATGATTTTTTCTAAAAAAAATATTTCTGTTTTATTTGTATTGCTGATGCTTGTAGTTGGCTCTATGCAAGTATTTGCACAAAACTCAAAAGATGAACTGGAACGCAAAAAGAAAAAATTGTTAGAAGAAATTGAACAAGCACAAGAGCAATTATCAAAAACAAGGGCGCATAAAAATGCCAACTTGAATCAAGTGTATGCACTGAAAAGCAAAATTGCTGCACGACAAAAATTAATTGCTAATTATAATTCGCAATTGCACAACATCGAATCAAATATTGGTTCAACACAGCGTCAGATAAGGACATTGGACGTTAGATTGGATTCCTTGAAGGCTGAATATGCTCGTTTGATTGTGAAAGCTTATCGAACAAATGGGGAATTAGATAAAGTGCTTTTCATATTTTCAGCAAAAGATTTTAATGATGCTTATCATCGCATGTTGTATTTGCACCAATACAGCGATTATAGAAAACAACAAGCTGAATTAATTAAACAAACGAAAATTGCAAGAGTTGGCAAATTGAAAGATTTAAAAAATCAGAAAGATGAAAAAGTTGATTTGCTAAATGGTGAGCAAACACAAAAGCAAACGTTAGAAAAAGAA
Source organism: Chitinophagales bacterium (assembly GCA_947449695.1). Taxonomy (GTDB): domain Bacteria; phylum Bacteroidota; class Bacteroidia; order Chitinophagales; family CAIODY01; genus CAIODY01. The sequence continues at coordinate 13,837 of CANFST010000005.1, forward strand.
AAAAACGAGAAAGACAGAGTGGTTCAGCAGTTGAAGGGACAAGAAGCACAGTTAATGAATGAAGTAAAAGAGAAAAAGAAAGCAGCAGCCAAACTGAATAAATTAATTGAAGACATTATCCGCAAAGAAATTGAAGCGGCAAAAAAGAAATCAGAACCAGGTACTTCATCATCGCATGTTTTGGCTTTGACACCCGAAGCAAAAGCACTAAGCGATAATTTCGCAGCCAATCAAGGCAAGTTGCCTTGGCCTGTTGAACGTGGCTTTATTACTGGGCATTTCGGTATTTCAGAACATGATGTATTGGCAAATGTAAAAGTGAATAACAATGGCGTTGATATTAAAACCCAACCCGGAGCTCATGCTAGAGCTATATTTGAGGGTGAAGTTAGAGCAGTTTTGACCAATCCATCATTTCATATTGCAGTATTAGTGCAACATGGTGAATATTTTACAGTTTATTCTAACTTAGAAGAAGCATTTGTAAAACAAGGTGATAAAGTAAAATTGAAACAGCAAGTTGGAAAAGTTTACACCAACACTGAAGAAGACAAAACAGAATTGCATTTAGAAATTTGGAAAAACACTAACAAATTAAATCCTGAAAGCTGGCTCTACGGGCAGTAATAATGAGTCTTTTAAATTTTAAAATAACAAATAACATGAGCTCAACAATTTTAACACAATTAGAAAATAATATTTTCACCATTACTATCAATCGTCCTGATAAGATGAATGCGTTGAATGGTGAAGTGATTGCTGATTTACAAAATGCAATGCAGGAAGTATACAGCAATGATGAAATCAAAGGGGTAATACTGACGGGAAGTGGTGTAAAAGCATTTGTTGCAGGTGCTGATATTGCTGAATTTGCTAACTACAAATCGGCGCAAGGAAAACTAATGGCAAGTAATGGGCATGCAGTTTTTAACAGAATTGAAAATTGCGGTAAGCCTGTAATAGCTGCTGTTAATGGATTTGCATTGGGTGGCGGTTGCGAATTAGCAATGAGTTGTCATATCCGAATAGCCAGTGAGAATGCTAAATTTGGTCAACCTGAAGTTAATTTAGGCATCATTCCTGGTTATGGCGGTACTCAAAGATTAATTCAATATATCGGCAAAGGCAAAGCTTTGGAATTGATGATGACTACGGATATGATTTCGGCAAATGAAGCATTGGCAATGGGTTTGGTGAATCATGTGGTGTCTCAAGAAAACTTAATGGCGAAATGCCATGAAATTTTAAATAAAATTTTCACCAAAGGACCTGCTGCTATTTCAAAAGTGATTGAATGTGTGAATGCACATTTTGAGCCACAACATGGCGCATTTCAAACTGAAATAAATTCATTTGCTGATTGTATGAACACAACAGATTTTAAAGAAGGGACTACTGCATTTGTTGAAAAACGTAAAGCCAATTTTACAGGTAAATGAAAGCTTATTTAGATTTATTACAGCACATTTTAGATAAAGGTGTAACCAAAACTGATAGAACCGGAACAGGCACCAAGAGTGTATTTGGCTATCAAATGCGATTTGATTTGAGTGAAGGGTTTCCATTGCTCACTACAAAAAAATTACACACAAAAAGCATCATCCATGAATTGTTGTGGTTTTTGAAAGGTGATAACAACATTAATTACTTAAAAGAAAATGGTGTTTCAATTTGGGATGAATGGGCAGACGAAAATGGAAACTTAGGACCTGTGTATGGCGTTCAGTGGCGCAGTTGGAATTGTGCCGATGGAAGAACAATTGACCAGATTTCTAATTTAATTCGTCAAATAAAAACCAAGCCCGACTCACGAAGATTGATTGTGAGCGCTTGGAATGTAGCTGATGTAGATAAAATGGCTTTGCCACCATGTCATACCATGTTTCAATTTTATGTGGCTGAAGGAAAATTGAGTTGTCAGTTGTATCAACGCAGTGCCGATGTATTTTTGGGAGTGCCTTTCAACATTGCATCTTACGCATTGCTTACACATATGATTGCACAGGTTTGTGATTTGAAAGTTGGTGATTTTGTGCACACTTTGGGCGATGCGCATTTGTATTTGAATCATTTGGAACAAACTAATTTGCAACTCACTCGTGAGCCACGACCATTGCCAACTTTGAAAATCAATCCTGATGTGAAAGATATTTTCGGATTTAAGTATGAAGATTTTCAAATCGAAAATTACAACCCACATCCAGGAATTAAAGCACCGATTGCTGTTTGAGGAAAGTCATTGGTCATTTGACATTAGTCATTGGTGAATACAAAAAACGCATTGTATTTCATTTTCAAATTAACTTCATCTTTATAAACTTGATGAACTTTACAAACTTTATAAACTGAATTCATGAATCTTTCCATCGTTGTTGCTGTTTCTAAAAATTTTGCGATTGGTGTAAATAATCAATTGCCGTGGCATTTACCGGCTGATTTAAAATATTTCAAAAATCTGACGAGTGGTTTTCCCATCATCATGGGCAGCAATACATATTTGTCAATTGGTAAACCATTGCCTAACAGAACAAATATTGTGATTACTTCACAACAAAATCCAAGTTGGAATCAGGAAGGAATTATTTTGGTAAATTCAATTGAAGCTGCCATCGAAAAAGCAGAATCATTAAACACATCAGATTGCTACATCATAGGCGGAGCAAGCATTTACAAACAAGCTATTCATTTGTGTAATAAAATATTTATCACTAAAATTGATTTGGAAATTGAAAAAGCTGATGCGTTTTTTCCTTCTTTAAATGAAAATGAATGGAAATTAATCAGCGAAGAAAAACATGAGGCTGATGAAAAAAATAAATGGAATTATTCGTTTGAAGTTTATAAGCGAAATTAAATTATTTTTCCAATACAATCCAAGAGCCGCATACAGAACGACCTGTATAGTCAACCGTTTTTAAAACCATTGTGTAAGTGCCAGTAAAATTTGGACGATATTCCATTATTATTGAACTACGTTCTTGTCCTGTTTCCCTAAATATGCTTTGTACAACTATGTTGTAAGAATTTAATAATGATAAACTGGTTTGGTCAATTAGTTTTTCGGTTTTAAAAATAAAAATATAACTTTTACCAGCTTTTAAATCGATAAATTCTCGATATTCATTAGCTGAAAAGAAACTATTTGTACCAGTAATTACTTCGTTGTATTGCTTAGCCTTGTAGTATTGCCTTGCAATATTAATTTCCATAATTATTTTATCATTTTGACATGGTTGGTTTTGTGCCGCAGCATTATTAGCCATAAGAATAGCTAACAAACCAATACAAAAATTCAAAACAGTCTTTCGTATCATAAAATAAATATTTATTTAGAATCAAAGATAAGTGTTTTAACAAACACCTTATTTTAATTATTTTAAAAATAAGTGTAAAAAAATTTGGAAATTGGATAAAAATGTACTTACTTTTGTAATGGAAATAACGTAATACACAAAACACAAACAACTTAATGAAATCATTTTACTCCATTTTAGCTGCCTTGGTAGTGTTTAGTTCGGCTTTTGCTTCGGAAAAAAAGAAGACTACAACTATTGCCAAAAAATCAACTTCAGCTAAAGCTATTACTAATACATCTTCTAATGCTGCAGCTTCAAATGAAAATTTTATTTATGCTGGGCCTGTTGAAATTCAAGCCATTTCAGCTTCAAAGGTTGCTAAAACCCCTATTGGGAATGAGTATTTTGATTATTTAGGAAAAAATTTGAATGAGCAATCTGTACAGGATATGATTGTGGCAATTCCTGGAGATTATGATGTTGCAAACACCGAAGGGAATTTATTTTATATATGGAGAAGTTCGGGTTTGGTTATGAAATTTGACAATAAAAATAAATTACAACAAATCAGATTTATGAATGGTAAAGAATTTATGGGTTCATATTGTAATGCGTTTAGTAAAGAGTTGCCTAAAAAATTAAACTTTAACATGAAGCGTTCAGATATTGAAGGCATTTTGGGTAAGCCAGTTGAAATGTCTAATCCATCTGGAGATGAGAGATTTTTCGCAACTTATTCAATTGATTATAATGATTATGCTGTGGTGATAACCTATAATACTAATTCAAATCAAGAAATGAGTGCTGGTATAGAAGATTTTTTAATTATGAAAACCGTTCATCAACCTAGTTCATCTAATCAAAATAATCAATCAGTTATTGCTGATGCTGTAGTTAAAAATAATTCTACTATATCTATAGATGCTGCTCAACCAGTTAATTTTATTGGCAGACCAAGTTCAGATCCGGCAGTAAAAAAGTATATTGAACAATTAGGCGATGATGGTCAATTAATTAAGTATGATGAAAGTACTCAGGTTATTAATAAAAATGCCGGCTTGGTTATGAATTTTGATAATCAAGATAAATTGGCTTCGGTGATGTTTACGAGTTCAAAAAACTTTTTAGGTCAGAGTTTTAAGCAATATCAAGGTAATATGCCTGCTGATTTGAATTTTAATTTGACTCGTGAGCAGGTTGAAAAAAAACTAGGCATCCCGGCTCAAACTTCAAACAACGACAAAGATGATTTTTGGGCAATGTATGTTTTGAACAGCGGCACTGATGCTGTTTACATCACTTATAATACTAAAAGTACAGACAATACTGCTGCTACAATAAGTGATATAAGAATGGAAAAATTGAAATAATTTTCAAAAAAATAATTGTTGTTTTGTGTATAAAATTGCGAATCAAATTAATTTTTGGTTCGCTTTTTTTTTGACTTCATAAAATACTTTTGAACAAGACTTGACATTTTAGATTTTGATAACGTACTTTGGTTTATTAATTTTTCAAATTAAATTTAGTAACGCATGAAAAAAATCATTACAGTATTATTTTCATTATGTATTGTTGCTTTGTTAAAAGCACAAGATGTTCAGGTGGTAGGAAAGGTTACTGCTGCTAATGATGGACTTCCATTATCAGGTACTTCTGTAATTGTGAAAGGCACTTTGAGTGGTGCAATCACTGATGAAAAAGGGGACTACAAAATTATTTGTAGTAAAAATGCAGTTTTGGAATTTCGATTTACAGGTATGCAAACTACCGAAATAGCTGTAAATGGTCAATCGCAAATTAATGTAATGATGCAGGTGCTGACCAATTTGACAAAAGAGGTGGTTATTACTGCTATTGGGGTAAAAAAAGAAAAAAGAAGTTTAGGCTATGCCACCCAACAAGTAGGTAATGACGAATTAACAAGAGGTGAAAATACCAGTGCTATCAGTGCTTTGCAGGGAAAAGTATCAGGTGTAAATATTACTAGCGGAAGCAACATTCCAGGTGGTTCAACTCGTATTGTTCTTCGAGGTGGCTCTTCCTTAACTGGTAATAATCAACCGTTGATGATTGTTGACGGGGTTCCAATTAATAATGCCAATAATTTAACAGGCGATAATTTGAATAATCAGGTTGATTATGGTAACAGAGGTAATGATATTAACCCAGATGATATTGAAAATATTTCAGTTCTCAAAGGCCCTGCTGCTGCTGCTTTGTACGGGCAAAATGCATCTAATGGTGCAATCATTATTACTACAAAACATGGCAACAGAAAAAAAGGTGACAGCAAAAAAATAAATGTCACTTATCACAGTTCGTTGGCATTTCAAAACATTTTAAAATATCCAACTTTTCAAAATCAATATGGTGAAGGCGACCAAGACAATATCAAAGATGATAGACGTGAGAATTTTAGTTGGGGATTACCATTTGATGGGCATTTACGCCCTTATGGACAAATTATAAACGGACAGCAATTGGTAAAGCCTTATTCAGCTTTACCAAATAATGTGAAAGATTTTTTTGATGTTGGAAGAACGTGGACTAACAATATTTCATTTGATGGCGGCAACGAGAAAAACACCTATTTTGTTTCAATAAATTCACTAAATAACAAGGGTGTAATACCAACCACGGGCTATGACAAATATAGCGTTCGCTTAAATACGACTTCTGAAATTACAGAAAAATTAAGCAGTTCTTTTTCGTTAAATTATACTTCTTCAAAAGCAAATTTATCAAGCAGTGGACAAGGTGATAATTCATATCTTAATAATATTTATCAAACACCAAGAGATATTTCTCTGATTGATTTGAAAGATTTGAACAATCCTCATAATGCCATGAATATGGAAACGCCAACAGGCAATTACTATGGCTATTATGGCGCATATACTGTTAATCCTTGGTTTGCTCTGGCAAATAATAAAACTACAAACAATGTTGATAGGTTAACTGGTAGTTTTAATTTGAATTATAAATTGGCAAAAGGATTAGAGTTGGTGAACAGAACTGGTATGGATTGGTACGGTGACCGACGTTATCAAATGTGGGCAAAATACGCATCAAACCCTTTTGAAAATGCTACAAATACACCTAACACTTATTACGATGGCTTTACTCATCAATTTGCAGGTAAATATTCTGAGGATATTTTCAACTATCGCCAAATCAACAATGATTTGATGTTGAATTACAACACCAAATTGAATGATGATATTTCACTTTCAGGTTTATTCGGAAATAATATCAATAGTGAAACTCAGGAAAATAGCTATGCTCAAACTAATGTGGCTGGCTTGGTTGTGCCAGGTGTTTATACCTTGTCAAATTCAAACGGGCCTATTGATGTTTCTACCCGAACTGATATTCCATACTTTCAAAAAAGATTAGTAGGTGTTTATGGTAATGTTGATTTAGGCTATAAAAACTATTTGTATTTAAACATGACTGGCAGAAATGACTGGAGCTCAACTTTGCCGCAAAATAAAAATTCTTATTTCTATCCTGCTGCTAGTGCTTCATTTATTTTCTCCGAATTATTGAAAGGAAAACTGAAAGAAAAGTATATCAATTATGGCAAATTGAGAATTGCAGCTGCCGAAGTTGGGCATGATGCAGCACCATATCATTTGTATAATTCTTTTGGTGCAACAAGTATTAACACAGGTTATGGTACAACTGTTTTCCCATTAAATAGTATTCCGGCATTTTCTCAAAATGATGTGTTTAGAAACGGAAATTTGAAACCAGAAAGAACTAAATCATTTGAAGTTGGGACTGAAATAACTGGCTTGAATGATAGAATAGGTTTGGATATGTCGTGGTTTACAAACACTTCAATTGACCAGATTGTACCTATTCCTGTAGCAGCCTCAACAGGTTATAATTTTCAATATATTAATACAGGTTCGGTAAGAAACCGAGGCGTTGAATTATTGCTTCGAGCTACACCAATAGCTTATAAAGGATTTCGTTGGGATTTGATTGCTACCTATACAAAAGTGAATAGTTTGGTAACAGAATTAGCCAATGGCGTTGATCAAATTACTTTAGGTGGTTTTTCTGGTATGAGTGTGGTTGCTGCCGTAGGAAAACCTTACGGCGAATTTTACGCCATTGATGTTCAAAAAACTGATGATGGAAAAATTATTGTTGATCCTACTACAGGCATTCCATTGCGAACAACTAACCCTGTATATTTAGGTTCATATTTACCAAAATACACAGCATCGCTGCGTTCCAACTTTTCTTATAAAGGCTGGCATTTATCAGTTTTATTCGATACAAAACAAGGCGGTGTATTTTTTTCAAACACAAAGTCATTGCTTGATTTTAGTGGTACTGCCTACGAAACAGCTTACAATCCTGTAACTGGTCAGGAAAACAGAGATGATTATGTTGTACCAAATTCGGTTTATAAAGATGCCAGTGGAGTATATCATACCAACACTACTAAAATGCACCCATATACTTATTACACTGATGCAGGTGTAGGAATTCCATCAGGACAAATGTTAGTAGATGCCTCTTACATCAAGCTTCGAGAGTTGGCCATTTATTATGATATTCCAAAAAAATATTTAGGAAAAACGCCATTTGGTTCGGCATCGTTTGGTGTATTTGCCAACAATTTATTTATTTGGACACCTAAAATAAATAAATACATCGACCCCGAAATCAATTCTGCTGGGTCAGGAAACACACAGGGATTCGACTTTACAGCCAATCCATCGTTAAGAAATTTTGGTATCAATTTAAAAATTACTTTTTAAAACCAACTAAATTTTACAATCATGAAAAAGAATAAAATAATTATTGTAGCAACAATTTTACTATTGGGTTTTACAACATTTAGTTGTAAAAAATATTTAGATGTAAATAAAAATCCTAACGAACCCCAAACTGTAACTATTGATTTGGCTTTACCTGGTGCTCAAGCTAATATTGCCAATGCTTTGGGTTTTAACTTTGCTGTATTTGGTGGTATGTGGGCGCAATATTGGACACAATCACCCAACTCATCTGAATACAGAACAGTAGATAGCTATACACCTGCTGCTACTGATATGGATAACTCATGGTCAATGCTTTATAGCGGCGCATTACAAAATTTAAAATTTGTAGAAACCCAAGCAGCCGCTCAACAAAAATATAACTACAGCGGAATAGCAAAATTATTGGAAGCCTATACCTATCAAGTGCTTACAGATAATTTTGGAGATATTCCATTTAGTGAAGCTCTGAAAATTAACGATGGGATAACAAGTCCTAAATACGATAAACAAGAAGCTATTTACGATGGAATAATTGCTTTGGCAAAAGATGGATTAGCAGATATCAACAAAAACTCAATATTGACGCCGGGTAGCGATGATTTAATTTATAACGGCAATATGGATTTATGGAAGGCATTTGGAAATACTTTATTACTGAAAATGTATTTGCGCTTAAGTGATATCAATTCATCAAAAGCACAAGCTGGCATTGCGGCATTAACTCCTAGCACTTTTATTAGTGATGGACAAACAGCGAAAATAAAATTTACAACAGTTGGGGGTAATCAAAATCCATTTTATGCAGCAGCTGCAGGAAGTATTTTAAATAAAACACAAAATTTATATGCCAGCTCAACAATAATTGATACAATGAATTATTACACTGGTGGCAATTCTTACGACCCACGATTAGATGCATTTTATTACACACCAGGAGCATCTTATGCAGGTATTCAGCAAGGCGCATATTCGATTTCAACAACACCTGGCAAGGCTTTTCCAAGTGCATTTGTTGGCGCAAACTCAAGTGATGCTGCATCTGCTACCGCACCTGTTATTTTTATGTCAGATTACGAAAGTTATTTTTTACAAGCTGAAGCAATGGCTCGTGGATGGTTAAGTGGAAGTGCTGCAACTGCTTATGCTGGCGGCGTTCAAGCCAGTTTTAATTATTGTAATTCATATACTGTTTCAACATATGCGGAAGAGATTGATACGTTAGCACCTTATTATATTTTTTCTGTTCCATTTCCTGTTTCAGGTTTATCAGTTCAGTTAAAAGCTATTGCTTTGCAAAAATGGATAGCGATGTGTGGTAATCAAAATTGCGAAGCATGGATTGAACAACGCAGATTTGATTATCCTAATTTGCCTTTATCAAAAGCTGCAAATGGTATCACTGGCGGAAAACTACCTAGCAGATTTCCATACCCAGATATTGAAGTAACAAGAAATAGGTATTTCCCAGGTCAGCCAGCTATAACTCAAAAAGTTTGGTGGGATACTAAGTAATCAATCATAATTTTAAATACACAAAAAATAAAAGTCATGAGAAAATATATTTCATACCTAAGCATATTGACAATGATAATTGTATTTATTGCTTGCAAAAAAAAGACAGATGGTGTAACTGAAAACAATCTGGTGAAACCTCATTATCCCACTATTACATTAAATGGCAATCAATTTGTAAGCACCCCAATTGGAACTGGAGCTTATAGTGATCCTGGCGCAGTTGGTACCAATGACCAAACAGGTGCAAAAGTTAATTTGACACCTATCAAAAACACCGTTGATTTAACCACACCAGGATTTTATACTGTTACTTATGAATTCAGAAATGATGATGGTTATATAGTTGATGTTACAAGATTTGTATTAGTAACAACAGTAAGCTCATCAAAAGATTTTAGCGGAAAATATGAACGTACAAATTCAGATTCAGCTTTCGTTAGAGTAGCAAATGTGTCTAAAATTGGAATTGGATTATACAGAATTGACAACGTAGGAGGTGTAAAAACCACTACCCAATTACCTACAGAACCAGCATATATTGGTTTTCCAAATGATTCAATTATTCAAATACCTTTGCAAACAACCCCAGATGGAACATCCTTATCCGCTGCTGACGGATTTTTTTATATTGACAATTCAGTAACACCAAGTGATACTATAATGCAATGGCGAATGACTGCCGGTCCTTTTTCATTTACTTCAATCCGTCAGTTTACAAAAGTGCATTAATTTTTCTTTATCTAAAAAATATTTAGCGGCGAACTAATAAATGGTTCGCCGCTTTTTTTGTTTGAATCAATAAACATTTAACTGTTAAAATAAATTTATACTAATTTCCAAAGTGTGGTATTTTTTTTTAAAATTTGATGAATGAAAAATACAATTACACTCTGCTTATTATTGGTCAATTTATTTTTTTCTACAAACATTTTTGCTCAAAAAAATTGGCAACAAAAAAATGATTACAAAATTGATGTACGCTTAGATGACCGTCAGCAAGTGCTTTTGGGCAATATCCAAATTGTTTATACCAATAATTCGCCAAATACACTTGATTTTATTTATTTTCATTTGTGGCCCAATGCTTTTAAAGATGACAATACCGAATTTGCCAAACAAATGTTGCAAATGGGTAAAACAAGTTTTCATTTCGCAGCCGATTCAGAAAAAGGATTTATTGATAGTTTGAGTTTTTATATTGATGGAAAACCAGCTTCATTTATTTTAAATGAAGATACGATTGACATCGGCAAATTATTGATGAATAAACCTTTGCGGACTGGAGAAAGTATCACTATCACCACACCATTTCGTGTAAAAATTCCAAAAACATTTTCCAGATTAGGGCATGATGGGCAACAATATCAAATTACACAATGGTATCCAAAACCAGCCGTATACGATGTTTCGGGCTGGCATGCTATTCCTTATTTAGATCAAGGAGAATTTTATGGTGATTACGGCTCATTTGACGTGAATATCACTTTGCCGAAAAATTACGTGGTAGGTGCAACTGGCGAATTGCAAAACGCATCGGAAAAATATTTTTTAGATACCATCGCCGCTAAAACAGCTACTATGGATGCTTTCAAGCCAACATCAGATTTTCCTGCATCATCAACTGAAACAAAAACATTGCATTACTTGGCAACTAACGTACATGATTTTGCTTGGTTTGCTGACAAAAGATATGTAGTGTTGAAAGGAAGTGTACAATTGGATAACAAACAAAATGTAACCACTTGGTTATTGTTTACGCCTCGTGGTGCACGATATTGGAAAGATGCATTGCCTTACATCAATGGTGCAATTACTTATTACAGCAAATGGGTTGGCAACTATCCATATAAAAATGTAACAGCCGTAGAAGGTAAGCTAGAGGCTGGAGGCGGAATGGAGTACCCACAAATAACGGTGATTGGAAATGTATCATCTGCTTCAATGTTAGAAACTGTAATCGTACACGAAGTGGGTCACAACTGGTTTCAAGGTATGTTGGGTAGTAATGAGCGACAACATGCTTGGATGGACGAAGGCATCAATAGTTATTATGAACAACGTTACACAAAAGAGATTGCGAAGAAAAATTATTCTAAAAAAGCTGGCGTAAAGCCGAAAGGAATCAATATCAATTTTGAAAAGTTTTTCGACAATGAATCTGCTGGAAACTCAATGGCATATTTGGGTTATGCTTTTAGTGCTTGGAAAAATGAAGACCAACCTTGCGAACTGCCAGCAGCGCAATATTCAACACTCAACTATTTTGGTGATGTGTATGGAAAAACACCATTGCTGTTTAATTATTTAGCAAACACCATAGGTCAGCAAACTTACGATAGTATCATGCACATTTATTTCAGACAATTTCAATTCAAACATCCACAACCTGCCGATATCAAAAAAGTATTTGATGATAATTGCAAACAAAATTTAGATTGGTTTTGGAATGATGCCATCGGCACTACAAAAAAATTCGATTTGCGATTGAAAAATATCAATCGTTCAACACAAAAAATTGGCAATGATGAATTTTATAAAGTAACGGTTGTAAACAAAAGCGATATCCGAACACCTTATTCCATCAGTGCTTTGGTGAATGATTCCATTGTGAAAACAATTAATTACGGTGGATTTTTAGGTGAAATGGATGTGTTGTTTCCAAAAGGAAATTTCGATAAACTGAAAATAGATGCACTGAATAATATTCCTGAATTAGACCGCCAAAACAACACCAGCAAAATCAACGGTTTGCTTCGCAAAACAGAACCGTTGCATATTGGCTTGCTAGGATTTTTGCGTCAGGCAAATAAAAATCAAATCAATATTTTGCCTTTGATTGGGTACAATTTATACAATGGTTGGATGCCAGGTTTGATGGTGTTCAATCCATTGTTGCCAGGCAATTTTTGGGAATATCAATTAGTACCCATGATTGGATTGAGTGATAATCAATTTGCTTTTACTGGAAAAATTCAACGCAATTTCAGAGTGAATAAATCTTTTATCAACCGCATCAGTGCTGGTGTTGGCGCAAATTATTTTGATGAAGGAAATTATACACAATTAATGATGATGACTGATGACCCGAATCATGGAAAAACATATTTCAGCTATTTGCGTATCAAACCTTTTATCGAATTTAATTTCAAACCACAACAACTCAATTCATCTATCACTCAAAAATTAACTTTGCTAAGAAATATATATCAAGCCAAAGCATTCGATAATTCAACTACGACGGGTATCAATATTTTGAATTACGATGTGGATGATAAGCAACGATTAAATCCACAAACTTTATTGATTCAATTGCAACAAATTAATACCAATGTTAAGCTGGCACTAACATTTGAAGCTTCTCATTTGTACAAACGAAGTAAATATTTAACAGCCCGATTCTTTGCTGGATATGTTCACAATGAAAATCCATCGCATCCCGATTTCTTTTTAAAGATGAGTGGTTTTGGCGGTGCGGATGATTATTTACACGATAATATGTACCTCGGTCGCAGTGAAACAAATAGTTTTTGGGCGCATCAAATGTATATGCAAGAAGGTGGTTTCCGTCAGGCAACTTGGTTGCAATCGCCTCAAGTGGGTAGAAGTAATTCATTGTTGAGTGCATTGAATTTAACCGCTGATTTACCAATAGGCTTGCCTTTGGCGTTGTATGCTGATTTAGGATTTTACAGTTTAGAACAATTACCTTACAGCGATACACACAATCTTTTGTACGATGGTGGCATCACATTTAAGGTTACTAAAAATATTCAAATCAACTTCCCATTAATAGCTTGTGAAGATTTTAGGAATAATTACAATAGTGTTTATTCCGATAAATCGGCGTTCGTAAAATGGGCTAACCGCATCACTTTCGTTTTCAATATCAACAACATGAATCCCATAAAAGCTGTACAGAACTTCAGCGCTAATTAATTGTTGCGATGAGCAGCAGCATAAATTTTCTTTTCAAAAAAAACTAAATGGACAAAATAGAATTCAGCAAACACACTTTAAAAAATGGTTTGCGATTGATAATTCATCAGGATACTACAACGCCGATGGCCGCTGTAAATGTGTTGTATGATGTTGGCAGTCGAGATGAAAACCCTGATAAAACCGGTTTTGCACACCTCTTTGAACATTTAATGTTTGGTGGCAGCATCAACATTCCAATATTCGATGAGCCAATTGAAATGGCTGGTGGAAAGAATAATGCATTCACCAACACCGACATCACCAACTATTATGAAGTGATTCCTGCGCAAAATATTGAAACTGCTTTGTGGCTCGAATCGGACAGAATGTTGAGTTTGGCTTTCAATCCTGAATCGTTGGAAACGCAACGAAAAGTGGTGAGTGAAGAATATAAGGAACATTACATCAATCAGCCTTATGGCGATGTTTCGCATCTGATGAGTGAGTTGTGTTTTAACGTTCATCCTTATCGCTGGCCCACTATTGGTGCAAGCTTGAAACATATTGAGGATGCTACTTTGAAAGATGTAAAAGCATTTTTCAAAAAACATTATTTGCCCAACAATGCTATCATGGCTGTTTGCAGCCCGATGAGTGAAAATGAAATTTTGCCATTGGTAGAAAAATATTTTGGTGAAATAAAAATGGGTGAAGTGCCTGTAAGAAATTTACCAAAAGAGCCAGCCCAAACTGCTTATAGAAATTTGAAAGTGCAACGTAAAGTGGCTACCAATGCGTTTTACATGAGTTTTCATGCTTTGGAAAGAACGCATCCTGATTTTTATGCGATGGATATTATTACCGATTTATTGAGCAACGGAAAAAGCAGTAGAATGTATCAGCGATTGGTGAAAGACAATCCGTTGTTTGGCAACATCAGTTGTTATCACACAGGCAATCACGACCCAGGTTTAGTGAAAGTGAGTGGAAAATTATTGCCCAACATCTCGTTTGAAAGTGCCGAAGCTGCTGTGTTTGCCGAAATTGAAAAATTGTGCAACGAAAAAATTGATGAACAAGAACTACAAAAAGTAAAAAACAAAATTGAATCAACGCATCAATTTAGCAATGTTGATTTGGGCGATAGAGCATTCAACTTGGCTTACTATGAATTGTTGTTCAACGATACAAACCGCATCAACACTGATTTTGAGTATTATCAAAAAGTAACAACGCAAGATGTGCAACGTGTAGCAAAAGAAATTTTCAGAAAAGAAAATTGCAGCACAATGTATTATGAAGCCGTGATATGATTTATAAAGAATTGTTGAAGAAGTTTTTTTGAAAATGAAACTCGAATCATTACTTAAAGAATGTAAAATAAAATTTGTTCGCAGCGGTGGTGCTGGCGGACAGAATGTGAACAAAGTAGCTTCGCAAGCCGAGTTGTATTTTGATGTGTGGCAAAGCAAAATTTTAACTGCCGAACAAAAGAAAATTATTGCAGAAAAATTAGCCAACAAAATGAGTAGCGAAGGCATTTTGCAGTTGCAAAACCAAACCGACAGAAGTCAGTTGGGCAACAAAGAAAAGGTGCAAAGAAAGTTTTTAGCAGTGGTAGAAAAAGCTTTAACGCCGAAGAAAAAACGACTGAAAACAAAAGTGACAAAAGCAGCGAAAGAGAAAAGAATAAAAATCAAAAAAGTGGTTGGCGAAAAAAAGCAATCACGAAAAAAAATTAACCCAAAAGAAATTTAAACATGCTCAACAGAACAATAGCTCCGGCTTTTCAGCCGATTCCCGAAATTAAAATCCCTGATTTAGATAAATCAACATTGGATAATGGGTTGGCTGTAAATGTGCTGCCATTGCACAATTCGCCGATTATTGATTTTACTATCAGTGTTAATGCAGGCAGTATTACTGAAAATAAAATGCTGGTAGCATCATTTGCAAATCGGCAAATGCAGGAGGGAACAGCATTGCATAGTGGTTTGCAAATTGCCGACCATTTCGATTTTTATGGCGCAACACTAAAACTAAATTGCAGCACGGATGAAGCGGTGATTGGTTTTACAGGTTTGAAAAAACATTTCAAAGCCTTGCTGCCAATGATTCAAGAGATGATTTTGCAACCCACTTTTAGCGAAAAAGAATTGCAGAATAATGTAAACCGAAGTAAAGATAGTTTTAGGCAAAGCATGCAAAAGCCTGAATATTTATGCAAAAGAATTTTTAGCAACAAAATGTTTGGCACCAATCATCCTTATGGAAGAATGGTGGAAGAAGCCCATTATGACAGCGTTTTAGCCGAAGAATTAAAATCATTTCATCAGCAATTTTATGTACCCAATAATGCTTTGGCGTTGTTGGCTGGTGATGTGGATGATTCGATGCTGAAAGACATTGAAAATTTATTCAGCTCGAAACATTGGCACAGCAATGCTTTGCAGCCAATTCAATTTCCAGAAAGCTCAATTTCGGAAGAAAGAAAAATTCATCAAAGCCGTGAAAACTCGGTACAAAGCAGCATCCGTATTGGGCAACATACCATCAACAGAAAACATTCTGACGCAAATATTTTAAGATTGACCAACACCATATTTGGTGGCTATTTCGGCAGCCGATTGATGATGAATATCAGAGAAGATAAAGGCTATACTTATGGTATTCATTCAGGAATTTCGTTTAATAAATTCGCTAATTATCATTTCGTGAAAAGCGAAGTTGGAAGCGATGTATGCAAAGCTGCCATCAAAGAAGTTTATAAGGAAATTGAAATTTTGCAAAATGAAAAAGTAGATGCCGATGAATTAGAAAAAGTGAAAAACTATATGCTTGGCAGCTATTTAGAAGACTTGGGAAATATTTTTCAAATGAGTTCGTTATATTTATCGTATTTGCAACAAGGCTTAACTTTGCAAGATTATTATGAAGCAATTGCAGCCATTAGAAATGCAAGCATTAATGATGTTTTAGATTGTGCTCAAAAATATTTCGATAAAAATAAAATGGTAGAAGTGGCTGTAGGATAGATTTTACAGTCATGAAATGAAAAGTGATTTTGAAAAAAGTAATAAAGGCAAGTTTTTTATTAATACTACTGTTAGTTATTTACAGTAGTAAGGGAATGTTTTTGCCTATGCAGATTTATATTTCAAAATTGCAAAACATTGCCGATACTGCCGATTTGCATTACCCGTTGCATGACCAAAATGGCGACTTTATCAATAATAAACCTGCTGACAATATTGATTTAAAAACACCTGCTAACATTCAGCAAAAAGTTGATTATGATCCTGCTACCAATCGGTATATTTTAATAGAAACAATTGGTGATAAATTTTATCGTAACCCAACTTATATGACTTTTGACGAGTACCTAAAATATGAATACGATAAACAACAAAATGATTATTGGAAACAACGAAATAATGCCAACAGCTTAATTGAAAATAAAAGTGCAATGCCAAAGTTGATTGGCAGCAATCAGTTAATTGACCGACTTTTTGGACCAGGAGGAGTAGATATTCGTCCAACTGGAAATGTGGAATTAACGTTTGGTATCAATCGTCAGAAAGTAGATAATCCAACATTGATTCAAGCGGCAAAAAAACAAGGTGGTTTCGATTTCGATATGAACATCAATATGAATTTGGTGGGCAAAATTGGTGATAAATTGAAGCTTACAACTAATTACAATACACAAGCAACCTTTGATTTTGAAAATCAGATTAAATTAGAATACACTGGGCACGAGGATGAAATTTTGCAAAGCATTAATGCCGGTAATGTGAGCCTGCCGCTGAATAATTCGCTTATCACAGGTAACCAAACTTTATTTGGAATTAAAACAAAAATGAAATTTGGAAGATTAGATGTGACGACAGTTTTGTCACAGCAAAAATCAAAGTCTGAAGAAATCAATATTCAAGGTGGTGCACAAACTCAAACATTTGCTATTCAAGCCGACCAGTATGAAGAGAATAAACACTTTTTTTTATCTCAATTTTTTCATGATAATTATGACAAATGGTTGAGTAAATTGCCATTAGTTGAATCAGGTGTAAATATAATCAGAGCTGAAGTTTGGATAACCAATAAAACTGGTGTAACCGATAATGTTAGGGATGTTGTAGGTTTTATGGATTTGGCTGAAAACGTGCCTTATCAAACTAGTTGGACAAAACCTGGTGTGGTAAAATATCCGGATAACTACGATAATAATTTATATCAAACATTAAAAAATAATCCTAATTGCAGAAATACAAATTCAGTGGTAAGTGCGATTACAAGTGGTACATTTAGCAATGACCCTAATCCTTTAATTTACGAAAAAACTTATGCTCGAAAATTAGCAGCAACAGAATTTGTATTGTATCCCAATTTGGGTTTTGTATCGTTGCAGCAAACTTTAAATTCAGGTGATGTATTAGCCGTTGCCTATGAATATACCTACAACGGAAAGCATTATAAAGTAGGTGAATTTTCAGATGATGTGCCTACAGTTACTACTGCTGGAACTGCTGGCAGTGTGCCTACTTCACAAAATGTTTTGTTTTTAAAATTATTAAAAGGACAAACCGCCAATACTGCTTTACCAATGTGGCGTTGGATGATGAAAAATATTTATTCTTTAGGTGCGTATCAGATATCGCCTAACGATTTCAAATTGGATGTTACTTATTTGACATCAGGAGGTGGCGAAAAACGTTATTTAACAGAAGGAACAGTAATGGGTATTCCGTTAATTCGATTGCTAAATTTGGATAGATTAAATTCCCAAAATGACCCAACACCAGATGGGATATTCGATTTTGTGCCCAACATTACTATAATTCCGCAAAATGGGCGATTGATTTTTCCAGTCATTGAGCCATTTGGTAGTGATTTGAAAAAGAAATTCCAAAACACATCTAATGACCAATACATTGCTCAAAAGTATGTGTATCAAGAATTATATGACAATACAAAAACAGAAGCACAACAACATCCTGAAAAAAACAGGTTCAACATAAAAGGAAGTTATAAATCTAATTCATCAAGCGATATTTATTTGGGAGCATTCAACTTGCCGCAAGGCTCGGTTAAAGTGAGCAGTGGTGGGCAGGACTTAAAAGAAAATATTGATTATTCAGTAGATTATAATTTAGGCAGGGTAAAGATATTAAACGAAGGTATTTTAAACAGCGGTCAGCCCATCAAAATAAAATTTGAAAACAATGCCTTTGCTGGCCTAGGACAAGTTAAAACATTTATTGGTAACAGGTTTGATTATTATGTAAATGAACATTTGAATTTGGGAGCCACTTGGTTGCACTTAAGCGAAAGACCATTTACTCAAAAAGTTTTAGTAGGAGATGACCCAATTAGTAATGGAATCATTGGTGTTGATTTGCATTACAATCAGCAAAGTAAATTGCTGACAAATCTGGTTAATAAAATTTATTCAACAAAAGAAAAATCTAAAATAACCATTAATGCCGAGGCTGCAAAATTCAATCCAGGCCATAGCAAAGCGATTGGGCAAGATGGTGAAGTGTACATTGATGATTTCGAAGGGGCATCAAGCAGCTATGACTTAAAATTTCCGCTTACAAGTTGGGCATTAGCCAGCACACCACGATACGCTTCCAAAGGTGCAAGTGGTACAGAATTATTTCCTGAATCACATACCGCCACTGATACAATCAGTTATGGTTATAATAGAGCAAAATTAGCATGGTATAATATTGATCCTTATTTCACTAGACCAAGTAATGGTTTTGCTACTAATCTTACAAGTGATAAAGAGCAATCAAATTTATTTGTAAGGGAAATTAATCAAACAGAATTATTCCCAGATAAACAATTAGCACCTGGTACACCACTTACTTTTACTTCATTTGATATTTTTTATAATCCGTTGCAAAAAGGACCATACAACTACGATGTGAAAGGAATGAATCATGATGGTACATTGGCGAATCCGCAACGCAGATGGGGAGGCATTATGCGAAGCATAGACTATAATGATTTTGAAGCAGCTAATATTGAATTTGTTGAATTCTGGATGATGGACCCGTATAGTAACAATGGCGCATCATCAACTAATACAGGCGATATGTATTTTAACTTGGGAACTGTAAGTGAAGATATATTACGTGATGGAAGAAAATTTTACGAAAATGGATTACCTGGCGATGCAAACAACACAGCTGCCAAACAGCCTACTATCTGGGGTTTTGTTCCTACCAATCAACAACCGATTACAAATTCTTTCGATCTTGATCCAAATGTAAGAGCCTTGCAAGATGTGGGATATGATGGTTGCAACGATGCAGATGAGCAAACAAAATATGCAGCATATCTAAATGCAATTAATACAGGTGTAGGTGCCGATGGTCAGCCTTTTAACGCTGCTGTAAAATCTGCCGCTACAACTGACCCATCAAACGATGACTATCATTTTTATAGAGGGACTGATTACGATAATTCAGTAACACCAATACTACAACGATATAAAAAATTTAATAATCCACAAGGCAATTCACCTACAGATCAACAATCACCTGAAAGCTATTCAACTGCTGCTACAAACATTCCCGAATCAGAAGATATTAATAAAGACAATAGTTTGAGCGAATCAGAAAATTATTTTCAATATCGGGTTCACTTAAATGCCAATATGAGCATAGGCACTAACTTTATTAATGATATCCGTGATGCTTCAGTTAAGCTTAAAGATGGTACAACAACTACTGTACGTTACTATCAATTTAAAGTACCTATAAATAGTTACGAAAAAAAAGTTGGTGAAATTCAAGACTTTAAATCTATTCGTTTTGTAAGATTATTTTTGACCGGGTTTACAGATTCATTAACTGTTAGATTACCTCAATTTCAATTCACTAGAAATCAATGGCGTAAATATCCTTTTTCACTTGCACAGGCAACTGAGCAATTACCGAGTGATCATAATAGCGGAGCTTATTTTAATGTTACTTCAGTAAACTTAGAAGAGAATGCCTCAAAGCAGCCAGTGGGTTATGTTTTGCCACCAGGGATTACTAGACAAAATCAATTAACTACCACAGCAAATGTTTTGCAAAACGAACAATCTATTTCTTTGCATGTATGCGGTTTGGCTGATGGTGATGCAAAAGCAGTGTATAAAAATTTGAATTTAGATATGCGAACATTTAAGCATGTAAAATTCTTTACACACTGCGAATCGGTGCCAGGCAATCCAGCTTTAAATAATAAAGATTTGTATGCTTTTATTCGTTTTGGGACAGATTTTACCGATAACTATTATGAATATGCTATTCCATTGCAGGTAACTCCAACTGGAGCTACTGATCCATCAATTGTATGGCCCGATGCCAATACAGTTGATATTGCTTTAGATTCAATAACAGGATTAAAGCAAAAACGAATTGCCCGAAATAAACCTAATTATGCAGCATTTAGCGTTACTTATGCTAATGGAATAATTTTAACTGTAAAAGGAACTCCTGATTTGGGTTTAGTAAAAACCTGTATGTTGGGTGTTCGAAATCCTCAAAGAGGCACTGTGCCAGGAGATAATGATGATGGACAAAGTAAGTGTGCTGAAATTTGGTTTGATGAATTGCGCTTGAGTGGTTTTGATGAACAAGGTGGGTATGCAGCATTAATTAGAGCAGATTTTAAATTAGCCGATTTAGCAACTATAACAGCTTCAGGCAGCTTGCATACCATTGGCTATGGTTCATTGGAGCAAAAGATTGCACAACGATTTAAGGATAATTTTTATCAATATAATATTGCTGGTACAATTGAATTAGGAAAATTATTGCCACAGGCATTAGGATTAAAATTACCATTGTATGCCAGCACAAGCGAACAATTTAGCACTCCACAATATGATCCATTTCAATTAGATGTAAAACTAAAAGATGAACTGGCGCAAGCCAAAGTATTACGGGGCAAGGCTTACGCTGACTCGATTAAAAATGTAGCACAAGATTATGTTGGTATTCGAAGTTGGAATTTAACCAATGTCAGAATTAATCGCCCAAAGAAAACAGCTTTAGGAAAATTGAATTTACCTACCAATATTGAAAATTTTAATATAAGTTATTCTTTCACTCAAACTTTAAAGCATAACCCCACCTACGAAAGCGATGTGTTGAAAAAATATAAAGGAGGTATTGGTTATAATTATGTGATAAAGCCTAAACCCATTAAACCTTTTGCTTGGTTTAATGTAGGTGGAAAATGGACTGCTCTGATTCGGGATGTAAATCTTAATTTATTACCAAGCAACTTGGCTTTTAAAACTGATATTGATAGGCAATATGGTGAAACACATTTAAGAAAATTTTCGCCTGATGAATTAGCTATCCCTGCTACTTACAATAAATATTTTAAGATGAGTAGAAATTATAGCTTAAAATATGAACCCACAAAAAGCATTACAGTTGATTATAATGCAACTAATTTATCAAGGATTGATGAGCCTTATGGACGCATTGACACAAAAGCAAAACGAGATACAATTATTAATCAAATAAAAGAATTGAAACGAACTACTGATTATAATCAAACCCTGAATGCCAGCTACAATGTGCCTTTGAGTAAATTTCCATTAACTGATTGGATTACTTCACGAGCTTCTTATACAGCTGCTTATACTTGGACTACTGCACCATTGGCTTACACAAGCTTAGGCAATACTTTACAAAATACCCAAAATAAACAATTGAATACTGAATTTAATTTTAATTCACTTTACAATAAAATAAAATTTTTAAAACGCTACAATACCAAAACATTAATTCAACAAAACAGTGAAAAGAAAAAGGATGAGAATTCTGACGGAAAAAAAGACGAGATAAAAGATAAAAGCGCAAAAGATGATGCAGGAAAACTGGATGATAAAAAAGGCAAAGGAAAAGATGTGAAAAAGAAAAACAAGAATGATGAACCTAAACTAAATCCAGTGTTGTACACTTTCTTGAAACCTATTATGGCATTGAAAAGAATCACTGCTAATATTTCAGAAGATAACGGAACAGTGTTGCCTGGGTATATGCATCGAACCAAATACTTAGGCATGGATTCATCATGGTCGCAACCAGGTTGGGATTTCATTTTTGGTAATCAAATTTCACCCAACTATTTATACACAATGGCTGGTATTAATGCTATCACCAACGATCCAACACAATTTAGTCCGTTTACTCAACGACATACTGAAACATGGAATATTACTGCACAATTGGAGCCTATTACTGATATGCGAATTGATATTACTTTAACGAGAAATTATACTCGGAATCTTTCTGAAAATTTCAAACGACCAGATAATCTCAGCAATTTTGCTTCATTAAGCAAAGTAGTGAATGGAAGTTTTTCTGTTTCATTTATAGCATTGAATACATTTTTTGATAAGGTAGATAGTAAAGGCGTATCAAGTTTGTTTCAAAAATTTGAAGACAAAAGATTAGAGATTTCAAAAAATTTGGGCATGGCAAATCCTTATAGTCAGGTAAGGTATTCGGGCAATGATTCAATTTTTGCTAACTATTACAAAGGCTATGGCCCTTATTCACAAGCAGTTTTAATTCCAGCATTTTTATCAACTTATGCTAACCCGAATTTACAAAATAGTTCGTTGAATGATTTATTTAAAATGTTACCAAAACCCAATTGGAGAGTGAGTTATAGTGGGTTGAGTAAAATCCCGGCATTAAAGAAAATCATAAAACAAGCCACCTTAACCCACAGCTACAACAGTACATTCAATGTGGGTAGTTATATGACAAATCCTGATTTTATTTTAGGGACTTATTTTAGTGGCAATTTATATCCATTGGCAATAGATTCTCTGAATCATAATTTCATTAATTATTTTAATGTACCGATGATAAGCATTACTGAACAGTTTGCGCCATTATTAGGCATTGACATAACTTGGATGAATAATTTCACTACCAAAGTTGAGTATAAGCGAAGCAGGATGTTGAATATGAGTTTTATTGATTATCAATTAAGCGAAACTCGGGCACAGGAAATTACTACAGGTGTAGGTTATAAAAAGAAGGGAATTGTTTTGCCTTTCCGTCAAGGCAAGAAAAAAGTAAAATTGGATAATGATTTAACTTTCAGAGTGGATGTATCTTTTAGAAATGATAAAACTATCAATTATAAATTAGACCAAAATTTAAACGTACCTACCAAGGGTATGAAGAGTATTGGGATCTCGCCATACATTGATTATGTAGTAAGTAATCGTGTTAATATAAGATTGTTCTATGATTATCGTCGAACAATTCCTGCAACATCTTCTGCATTTCCTATCACGGCTGTTAAAGCTGGTATTAAAGTGCGATTCAGTTTAGCACCATAATTTTTTAGTTGCAAAACAGAATGTAATTTAAAATTTCTTTCTGCGCTGCAACATTTTAACTTCGCATCTTTATTCAAAATTGAATTTCGCCCAAGTCATATTGCCACTTGCTTTAAAAGAGCTGACCTATTCTATTCCAAAAGAATTTGCTGATAAAATAAAAATTGGCAGTCGAGTGGAAGTACAGTTGGGCAGGCGAAAAATGTATTCTGGAATTGTTGCCGAAATTCATCAACGTGAGCCATTGGCGTTTAAAGCCAAGCCAATTACTAATGTGCTGGATGAAGAACCGATTGTAACTGAAACTCAAATTCATTTTTGGCGATGGATTGCCGATTATTATTTGTGCACCACTGGCGATGTGTTGATGGCGGCTTTGCCATCAGGATTGAAATTGCAAAGTGAAACAAAAATAAAATTGCATCCCGATTTCAATCATGATTTTTCGGATTTGGAAAATGAAGAATTTACGATTGCCGAAGCTTTGAGCAACAAGCAGGAATTGAGTTTGGAAGACATCACTCTCATTTTAAAAAACGCCAGCGACCACAAAAAAATTACACAAGCAGCTGTTTTTGTGATGTTGGAAAAAATGTTGTACAAAAAAATTGTATGGCTCGAAGAAGAATTGATAGAGAAATACAAGCCGAAATTGGAAACTTTTGTAGCACTGCATCCATCATTGAACAACAATGAAATCCGCCAACGACAAGTATTTGAAGCTTTAGAAAAGAGAGCTGAAAAGCAATTGAACTTACTGATGTTCTATTTTAAACTCTCGAAAAAAGAAGAAGAAGTTTTTGAAAACGAAGAATTAATTTGGGTAAAAAAATCGGAATTAATAAAAGCGGCGAATAGCAATGACGTGGTTTTGAATTCGCTTTGTGAAAAAGAAATTTTACAAACACAGAAATTTGAAGTCAGCAGATTGCACTTCAAAAGCGGCAGCGACAATACTTTCACGTTTTCATCAGCGCAACAAAAAGCGTTGGAATTAATTGAAGTAAAATTTAAAGAAAAAGATGTGGTGCTGTTGCATGGTGAAACGGGCAGCGGCAAAACCTTACTGTATGCCGATTTGATAAAGAAAACAATTGCACAAGGCAAGCAAGTTTTGTTTATGTTGCCCGAAATTGCACTCACCGAACATTTAATAAAACGATTACAAAATTGGTTGGGTGAAGAGATTGCGGTGTATCACAGCAGATATAATAATCATCAACGAGTGGAGATTTGGAATGCGATGTTGCAACAAAAATATAAAGTTGTAGTGGGTGCTCGTTCAGCTCTGTTCCTGCCTTTCAGCAATTTGGGTTTAGTAATTTGTGATGAAGAACACGATGTTTCCTACAAACAATTAGATGGCGAACCGCATTATCATGCACGAGATGGAGCGATTTATTTAGCAGCCATGTATAAGGCTAAAACCTTGTTGGGTAGCGCAACGCCAGCTTTAGAAACTTGGCAAAATGCACATCAAAATAAATATGGTTTGGTGCAATTGGCAGAACGATTTGGTAACATGCCTTTGCCAAAAATCGAGTTGATTGATTTACGAGAAAACAACAGAATGAAAACCATGAAGGGAAATTTTTCATGGAAATTATTGAGTGAAATTGAAGAAACAATCCAACGAAAAGAACAAGTGTTATTGTTTCAAAACCGCCGTGGATACTCACCTTCACTCTATTGCGGTGTATGCGGTTGGATACCAGAATGTACGAATTGTTCAGTGAAATTAACTTATCACAAATACTCCGATTCGTTAAGTTGCCACTACTGTGGCTTCACCCGAAGAGTGGTGCAAAGTTGCCCCAGTTGCGGCGAAACGGCGATGAAGGTGCAAGGATTTGGCACTGAAAAAATTGAAGATGAACTGAAAATTTTATTGCCAAAAATTCGTGTGGCACGAATGGATGCCGACACGATGCGCTCGAAAGACAGCCACAGCAAGGTGTTGGGCAAATTTGAAAAAGGTGAAATTGATGTGTTGATTGGCACACAAATGATTACAAAAGGATTGGATTTTGACAACATTAGTTTGGTTGGTGTATTGAGCGCAGATAATTTATTGGGCTTCCCCGATTTTAGAGTGAATGAAAGAGGGTATCAGATTTTACATCAGGTGGCTGGTAGAAGCGGCAGAAAAAATAATGCAAGCAAAGTGATGATTCAGGCATTGAATGTGAATCACCCTGTATTACAATGGTTTTTGAAAAATAACTTAGCTGGATTTTATGATTATGAATTGCAATTCCGTCAAAACCTTTTGTATCCGCCATTTACACGATTAATTCACATTGAAATAAAGCACAAACAAGTGCAAAAAGCAGAAGCTGCTGCCAATTGGTTGCACGAAAAATTGTTACCATCATTAGGCAAACAATTACTCGGACCAGGCACACCAGGCATTGAAAAAATGAAGAATCTTTATCGCAGAGAATTGTTGATTAAGCTTTCAAAACACACGGATATTTTAAAAGAAACAAAAGCACTGATTCGTCAATTTTTGGTGGAACTACCAACTGTCAAGGCTTTTGGACAGGTGCTGACCGATGTAGATGTGGATGTGTATTAGTAAATTATATTATTTTTTGGGCTGTATCATTTTTAATCTGTACGGCGCAGCTTTTAAATAAGCATTTTGTTTTTGAGTAATTTCAACGCCAATAAATTCAATTTTCATTCCATCAATTTTAAATTGGGTGTTCAGATTTTCTACCCACAATCTTTTATTGGGCTCGTTATCAGGTACAATTAAATAGGTGTTTGAACCCTTAGGAAAATTAACTACTGTACCAGTGTAAGGGAGCTTTCTGTTTGTTAATTTTCTTTTGCTCATAGCCATCATGGGCAAAGTGGCAATAAAAAATAAAACAAAAATGTAAATAAAAATCTTTCTCATATGGTTGTAATTTTTTTGCTTTTCAGAAAATTACAAAAACCCATATTAGTGCCTAAAAATCAGTAGTCAAAGAAAAATACACTTGCTTGTTGATAATATTATTATTGTCTACACCACGAGCAAAATCAATTCTTGCAAAATAGCCCAAAATAGTTGTTCGCAAGCCCCATCCATAACCAAATACAACGGGATTTCGATAATAATTTATTTCCACTTTTACTGGCGGTGTGTTGATTACATCTGTGAATGAAACTTTGGCTTCAGTGCTAAGTGGTGAAGGGCCAATCCAAGCACTGCCCATATCAAAAAATGCGATGAATTGAAAGTTGCGTATAAAATCACTATTAATTGGTTTGTTGCTGAAAAAAGGATAGATAGCCCATCTGATTTCACTATTCAAAACAAAGTAGCTGTTGCCGTTTCTTACATTTTGTTGAAAGCCTCTCATGTTGGTAGCTAAGCTTTGATAAGCATAATCATTAGCATTAGATACTGGATTGGTATGGTCGAATTTCGCTGCCATCCAACTATCAACCCCACCTAAATAAAATAGCATTTTTTGCTTACCAAATGATGTAGCGCCAGAAAATCGATTTGCCCAAACTAATGAACGATAAATTTTTGAATAACGTCTGAAATCCCAACCGGCAATATTCATTGATGCACCTCCATTGTCAAGTAGTTTATATTTTTCAAAATATAATTTATATCGCAGCCCATTTAAAATATTCACCACTTTACCTCTGGTGTTATCGTGTACATACTCAAATCGAAAAATACCCCAATGCTCTTTGTAATTAGCAATTTGTAAAGAATTTGGTTCAGTTGAGAGCACATCAAAATTGTTTTGACGTAATGCAAAATCAGTACGAATACATCTGAATTCATTAAATGGATATGTAAATCGAGATTCTAAATAATTTGTTTTTAATCTTAGTTTTATTGGTATTGCTAAGCCTGAAATAGAGGCATTTTCTGTTTCTGTATTTCGATAAAAAGTAAATTGTTTGTCTAAACTTTTTCTGAAATTCTGATACCTAATAAAGTAAGCTAAACCATTAAATGAAGATGGTAAATTAATACCACCTTGCCATCTGTAATCTTCCATAATATCTTTTACATCAACTCTCATCCAAGCACTTGTGCTTGGATTAACATAACCCGTAGTAGCACTGTAAAATGGTTGATATTGTTTCATTATCGAACCTTGGTCTAATTGCGTATAAATAGACGAAGTGTAGGTGTGCAGCCTGTATGGCGTTACACGATTAATTTTAAAAATTGGTTCGTTGATAAATACTGTTTCAGTGTCACCATAAACAAATGTTTCAGTATCCCAAGGCATCACAAATTCATTTTGAAAAATTGAATGAAACGGATTGATTTTTCTTTGCAAGGAATCGTTACTGAATTTTAATGGCTCTTCCTCTTTTTCTTTTTTAACAATGATCTCTTCAGCATCATCATTTTCAATTTCTTTCACCGTTTTTTTATCGGTAGTAATTGGAACAAACATCGTTTTTATTCTGAAAGCTGTGTTAGAAAGTGTTGGCGAATTTTTTGCCACCACACTATCACGAACAGGGATTTTAAAATAACTCATTTTGTTCCCATCTCTGAAACTTTCTAACATGAATTTTCCTTTGTAAGGCACTTCTAATCCTGTAATGCTGGTATTATAATTACTTGATGGAATTGATTTAAAAGTATCTTTATAAACAAGCAAATATTGCAAACTATCAATCCATTGATTCGGCATATTTTCAAACCAAGTCTTATCAATGTTTTTCGGATTAGTAATAGTTGAGTCTTTGAAATAAACAATTGTATCCGTCCTTGTAAAAACACTTTCAAGCTGAGCATAAAATCTATTATTGAAGCCATTTTGGTCGCTGGTATAAACTAGCCATTGCTTATTATACTGTTGTGGAAATGTTTCGTTAAATTTTTTCGTTTTAGTTATTCGAATTAATTTTTTGCTGTGTAAATCATAAAAGAAAATATCAAAATTTAAAGTTTGCAAAAGGGTGTCCTGTGGTTGTTTAAACAAAGTATCTTTTACTCTGTTACTGGCAAATACAATTCCTTTTCTATTTCCTAAATGAACATAATGAGGATTTTTTTCATCCCAATAATCATTTGTGATGGCGGTTGTTTTTCCATTAGTAACATTATAAATATAGATGTCGGAATTGGCTGTAGAACGTGCATTTAGTAAGATACTATTTTTGTCAGGACCAAAATTGATTTCATATATTTTATGAAATCCATCAAACATTCTGACTTCTCTTTTTCCAGTTCCAATATCGTATTGCAAAAAATAAATTTGTTTTCTTTTTAGAAAAAATGCAAATAACTTTTTACCCGTAATATCAAATGTGAAAACAGGATTTTGTTCATCAACTGGTAGCATAGCATTTCTTAATCCATACCTGTAAATAACTCGTGGTTTTTTATCGTAATCAGTTTTTAATAAAAGTTTTATTCTGCCCATATCATTTACCACATAGGCAATGCAGCTTCCATCATTATTTATTTTTGCTGCCGAATTACTATTGTTTTTTTTCATAGTGATATCCATCCAATATTTTTCAGCAGGATTTTTTCGTTCCTGGGCTTCTTTTGCATAACGGTCTGAATAAAACTGAAACCAGTCATCATAAGTTTCTTTTAAGCCTTTGTTCAACACAAAATTAAATCCGGCTTCCATGCTCCGGTTAATTCTGGTCATGTAAAGCAAATTTGTTAGTGTGCCTTTATCATATTTTTCATCTACATAATTCCAGAATGATTCACCAGCTAAAGTGTTATCTATGCCAGTAAATTGGTTGAAATTTTTTATCAAATTGTGATTAAATAAATTACGCAGTTTGTCATCTTTTTCGGCACTCCATGGCTCAGCTAAATAGGCAATCAAACCATCTGTGTACCAATCTGGAAGGCTCAGCAAAACGGCATTTTGAACAATTTCCTGAAAGTTGGTGCCAAACAACATATTATCCATCAAAATTTTTGCAATGCCTTGTCTGATTTGAGAATTAAGATGATTGTGATCGCCATCGAAATACACAAAAATTTTATTGCCTAAAACTTTTGTACCACCGCCAATATTATAACTTTCTTGTGCTGGTTCGAACCCAATATTGCTTTGATTGAAATCGGTAATATCGCCAAATACCAATAATTCAATTTTGTTGCCATAGCTAAATTCCATTTTCTGTTTTATGTCTTCAAGGTTTTTTTCAGCGCATAAAACCGAAAATTTTTCTAACTCAACACCGCCGGTATGAAAGTAGGTTGTGAAATTAGCTGATTCGAAAAAAAACCAGTCTGCAGGTTTGTATTGAACACGATTTTTCCCAAATTCAACTTGGGTGGTTTGTGCCCAAATAGAATTTAGAAAAATCACAACAAATGATAAAGACAATATTTTTTTTATAAAAATCATTTTTTGCAGAAGCGTAAAAATAAATAAAAATCAATTAGCAGAAGTGATTGTATTTTTGCTTAATGATTAATATTCATTCTTTCTGTTTTAATCCGTTTCAGGAAAATACTTATGTTCTGTATAACGATCAAAAGCATTGCATCATTGTAGATGCAGGGTGTTATTTTGAAGAAGAAAAAAATCAGTTATTACATTTCATCCAGCAAAATGATTTACAACCTGTTTTGTTGCTCAACTCACATGCACATTTAGACCATGTTTTCGGATTAAATTTTTTGAAAGAAAAATTTGTAAACATTCCATTTACATTGCACGAAAGAGAAATACCCGTTTTGCATTCAGCACCTGTAGTTAGCAAGCAATATGGCATTCCTTGCGATATACCGCCTACTCCTGATTATTTTATTAATGAAAAAAGTGAATTGAAATTGGGCGATGAAAAAATAAAAATCCTCTTTACTCCAGGACATTCACCAGGTAGTTTAAGTTTTTATTTTGAGCAAGAAAAATTTGTTTTAAGTGGCGATGCTTTATTTCAACAAAGCATAGGCAGAACTGATTTGCCAGGCGGTGACTTTTCAACTTTAATACAAAGTATTCACGATAAACTATTTTCATTACCCGATGAAACAAAGGTTTATAGTGGCCATGGAAGTGTTACAACTATTCGCGATGAAAAAAATTTTAACCCTTTTGTTGGGAAAAACGCTTAAATAAACTGTTAATTTTCACAAGCAACCAATTTGCAAAAACGCATTAATTGGATGGCTTTAGTACTTGAACACCACACCAATCATCGCATTCAGGCCCAAAGATTTGTAGCCATAATAAACTTGGTATTGCTGATTCAATAAATTATTGAGCGATACAAAAGCCGAAATGTATTTGTTGTAATTATACATTGCACTCAAACTTACATCCACAGCACCATTCAAGGTGATGATTTGATTTCCTAACAAAACTTTTTGTTTGTCCCAGGTTTTTACTGAAGCATTCAAATTCAGTTTGTCAGCCAATCTGTAATTAGCATTCCACCATATTTGCAATCCTGGGCGATGGAAAGCCCAGATGTTATTGGGTTTGTAGAAATTGTAATAATCAACCGCTAAACTGGTTTTGAATTTGTCATTTTGATTGTAAGCCACATCACCATGAAAATTAAGCATTTGGCAATCTTCATCATGATATTTCAAAGTCATTTCGCCACCACGAACGGAATCGCTATTTACAAAAAATGGAATGTGCTTGTAGCTCAACAAAGTGAATTTTGCATTATACGAAATGCGTTTTTTATCAGTGCCACGAACACCCATGTAACTGTCTTGCGATGTGGTGTTTTGTAATTCGGTATAGCTCAACCAAGGGCATTGTATTTGTAAATCCCAGTAAGTGTTTTTTTGTACCCAACCTTTCCAGCCATCATAAAATACCAAATAATTTTCGATTAAAATTTTTGAACTTTCATAATGGGGCAACAAAATTGTTCTTCCTTGTTCAACCGCCAAATTTAGCCCCAGTTCTGTGTTCCAAGTCTTTTTATTGAATTGATAATACGGATTTAAAGTAAGCAATGAGTTGGGTTGTTTCACATTTGGAATTGAAACTTGTGAACTTGAAATTCTTTCTTGAGTGAAATAATTTGTTGGTGGCATGATGCTGAGTTCATTCCATTGCCAATTGATATTGAACCAAATTTTATCACCACTTTTTAAAGTTTTTGAAAATGTGTTAAACCAATTCAATCCATTTTCATGCAGACTCTCTTTATCGCTTGTAGCGTTTGCAATAAAGTATTCATTTCTAAAAACACGATTAATCATGTATGGATTGATTGTGCTTTTCCAATCGAAGGGTAATTTTAAATCAGCAGCATTTTGAAAAGTGATTTTTGCTGATAAACGATTGAAACGATAACGCATCACACTATCTGCATTCATTCCTAAGACTTCACTACCAAAAGCATTTCGCTTATCATTTTCGTACTTTAAATTACCATTCATCGAAAATTTCTTTGAGTAAAGTGTTCCGAATAATTGCATACCACTTTGGCGCATCGCTCTTGATTTTATATCTGTTGAATGATTTCCGTAATTGAAAATCTCTGCTCCATAATTGAAATTTTTGTTTTTGGTGTTGCTGTAAATTACATCCAAAAAATCGGCAAAATAATTTCCGAAACCAACTTTTGCATACAAACTTGGCAACTCCTGTTTGCTTTCTTCTTTAGGCATGGCAGCAGGTTTCAGGCTAGGTGCTTGATAAGGCACATCTAATAATTTGGCAGGAATATCATAACTCACACTTTGTTTTTCGGTGGTGTTTTTAACTACGTTTGGCACAAATGGAATTTTCACGGCATCAGCTAAAATGGGTTGATACGGTTTGATGATATCAATTTCTTCTGATTTTATATTATCGCCTGAATCCTGTGCCATAGTAGGTTTCAGAATGATAAAAAAGGAAAGCAACAAAAATATTTTTTTCATTTTCATTAATTATTTTTCTTTAAAAAAACTGTATGAATTTTTCACATTTATTTATCTAAAGTATCCTTCTTAATTCTGTTTTCGCTTTGCTCTAAACTCATCACCGATTTTAATTTTTCATCCGCCAAACTCAATATGGTAGCATCTTTGGTGCTTTCTTTCAATGTTTCTAAAGTTGCCCGAGCTTGAAAATATTGTTTCTGTGCCATATACACATCACTCAACAGCAACAACGATTTCCAAACCCAATTATCATAAGCTGGCGTTTGGTTGATAATGTCAAAACACAACTTTTCGGCATCATCAGTTTTGTTATTTTTCAAAGCAATAGTTGCCAATAAATATTTTGCTTCCGCTGCTTTTTCGTTGTTAATTTTTAAAGAAGATTTCAAATGTTTTTCAGCATCAGTAAAATTGTTGTCAGCAAACTCTAATTTACCAAGATAAAAGTTAGCTTCTGTCAAATCCTCATCGGTAGCTGATTCAGCGGAGATTAATTTTTCAGAGTAAGTTTTACAAACATCAATTTTATTGATTAAAAAAGATGAACGCATTGCACCTCTAATTCCATCCATCTGATTGGTTTTGTAACTTGATTCATCTGCCAAGCGTTGAAAATAAACCAACGATTTGGTATAGTTTTTTGTTTTGTAAAACGCTAAATAGCTGCTGCGAACCAAACTTTTTTCGGTGTATTTATTGGTGTTCTGATTTGCTACTGCTTCATATTTTTCCAATGCTTCACCCCACATTTGTTTTTTGAAATAACAATCAGCTAATAAATAATTTGCTTGCAATTGAAAATATCCCTTCGGAAATTTGCTTAAATAAATTTCAAAATCTCTTGTGGCATCATCTAGTTTCTGATTTTGATAATTATTTTCTGCACCTTGAAACGTAATAGAATCAATAGTTGAAGCCGAAAGTTGTGCATCTGGTGTTTGTGTTAAATAATCTAAAAACGTTTTGGTATCGCCTTTTTCCACATACACATTTTTTAACGCTTGCAATGCTTCACTTGCTTCATTACTCTTTGGATAATCAGCCACTATAGCTCGATACAATGCAATTGCTGAATCGGGTTGGTTGGTTTGAATTTTCACTAAAGCTAGTTGCAATCTCGATTTTTTGAAGTAAGGGCTTTTTGAAAAACTGCTAATAATTTTTTGATAAGCCTTTGCTGCCTCATCAAATTTTTCCTGATTAAAATAAGTATTTCCAATTTCAAATTGAGCATCATCAGCATAAATTGATTTTGGAAATTTGTCGCCAATCGCTTGCAGAGAGCTGATTTTCGTGGCATCATCATTGGTTAAGCCATAAATAATTCCTTTTTGATAATAAGCGTAATCAGCACCGCTGCTGTTGGTTTTTATCACATCATCATAATTCAAAACTGCTTTTTCATAATCGCGAAGTGTGAAATAGCAATCCGCAGTTCTAAGTGAAGCATCAGCAGCCATACGATTTTTAATGCCTGATGCCAAATTACAATTTTTAAAATAAGGCAATGCTTGTTTGTAATTTTGTTGCTTCAAATGACAGTATGCAATATTGTAATTTGCGGCTTTCATGGTTACTCCGTCAGGCAATTTTGTACAAATCTTTTCAAACTCCTCAAACTTACTGTAATCACTTATCGCCTCTTTGTAATGTGCATTTTTAAAATCAATTTCACCTTTCCAAAAATAACTGCCAGCCTCTAAATTATTATCCAAAGCATAGTTCAGCGAATTGTCAAACATTTTTTCGGAAGCAGAAAAACTTTTATCATTAAATAATTCGACCGCTCGATTGTAAGAAATTACCTGCGCTGCTTGTTGCAATCGTGGCGATTTTTCTTTGATGGCAGCAATCATATTCCATGCTTCGCGATAATTATTGGTCGCCAAATATGCGTTGGTCAAAGTGATTCGAGCATCTTCTAAATTTTTTGATTGCGGAAATTGCTTTACAAAATCATTTAACTCATTAATGGCAATTTGCTGTAAACCTTGTTCGTAAGCCAGCTTAGCAGCGCCCAATGATGCAATTTCACACAACTCGTTATCAAATTTCATTTTTGAAACTCTTAAAAAAGCGTTTCTAGCTTCCTCTTTTTTATTGGTTTTCAAAAAACAATCTGCCAATAAGTACATAGCATATTGCCCCAATGAATCATTTTCATTGTCTAACTCTTTCAGATTAGAAACCGCATCTGCAAGGGCTTGTGTTTGATATTGTGCATAAGCTAATTGATAAAAATCCTTCGGATACATTTTCTTATTGGCTTTGGCATTGCTTTCTAAAAATGGCAAAGCCAAGGCAAAATTTTTCTTCATGAAATAGGATTGCCCAACCAAATTTTGCAATTCATTTTTGAACAACAAATTTCGTTTTTCCAACTGCAATGGTGCATAAGCCAACACAGCATCATATTTTTTTTGAGCGAAATAAGCTTCCGATAAATAATACGGAATTACATTTTCATACATACTGGCTTGTGCAGCTTTTTCAAAATGTTTTTCAGCTGTTGAATAATCTTTATTATTCAAGGCAATGAAGCCTGCATAATAGTTTGCAGGGTAGTAGTATTTATTTTGCGAAGCAGTAAGCGTCGAAAAAAGCGGCAATGCTTTATCTAGTTTTTTGGTAAAAAAATAAGCATAAGCCAAATAAAATTTTGAGTTGGAAATTTCTTCTTGCTTCAATTCGCTGTGGTCAACATCTTCTAAATAAGTGATCACATCTTTGTATTTATTTTGTTTGAAATTTAGTTTTCCTAATTCATATTTTGCATCATTGTCTCGTGTGTTAGTAGAAAAAATTTGTAAAAAATCTTGCATCATTTTTTCACCTTGAGGTTCATCTAACTCAATTGCGCAAAGGGCTGCAAAGAATTGAGCTTCGGTATGAATTTGCTGAAAACGATTATTGCCATAGTATGGAAATTGCTGTAACACTTGATTGAATTCATTTTGTGCTGCTTTGTATTGTTGATGTTCCATTAACTCAACTCCTTTGTTGAACGACGAAAAACTGTAGGCAAAAGTTTGTGTTTCTTGTCCAAAACAATGAATAGCGTAGTGTGAGAATAGAATTGAAAAAACGATCCCGATTATTTTTTTTGCCATAATTTTTTACTAACGAAATATTGCTTACGAAATTATGTAAATGCTTTTCGGCAAAGGATTTCAATAGTTAAGAGTTGTAAACAAAAATGTTTTTATTGTAGAAATGTTTGTACATCATAATTTACAGTGATGCAACATTTTGTAAACTACGGTGGTCATTATTGTAGCTTTTCCACTTTTCTTTTTGTTATTGTTTTAGTAAAATCTTTAATTTTTAAAAATCTGATTTTTAAAATTTGTAAAAATATTCTGCCATGAAAAGTGTAAGATTTATTTTCGCCGTTGTTGCTGTAATTGCTACTATCTATTTTGGCTATGGATACATTAAAATTGATGCGAATTAGCCTTGGACAAAACAAGAAGTAATAAAGCCAAAAGAATTGATGAAGTTATTAGGTAATAAAAGCGCTTTGCAACCTTTGATTTTGAATATCGGATTTGCAGGAAATATTAAAAATGCAGTTGAAATTGGGGCTGCAAATGATGTAGCTGGAATTGAAAAATTAAAAAATAAATTACAAAATGTTCCAAGAAACAAATTGATAGTTTTTTATTGTGGATGTTGTCCTTACAATCATTGCCCCAACGTTCGTCCGGCTTTTAAACTTTTAAAGGAAATGCAATTTAGCAATTTTAAATTATTGGATCTGCCAGAAAATTTAAAAGTAAATTGGATAAATGAAGGTGGTGATATGGCTGCTAAATAATTTCAAAATTTATTTAAATCAATTGTTTAGGAATATTTGATAAATATTTCAAACTTTGTTTCAATTAAAAATAATCGCATGATTCGAGCGCCTTTCAACTTGCAAAAATGGATTGATGAAAATCGTCATTTACTTAAGCCACCAGTTGCTAATAAAAATTTATATCCAGAAGGAACTGATTTTATTGTGATGATTGTTGGCGGGCCAAATGCCCGAAAGGACTATCATTACAATGAAACTGAAGAATTATTTTTTCAATTGGAAGGTGAAATTATTGTAAAAACACAGCAAGATGGAAAGTGTATTGAGAACAAATTAGGTCCTGGCGATATGTTTTTATTGCCGCCTAAAACACCACACTCTCCAGGCAGAAGCGCTGGTTCAATTGGTTTAGTGGTTGAGAAAGTGCGTAAAGGAACCAATATGAATGATGGTCTTTTATGGTTTTGTGAAAAATGTAACAACAAATTGCATGAGGTTTATTTTAGTTCAGATAATATTGAAACAGATTTTTTACTGCACTTCAAAAATTTCTATGGTAATGAAGATTTACGCACATGTAAAAATTGTGGTCATGTGATGGAAACTGACCCTAGGTTTGTTTAAATAAAAAATTCTTTTTCAAAAAATCGCCATAGTTGCTAAAACTTAGGCGATTTTTTTTTGAGATTTGCCAAACAATTTTTCAAAATGAAAATAGACATTCACACCCATATCATGCCCAAGCATATTCCCAATTGGGCAAATAAATTTGGCTATGGTGATTTTATACATCTGCATCACGATGGATCAAAGCCTTGTTGTGCAAGGATGATGAAGGGAGATAAATTTTTCCGTGAAGTAGAAGAAAATTGTTGGGATGGAGAAGTGAGAATAATTGATATGGAAAAACATTCGGTATCGCAACAAGTTTTGTCAACCATTCCTGTATTGTTTAATTATTGGGCGAAGCCAAAAGACACATTAGAAACTTCACGTTTTTTCAACGACCATATTGCCGAAGTTTGCAGCCGGCATAGCGATAGATTTTTTGGAATTGGCACCGTGCCTTTGCAAGAGGTTGATCTGGCAATTGCAGAGTTGGAGCGGTGTATGAAAGATTTAAAATTGAAAGGCGTTGAAATTGGAACCAATGTGAATCAGGAAAATTTAGGCGATGCAAAATATTTTCCATTCTTTGAATCGGCTGAAAAGCTTGGTGCAGCTGTGTTTGTGCATCCTTGGGAAATGATGGGTGAAGACCATTACAAAAAATATTGGCTGCCTTGGTTGGTGGGAATGCCTGCTGAAAGTAGCCGAGCAATTTGTAGTTTGATTTTTAGCGGAACGATAGAACGCTTGCCTAATCTGCGTTTGGCGTTTGCTCATGGTGGCGGTTCGTTTCCTTATACATTTGGTAGAATTGCACATGGCTTTGATTGTCGACCTGATTTAGTAGCAATTGATAACCCCATTCATCCAAAAAATTACATTGGTAAATTTTATTTAGATGCACTCACACATGATGCAGATTCGTTAGATTATATCGTTAAAATGTTTGGCGAAGATAAAATCTGCATGGGTACTGATTATCCTTTCCCCTTGGGTGAAGATATTCCTGGAGCATTAATTGAAAGCATGAATTACAGCATAGAAGCGAAACAAAAGTTGCTGTATAAAAATGCTTTGGAGTGGTTAGGTTAATTTATTTTTTGACATTCGCTTTTCCAACTTCATCTTTATAACTTTACGAACTTAATAAACTTTACAAACTGAATATCCTTTGTTTACATTTCAATATCCTTGGTGGTTTATCATATTCTGCATTGCACTGGCGGCAATAGTTTCAACGCTTTTGTACTACAAAAACAACAATTATAGTGAACCGCTAAAATTTATTCCGAAACGAAAATATTTGTTGTGGGCTTTAAGATTTTTATCCGTTTTTTTCATCAGCGTTTTATTGCTTTCGCCATTGATAAAATCAAAATGGACTGAAACCGAAAAGCCAGTGATTTTATTTTTGAACGATAATTCTTCCTCCATCAAAATCAAGCAAAAATCTGATGACAGCAGCGCTTTAGCACAACAATTTTCAAAATTGAAAAGTGAATTAGGCAATGATTACGATTTGAAAGAATACACTTTTGGTGCTGCCTTACACGAAGGAGATAAAATTGACTACAAAGAAAATGCAACAAATATTTCGGATGCATTGACTGATTTATACAATCAATACAGCAATCAAAACGTAGGCGCAGTAATACTTTCAACCGATGGCATTTTCAATCAAGGTAGTAACCCTATTTATTCTCATGGAGATTGGATGGTTCCTTTTTATACGGTTGCTTTAGGAGATACCAGTTTTCAAAAAGACGTTTTTATTGGAAAAACGTACTACAACAAAACTTGCTATTTGCATGATGAAACGCAAGTAAAAGTTGATTTAGGTGCAAATTTTTTAAGTGGTCAGAATGTTGATGTGCAGGTAAATTTATTAAATGGAAATGAAAAGAAGCAAGTGTATGCTCACACTTACAACTGCAATGGCAACCACTTTTCAACTTCTTTTGAATTTATAGTAAATGCTGAAAAAACGGGCATTCTGCATTATCAAATCAAGGCTTCAGAAATTAAAGGCGAAATAACTTTTAGCAACAACACACAAGATATTTATGTGGAAGTGCTAGATAGCCGTCAGAAAGTTTTAATAGTTGCCAATTCTCCACATCCTGATTTAGCTGCATTGAAAAGCATTATTGAAAATAACAACAATTATGATTGTCAAATAAAAATGGTGGAAGAATTTTCAAATAATGATTTGAATGGTTTGAATTTGTTGATTTTACATCAATTGCCATCGAATAAATCTGTTGGACAAAATATTGCTAAAGCGGCTACCGACAAGCATTTGCCAATTGTTTTTGTTTTAGGCACTTCTTCCAATCTGAATGGATTCAATCAACAACAAAATTTATTGAGCATCACTGGAAGTGCTGAAAACACCAATGAAGCGGTAGCTTCTTTAAACAAAGATTTCAATTCATTTACCCTAGATGAAAAAACTACTGAAGCCTTGAAAGGCTTTCCGCCATTGTATTCTCCATTTGGTGATTATAAAACTGCCGGCTTTGCCAATGTGTTGGCTTATCAGAAAATAGGTTCGGCTGCAACACATTATCCGTTAATTGCAATGGGTGAAATGAATGGCAACAAAACTGCGGTGATTGCTGGGGAAGGCTTATGGCGCTGGCGTTTGTACGATTTTATGCAACATCAAAATAATGATGCAACAAAAGAAATTTTGCAAAAATTGGTGCAGTTCATGGTGGTGAAAAATGATAAAAGAAATTTTAAAGCAACGCCAGCAAAAACATTGTTCAATGAAAATGAAGCCGTGAGTTTTGAAGCTTATTTATACAATGACAATTATGAACTGGTGAATTCAACTGATGTGATGATGAATATTACTGATGAAAAAGGAAAGAATTTTTCATTCACATTTAATAAAACAGAAAAGGCTTACAGCCTGAATTGTGGCGGATTACCGATTGGTAATTATAGTTTCGTAGCCAAAACAAATTTCAACGGTAAAGAACAAAAATCAAGTGGAATGTTTAGCGTTGTGCCATTACAACTGGAAGGATTGAACACCATTGCGAATCATCAGATGCTGGCGACATTGAGTAAAAAAACTGGCGGACAAATGGTTTATCCTTCGCAAGCTGCTTCCATTGCTGATTTCATAAAAAAAGCTGAAACTATTAAACCAGTAATTTATACCAATTACCGAACAACAACTTTGTTGAACTGGAAATGGCTATTCTTCATCATTTTGGCTTTGTTGACTGCTGAATGGTTTTTGAGAAAGTATTGGGGAGGGTATTAGGATTTGGGTTACTAATAGTTTTTCTGTAATTTTACTCAAACTAAAATAACGATGAAAAAACTACTTCTTTGTTTCAATTTTCTTTCTCTTTTTATTTTAAAATCTCATGCTCAAGCTACTGAATTTAAAAATGAAGTTGGATTAGGTTTAGGTGAACTAAGTTACTTAATGAGTAGTAATGGCAAGACTTCACCAGCTATACGATTAATGTTTTTTGAGAATAAAACGGCTGGTTCAAATTTTTACTTCTACAATGGAAATATTTTAACAACATGCACTCCGAAAATTTATTACGGAAGAATAATTAGAAACAATTTTTTAGTAAATCTGTCTTACCAATATTTCCAAAGTTTTAATTATTCAACATCTCCGCTTTATAGCAATGATGCCCCAACAATTCTTTCCTATTCAGAATTAAATACCATTCATGAATTTATTTTGCAAGTAAATTATATTTGCTTCAAAACAAAAAAAATAGAAGGGTATGTGGGAGGCTTCGGTGGAGTTGATTTTAAAAGAACTACAACACAACAATATTTGCAGGGCTTTGATTGGGCAGGAAATAATTATGATGGCATTTACATTGATAAAAACTCATACAAAAATTATTTAGGTGGTTTTTTATTAGGAGTGAATTATAAACTATCGAAAAGAATCAGTTTAAAGTTTGAATCTAATGTAAAAATCAATAATGATTTTTACATTAGTCCAATAAGTAGACTTTCAATTGATTATTCATTTTGAGTGTTTTTATTTTAAAAACAATTAACTGTTTCCTCTGTTTTTAATTTTCTAAAACATCAAAAAATGAAAAACAAAATCGGTATTATAGGTTCAGGCATAGTTGGCGTAACACTTGCCAATGGCTTTATTCAACATGGTTATGAAGTAATGATTGGAACTAATAATTCATCTAAACATGAAGAATTAAAAACAAAAACCAACAACAAAGCTACTGTCGGCTCATTTGCAGAAGTGGCACAATTCGGTGAAATAATTGTGTTAGCTGTGAAAGGTGAAGCAGCATTAGAATCGCTGCAAAAAATCGGCATCGAAAATTTGCAAAACAAAACTGTGATTGATACGACCAATCCAATTGCTGCATTGCCGCCAGTAAATGGTGTTTTACAATTTACCACTTCATTGAATGAATCAATGATGGAGCAATTGCAAGGAGCAATGCCATCTGTAAATTTTGTGAAAGCATTTAATTCGGTGGGGAGTGCATTTATGGTAAATCCTGATTTTAATGGTCAGCAACCAACCATGTTCATTTGCGGCAATAATGAAGCTGCTAAAGATGAAGTGAAAATTATTTTACAAAAATTCGGTTGGGATATTGCCGACATGGGCAAAGCCGAAGCTGCACGTGCCATTGAACCTTTGTGCATGTTGTGGTGCATTCCAGGCATGTTGCACAACCAATGGAGTCATGCATTTAAGTTGTTGAAGAAATAAATTTATCATTCTTTAAGCATTTGTTAAAACCAATCAGCAAAACCATCGGCAATTTTTTTTTAATTACTTTCGTTAGCTAAAATTTATTGTATGCAAAAAGTATTAGTAAGCATTTTGTGCGTTTTATTGTTTCAGTTTAGCAATGCCCAGATGTTGCACGAAAAAGGTATGCATATTGAACATACTTCTTACAACGAAGCCTTTGCCAAAGCACGAAAAGAAAATAAATATTTTTTTATCGATTGCTTTACCACTTGGTGTGGACCTTGCAAAATGATGGCTGCAAATACTTTCACTGATGATTCAGTTGGAAGATTTTTTAATCATTATTTTGTAAGTTATAAGCAAGATATGGAACATAATGAAGGACCACAGCTGGCTCCAATTTTTCATATTGAAGCGTACCCAACTTTTTTATTTATAAAACCAAATGGGGATATATTCTATAGAGCGATGGGTTATATGCCACCAAAAAATTTTCTTGATGCAGCAATTTTAGCATTGGGTGCCGATGCTAATATAGATTCATTGAAAGCAAAAGGCAAAAAGCAAAAATTATCTACTCATGATTTAATTTCAATTGTTCTGTTATCACAAAGGAAGCATTTGGATTATGAAAATTATTTGAATGATTATTTTGAATTACAGCCACAAAAAAACTGGAGTAGTTTTGAAAACTTTGATGTGATAAGAAATTATTCTCAGAATATTTTATCGCCTGAAGTGCAATATTTAATTAAAAATAAAATTGATTTCGACAAGATATTTGGGAAAGAAGAAGTTGATAATGTTTTAAAACGCATTGCTGGTGCTAATTCAACATCTGCTGATAAGAAAAAAGTAAAAGCCGCTCAAAAAATTTTAGAAGATTTGAGCAAGTAAAATATGCTAAGCGAAGATGAAATTTATGCTGCTTTGCAAAATATTTCTGACCCTGAAATTCCGGTGATGAGTGTTTTGGATTTGGGCATGATTACTGGCGTTGATGTAAATGCAGAAAATGAAGCTGTCGTGAAAATGATTCCAACCTATGCGGCATGCCCGGCTACTTCATTTATAAAAAATCATATTGAGCAGCATTTAAAAAAAGAATTTCCTGACGAAAATATTTTTGTTGTAGTTGATAATTCCATTCACTGGGATACGAACCGAATGAGCGAAGCAGGAAAAGAAAAGTTGAAAAATTTTGGTATTGCTCCTCCAAGAAAACATGTTGGTGAAGTAACCAGCGAAATGTTATTGGGTGCAGAATGTCCACATTGCAAAAGTACTAATACAGTTTTGCGTTCTCCATTTGGTTCAACCTTGTGCCGAGCAATTCAGTTTTGTAAAAACTGCAACCAAACATTTGAACAGTTCAAACCTGTTGTGGCGGAATGAAAAAGCCTCCACAAAATGTGAAGGCTTTAAAGCTTTTTTCTTAGAGTACTTTATGAAAAATTATTTCAAAACACTTCTGCTGATTACAATTCTGTTTACTTCTGAAGTGCCTTCATAAATCTGTGTAATTTTTGCATCTCTCATCAATCGTTCTACATGGTATTCTTTTACATAACCATAACCACCATGTACTTGAACCGCTTCCACTGTGGTTTTCATAGCTACTTCACTGGCAAATACTTTTGCAATACTCCCACTTAAAGCATAATCTAAATGATTGTCTTTTTCCCAAGCCGACTTCAAACAAAGCAATCTTGCAGCTTCTATTTCAGTTGCCATATCAGCCAATTTAAATGCGATAGCTTGATGTTGATTAATTTCTTTACCAAATGCTTTTCTTTCTTTTGAATATTTTAATGCTAATTCATAAGCGCCGCTGGCAATGCCCAATGCTTGCGATGCAATACCAATGCGGCCACCAGCCAATGTTTTCATGGCGAATGTAAATCCAAAACCATCTTCACCAATTCTGTTTTCTTTTGGAACAATAACATCATTGAACAAAATCGAGTGAGTATCACTTCCTCTGATGCCCATTTTATTTTCCTTAGCACCAACTGCAACGCCTTTCCAATTTTTTTCAACGATAAAAGCATTGATGCCTTTGTGACCTTTAGCCACATCCGTTTGTGCAATCACCAAATAATAGGTTGCACTATTACCATTTGTAATCCAATTTTTTGTTCCATTTAAAATGTAATGGTCGCCTTTATCAATGGCAGTTGTGCGTTGTGATGTAGCATCAGAGCCAGCTTCAGGTTCGCTTAACAAAAATGCACCAATGCACAATTCGCCATCTTTCATGCCTTGTGCCAATGGTTTTAAATATTTTTCTTTCTGCGCTTCATTGCCATAAGTTTCTAAACCCCAGCAAACTAACGAGTTGTTTACGCTTACCGCAACAGAAACCGATGCATCAATTTTTGAAATTTCTTCCATCGCTAAAACATAGCTGATTGTATCCATTCCGCTGCCGCCATATTTTGGGTCAACCATCATGCCCAAAAAACCCAATTCAGCCAATTTCATTAATTGTTCTTTCGGAAATTTTTGATGTTCATCTCTTTCAATTACACCTGGCAAACATTC
This sequence comes from Chitinophagales bacterium, assembly GCA_947449695.1. Taxonomy (GTDB): domain Bacteria; phylum Bacteroidota; class Bacteroidia; order Chitinophagales; family CAIODY01; genus CAIODY01. Next base: position 58,239 of record CANFST010000005.1, read on the forward strand.
GTTTTGTGCAAAATCACGAGCAGCTTGTCTTACAGCTAATTGTTCTTCGTTCAATTCAAAATTCATTTCGTTGTTTTTTTATCGTTAAAATAAAACCCTTTTTAAAAAGGAACGCAAATATGCTAAAAAGTGTCGGGTTTTAAAACTAAAACGGCGAACATAAAAAAATGTTCGCCGTTTTATAAGTTAAAATGTAGGAAAATTATTCCATCACAATTTTCCCATTACCGATTTTTTTTCCATTGTTTTTTAATTCATAAAAATAAATTCCGCTGCTCAAATCATTTCGATTAATGCTGATGATATTTGTTTGATGAGAAAGCGTTTTTACTTTTTCACCCAAAATGTTCGTGATGATTAAATCTACATCTGTTGAGCCTTTTAAGCCATCAATGCGAATGGTGGCAAATTGATTCATCGGGTTTGGTGCAACAGAAATAGTTGATAAATTACCATCAACAACATCATTCACTCCCAAAGCATAATCAATAGTGTTCACAGTAGTATTGGTTACTACTGCTGTGTTGAAATCAAAATAAATGTTAGCTGTGTTGTTTATGGCAGTGCTTTGCGATAAGCCATTTTTTAATTTTATTTTGTATTGCAAATAGCCGTGACTGTGAGGTTCATCATGATTGCTGTCTGGCAACATAATGTTTTGAAATTTCCAGGTTGCCATTCGTGTTGCGCTATCAATTAGTAAAGTATTATTGTTGCTGCTTTCTAACATTTGCAAAGTGTTTAAATCCAAATCAGCATCAATCACATCCTTGACAACAATATTCACAGCCGGTGCTGTACCAGTGTTTTGAAAGTTGATTGTGTAAGTCAATTCCTTTGCATTGTTTGGATTGATAGCTCCATTTGTTCCTTCACCAACTGGCGAAACTGTTTTTACATTCGGGTCGTAAGAACCAACCACAACTTGCGAATAGTTAGTGTTGTTATTTGCGGTATCTACATCTGTTCCGCTTGATAAAGTGATAATAGCATTGTGTTGTAAAACTGTTCCTAAAGCTACTGTTGAAGGCAAGTTCATCCAGATATGATTAGTAATATAAGCATTAGGTGCCAATGAACCAACTGCCCAACTGATTTGGTGTGCAGCAGAATTATTTGTCCCCAAAGTTGAACTGCTATAAGTCAATTGTGAATCATAATTAAATATAGCATTACCACTCAAAGTTGTGCTGCCAATGTTTTTTACTGTAACATAATAGTAGCCGCCAATGCCTGGCACAACAGTACTTGCAGGTGTGATATTTATCATCAAATTATTACCTGAGGTAGCGTTGATGGCATGCACACCAAAATCATTATTCGGATAAATATTTGCGTTCGATGTGCTGACGTTATATTGAGTAGGAGCAGTAGTAATATTGTATCCAATCAAATTGCTCAATAATGGGTTGCAAGTGATGTTGAAATTTCCATTACCATGATACATCACGGCTGCATAATTTCCGTTCCAATCTGTCCAAACATGCTGACTCAATGAGTTGCCATAAAGGTCTACACGGATGTTGCTTCCATTGGCTTCGCCAGCATCTTGTATACTGTTACCATTGTTGTCAAAAAATACATGACCGCTTATAATAGATGAGGTATCCTGAAAACCAAAATCTAATCCACTGATAGTTTGATTGCCTGTGACTATTACTGAATAATGATTCGTGTTGATGGGCAAAGTTTGATTGTAACCACCTAAATTATTATATGCAAAAATTGAATCGGTGCTTGGAGCAACCACCAATGAATAATTGCCCGAAGCATCTGTATGCTGATAAAGCGGATTGCCATTCAAATAAAATAATACCCATTGATTTGGGATGCCAAATTCGCCAGCATCATGAATGCCATTAGCATTAGCATCATTAAAAACATTGCCGCGTAAAGTATCTGCAATGGGTAACACCACATTAATATAATGCGAAATACTATCAAAACACGAAGCGGCATTTTGAATTTGCAAAGTAACTAAATGCATGCCAGCTGTTAAAAATTGATGAGATGGATTGGCAATATTATCACTGGTATTATCATCATAATACCAATTGTAAGAAGTTGGTGTGCCGAATGATGTATTGGTTAAATGGACTGTATCGCCACTCATAGTATAGTTGAAAGCCGCTTTGAGTGTGGTGTTCACAACTATGATTTGAGTTGTAGTATCGTAGCAACTATTAGCAGCATTGTAAGAAATTAACTGTGCAGTATCATTCCCCGAATTGGTGTAAGTATGATTTGAAGTCCAGCCACTGCCTGTCGTTCCATCACCATAATGCCAAGTGTAAGTATTGTTTGCAACATAATTAGAAGCATAAAAATAATAGTTCCCACCGCAGCCGTTGGCATTATAAGTAAATTGCGATTGACCAGCACATGGGCTACCACTTAATCCAGTAATTGTTATCGGTGCTACCATAAATGAATCTTGGCAGCCATTAGCATACACCAACATTTTAGGATAATATGTGCCATTGCTGGTATAAGTGTGTGTGGTCGCAGCACTCGAATTCCAAGTAGCTATAGTGCCATCACCAAAGAACCATAAGTAAACTATAGAGCCACTAACAACAGAGGCATACCCATTAAAATTATATGTAGAGCCACTTTGTAATGTTCCATAAGCAGACTGTATAGCAACACAAGGGGACATGTATAATCCAAAATTCAAATTAGCAATGTGTTGATTGCCTGTTCCATTTACGTGATAATAATTCTGCAAAAGCGGTGTGGTTTGAATATAGCCATAAGGTGCTGCAATATAGACTGAATCAACGCTTGGGGCAACTGGTATAGAATAATTTCCATTGACATCAGAATAAACATAAGTTTGAAAACCATTATTTAAATCAATATGAACAAGCTGATTTGGAAAGCCTGTTTCGCCAGCATCTTTTACACCATTGTTGTTCGTGTCATTAAAAACAGTACCACTCAAAGTATCTGCATTCGGTATAGTGATGTTGAAATATTGTGTAAGCGTATCATAACAAGTCCCGTTTTGTACCATCAAATAAGCGCTGTGTAACCCACCTGTATAAAAAATTGCTGTAGCATTATTGGTATAATAATTTTGAATCCCATTATCAATTGCCCAAACAGTAGTGTTGAAGATGCCTGTGGAATTATTTGTTAAATGAACCGTATCACCATGAATGGTGTAGCTGAAAGCCCCTTTCAGCGTAATGTTCACAGCAATTGATTGCGTAAAACTATCGTAGCAATTGTTGCCTGAATTATGAGAAATTAATTGAACAGTATAAGTACTTGAGGTAGTATAAGTGTGAGAAAAATTAGTATTGCTACTGAATGGCGTGATAGTCCCATCGCCAAAATTCCAACTGTAGGTGTTGCCACTTACATAGTTGGTAGCATTGCCACTACAAAATCCGCTGCAAGTGATATACGAAAATCCAAACTGTGCTTGTCCTGCGCATGGGCTTTGTGCCTTAGTTTGTGCTGTTGTAAAAACTAAAATGCTACTTAATAGCAACGTGAGTTTTTCAACTGAATAAATGATTTTATTTTTCATGATATTTTGTTTTAAAATTGTTGATACAAAATTGAGGGAACATTAGCACTTTTTATATTACAAAATTAAACAACTCTACCCACTCATTTCTAACTGATATTTTTTTAACCATTGTTATTATAAAAAAGCTTCAGCACTTTTTTTATTTTTGAAACCAATTAATGAAAAAAGTATTACAAAAAATAGGCAGATTTTTATGGCAATTTATTAAGTGGTATTTTATTATTACCACTTTATGGGTTTTGCTGTATCGCTTTATCAATCCGCCTTTTACACCATTGATGATAATAAGATGGGTGGAAACAAAATTTGATAAAGATGAATCGAACAACAAGATATTTTTCGAATGGCAATCACTAAAAAACATTTCACCATATATGCCTTTGGCAGTGATGAGCAGTGAAGACCAGCATTTTTTAATACATCATGGTTTTGATTTCGATGCGATAAAAACAGCTGTTGAATTCAATAAAACGCATCGGCAAAAAATTGGAGCCAGCACTATTTCGCAACAAGTAGCCAAAAATGTTTTCTTATTCCCTGCCCGAAATTTTGTTCGTAAAGGTTTAGAAGTTTACTTCACTTGTTTAATCGAATTGCTCTGGAATAAAAAACGAATCATGGAGGTATATTTGAATGTGGTTGAGTTGAATAAAAACAGATTTGGTGTGCAGCAAGGTGGTTTATATGCTTTTAATACCTCTTCAAAAAATCTTTCAATGGCGCAGTGTGCAAGGCTGGCAGCCATTTTGCCCGGGCCAAGAATTTTTTCAGCAAAATTTCCTTCAGGTTATATTTTGATGCGACAATCGCAAATTGTTTATCAAATGCAAGTGTTGGGTATTGACGTAAGAAAAGAATTTGACTATTGAAATTTATTTTAAAGAATCATAACATCCAACAACTAACCAACCTCGATTTATTTAATCGTAGTTTTTTTTATGGGGATGGTTTTTTTGAAACCATTTTATATTGCAATGGAAAATTTCCACTATTAAAATTTCATTTTGAAAGAATAAAAAAGAGTTGCCAAATTTTAAATTTCGAATTTACTCAGCGTTTTACTTTTGAAGGTTTCGAAAACGAATTACAGCAATTAATTATTGCCAATAAAATTGAAAATATTGATTCTGTTGTGAAAATTAATTTCTTCAGAAATGGTGAAAGTGGCTATGCGCCTGTACTAAATTTGTTTTCTTATTACGCTCAAGTTAAAAACTGGCAGCCGAAAAATGCAAATTTGAAACTTTGTTTTTATGAAGATGAAAAAAAAGCAACAGGCAAATTAGCCAGCTTAAAAAGCGCAAGTGCTTTGATTTATGTAATGGCAGCACAGTTTTCGAAAAACAAAAATGTAGATGAAGCCATTGTGTTGAATACCGAAAATAATATTGCTGATTGCACCAACTATAATTTATTTTTTATTAAAAATAGAACAATTTTTACCCCATCAATTAGCGATGGAGGAGTGGATGGAATTGGAAGAAAATTGGTGATTCAAAATTTTGAGGTGAAAGAAAAATCAGTTACCAGAAATGAATTACTTCAAGCCGATGAAATATTTGTAACTAATGCTGTAAGGCTCATTCAGCCCGTTATTCAGGTTGGTGATTTAGAATTTGAAATCAAAAAATCTACAAGTATGCAAAAGGAATTATTGCACAAACTTTATCACCACGGCTGAAAGAGTATTGTTGTGATGAATGTTTAAAAATGTAATATTGATTGCTCCATCACCATTTCTTTTCAATACCTCTTCACGAAGTTTATCTAAATTCTTCTTTGAATTATCTGATATGGTGCCGATACTAATTAATCCAATTTCTTTGTAAGGTTGTGTGGGCTTTTCGGTGAAATATAATTTTACTTTTTCATTGGTATTATTGACATCAGAAACACTTATGAATTGTGTATCGAAGCAAGATGAGAAAACCAATAGCATGGTGGTGATGAGCATAAAATTTTTCATGATAAAATGATTTTGATGAATTAGTACTTCAAAATTATTTTACAGGAATCATAATGAAATTCAATTAACACCAATTTAAGACATACATTTTCTTAATCCTAAAGTGTGTTAGGTTTAGGGAAATATTTTTTTAAAAACTTATTTTGGCTTCTGAATTAAATAATAACCAGTAGTCATGTTCAAAATTTTGAATGGAATTTTAATGAAATTTCTTGGGTAAAATAAATCGGCAATCACCACCCCATTTTGTTTACATAAATATTCTATGCTTTTTCGTTGATAATAATTAATGTGTTCTTCAGGGTCATTAAACACATTTATTTTGGGGGTTAATTTTGCTTGAGTGAGCAAAAGCCACATCCAATCAACATTTGGAAGACCCAAAAAAAATATTCCCCCAGGTTTCAAAATAGTAATAATGTCAGCAAATAATTTATCAGGTTCGTAAACATGCTCTAAAACCTGGTCGAGCCAAATTAAATCAAACGAATTAGCAGGATAATCTTTGGGGTCGAAAAATCCTTTTTTCACATTCAAATGCAATTCATCAATAGCATGATTTGCCGCAGCCACCAAAGGTTCTACACCAAAAGTTTCGTAACCATAGTTTTTGGCTACTTCCATGCTATAACCCAAACCACAACCGATGTCTAAAAATTTCCCTTCGTGTTTGATGCTCATTTTTGTCATTTTGTGCAACACATTGGTAATCTTATTTTGAGCTTTGGGTTTACGTTTCAAATACCAATCCATATCAAAATCATCAAACTGACGTTGCGCCATAAATTCTTTTGGATGGGTAAACATCGTATGGCAATTATAGCAAGCATACAACGGAATAGGCACTGCAATTCTATTGCCCTGCAAATTTTTTATAAATTTTAAGGGCTGATGACAAACCCTGCAATTAGTCAATGTTTCCAAGCTGATATTTTTTTTCAAAAATAATCATTGCTTTAAATTATTAACATAAAAAATTTGTTACACAATATACCATGACGCTATTTTAAAGCCTTGGGCTGTTGGATTGGAGAATTATTTTAAGGAAATTGGAGTTTAAGGCATTATTATTTTATTGCTAAAACCTCAATTTCTGCTTCAAAAAACATAATTTTTTTTATCTTCGCCCCTCATTTTAATAAAAACAGAACATGCCCGGTCAATTAAAAGAAGTTAGAGCTAGGATTTCATCTGTAACCAGTACGCAGCAAATCACCAAAGCCATGAAAATGGTTTCGGCGGCTAAATTACGCAGAGCGCAAGATAGAATTATTCAAATGCGTCCTTACAGCAAAAAGCTAAGCGAAATGTTGCAAAACATAGTAAGCGGCGAATCGGATGTAGAAATTAAATTAGCACAAGCCAGACCTGAAGAAAAAATATTGATAGTATTGGTAACCAGCGACCGTGGGCTATGCGGCGGTTTTAATTCTAACTTGATAAAAACAGTCAGAGTATTGGTGAAAGAAAAATATCAAGCACAAGCCGATAAAGGCAATGTAGAAATTATGGGTATTGGTAAAAAAGGAATAGATGCTTTGAAAAAAAGTTTCAAAACCAATGATGCTCATGTTAGCTTATTCAGCAAATTAAGTTTTGATAATACAGCTGACATTGCACAAGAAATGATGAACGGTTTTGTGTCGGGTAAATACGATAAAATTGAAATCGTTTACAGTCAATTTAAAAATGCAGCTACACAAATTTTCGAAGCCGAACAATTTTTGCCAGTTCCGAAATCAGCACCCAAAGCAAGCGCTAAGGGTTCAACAAAAAATTCTGAATTCATTTTCCAACCATCGAAAGTGGAATTGATAAATGAATTAGTACCTAAAATTTTGAAAACACAATTGTATAAATGTGTGTTGGATACCAACGCCAGCGAACATGGCGCACGTATGACTGCGATGGATAAAGCCACTGAAAATGCACAAGAATTATTGAAAGATTTGAAATTGAAATACAACAGAGCTCGTCAGGCTGCTATCACAACTGAATTGACTGAAATTGTGAGTGGTGCTGCGGCTTTGGAAGGATAATTTATTTTAGAAAATCTATTTTAAAAAACTAATCAACGCAATAAAATGAAGAAAAATATTTTGCTCTTTTCATTTTGTTGCGTTGCTGTTTTTAACGCATTCCTATTTTTATCATCCTGCAAAAAAGGATTGATTGGCGATGCCAACATCAACAAAGCGCCTGACACACACACAATTATCGATACCATTATCCGGAGTGGTGCAAATCGTTTTCAATCCATTGTAAAAATTCATTGGTGGGGCGATGATGCGGACGGATTTGTGCGTTACTACGAATATTCTTTTGATAAAACAATCAACTCCAACACGACTTGGCATAAGGTTTTGGGACTTGATTCAACTTTTACTTTGATTACGCCAGTTGGTGTAGACTCAGCCGATTTTATTTTTCATATAAGAGCTATTGACAACAAAGGATTAGCCGACCCAACGCCCGCCCATGTAGGTTACCCAGTTCGAAATACAGCACCAACAATAGTTTTCAGCCCAGGCATTTATAACCCAACTTATACTTTTCCTGTTGTTCGTTTGTATTGGCAAGCAACCGATTTGGATGGTGCAAATAATTTAGACCATCTGGAATTGATTTGGAACGATACAACTTTACGACCAGTTAAAATTGATGCAACCGTTAGTAGTGGTATATTTGAAGCTACGAGTTTAGCAAACAGTATTACCACAACAAGAATTTATCCAAACAATAATATTAATCCATTGGATAGTGTGGTGAGCAATTTTAAACTACAAAACAACAATCGATTGTACATCAGAGCAGTTGATAAATCGAACACTAAAAGCCCGTGGGTGGCTTCGTACAGCATTTATGTTCGCAAACCATCATCGCCAATTTTGTTGATTGATGCTTACACTTCGCCATCAACTTTGGCTGAGAGTTTTTATGGGCAACGCATGGTGAACAAAGGCTACAGCACTTTTGATACGATTCGTTTGTTTGAAAAAATCAGCGGACAGTTTTCGCAATTAGCTGCTGACAACGCTACGCAATCAAAGATTTTCAAATTATTCAACAGCATCATTTGGTTTGGTGATAACACTAATAACTCATTATTTCTAGCACAAAAAACTACCAACGAATTTTTTGGCAATGGTGGTAAAATGTTTATGGCAAATAAATTAGAAAGTTTGTTTGATGAAAATTCGCCATTATTAAGCATTTCACCTGCTCAATCTTTGTACGACAATAATGACAGTACGTTGTTGTTGCAAACAGATTCGTTAGCAACATCAACAAAATCGGGCTTTCCAACTTTAAAAAGCACCGTTTATATTCCTGTTATCAAGCCCATGCAGCTATTGCCAGGTTCGGTGAATTTATATTCATCGCATTTATCAGTAAAAGATAATGTAAATAATCCACCACCGCCATATCCTTTGTGGACGGGCACCTCAAGCATCATTGCTGAAAAATTAAATGCCAGCAATGTGCCTGTAATGATTTACAGTGAAGTTGAATTGCAATCGCTCAATGGTAATTTAAATATTGATGTAATGTGGGCAAAAATTTTAGCAGAGTTGGGTTTGTAAAAACTTTCTTGCGTTTGCAATGTTACCTTTGAAAAATATTTTTATTAAAAATGGAAGCAAAAAAGTGCACTGATTCGTTAACCATAATGACTGAATTAGTTTTACCCAACGATGCCAATTTGTTAGGTAATTTAATGGGTGGAAGATTATTGTATTGGATGGATATTGCCTCAGCTTTAAGCGCAGCCAAACATGCCAATGCACAGGTTGTAACGGCTTCAGTAGATAATGTGTCGTTTCAGCAACCGATTAAGTTAGGAAGTGTAATTACGATTGAAGCAAAAGTTTCAAGAGCTTTTAAAACATCTATGGAAGTGCATTTGGTGGTTTATGCCGAAACATTACGTCATGGAAAAAAAGTAAAAAGCAACGAAGCATTTTACACTTTTGTAGCATTAGATGAAAACGGTTCGCCGATTGATGTGCCACCTGCCATACCCGAAAATGAAACAGAACAACGCTTATTTGAAAGCGCCATGAGAAGAAGAGAAATACGATTGGTATTAGCCGGAAAAATAAAAGCGCATGAAGCCGAAGGTTTGAAGGCTTTGTTTGGAAACCTGTCACAGTAAATTATCTGAAAGCATATCCTATTTTAAGAAAAGCATTGATAGCCGTAGATTTATATAGCGCAAATGCTTCCAAATCATTTGAACCGAGTGTGAAATGTAAATGCTGATGACAACATCTGAACCCTGCTGCTAAACCGGCATGTGCAGTGCTAAAGCCACCGTAAGCTAATTGCGGCATTAACCAGAAGTGATGAAAATTATAGCGATATTTTAAATAAGCAAAAGGAATTGCCGTAGTGTTATATAAATAATGAATTCCTGCAAACCATTCTTGTCGGCCATAACCTGCGTTTTTCCAATCTATAAAAATTGTTGCTGGTGTACTTACCCAAATTTTTTCATTCGATATTTTTGGATATAAATTGGCGTATAAATTATCTATTTGATTAGCAACAGAAAAATTAGCCGAGCCGCTTAATAAATTATTGAGTTGTAAACCACTATAATTGAAAGCTGTATCAGCAGCGTATTTTAAAGTTTTATGGTTGAATAATATTGTTCCAAAATTTTTAATTCCGAAAGATATTCTTCCGAATTTTTTAATGGGAATAGTAATTTTTAAATCAATGCCAGCACCAATGCCATTTACATAATACAAATTGTTGGTTTGTAAAGTATCGGTGCGGCGCATATTGAGTTGATAAGCTGCATTGATATATTGTCCGTTTTGTTCGGTAAATAAAGTAAACTGATTTACATCCACCTGATTATAATTGATGCCTTGCAACAATGAAAGGGCAACATCAATTGCAAATCCTCTTTTTATTTTTTTCAGATAAATAAATTTATCAAAACCTATTTTGAACTGGTTATAGTTCAGATTGAAAAATTTCGTTTTACTCAAATCTAAAGTGTTGCCAGCATAAGGTGCATTGCCCTCAAACAGCAGCAGAAAAGCATCTTTGGCGAATTGCGTATTAAATGTGTTGTGATTATAAATGCCGTAATAATATTTTTTGCCATTATAAGTTATGCCATTTGTAAAATCAAAACCTATTCTGTTCATCGCTTTTAAATGTGGAATCACGGTTTGTTTATCAGCTTCATTAAATCCTGATTTGAAATAAAATCGTAGAGCAAAATAATTGTTGATGGCATTGGAGCCTTCATTTAAGCTGGATTCGAAAATAAAAAATTGTTTGTGTGTTGAAGCGAAATCATCAATTCTGTATTCAAAAACAGCATCGCAGATTGGCAGATTACTACATTTTACCTTAATTCCATCGATGTAAAATGTAACTCTAGTTGTATCAATTTTCAATGAATCTTTTTTCGAAATAATTCCTCCATTAATATTCCCGAAATCACCGACCGAACCGCCTGTGATAATTTGCACCGAATCAGCTTTTGAAAAATGATTTTGCCCAAAGGAATTTTTCAGCAAAAAAAATGAAAACAATAAAACGATAAAATATTTTTTCATTTCAAATTTAAAATGCACTTAAATGGTAAGTGAATTTGCCTGTTAGCTTGGTTTGGAGTTGATAGTTGTCGTAAATTTTTAAATATTGTCCATTGCAGATAGATTGTGATGAAGTACTGAAAGCTGCTTTAATTATAGCTTTAGCGCCATTTTTCAAATTGTTCATTCGCTCTTGTGTCATGGTAATATCTACACGGCTTTGTTGTGTACCAATGGCTCGGCAATTATTATCTAATGGTGCAGCAGGCATCAAAAAATTATTAATTAAATGGTCAATCACTTTATAATTAACATCTACAATATCTACCGAAATATTTGCACTCAATGGAAAACCATTATCCATCCACAAAGTGAGTGTACCATCTTTAATAGAATTTAATTGCGACGAATTGGTAGCCACTGAAAAAGCCAAAGTATCTTTTAATTTAAGATTATTTGCAATCAGCGAAAGCGGCATAGCAACACCCATATTTACTTTTAAATGCGAATCGTAATAAACAAAATCGTGATAATTAGAAACATTGCCATTGGGGTTAATTTGCACATTGGCAATCATACTGAATGTATTTGGCAATAGCTGCATCAGGCTTTTGATATTGCTGTTTGCTTCATTCACACTCACTTCTGTAAACGTAGAGTGCACAGGCATTTGTGTAGCCCGATGAATGGAAATATCGTTGTTTAATAACCGGGGAGCTTGCAGACTTACACTTTGATGTGTGTTGGTGTTGTGAGCAGTAAGATTATTCAAAATCAATTTACCATCAACACCAATTCTGTTTTCGATATTCATCGAAACTTTTAATTTTTCAGGACTAAATGTGCCGCCTTTTATCCGGTTGAATAAATCAAATGCAGTACTGTTGATAGATATATTAATGCTGGTATCGCCTAAATAGCCTTCGGCATATTCGGGAACAATATTTTCCAATGAGTATAAAGCAAATACCGAATCTTTTTTTGTGATAGTAGAAAATTTTCCTGTAGAGTCAATTTTTACTCTAATTGTATCGTAAAAAGTGTTGTGCATATTCAGATGAGGACCACGTAAATCTAAATCGTACCCTGAAATATCTTTTATAACTGTTACTGATGAATAACCATTATTTTGAAAGGGTGGAACAACGGCCACTTCATTAATTGCAACCCCAATCGGACTAACCAATGGCGGCATTTTGAAAATGAATTTTAGTGTATCGGCTATGCTGCTAAATACCTGAACTCTAATTTGCCCTGATTTAATTTTTACTTTATTTACTTGGGCATGACCTGGTACATAATTGTAAGTTACCAATTGTGATGAATCAACTAAATATTGATTTGGAAATTTCGCTCTAGCGCTATCAGCTGTAACGTTATGCAATACAAATTCAAAATGCAATCCTTTCGAAGTGTCTATTGGTACAGTGTTCCCATTACTTCCACTTGAACTTAAATATAATAGTGAAGCTTCTAATTTCCCTGTCAATTTTGTATTCCCATTCACTCCAATCGGAATTTTTTTTACTCGGCTAAAATGTGCAGGTGTTGCAGATATTGGGTAATTAGCAGGAATATTAGTAACCCACATTGTGTCAATTGGGTTTATATCGCCTACATTTCTAAATGCGAAAATCATCGTATCAATTGGAATTGGTAAATAATTTTCACCATTCACTTCATATCCTCCACCTGTAACATAAGCGTAATCAAACAAGTTGCTTGCATCAAATGCTGAATAAGTGGTGCTATTGTTATGAATAGCAGGAATAGTTGCTACACCACCATTTGATAGATAAATCAATAATGCGTAAGCAGGTGGAAGCATGGTTGCCATTTTACCCAAACTCATGTAATTCTCAATCGTTTTTTGCGGCAAACCAACACCGCTTAAACTAAAAGGTGATGAAAAAGTTGTATCAGGAATTCTTAATGTTTGTTCAGCAAAATTTAAATCGTAAATAGTATTTTGATATACTAAATCTAATGAATGATTGTTTGCTGTGTGTAGTAATGTATCCGCAACAATATTGTTGATGGATAAAGTTGATTGCATCAAAGGAGCCATCCACTCTGTATTCCACTCGTTGTGTTTATTCTTAATTTTATTACATGAAATAAAAAAAACAAAAATTAAAACACAATAAAAAGTGGTAAAATGAAATTTCTTCATTGTGTAACTTTTGTTAAAAATAGATACTTAATTTTCGATATCCAAAAAATCTATTTCTCCCAAACCTTTTCTTACCAACTGAATTTGATTATTGGTGCAATCTAAAATAGTGGAAGCCACTTTGCCGCCTGTGCCGCCATCAATCATGAGATCAACTTGGTGTTCGTATAAATTATAAATTTCTTCAGGGTCAGTATAGTAATCTAACACTTCGTCGGTATTATGAAGTGAGGTTGAAAGAATTGGCTGACCATGTTCTAAAATAATTTGTCGGCAAATTTCATTGTCAGGAATCCTTATTCCAATTTGCTTACGTTTATTCAATAAAATTTTTGGTGTGTTTTTTCCGGCATTTAAAATAAACGTATAAGGACCAGGCAAACATTGTTTCATAATTCGAAATATTTGATTGTTGAATCCCAACACATACTCTGATATTTGTGAAATATCAGCACAAATTAAAGTGAGTAATAAATTTTTGCCGGGTTGTATTTTTTTAAACTGATAAATTTTTTCAACTGCTTTATGGCTGCCAATGCTACATCCTAAGCCGTACACAGTGTCGGTTGGATAAATCATTATTCCATCATCTTGCAATATTTCATGCACCATTTTTATTTTTCGTGACTCAGGATTTTGCGGATGAATTTGTAAAAGCATTGTTTTTATTTTTTGTCAATATTTACTTTTCACTGCTTGAATTTCTTTCTGAAATCATCCCAAGTAGTAGTTTTATAAGCATCATCACCATAAAAATGTAAAACTGGTTTGAGCATTTGTGGTGTATAAAACCGAGGCAAGGCATCTAATTTTTTCATTTCTTCATCCAATATTATGGTGGTGGGTAAAATAATCTGATTGCCACTTAATGCCAAAGCCAATGTGTTAATGGGCATCCCGGTAGATTTGGAGTAGTTATAAACGCTATTCATCAATCTGATTGTATCTTTAGTTTGCACATTGAAATCGATGTAGTAATAATTTTTGTTGAGATAAGCAGCAATTGCTGAATCAGTATAAACGGCAGTTTTCATCACTCGGCAAGCATTGCACCAATCAGTGTTCATGTTAATCAACCATTTGCGTTTTTGTTTTTGATTTAATCTTTCAGATTCTTCAAATGTGTATTTTTTTAATGCAACCTTTTTGTTCAGTTTTGCTGTATCTAAAAATGCATTAGTGAAATATTGATTAAACTCCTGAAAGCCGCAATTCATATACACATTTTCGATAAAATAAATTAAAATAGGTTCAATATTTTTCTCATCCAGATAGCCCGGTATATTCGCTTGATTTTTTAATTCGTTAAATAAAAAAATTGTGGTTGGGTAAGATAGTTGGTTGCCCATTAATTTATAAGTGAGCTGGTGTACTGGTCTGGAACCCTTGCTGGTATTTACATACAACGTATCTTTAAAATAAATACTGTCTTTGGTTTCGGCATTAAATTTTACTGGGTAAAAATTCTGATTGATATAATTTGCCAAATACGGATTGCTGTAAGTAGTTGCCATCATTCGTTTGCACCAGCCGCACCAATCGGTATAGACATCAATCAAAAAAGGTTTTGGAGTTTTCTTATTGGCTTCAAATGCTTCTTTAAAATTCATCCAATGCACTTTTGATGTAGGTTCTTCAGCAGGGAAATCTGGATGCAACAATTGTGCAAAGAGTGGTGAAGTGCCAATTATCAATACAATAAGGAAGAAAAATCGTTTGCCCATGTTTTAAATTTTTGTGCAAAGATAAATTCAAATACTAATTGCTTGCAAAAGACCATTTAAAATTTAAACATTGATTTTAGGTTTGTCAGTCATTAAAATCCGCTATAGTGCTTACAAAATTTAATTTGTCAATGTTAGTTGCTCTGAGGTTCAATTTTAAAAGAAATTATTAAAACATGATTTCTAAAAAAATGTAGCTGTACTTTTGCGCAGCAAAATTTTATTGACATGGATGCAAAAAAAGAAATCAGAGACCTAACCTTAGATGACATAAAAAATGAGCTGCAAACGATCGGTGAAAAGGCTTTCAGGGCGCAGCAAATTTGGGATTGGTTATGGGTTAAACAAGTTCGTAGCATTGATGACATGAGTAATTTATCAAAAGAACTGCGTCAGCATTTGAAAAATGAATTTGCATTCAGAACAATTACAACTGATAAAATTCAGGTAAGTGAAGATGGTACACAAAAATTCCGCTTTAAAACTTTTGATGGTCATTCCATCGAAGGAGTTTTGATTCCGACTACCAATAGATTAACGGCCTGCATTAGTTCTCAGGTTGGTTGCAGTCTTACTTGCAAGTTTTGCGCAACAGGAAAATTAGGTAGAATCAGAAATTTATATTTCGATGAAATTTTTGACCAAGTGGCTATTATTAATCAAAAAGCAATGGAGGTTTATGAAAAAAAATTAACCAATATTGTCTTTATGGGCATGGGCGAACCATTGCTCAATTATAAAAGTGTAATGAAAGCAATTGATTTTATCACTTCGCCTAATGCAATGGCAATGAGCCCTTCAAGAATTACAGTGAGTACGGCTGGCATTGCAAAACAAATTCGCCAATTGGCTGATGATAACGCCAAATTCAATTTAGCCTTATCGCTTCATGCGGCTGATGATATAAAACGCAGCAAGATGATGCCGATTAATGATTCGAATAATTTGAAGGAATTGGTAGAAGCATTGGATTATTATTTTAAGAAAACAAAAATTGCTGTAACCTATGAATACATTTTGTTTGAAGGTATCAATGATACTCTGGAAGATGTGATGAATATTGCAAAAATGTGCAAACGCATTCCTTCGAAGGTAAATGTGATTGAATATAACACCGTTGATGGCACTGGTTTTAGAAAACCAGATGAAGGAAATTTTGACAAATTCATTGAGCAATTGCAAAAAAACAAAGTAAATGTAAGAGTGAGAAAGAGCCGTGGTAAAGACATTGACGCTGCTTGCGGACAATTGGCAAACAAGGGATGAATTGATTTGAAAGCATAAAAGTTTATAAAGAAAATGACGATGAATAAAAATTGGTTAAAGAAAATTGATAGCAGTTGGACTTTGTTTTTAGATAGAGATGGTGTGTTGAATCACGATGTAATAAATGATTATGTTCGCAACTGGAATCAGTTTCATTTTTTCGAAACCACTTTGCCAGCAATGAAAATTTTGGCTGAAAAATTTTCAAGAATAATCGTGGTTACCAACCAACGTGGTGTAGGAATTGAATTAATGTCGCAAAAAGATTTGGATAATATTCATGCCAATATGATTGCTGAAATAGAACAACACAATGGCAGAATTGATAAAATTTATTTTTGTATTGATACTGACCGTGAAAATAGCACTCACCGAAAACCAGCAACAGGCATGGGTTTACAAGCCAAGGAAGAATTTCCTGAAATTGATTTTAAAAAATCAATCATGGTGGGTAATAATAGCAGCGATATGAAATTTGGTAGAAACTTAGGAATGAAAACTGTTTTTATCGACGACAAAAAAAAGTATGATGGTAGATTGACAGAAGAAATGGATTTGATTTTCGACAACCTTTTGGAATTTGCTGAAGCGTTATAAAATTAATTTATTTCAATTCCAGTAACACAGGGCAGTGGTCACTGTGTTTCACATCGGGCATAATTTGCGCCGATTTTAATTGAGCATCTAATTCTTTTGATGAGTTGATGTAATCAATTCTCCAACCTTTATTATTGCTTCTTGCATTCGCTCTAAAGCTCCACCAGCTGTATTGATGGGGGTTTGGATTGAAATAGCGAAATGAATCGGTAAATCCTGCAGCAAAAAACTTATCCATCCATGCTCGTTCTTCAGGCAAAAAACCTGAGGAATCTTTATTGCCTTTTGGGTCGTGAATATCAATTTCTTTATGGCAAATATTATAATCGCCTGCTACCAATAACTTGGGATTTTCATTTTTCATTTTTTCTATAAATGGCAAATAATCATTCAGAAAATTCATTTTCACATCTTGCCGTACATCTCCACTGCTGCCACTTGGGAAATAAGTGTTCACAATCATTACATCGCCAAATCTTGCTCGAATCACCCTGCCTTCTTTATCATATTCTGGAATACCACAACCAATATGTACTTCATCAGGTTTTTGTTTTGAAAAAATTGCTACACCGCTGTATCCCTTTTTTTCAGCCGAATGCCAATGTTGATGATAACCCAAATGCTCGAACAAAGAATAATCTACTTGCTCTTGCATGGCTTTTAATTCTTGCACACACACAACATCAAAATTATTCTGTTCCAACCATTGCCCAAAACCTTTGCCCAATGCCGAACGTATGCCATTCAAATTATAAGAAATGATTTTCATAAAAAACTATAATGGATGTTCGGAAAAAATATTCAAATACTTACTTCGATAAGATGAGCGATAAATATAAAATGCTAAAGCTGCTTGAAATGCTAATGAAATAAACGAAGCAATGCTATAACCTGTGAATGGAATAGGATAAAACAAACAAATCAATTGTCCGCCATTTGCTCCAAAAACCATTGGCAATGCAGCATACATCACTGCATAGTAAATAATGATGATTAAAATATTGTTTTTGAAGTTAGTGCAGTACAATAAAAATCTTGTGGCGAAAATATCACGAAGTAAAAGCAGGGCAACACCAAAATAGAAAAATGATAAATGCTGATTGATGAATTCACGTTTGTTATCTGAAAGCAGATTGAAAATTTTAAAATTATCAGATGACAAAGAATCAGGCCTATGAACCAATGAAAGAGTTGCCAATATAACTAAAAATAAACCACTTACAATTCCACTAATTAGCCAGAGTGGTGATGAAAAATTTAATTTCTTAAAATTGAATGAATTAAAATCAGCTACAAACATTTTATAATCTACAATGTTTTTTCGCTCTACTAACAATAAAAATGCGGTGATAGAAACTAAAAAATAAGTTACGAAATTTAATTTCAGAAATACTACATCAAATGTGCTGAAATTCATCCCATCTGTCAATTCGCTATGGATGCTGAATCCGAAGCAATAAACAATAACAAAGGCAATAAAACAAATCCAAACTTTCGAATCGTTTTTGTATTGCAATTCAGTTCTGATGTTTCTATAAATGCCCATAACGGCCCATGATAAAAAAATGAACACAAAAAATAAATTGAAAAAATTACCCCACGAAATGCCGTACCAAGAAATATTTCGATGAAAAAATAAACCTTGAATTGTCATCGTACTGCTAGTTTGATAACCAATCAACAATGCCATGATGAAGAAAAATGTGGTGTTAATTTTCGTGTTGCTGAATGAAGATGATTGATTGCCAGTGATACTCAACAAGCTAAAAAGCAAGCCCAGCGCATTGGCGAACATGCCCGACAAAATTGTAACCAACCCAATAAATACATCTTGCGAAAAATTATCAGAAGAAAAACAACATAAAAAGTAAACCCCCATGCACCACATGGCGCCATACCATTGAAACAAAGTTGGGCCAAATAATTTTCCAATTGTAATTTTCCATGGACTCAAACCCGTCATCCGTTGCCTATCCCAAGTTTTTTCGTTGATTTCCGAAGCCACTGCATCAGCCGCTTGTTTGGTACCCCACACCGACACAACAATATGAAATATGGCAAGCGCAACATAACGCAACGGGCTTAATTTATCATAAGGATGCAAACCAATAACGATGGTGATAACATAGATTAAGCCAATTAAAAGCGGCATCACAATCATTCTGTTTTGGCGCAATTCAAGCCATGCATTTCTCTGTAATTCGGGATTAGATGAAAATATCTTATACATAATTGATTAAGCGTTTTTAATAGTTTTTAAATAAGCATCTTGTATGTTGCCAGTTTCTTTATAAAATTCTGAAATCTGCAAACCATTGCTCATAAAGTATTGCATGCAATCTTGCAATGTATATTTTTCGTTGATAGCAATAGTTGCTTTATCATTTTCAGTGTTGAGCACTTCATACATTTCATTGTTGCTAAATGAATACAAGAGAGAAATATTAGCCGCATGAATCACAAAATGATTTTCCGATTTTTTATTTTCTACATTCATATCAAAACCACTTTCCACAATTTTTCCATTTTTCAAAATCAATAAATTGTTGGCATATTGGTCAAGTTCAGCTAAAATGTGCGACGATACAATCAACGTAATTCCTTCCTGATTTAATTTTTTAAACAAGCCAGCTAATTCAATCCTTGCTTCGGGGTCCAAACCAGATGCAGGCTCATCCAATATCAAATACTTTGGTTGATGAATAATGGCTTGTGCAATACCCACTCGTTGACGCATACCACGAGATAAATTTTTAATCAGTTCATGCGTCTTGTTTGTTAAGTGTACTTGCGCAATCACTTGTTCAATTCGTTCTTCATTTTTCAAACCATGTGCCGCAGCGAAATAACTGATAGATTGCTCAATGGTGAGTTGTTCATACAAACCAAAGTTGTCAGCCAAAAAACCAGTCATCCGATGACAAGCATGTGGCTCAACAGCAATATCAATTTCATCCATCAAAATTTTTCCGTGAGTAGGTAAAGTGAGTGCTGTTAAACATCGCATCAAAGTTGTTTTTCCAGCTCCATTTGGGCCTACTAAAGCGGTGATACTTCCTTGCGGAATATCAACTGTAATGTCTTGTAATGCTAAAAAATTAGCATAATCAAATGAGAGGTTTTGGATTGAAATCATAAAGCGAAAGTAATTTTAAAAATGTAAAATCAGCATAACTCTTCATTTGAAATTGTTTTAAAAATATTTGGCGTATTAAAATCAATGTGCTACATTTGCACTCCCAAAAACAAAAAACATACAAACGTTCTTTAACTATGTCGCAAAGAATCAGAATTAAACTAAAATCGTACGACCACAATTTGGTAGATAAATCTGCTGAAAAAATTGTGAAAACAGTTCGTGCCACAGGAGCCGTAGTTAGCGGTCCTATTCCGTTGCCAACCGATAAAAGAATTTTTACGGTGAATCGTAGTCCACACGTTGATAAAAAATCACGTGACCAATTTCAATTATGTACGCACAAACGTTTAATGGATATTTATTCATCTACATCAAAGACTGTTGATGCATTGATGAAATTAGAATTGCCAAGCGGCGTTGAAGTAGAAATCAAAGCTTAACAGCTATTAATAAGTAAATTTTAAAAGCGTAAATTTTCAGACTGAAAGTTTGCGCTTTTTTATTTTTCAGAAATCATCTATTACTTTTATAAAATTATTCTTTTGAAAAAATAAAATTCATTTTAAAGTTATGCTCGTAAAAACCTTTGGCAGTGCGGTTTATGGCGTAAATGCAATGACAATAACGGTAGAAGTAAATCTAACTGAAGGCGTTGGTTATTTTTTGGTTGGCTTACCTGATAGTGCAGTAAAGGAAAGTATGCATCGCATTGAAAGTGCTTTGAAAATGTGTGATTATAAAATGCCTCGGCGCAAAGTGGTCATCAACATGGCTCCTGCCGATATTCGCAAAGAAGGTTCTGCTTATGATTTAACGATTGCAATGGGTTTGTTAGCAGCTAGCGAACAAGTGAATGGTGATGCATTGAAAGATTTCATTTTGATGGGCGAATTATCGTTGGATGGGAAATTGCAACCGATAAAAGGCTCTTTGCCGATTGCTATTCAAGCACGACAAGAAAAATTTAAAGGCTTAATTGTTCCAAAAGAAAATGCCCGTGAAGCGGCGATTGTAAACAATCTGGAAGTATATGGTGCTGAAAATATTAAAGAAGTTATCGACTTTTTTAACGGCGATTTGCAATTAGAAAAAATAGAAATTGATACCCGACGTGAATTTTTAGAACAGCAACAAGGTTTAGATTTTGATTTTGCTGATGTAAAAGGACAAGAAAATATTAAACGAGCTCTGGAAATTGCAGCGGCTGGCGGACACAATGCTATTTTGATTGGGCCACCGGGTGCAGGGAAAACTATGCTGGCCAAACGTTTGCCGACTATTCTTCCGCCGCTTGATTTGCATGAGGCTTTAGAAACCACAAAAATTCATAGTGTTGCAGGAAAACTACCTATCAATTCTTCATTGATTTCTGTTCGTCCATTTCGTTCGCCACACCACACTATTTCTGATGTTGCGCTTGTTGGCGGCGGCAATAATCCGCAGCCAGGTGAAATATCATTGGCGCACAACGGCGTTTTGTTTTTAGATGAATTGCCCGAATTCAAACGCACCGTTTTAGAAGTGTTACGTCAGCCAATGGAAGAACGCAGAATTACAATTTCAAGAGCAAAATTTTCGGTGGATTATCCTGCATCATTTATGTTGGTGTCAGCTATGAATCCTTGCCCTTGTGGGTTTTTCAATCATCCGGAAAAAGAATGCGTTTGTGCGCCGGGTGTAGTGCAGAAATATCTGAATAAAATTTCAGGACCACTTTTAGACAGAATTGATTTGCATGTAGAAGTAACGCCAGTTTCATTTAATGAACTCACATCGCATCGGGTTTCAGAAAAAAGTGAGGCTGTAAGAGAACGAGTAATCAAAGCTCGTGAAATTCAACAGGAAAGATTTAAAGAAAGCAAAGACACACATTGCAATGCGCAAATGACTTCAAAGAAATTGAAAGAGATTTGTGTGTTGACCTCTGCTGGAGAAAATTTATTAAAAACAGCAATGGAAAAATTAGGATTAAGTGCTAGAGCTTATGATCGTATTTTAAAAGTAAGCCGCACTATTGCTGATTTAGCTGGTAGCCCTGAAATAAAAGTGGAACACCTTGCTGAAGCTATACAATACAGAAGTTTGGATAGAGAAAGTTGGGGAAATTAATTTACCCCACTGCTACCAAATCCACTTGTGCCTCTTGCAGTTTCATCTATTTTTTCTACCATTTGCCATTCAATGGTTTCATGTTTTGCAATAATCATTTGTGCAATTCTGTCGCCATTATTAATGGTTTGATATTCATTTGAAAGATTAATCATTGGTACACCAATTTCGCCTCGATAATCAGCATCAATTGTTCCAGGTGCATTCACCACAGTTAATCCACGTTTTAGCGCCAAGCCGCTTCTGGGGCGAACCTGGGCTTCATAACCATTTGGCAATTCGATAAATAAACCAGTCGGAATCAGTTTTCTTTCCAATGGTTTAAGGATAATTGGTTGTGCAATAAATGCTCTCAAATCTAATCCTGCTGCCGCTTTGCTTTCATAAGCAGGTAAAGGATTGTTTGATTGATTAATTATTTTTATTGATAACATTTGGGTTTGTTTTTTTACTCTTCAATCAAAATTTCATCTACAAACAACCAAGCCGGTTCGCCTTTGCTCCAATGCCAAGCTGGCAATTTGCCATAATTTTTTGCTGTTACTTTATAGTAACGATATGGTTTTGCAACTGCCACTGTCTGTACTTCTGGGCTGATAACCTGACCAGTAGGTTTGTAAAATCTTACCACAACATCTTTTAATATAGCATGGTCAATCGTATCACTCACATTTGTTTTTACGGTTGAAATTGGTTCAAAAGTTTTTCCATCATTGCTGCCTTCAAAAATTACTTGTGGCGGCATCATTACCCAAGCGCCTTGGTCTTGTAAACAACCTAATCCGATTGATTTTAAAGTTTTAGAAGAACCTACATCCACAATGCCTACAAAATCTTTTCCAGCATAACCTTGCCAGTTGCCAATGCGCCAATTTTCAGAGCCACGTTCTAAATCAATCAAAGCATCTTCGCCACCAGCGGCGTAGAGATTATCATATTTTGAAATCAACTGCAAACGGCGGTTAGAAGGTAACATTCTGAATTCAGAAGTGATTACTGCACTTTTTTCTTTTGAAATATAATCTGATGAATAAGCTGAAATTTTACAAGATTTATTAATTACAAAATCCCTTTCGTAGGGTTGAAAATCTTTGCCATTAAGCGAAAAATAAATTGCTGCTTCTTTAATAGTATTGATTTCAACTTTAAAAGAATCAGTGAAATTTTTTGAAGGATTGTTGAAGAATGGAGTGACAGGAATTTCAATATTATCAATTGCGTTAACTATATCATGAACAATATCACTTCTTCTTCCCAAATCTTTCGAAATCATTTCTTTGTCTTGTAATTTGCGTTTGAAAGCAAAATTTATTTTTGCATTATTAAGCTCTGAATATTTTAATATGCCATGTACTACTCTGTTGTTATTAACAGTAATGTAATTTAAAATTGAATCATCTTTAGAAAAAGTAGACACAATATTTAAAGAGTTTATTTTATCACCATGAACATTAATAGTTGCAAAATTTGGTATCCCGAAAACAAATTCATCTTTGCCAGGACATAAGCTATACAATCCCATTGCACTCATCACATACCAAGCACTCATCTGCCCACAATCTTCATTTCCAATTAAACCATCAGGAGAATTTTTATAAAATTCATTTTGAGTTTTGAATAGAAGTTTTCTTTCTTCATCATCGTACGGAGTTTGATTGTAACAATAAATCAAATGATGACTTGGTTCATTGCCATGCGCATATTGTCCAATCAAACCAGAAATATCAGCTTGATTTCTTCCGTGAGTTTTTTCTTCTGCTTTAAATAAAGTATCTAAATGATCTGCCAAACTATTTCCAGGTTTATACAAAAAGTTTAACGTTAATAAATCATATGGCACTGAAACCGAGTACTGCCAAGCGTTTGCTTCGGTGTAGTTATTATTCACTTCATAAGGGTCGAAGTTTTTTACCCAGCTTCCGTTTTTCTTTGCTTGAAAAAATCCGTTTTCGGGGTTGAATAAATTTTTCCAATTCTGCCCTCTTTTTTCAAAATAATTGTAATCATCTGTTTTGCCCAAAGCCTTTGCCATTTGTGCAATGCACCAATCATCATAAGCATATTCCAAAGTTTTTGAAACGCTTTCATTATCATCTTCGCTGCTGATATAACCTTTCTGTTTGTAAAATTTCAAACCATTGCGGTCTTCCATGGCGCTGTGTTTCATGGCTTCAAAAGCTAAGTTGGCATCATAGCCACGAATGCCTTTGTTGTAAGCATCCCAAATCACACTCACACTGTGATAGCCAATCATGCAATCAGTTTCGTTGCTGCTCAATTCCCACACAGGCAAGCGTCCGCCTTGCTGATACTGACATAAAAATGTATTGATGAAATCGTTGGTGCGTTTAGTATCAATAATGGTGAGCAACGGATGCAGCGCACGATACGTATCCCACAAACTGAAAACAGTGTAGTAATCAAACTTGCCTTCGGTACTGTGAATTTTATCATCTCTGCCGCGATAACGATTGTCAACATCGCTGTAGAGTGAAGGATGAATCATCGTGTGATATAATGCAGTGTAAAAAATCGTTGACTTGTTTTTGTCTTCATTGCTCACTTCAATTTTTCCTAACTCTTTATTCCATAAATCTTGCGCAGCTTTTTTTGTTTTTTCAAAATCCCAACCTGATAATTCTGTTGTGCGATTATTCAATGCGCCTTTTTCATCACAAGCCGAAATGCCTGTTTTGATGAGGATTTCATCGCCTGCTTTTAGTTCGCCATAATACAAAGCCAATCTTTCATCTCCGATTTTTCCTTTTATTATTTCAACTCTTATAGGTTCTTTACTGATTTCAAAATCATAAAACAACACTTGATTTTTTGCCCAAGCTTTGCTTCTTCTAATTCCGCTGAAATGTGTTTTTGAAATTTGATGAATGCTGCCTTCCAACAATTCATCACGATGCTTTAAATTTAAAGCGATAAAACAATTTCCACTTTTAGTGCAAGTGTATTTTTGCAATCCAACTCTTGGAGTGCTTGTCAGTTCTACATTTACAGAATTATCTAGCAATACTTGATAATAACCTGCTTCTGCTTTTTCATTCTTATGTTTGTAAGAAGGAAAATTAACATAATCGGGTTGATGCAACCCTTTCTCTAAAAAATAAGGCAAGAAAGCAATATCGCCATAATCGCTGCAACCAGTACCACTCAAGTGTGTGTGACTGAAACCATAAATGATAGAATCATTATAATAATAACCACCGCAACCATCCCAACTTCCATCAATTCGTGTGTCAGGGCTTAATTGCACCATTCCGAATGGCGTTGTTGCACCAGGGAATGTATGTCCATGTCCACCAGTGCCAATCATGGGGTTCACGAATTGTGTGAAATCTTTTTGAGCGAAAACAGAATTAGTAATTAGTAATGAATAATTAATAATTAAAAACGCAGAGAAGAATATTTTTTTCATGAAAAATGAATTTGATTTTGGAAGAGCAAAATAGTTTTTCAAAATTTATTTTGAGTCATTAATTGTAGTGAGAAATTTATTCGTGAATTCGTGGCGATTAAATTTAATCTAAAAACATATCAGGAAACAAAGGTTGATTGGGCGTTACAGCATATTTTTCTAAATCAGTAATGCCTTCTTTTCGCAAAACATCCACATCAATGAAATTATTTCCGCTGCAATCTTTTGGTAAATTTTTCAAAATGAAATATGCTGCATCAGCCATGATTTCGGGTTTTCGGCTCATTTGCATCAAAGCATCACCGCCTAATAAATTTTTCACAGCAGCAGTTGCGATGGTAGTTTGAGGCCAAAGTGTGTTGGCTGCAATTGGAATCTTTTTAAATTCTTCAGCAAAAGCTAATGTCATCATGGTCATGTTGTATTTACTCATCGTGTAAGCCACATGCCCTGAAAGCCAATTCAATTGCATATTTACAGGCGGCGATAATGTTAGAATATGTGCATGATTACTTTTTGCTAAATGTGGAATACAATGTTTGCTTACTAAAAAAGTTCCTCTGACATTGATGTCGTGCATCAAATCAAAACGCTTGCTTTCGGTTTGTAATGTTGGTGTTAAAGAAATTGCAGAAGCATTGTTCACTAATATATCAATACCACCAAATGTTGATAAAGCTTGGTTTACAGCATTCTCAATTTGTTCTTCAAATCGAATATCGCATTGAATTGGCAATGCTTTTCCACCAGCTTCTTCTATTTCTTTTGCTGCAGAAAAAATCGTTCCACCCAATTTTGGATTTTCTTCTGTCGATTTTGAGGCGATGACAATATTGGCACCTTCGGCTGCAAGCCGCAATGCTATTGCCTTTCCGATTCCACGAGATGCGCCTGTAATAAACACTGTTTTGTTTTGAAATAGCATAAGAGTTGTTTTTTAAATAATTATTTAGGTTGCCAAAATACTTTTTCGAAGTTTTGAACTTGGTCGTCAATGATAGTGTGTCCTTCGTTTTCCAATAATTCCTGCATCAAATCAGGATGATGGAAATGATGCTTGCCAGTGAGCAATCCATTTCTGTTCAACACCCGATGCGCTGGCACAGGCGGATGCACACGATGTGCTGCATTCATTGCCCAACCTACCATTCGGGCTGATAAACGTGTTCCTAAAAACTCAGCAATAGCACCATAGCTGGTCACTTTTCCATTAGGAATTTTTCTTACCACATCATACACCAACTCGAAAAAGGAATCTTGCGATGGTTTTGAACTGATTGATTTTCGGCGGCGATTAAATGGATTTTGTTCCTTCATTCTTTAATGAATTTTGTAGCATACTCGTGACCAAAAATATCTTGCGCTTTCAATAAATAAGTTCCACTTTGCAACTTTGAAACATTTACGATTTCAGATTTTTGATTTATGATTTGCGTTAAAATTTGTTTTCCGCTTAAATCAAAAATCTCAACTTTTTCAATTCTTAATTCATAATTCATAATTCTTAATTCAGTTGTTGCAGGATTTGGATAAATTTTCAACGTTGGAATTTCTTCATGCACAATGTTTTGCACCGAAGTTGAATTGTTATGTTTCAATGCCACACGGCTAAAATAAATATTCAAATGACCTGTACGAACATCGCCCCAAGCTGCATTCAGCGTATCATTCGCTATTGTTACACACATAAAATCATTGCCATCTGCATTAAGATAAGTTGCATTGTAAGCAGTCAATGTATCGCTGATTCTAAAGTTTGCCGAAGCAGTTGTTGAATCTTTCCATTTCACTGCTCCCCAAATTTCTGATGCTGTTGCATAACTTGTTCCAACGCCATTCCTATGGTCTCTCCAAGCGATACCGATGTTACCTTTGTTATCGAAATTAGCCCAAACTAATTCTTGCATTTTACCATTGTTTAAAGCATCATCATTGATACGAAGCGGTGTAGCCCAGGTGTTTCCGCCATCTTTCGACTCTACCAAAAAAATATCGTAATCATTCACAGGATTTCCTGATGCAATAAAAGCAATGTGATTGGTGTCAGTTGGGTCAATGAAAATATGGTAACCTAATTTCGCTGAAGTGTCTTTTGTGCCTTGATTTGAAGTTTGATAAAATGCACCATGATAATTAAAAGAAGCACCACCATTAGTTGATTTTGCCAAAATAAATCCAGGCAAAATATTTTGTGACGACACATAACTCGGATACAAACAAAATAAATTTCCGTTAGTTGCCGTTGCACAAACTGCCATTGGTGCAGGAATAAAATTTCCGACCAAAAAATTTGTAGTGTCCAAATGTCGCCATGGAAGCCATGTTGAGCCATTGGTGGAATATTCAAAGTATGGTCTGTTTGGCGCAACCACCCACGGTGCAGGTTTGGTAGTAACATATTGATGACCTTGAAATGGTCCGTTCGAAGCATCGATTGAAAGCCACGGGCGATCCAATGGATATTTTGTTCCATCTGCGTTGATGTCAATTACTTTTGATGTTCCGCCTGTCCAAGTCAAACCACCATCTAGCGATTTAGCCACATACACACCGCCAGAATCGGTTGTTGCAGTTTCATGATGGTCAATGTAACATGCAAATAAATTTCCGTTTTTATCAAATGACATGGATGGGTCAGCAGAATGAAATGTTGTGCCGTGATGTGGCAAGTAAGAATAATTGCTCCAAGTTTTTCCGCCATCAAAAGTTGCTTTGGTTTTAATAGAAATTGGTTTGCCAAAAATGTAACCAATCCAAGCTAACACAAAGTGATTCGGGTTTGTCGGATTTTGAATCATGAAGGGTTCGCCTTCAAAAACTACACCACCAGAAATGTCTTGATTTTGAGCAAATGAAAAAAAAGGCGAAAGAAAAATCAGTAGAGAAAATATTTTTTTGAACATAAAATTTGATTGAAGTTATTTTGTACACCTTGAAAAAAATAAAATTGATCAGTGTTATTCGGCTAGGTTGTTTTTTTTGCTCAAATGAAGAATACATTGATTTATTTAGGCTGTTTCCGCTTTCAAACTTAATCAAAATAAAATTGTTGTCAATAAAAATTACTTTTATAAATTTTTAATTTAAAATGCTTGTTTAAACCGCCAAGCATTTTCTATATTTGACAATTCAATTTTATAACAACTAACTTCTTATTTTCTTACAATGGGAATCGTAAAAGATAAATTCAAATCGGTTGCAATACCGATGGCTGACGAAGTGAAAAACATCATCAAAGATCATGGTGATAAACAATTAGATACTGTTAGTATTTCTCAAGCTTATGGTGGCATGAGAGATATTATGAGTATGGTAGTTGAAACATCATTGCTCGACCCAATTGATGGTATTCGTTTTCGTGGGTATTCAATTCCTGAATTGCATGACAAATTACCTAAAGCAGAAGGCAGTACAGAACCTTTACCCGAAGGAATTTTTTATTTAATGCTAACTGGCGAATTGCCTACTGAAGAAGTTGTAAAACATTTAGGAACTGTATTTGCAAAAAGAAGTGTAGTACCTAAACACGTTTTTGATGTGTTAGATGCATTGCCAATTGCAACCCATCCAATGACACAGTTTACAACGGCTATTATGGCAATGCAAACCGAATCTTTGTTTGCAAAAGCTTATCGCAAAGGCATGAGCAAGAAAGATTATTGGGATTATACGTTTGAAGATTCGATGAATTTGATTGCACGTTTGCCACGTGTAGCTGCTTATATTTACAGAAGAACTTATAAAGGTGGCGTTCATATCGAACCAGACCATTATTTAGATTGGGGTGCAAACTTCGCCCACATGTTAGGTTACGAACAAAAAGAATTTCATTATTTGATGCATTTATATTTAACAATTCATGCTGATCATGAAGGTGGAAATTTATCTGCACATACTGTGCACTGTGTTGGTAGTGGACTTTCAGACCCTTATCTTGCTTTTGCAGCAGGAATGAATGCTTTGGCAGGTCCATTGCATGGTTTAGCAAATCAGGAAGTAATTCGTTGGATTCAAAATATGCAAGCTGAATTGGGTGGTGGGGTTCCAAGCAAACAACAAATTGCTGATTATGTAAATAAAACAATGGCGGAAGGAAAAGTAGTGCCGGGTTATGGTCATGCTGTGTTAAGAAGAACCGACCCACGTTTTACTGCTCAAATGGAATTTGCAAAAAAATATATGCCGCATGATGAATTAGTTAATATTGTGTGGGCTGTATATGATGTAGTACCTGAGATTTTAGGTAGCAAAGGAAAAATTAAAAATCCATGGCCTAATGTTGATGCGCATTCAGGTGCATTGTTAGTGCATTATGGCTTAGTTGAAAATGATTACTATACTGTATTGTTTGGCGTTAGTCGAGCATTAGGTGTTCTAGCACAATTATGTTGGAGCAGAGCTTTAAGTTTGCCAATCGAGCGACCAAAATCAGTAACAACAGAATGGATAAAAGATTATATCAAAAATTATAAATCATAAAAAAAGCCCCGAAATATTTCGGGGCTTTTTTTATGAGAATTTTACTGAAGTCATTGTCAATGAACCGCCAACAGCTTTATCATTGAAAAAAGAAATGGTGTCATTTTTTTCTTGTAAACCTAATGTGTAAATCAATGGGAAATAATGATCGGGCGTTGGAATAGCTAATTTTGCTACTTGTCCCAGCTTTTCATAATCAATCATTCCTTTGTGATTGCCTTCGCTAATAAGTTTTTTAAAGGTAGCATTTATTTCGTGTGCCCAATCAAAACCATATTCAGGTTCATTTATTTTATCCCAAGCCACCATCCCTAAATTGTGAACCATATTACCACTGCCTATTATCAAAACACCTTTGCGGCGCAATGCGGCCAACTCTTTTGCTAAATCATAATGATATTGCGCAGGTTTGTAAAAATCAATACTCAATTGCAACACAGGAATTTTTGCATCAGGATACATTTGTTTCACCACACTCCATGTACCATGGTCTAATCCCCAATCATGATTCAGCTCGGCATTAGTTGAATGAATTAATTGCTTGGTTTCATTTGCTAATGTAGGATTGCCAGGCGCAGGATATTCAACATCAAACAAAGTCTTTGGAAATCCACCAAAATCATGAATTGTTTTTGGATGTTCCATTGCTGTAATTGCAGTTCCTTTGGTTAACCAATGAGCCGAAATACATAGCACAGCAGTTGGTTTAGGGATTTCTTTCCCTAACAATTTCCATCGGTTGCTAAATTCATTATCCTCAATCGCATTCATTGGTGAGCCGTGCCCGACAAACAGCATTGGCATTTTATCGGTTGAATTAAACGAACTGGAAAGATTTGAAAATTCTTGTAATTTCATGGCTGAAGCGGTTAAGGGCAATGCTGCTAAAAATTGTATGAAAGTTTTTCGGTTCAATTTTTTTGAATCAAATTTGATGTTAAAACTAAACAATAATTTTTTTATAAAGTTTCTGATATGAATTCATCCGGGAATAATCATAATCGTGAAATAGGTATGGCTGGTGAAAATGCAGCAGCTGAATTTTTAAAAGCAAAAGGCTATATCATTTTAGAAACCAATTGGCGATATGGTCAAAACGAAGTAGATATTATTGCAAAAGATAAAACTGATTTAGTGTTTGTTGAGGTAAAAACCCGAAGCAGCAGCAAGTTTGGCGAACCTGAAATGGCAGTGAACAAAACCAAACAAAAAATGTATCAACGATTAGCAACAGGTTATATCGAAAAAAATCACATCAATATGGATGTACGATTTGATATTATTGCCATAGTAAATAAAGTTCCTGAGCCTGAAATTTTTCATATCAAAGATGCCTTTTACCCTTACAATTAAATAAAAAAAGCGTTAAAATATTTTAACGCTTTTTTTATTTATTCCTTTGATGTGATTATCTCACAAACAACATTTCACGATATTTTGGCAACGGCCAAATGGCATCATCTACTACTTCTTCCAATTTATCTACTTCATAACGAATGACATCAAAATAAGGTTTTACTTTATCGCAATAAGCAATAGCTTTTTGTTTCATATCGCCCATTGCATTTGCTACTTTACGTTCGTTATTCATTGCTTCGCAATTGATTTTTATTTTAGCAATGCGCTCTGAAATTTCTTTTATCAATTCAGTTTGTGTAGATGAAAATTTATCTAAGCCCAATTCTTTTAATCCAGTTGCATTGGCAATTAATTTAGTTTGATAATTAATGGCTGCTGGCAGAATTTGATTCATGGCCAAATCTTCCATCACACGGGCTTCAATTTGAACTTTTTTGAAATAATCTTCCAACATAATTTCATGACGGGCATGCAATTCGGTTTCGTTAAAGATTCCGTTTTCAACAAACAACTTCATGCTCGATTCGCTCACATAGCCATCCAAAGCCAATGGAGTAGTGGTGATGTTTTTCAATCCACGTTTTGTAGTTGCTTCTTTTTTCCATTCATCGCTGTAATTATCACCTTCAAACAAAATATTTTTTGAAGCAGAAATGTATTGACGCAACACAGTCAGGATAGCACCATCTTTTCTTTCACCTTTTTCAGCAATAGCTTCTACATCTTTATGGAATTGAATTAATTGATTAGCAACAATAGTATTCAAAACTGTCATTGCTGATGAACAATTGGCTGATGAACCTACTGCACGGAATTCAAATTTATTGCCAGTAAATGCAAATGGTGATGTTCTGTTTCTATCTGTATTATCCATCAACAAATCAGGAATTTTGTTGTGAATATCCATTTTCAACAATACTTTATCAGCATCATTAGGTTTTTGTTTATCACTTACTCTGCTTTCTATTTCTTTCAATACCTCACTTAAGTAAGTACCAGCAAATACACTGATAATAGCCGGCGGGGCTTCATTAGCACCTAATCGATGATCATTACCTGCCGATGCAATTGCTGCACGTAATAAATCAGCATGATCATGAACGGCTTTAATCGTGTTTACAAAAAAAGTAAGAAACTGTAAGTTGGTTTTTGGTGTTTTGCCTGGGCTCAATAAATTAGAACCTGTATCAGTTCCCATACTCCAGTTGTTGTGTTTGCCACTACCATTTACACCTGCAAATGGTTTTTCGTGTAATAACACTTTCAAACGATGTCTTCTTGCAACACGTTCCATAATATCCATCAACAATTGATTGTGATCAACTGCAATATTCACTTCTTCAAACACTGGTGCTACTTCAAACTGTGCTGGCGCCACTTCATTATGACGGGTTTTTAATGGAATGCCTAATTTGAAACATTCTTTTTCAAAATCCATCATATAACCAAATGCACGTTCAGGAATTGTTCCAAAATAATGGTCTTCTAATTGTTGTCCTTTTGCTGGTGCATGACCAAATACTGTTCTGCCAGTCATCATCAAATCCGGACGAGCTAAAAACAATTCTTCGTCAATTAAAAAATATTCTTGTTCCCAACCCAATGTAGCATGCACTTTGGTACAAGCTTTATCAAAATAGTTGACAACTGGCAATGCAGCTGTTTCCAATAAATGTAATGATTTTAATAAAGGTGCTTTATAATCCAACGCTTCACCACTGTATGAAACAAAAATAGTAGGAATGCAAAGCGTTCGGCCATTATTCACTTCCATAATAAAAGCAGGTGATGATGGATCCCAGGCAGTATAGCCTCTTGCTTCAAAAGTGCTGCGGATGCCGCCATTTGGAAATGAAGATGCATCTGGTTCTTGCTGAATTAAGGCATCACCATCAAATGCTTCAATGCCTTCGCCAGTTGAAGTAGGTTTGAAAAAAGCATCATGTTTTTCGGCAGTAGTACCAGTTAAAGGCTGAAACCAATGCGTATAATGGGTTACACCTTTGCTGATTGCCCAGGCTTTCATGCCATTTGATACTTCATCGGCAATAGTTCGGTCCAATTTCAAGCCATTATTGATGGCATTTTTTACACTTTTGTACACATGACTTGGCAAATGCTGACGCATTGCATTATCAGTAAATACATTTTCGCCATAATAATCAGATACTCGGTTGCCCAAATCTGGGTTCACATCTACCGGTTGGTTGATGTTTTTAATAGCATGAAAACGAAGATTGCTCATAAAAAAGGTATTTTTTGTTGGTTACGATGCAAAAATACAATCATTATTTAAATATAAAGGTATTTTATTTTAAAATTATCAACAAAATTATTGTTGAACCACAAATAATAATCATCTGATTAAAAATTATTATCATTTGAAAAAAATTGTTTTCAACCATCAAAAACTCATTTCTTATGATATTTTTATTTTTTTCATTAGAAATAAGTTCATTCTCATGATAAATCTGAATTTTTCATCAGAACAAAGTTCATTCTTATGATAATTTTTATTTTTTCATCAGAACAAAGTTTGTTCTCATGATAATTTTAAATTTTTCATTAGAACAAAGTTCATTCTCATGATATTTTTATTTTTTTCATTAGAAATAAGTTACTTCTCATAATAAATTTATTTTTTTCATGAAAAATGATTTTAGGCAAGCTTGCATTAAGTTAAAACCTGCTTTTTTGGTGGAGATATTATTTGATTTAATTCATTTCCTGTTTGTTTTAAAAAATGTTTTATGAAGCGTATAAACTAAATTATGTTTTGTAAAAACAATCCAATTATATTTGTTTAGTAAACAAATTAGGATGTACAAAAAAATAATTTCAGTAGTATGTTGCTGCCTGTTTTTGGTAGCTAATATTTATGCTCAAACAGATGAGTATTGGAATTTCAATAAAGCTGCATTAGTATTTAAAACTGGGCAAGGAATTATGGATACAACTAATAACAATTGTATTACCCAAACAATTAGCGATTGCCATACTTCTGTCTGTGATAATAGTGGAAATTTGCTTTTCTATAGTAATGGTTATAGTGTATATGACAAAAACAATAATATTATGACCAATGGCAATCACTTTAACCATAGCACTTATGGGGATATTTATATTAATGGTAATTCAGGTTATCCAGTATTAAAAGGTGCAATTATTTTACCCTTTGTGAATGACACTAACAAATATTATATGTTCTATGAAGATTTGGGATATATCGAATCTCCAAGCAATAATTTGTTGCCAAGCAAATTGAGATACTTGGTAATAGATAAAACACTAAATAGTGGACTGGGTGATGTAGTTTTTAAAGATTCAACAATTTTAAGTGGAGATACATTAGTGAACGGTAATATTTTAGTTACAAAACATGGCAATGGAAAAGATTGGTGGATGATTATCAGACAATATCATACTAATAAATTTTATAAATTTCTTATTGATGCAAGTGGAATACATTCTCCTTCTATTCAAAACATTGGGACGGCTTATACAACACCATTTACTTATCCAGTAACAAAC
>CANFST010000006.1 GCA_947449695.1 Chitinophagales bacterium
CCAACTTTTGGTGCTTTTTTCAAACGGATAGATGCCGGAACGGTTTCATCAATCAGTTTGTCAACCGTTTTAACGCCAATGGTTTGCAACATTTGAAACTCATCATCATGGTTGATACCGATATGACGATTTTGAAATTGGTCAGGGAATAAATGATTCATTAATTATGTAAGATTTTGTGATTTAGAAACGAATTCAAGCAGGAATTGTTTAGAACAAATCTGTTTTGAGGCCGCAAATGTAATTCATACAAATGGCTTTGAGAAATGAGATTAAACAGGAAATGTGGAGAAGTGGAAAACGTAAACAAAGAATTGACCAAAATTTAGACCTCAATATTCCTTAACTCTGCTTTTTCAGATTCCTTTTTTTTAGAATATCCAATATAGTCTATCACGTAGATTGTAGCCATATAATAAGACATACAAGGAATTTTATATCGAGCTAACGCCCCGAAATTATAACTTGATAAACCAACTGCAAATGCAAAAATCATGGAAAAAATAAAAGTAAAAATCAGCAATGGTTCTTCGCCAATAATTCTAAAAAAATTAAATACCCCTACCCTGTAAAATGTTCTTAAGGTAAGCAAAATGAACCACATACTTTCCAAAGCCGATAATAGAATAATTGGTTTTCGTGATTCCCAAATATATGGCCTGAAATAAGTTACATTAACAGCTAAGGGAAATTTTTTAAGAATTCCAAATGTGCTATAGTCAGAGCTACCTAAAGAGTAAACTGAAGCTCCATACAATTCTTTTTCGGCAAAATGCCATTCCTGAAATTGCTGCATGGTAGTTGTAAGATTTTCAATAGCATATTTTCCCATTTGTTTTTTTAAAGAATTTGCCATTAAATAGGTGAAGGCAATAAATACTGAAATTAAAAAAGGCATCATCAATGCTTTTAAAAAAGGAAGATTTACTTTCTTTAAGTGAGAGAATAAAATCAACAACATGAGACCAGGCAAAACTGATAGAAAAATGTAAGGTTTGATTTGCAAAACCAAAAAACTGCTAACGCCCAAAGCTATCATATACTTTGGATAGAATTTTAATTGCACAAACAATCTATATGACGAGTAAACAACCAAACATAAACCTCCAAAAGTGATTGGATCTTTCAATAACCCTGAGCCCCAAAAAATAATAGATGGGATATAAAAACAAGCTATTGCAAATTGCTTTTCTAAAGCCGGATAAACTTCAGATAGCAAATTAAATAACTTCCAACTTCCATACAATGAAAACATAGAAAAAAACAAGGAATTAGCAATAAATGAATGAAATGTAACCAACGAAATAAGTCCGCTAATTTTAATTACGGTAAATTCTGCAGTTGAAAAAAAGTGTCGTGAATAAATGTAGGAATAAAAAAGTTGGTTATCTGGGTCATAATAATCAATCTTTTTTAAATCGTTTGAATTGGCAAAAAGCATCCTGAAGAAAATATCAGGATGATTGAAAAACGACACTAAAAAACTTTTTGCTCCCCAGAAATAAGATTCCATATCTCCACCCCCGTAATAAAATTCGTAAATCAAACAAATTGCAATAGTTCCTAAAACTTTTAACCAATAAGCGGTCATCAAAGTTTTGCCACGATAATCATTATTGAATTTTACTTCTTTTAAATATTTTATTAAACGATAAAATAAATAAATATAAAGTGGCCCGAAAAATAAATCAGAGTACTGTATAAAAATCAGCCCAGTAGAGGCGCCGTAATAAACCTTTTCCATTGGAGGTAAAAATAAACTAAAAATTAAAAATCCATCAAAACTATTCTCTTATTTTTGAAAAGTTAATTTTAAAAAAATATGTGTGGAATTGCTGGGTACTTTTTATTCAATCAACCCAATGAAATTTATCAACAAAAATTAAAAAATGCTTCAAAAACATTAGCATTAAGAGGTCCTGACCATGAAGGCTTTTTCTTTCATCAACAAATTGGCTTAGCCCATCGTAGATTATCTATAATTGATACTTCGTCATCAGCTAATCAACCATTTGCCATTGATAATCGTTACACGATAATTTTCAACGGCGAAATTTTTAATTACAAGCAATTACAAACCAAATATTTGGCTGTTGAAAAGCTAAACACTACTTCAGATACAGAAGTGTTATTGCGGCTATTTATCCGCTACGGAACGAAATGTTTTGAATGGCTTAATGGTTTTTTTGCTTTTGCTATTTATGATTTAATTGAAAACAAACTAACTATTGCACGTGACAGATTTGGCAAAAAGCCTTTATTGTTTTGCACGAATGATGACGGGTTTTTCTTTGCTAGTGAAATGAAAGCTTTGCTTCAGTTTGGTATCAAAAAAGAAATTGACAAAGCATCATTAGCACAATATTTCCAGTTTAATTATTTGCCACCCAATATTAGTATTTTAAAAGGAGTTGAAAAATTGCAAGGTGGTAATTTTATCGAAATCAGCAATCAAACAATTATCACAACACAATTTTATAAATTAGAAATCGACTACAATGTAAATGAAAATTTAAATTACGACCATGCACAAAAAAGGTTAGTTGATTTAATGAGCATGGCTGTTGAAAAGCGCATGGTGAGTGATGTTCCGCTAGGTGCGTTTTTAAGTGGAGGTATTGATTCATCTGTAATTGTTGCAATAGCTTCGCAATTGAAAAAAGGCTTACATACTTTTTCAATTGGTTATAAAGACGAACCATTTTTTGATGAAACAAAATATGCCGAATTGGTTGCTAATAAATATCAAACCAACCATACAGTTTTTAAATTAAGTAACGATGATTTCTTGAATCATGTATTTGATGTATTGAATTACATCGATGAACCATTTGCCGATTCATCAGCTTTGGCAGTTTATATTTTAAGTCATCATACCCGAAAGCATGCAACAGTAGCATTAAGCGGCGATGGGGCTGATGAAGTTTTTGCTGGTTACAATAAATATGCTGCTGAATATAAAATGAGGCAAGGTGGTTTTAAAAACGATGTTGTAAAAACTCTTTCACCACTTTGGAAAGTTTTGCCCAAATCACGTAATCATAAAACAACCAATTTATTCCGACAATTAAATCGGTTTGCCGAAGGAGCTAAATTGCCTATTGCTGAAAGGCATTGGCGTTGGTGTAGTTGGATGAGCGAAGAAAATGTAAAAGCTTTATTGAAAGAAAATGAATCAACAATTAAAGAAGAATTGAAAAAAAGAAAATCAATTCTTCTTCAAAATTTTTCTTCAAAAAACGATTTCAATGAAGTGCTTTTAACAGATGTAAACTTGGTTTTGAAAGGTGACATGCTTGTAAAGGTTGATTTAATGAGCATGGCAAACAGTTTAGAAATCCGTTCGCCATTTTTAGATTTCAATGTAGTTGATTTTGCATTTAGTCTGCCCACAGAATACAAAATTAATGGCTCCATAAAGAAACGAATTGTACAAGATGCTTTCAGAGAATATTTACCTGAAGAATTATATAACCGCCCCAAACATGGCTTTGAAGTGCCTCTATTGAAATGGTTCAGAAACGAATTACGTTCATTAATTGACGATGACTTGTTAAATGATAAATTTATTTTAGAACAAAATATTTTCAACTTAGCATTTATTCAACAATTGAAAAAACAGTTGCACAGCAACAACCCAGGCGATGCCGCTGCTAATATCTGGGCTTTGATTGTTTTTCAATGGTGGTGGAAAACATATTTCTTAAATTAATAAATATGTTTTCAAACGCAAATAAGGAAATTTAGAAAATTACATTTTTGCAACCCTAGCCACATATTTTTTATGATTGCTCTCTGCTTCAATAAAATAAATACCGGATGGAATTTCACCCACATGAATTTCATTGTTGAAGAATTGAATGGATTCTATTTTTTGCCCCAGCATATTTTTCATTTCCACTTTTGAAATTGTTGCATTATTTGGCAACGAAATGAAAATTGTGTTTGCAATTGGATTCGGATAAACATACAATGCATTTTTGTAATCATCAGCAATTCCGCTTCCCATGCAGCTTTGAATAGTATTGATAGCTATTGGTGAAAATAATTTGGCTACTGAATCGCAACGAACAGAAACATAATCAATATTATGCCCTTGCCCAGCTTGTGCAGTATTATAACAATCAACTAAAGTATTACCCGTCCAATTGTTTACAAATTCAAACTTGTATTTTTTGAAATTAATAGATTGAAAATAAGAAGCGATGTCGCATGAACCAATAGCTAAAGGAACATTGCTGTATGGCACACAATCATTTACACCTAAGTTGACATATTGAATACATTGATTCATGGTCATAATAGGTCGGGCTGTATTACAACTAACTACAAAATCATTGCCTTGATGAAACATATAAATGAATGGCGTATCAGTTCCATTCAACCAATCTTTTGATTTGCCTTGCAAAAAAATTGCACCATAAAAAGCTGCTACACCTTTTACTTTCGAGTTGAAACCATTCAAATTTGTTTTGCCTTCTACACTTCCTAAATCAGGGCGATTGTAATGTGGTGTTTGCCCAGCTGGCAAATGATTAAATAAATTCTGACAAAAACTTAGGTTACTATTCGAAGTTGGTGCATTGGCAATCGCATTGCATTCATCAAAGCGTTCTGATTGTTTATCCAACAAAGTTGCGCCCAAAGCGGTGAATGCACCTGCACTTTCACCTGAAATAAAAACTGCATCGGAACAGGTTGAATCTTGAATGCTTCTTGCCTTCATAAATCGAATAGCAGATTTTGCATCTTGCATTGCTCTGAAACTTGCACGTAAAACTTCTGCTGTATCTGATATATAGGCACATTGCCCATTACCAGCAATCAATGGGCAATTCACTCCTGGTGTAACATTCGGGTTGGTATGCATTCCCATTCGATATTGAATATTTGCCACCACATAACCACGTTGTACAAATTCCTGACTGATTTGCGATGGATAATAATCATTCGGCACACCTGCCAACCATGAGCCGCCATGCACATAAACTAATATTGGTCGGTGTAAATTATTATCGCCAATGGGTTTGTAAATATGCATGGTAAGTATTTCTGGATAGCCCAAATAGTTGGTATCAGTAGCATATACTACATTGCTATCAACTCGAAAAGAAAATTGTTTTTGTACAAATTGTTGCGCTATTGCTAATTGCGAAATGCAAATACAAAACAAAAGAGTGAGAAAGATTTTCATGAAAGCGAAGTTACAATTTTAAAATTGGAATGAATCTTTTTTAGAATTAAGTAAATCACCTCAAGCTTTTACAGCAAACAACCGATTACGCCTGTCCCACAAGATTTTCACATTTGTTTCGATAATTAAACCACAAACAGATTTTTAATTATTGAATCAAAATGAAAAAGTTTTTAGCCTTATTAATTGTTTCGATGTTTTTGTGTTGGCATTATAGCCAAGCCCAAGTTGGCATTGGCACTACATCACCGCTTTCAACATTAGATGTAAGAGGTTCTGCTTCATTTAATGTGGCAGCAAAAACAACATCTTACACTTTGTCAACAAATGATAATACAGTAGTATTCAATGGTTCAGCAAATGCAACATTTACATTGCCTTCTGCAACAGCTTGCACTGGAAGGGAGTATTGGATAAAAAATTCAAGCACCTATACTTTAACCATTGCTACATCATTATCGCAAAGTATTGATGGCAATTCAACTTGGGTGATGAGCAATCAATATGAAGCAGTCATGTTAATGAGTGATGGAGCGAACTGGATAGTGAAACAACAAGCCGTCCCAACACAAGGTGCTGGATGGGTTCCAGGTGGCAACTCAGTTTCCTCTACAAAAAATCTGGGAACAACATCTAATATTGATTTACCAATTATCACTAACAATACTGAAAGAGTAAGAGTTTTGAATAGTGGCAATATGGGCATTGGCACAACTACACCAAGTGAAAAATTAGAAGTGAATGGAAATATCAAAGCCACCAACATTCGTACTTATGGCTTGACAAGAACAGTTCCAACAACTTTGAATGATGCAGTAGATATTGGTTCTTTTGCATTAACTAATGGCGGTGCTTTTTTCGATATTTCGATTGTAGTGCCAGCCTCTGGTTTTTCTGTTTCAAAATACTATTCGTTACCCATAAAATATTCGCAAACAGGTGGTGCTTGGAATATTGCAACACCAACTACATCTTCAGGCAGTTATGGTGGGAATGATTTTGATATGGATTTGAATGTAAATGGTGGAACTTGTTCTTTAAGAGTTCGTCGAAGCCTTGGCAACACAACTGGCACAGCTTATATTACCATCAAACATCAAGGTGTGGTGAGTGATGTGTTCACAGCATCAACAACAGTTAATTCAGTTGCTGCGCCATTAACATCTTACTCTGGTTTAGCATCAAGTTCAACAACAGTTAGCAATAGTTTATCTGGAACAAATTTAACAACAACAGTAAATGGTGTTGCTGCAACAGCACTTGATATTGCACCAGCTATTAACTCAACAGCATGGAGCAAAACTGGTAACAGTGGCTCAACCGCAGGCACAAATTTTATCGGCACAACTGATGCAGTTGATTTTGTTACTAAAACAAATGCAGCTGAAAGAATGCGAATCACCAGCGCAGGCAATGTAGGCATCGGCACTTCAAGCCCAGCGGAAGCATTGGACGTAAATGGAAATATCAGAGCTACCAACATTCGTACTTATGGTGTAACCCGTGGAATGCCAACAACCATCAATGATGCAGTAGATATTGGCTCATTTAATTTTTCAAATGGCGGTGGATTTATTGATGTATCGATTGTTGTTCCATCATCAGGTTTTTCTGTTTCAAAATATTATGCTTTGCCAATTAAATATTCACAAACATCGGGTTCATGGGTAATTGTAACACCAACGTCTAATTCAGGCAGTTATGGTGGCAATGATTTTGATATGGATTACAATGTGAATGGCGGTACTTGTTCACTGCGCATTCGCAGAAGTGCAGGCGGCACACCTGGAACTGCATATGTTACTATCAAACATCAAGGAGTAGTTACCGATGCGTTTACAGCATCTACTACAGTTACTTCTGTTTCAACTCCATCAACCAGTTCAAATCCAGTAACAAATAATAACTGGAGTCAAACTGGAACAAGTGGTACCAATGCTTCTACCAATTTTATTGGAACAACTGATGCAGTAGATTTTGTTACCAAAACTAATAATACAGAGGTGATGAGAGCAACCAGCGGAGGCAAAGTTGGCATTGGTGTTACATCTCCTGCCGAAGTATTAGATGTAAATGGAAATTTAAAAACGAGTTATATGAGAACAAATGGTTTCACTCGAACAGTGCCAACTGTTGTGAATGATGCTGTTGATATAGGTTCATTTAACTTTACAAATGGTGGCGGTTATGTTGATATTTCAATAGTTGTTCCTTCGTCAGGTTTTTCTGTTTCAAAATATTACTCGTTGCCCATAAAATATTCGCAAACTTCTAACACTTGGGTAACGGTTACACCAACACAAAACACAGGAAGTTATGGTGGAAATGATTTTGATATGGATTATAATGTGAATGGCGGAACTTGTTCTTTCAGAATTCGCAGAACAGTTGGAAGCACTGCTGGCATAGCTTACGTGAGCATTCGCCAACAAGGTGTGATAAATGATGCGTTCACTGCATCAACCACTGTCAATTCTGTAACAGCTCCAACAACCACTTCAAATCCAGCAGCAGCCAATACCAATTGGAGTCAAACAGGTAATGCAGGATTAACTGCTGGCACAAATTTTATCGGTACAACCGACGCTGTTGACGTAGTTACAAAATCAAACAATACTGAAGTGATGAGAGCAACATCATCGGGCAAAGTGGGCATTGGTGTTACATCTCCAGCTGAAGTATTGGATGTAAACGGAAATATCAGAGCAACAAATTTGAGAACAATAGGTGTTACCCGAACAGTGCCAACCACTGTAAATGATGCCGTAGATATAGGTTCATTTGGTTTTTCAAATGGTGGTGGAGTTTTAGATGTTTCAATTATTATTCCAAGCGGTGGTTTTTCTGTTTCAAAAAAATATTTACTAGCAGTGAAATATTCACAAACAGGCGGTGCTTGGGTGATTGCATCACCAACATCAAATTCTGATAGTTATGGCGGCAATGATGTTGATTTAGATGTGAATGTAAATGGTGGAACAACAAATTTACGCTTACGTCGAAGTGCTGGAACAACGGCTGGTACTGCTTACATCACCATTATTCAAACAGGAATCAACACCGATGCCTTTACTTCGTCTACAACAGTAAATTCAGTAACTGCACCAACAAGTTATTTCGGTTCGTCAGTGATTAATCAAAGTAGCGGAAACGTAGGTGTAGCGACGTCTTCACCGCTTTCTACTTTTGATGTAACAGGTTCGCAAGGCGCAAGTATTACAACCACTTCTACAAACATTTCATTAAACGCAACTCATTCAACAGTGATTTTAACAAGCGGAACACCAGTAGTTACGCTACCTTCAGGCAGTAGCTGCACCCGAAGAATTTATACCATTGTGAATAATACGGGAAGTAATTGTACAATTAGTTCTTACGTTCCTTTCGGTGGTTCAACCTCTACAAGCCTTGCCAATGCAACATCTTACACATTGCAAAGCGATGGGATAAATTGGTATAGAGTGAAGTAATTTTAAAACATTAATTTTAATTAAAGATTGATTTGCTTTAATATAGATGCAGCAATAATTCCAGCAGTTTCTGTTCTAAGTTTGTTATTCCCTAACAAAACTGTTTGAAATTTATTTTTTGATGCCAAATCAATTTCATGATTACTAAAACCTCCTTCAGGACCAATCATAATCAAGGTTTTTAAATGTGGTTTTGCAATTTTAATAAGCTGAATAGTTGATGGAGGCAGATTGTGGCAAATAAAGGATTGTTGATAGTCATTTTGATAATGAATTAATTTCTCGAAATCAATCATAGGTTTTAAAATTGGTAACCAAGCTTGATTAGATTGTTTTATTGCAGCTAACAATACTTTTTGTAAACGATCAATTGCCACATTTGATTTTTCGCTATATTGTGTTTTAATTAATTGAATTTCATCAATTCCAATTTCAGTTGCTTTTTCAAAAAACCATTCTAATCTTTCTCGATTTTTTGTTGGCGCAATTGCAATACTAATGTAGTGTTTGGGTTTATCAATTGAAATTATTTTAATAATTTCAACCACACATTTTTTTTTATTTATTTCAATAATTTTCGATTCAAAAAAATCGCCTTTTCCGTTTGTTACTTTTAATTCATCTCCAATTTTATATCGTAACACATTCAATAAATGATGTGCTTCCGATTCAG
This sequence comes from Chitinophagales bacterium, assembly GCA_947449695.1. Lineage (GTDB taxonomy): Bacteria > Bacteroidota > Bacteroidia > Chitinophagales > CAIODY01 > CAIODY01. Next base: position 9,338 of record CANFST010000006.1, read on the forward strand.
GCATTTCAATTAAATTTCCTACAATCTGATTTGAAAAAAATAATTCCATTTTAAAATTTTATATTATTCATGCCGTAGTGCACTAATTGGATTAAGCCTAGCTGCAATACGAGCAGGGTATGTACCTGCTGCTATCCCAACCACAAAACAAACTGCTAAACCCAATAATAACCATATCCATGGAATAAAGAAACTACTACCCATCATACTCGATACCAAATTGCCAATTAATAATCCTAAAATAATTCCCAACAATCCTCCTAACTGGCAAATCATAATTGCTTCGGTTAAAAATTGTTGTTTAACAATTTTGTTTGTTGCTCCAATTGCTTTACTTATGCCGATTTCACGGGTTCGTTCGTTTATACTTACCAACATAATATTCATTAAACCAATAGCTGCGCCTATCAAAGTAACGATTGCAATAAAAATACAAGCCCATGTTACATATTGAAGATTACTAATAAGCTCATTTGCTAAGTCATCACTTCGCATTATTTCAAAATCATTTTCTTCAGCCAACGGAGTTTTTCTAACTACACGAAATAAGCTCTGTGATTCACTTACTGCGGCTTCTAACAACTGATAATGATTTACAGCAATAGAAATCGTGTAAGAACTGTTAGCACTTAAACTCCAGTTCCTTTTCCCATTTAATACAGGAATAAATGCATTATTATCTGAACTCAAAAATTTACTTACTCCTTTGCTGGCAAGCACTCCAACTACCCTATATTTTTTTGAGCCAACTGTTATCATTTCATTTACGGCCTGACTAGATTTTTTAAATAATCGGATAGCAATATCACTACCTAAAACAATTACAGCTGAGCCTTCATTAACTTCGTGATTACTAAATCCACGTCCATATTGAATATCATAACCTGAAACTTTTAAATAATTTTCGTCAATTGAAATTAATCCAACATTTGGATTTGTTTTTTTTTCTCCAAATTCAATTGATGCGATACTACTTACCCTTACTGATATTGCAACAGTTGCAGGAAATTGAAACTCGTTTTTAAATCTTTGTGCTTCGTCATAAGTAATTGCTTTGAATACTTTAGGCTTTCTTCCACCCTCACCCATTCTGACAACCATCTCTTTATTTCTAATGCTAAAACTATTGGCACCCATACTGGTAAAACTATCACTAATACTGCGTTTCATGCCATCTACTGCTGTTAAAATACCAACCAATGCGGTAATTCCCAATGCAATAATTATCACAGTTAAAACTGTACGAAGCTTTGTAGAAGTAATAGAACGGAACGCTAACTTTATTTGTTCAAAGAATTGCATGAGTTAAATACAATAAAACATTCTGCAATATTGCATCGCTTTTTTGAATTAGTGAAATAAAAAGTTACTCTTTTATTTTAGTTGTAGAAGAAATAAAACTTATCAAAATCAAAAAAAATTAACCACCTTTTTCGATTTTCGTTTTATCTTGCCCTCCATGGTAGAAGCACTCATCAGTGGATTAGCATTGGGTTTTATTTTGATGTTATCAGTTGGTCCTGCATTTTTTGCAGTGATAGATACCAGCATTAACAAGGGTTTCCGAACCGCTTTGTTTTTTATCATCGGTGTTTCCATCAGTGATATTTCTTACATTTTACTCACCAATTTTGGCGCAACAGAATTGCTGACACAAAAAATAAAAGCCGTTTATTTTATTGGTGGAATTGCGTTGATGGTGATTGGAATATTCATGTTTGTTAAAAAACAAAAGGACGAAGTAGAGCACATTGAAATCAAAAAAGGCGATTTGGTAAAATCATTTATCAAAGGCTGGATAATCAATACCACTGCGCCTGGTGTTATTCTATTTTGGACGGCAGCAGCTTTACATTTAGCTAACGAAGGTTACACCATCCAACAAAAATTTGTGTTTTTCGCTGCCGCAATTTCAATTGTTGTAAGCGCAGATATTGGTAAAGCGTTCACAGCGCAAAAGCTAAAAGATAGATGGCTTAATCAATCTGTGATTCATTGGATAAATAAATTGAGCGGTTTGGGCATGATGCTTTTTGGATGTTTTATGTTGTACAAAGGTTTTAAAACTTTATAGTGGATGCAAAATGAATGGTTGATAATTTCTGGCACATCAAGAAAAGGAAGCAAATCGTTGCAAGTTGCAAAAGCTTATCAGCAGTTGCTTTCAGCAAAAAATCTCGAAAGTAAAATTTTAGCTTTAGAAAATTTACCGCATCCTATTTTCAATATTAATTCAAAATCTGAAGAATTAAAACAGTTGGAAAATTCAACGATCATTCCTGCTCAAAAAATAATTTTTGTGGCTTCGGAATACAACGGGAGTTTTCCAGGCTCATTAAAAATGTTGTTCGATTGTTGTGATATCCGAAATTGTTTTTGGAATAAAAAAGCAGCATTAATAGGTCTTTCGGATGGTCGAAATGGAAACCTTCGTGGCTTAGACCATTTAACAAGTGTTTTGAATTACTTGAAAATAAACGTGCTGCATTATAAAGTTACTATCCCAACTATTTCAAAAACGATGAACGAAAACCTTGAAATTATTGATGCACAAATCATCAATACCATCCACAAACAAATTGAGGAGTTTGAAAAATTTTAAACAAATTTTGTCATGCGAATTTTAGTTCGATTACCCAACTGGCTTGGCGATTTGGTAATGAGTGTTGGCTTTATCAATGTGTTGAACAAAAAATTTCCTGATGCTAAAATTGATGTGATTTGCAAAAAAGGAATGGAAGATTTACTCGATTTTTTTCCGACTATTTCTAAGCGTTTTATTTTTTCAAAACAAGAATTTGATGGAATTTTCGGCGCCTATAAATTTGGCAGAAAAATAAAACGAACCGAACAATACGATTTGTTCTTTTGCTTACCTAATTCATTTTCATCAGCATTGATGGGCTTTGCAAGCGGAGCAAAAAGAAGAATTGGTTTTAAAAATGAGGGCAGAAATTTTCTATTTACTCAATCTTTTTCACAACCCAAAAATCTGCATCGAGCAGAAGAATACATTTTTTTGTTAGAGAAATTTCTTGAAGAACAATTAGAAAAGCCAAATATTTTTTTCAACGTAAAAAAAGAAATCATTAAAAATCAAATCATCGTCAATTTCAATTCTGAAGCAGCTTCGCGACGAATGCCAATGTTGAAAGCAATTTCAATTCTTGAAAGAATCTCAAACGAGTTTTCAAACGATATTTTATTGATAGGCGCACCAAAAGATAAAGATTATGTTGATGAATTATGTCGCTTGCTCAATAACAATCGCGTAAAAAATTTGGCAGGGAAAACTTCTTTAAAAGATTTAGCAATTTTAATGGCGAATAGTAAAGGCATGTTGAGTGTAGATTCTGGCCCATCACATCTATGCAATGCCCTGCAAACAAAAGTTGTGGTGTTGCATGGTGCTGATGATGAAAATAACACAGAAGCCTACAACAAAGATTTTGTGGATGGGATGCGCAATGGTAAATTGCCTTGCGAACCTTGTGTTAAAAATGTTTGCAAACCTTACGGTTCTCCTAAATGTTTAGAAATGCTAGATGAAAATTTGATAATAGAGAAAATATCAAGAATTATGTGACATTCTATTTTTGCTACAAATAGAATTATGAATAAAAAAATCCATCCTAAAAAATTAAGATGGATTTTTATTTTTCATTAAAAACATTTTCAATTATTCTTCAGTTTTACCTTCTCCATCAGTTTCAACTTGAGGAGTTGAATCAGCTTTAGGAGCAGCTTTCTTAGCCGCTTTAGTAGCACCACCAGCTCTACGAGTACGTTTAGCAGCAGGTTTAGCAGTAGCAGCAGCACCTTTTTTGTTAGCTGTTCCTTTATATGTTTCGTTAAAATCAACCAACTCGATCATAGCTATTTCAGCGCTATCACCTGGGCGAAAGCCCATTTTAATGATACGAGTATAACCACCTGGACGAGTTGCAATTTTTTCAGAAACTACACCAAACAATTCTTTAATGGATTCTTTATTTTGCAAATAGCTGAACACAACACGACGATTGTGTGTGCTGTCTGTTTTAGCACGAGTTAATAAAGGCTCAATAAAACCTCTTAAAGCCTTTGCTTTAGCAACTGTAGTAACAATTCGTTTGTGTTTAATCAACGAATCAGCCATATTTCCCATCAAAGCATCGCGGTGTGCTTTTGTTCTACTCAACTGATTTACTTTTCTTCCGTGTCTCATCTTTTTTTGAATTAGGAATTAAGAATTAGAAATTATGAGTTCCAAGATGCTTAATTCAATTATTGTTTATTTTTGTCTTAATACTTTGTAATTAACTTGAAATCAAAAATTAGTCTTCTATTTTATATTTAGCCAAGTCCATTCCAAAATGCAATCCTTTGTCGATTACCATTTGTTCAATTTCAGTTAAAGATTTTTTACCGAAGTTGCGGAATTTCAACAAGTCGTTCATATCATATTTCACCAATTCACTCAAGCTATTGATTTTTGCTGTTTTCAAGCAGTTGTATGCACGTACGCTTAAATCTAAATCTTCTAATGGAGTTTTCAACAATTTACGCATATGTAAAACTTCATCATCAACAACTTCGTGGTGTTCATCTGAAGTATCATCAAACGTAATTCTTTCGTCGCTGATTAACATTAAATGTTGAATCATGATTCTTGCAGCTTCTTTCACCGCTTCTTCCGGATGAATAGTACCATCAGTTTTCACATCCATGATTAATTTTTCATAATCAGTACGTTGTTCAACACGTGTATTCTCAATAGCGTATTTAACGTTTTTAATTGGCGTATGAATAGAATCAATTGCAATTGTTCCTAATGGAGCGTCTTTAGTTTTGTTATCTTCAGCAGGCACATATCCTCTTCCTTTTGAAATAGTAAATTCAAAAGTTAAATTTACAGATGATTCCATTCTGCAAATTAATTGCTCTGGATTAGTTACCTTAAAAGTAGTAGTATGTTTTTCAATTGTTTCAGCTAATAATTCTTCTTTTCCTTTAAATGCTAAAACGATTTTTTCAGTATTAACATCAGTATCAACAATCTTTTTGAAACGAATTTGTTTCAAGTTTAAAACGATTTCAGTAACATCTTCCATCACCCCTTTTATGGTGCTGAATTCGTGGTCAACACCCGAAATTTTTACAGCAGTAATTGCATATCCTTCTAAAGATGATAACAAAATACGGCGCAATGAATTACCAATTGTAACACCAAAGCCAGGTTCTAAAGGGCGGAATTCGAAAGTGCCTTCAAAATCAGTTGCTTTGTTTAAAACTATTTTATCTGGTTTTACAAAATTTAAAACTGCCATTTTTATTATTTAGTTTGTTTAATTTAAATTAATGAGTTGAAAAGTTCAGTTAGACAATTCAATATTGACCATTCCCTATTCAATTATTTAGAGTACAATTCTACAATTAATTGTTCTTTGATAGTTTCGGGAATTGCCTCACGTTCAGGCATAGCTAAAAATTTGCCTTGCATTGTATCTGAATTCCATTCTAACCAAGTGAATGATTTTCCTTTTCCTGCAATTGAATTTTTGATTACTTCCATTCCTTTCGCATTTTCAGCTAAACCAATAGTATCACCTGGTTTCAAAGTATAAGAAGCCGAATTGGTAATATGCCCATTCACTGTGATATGTTTGTGACCAACCAACTGACGAGCAGCACGACGTGTAGGTGCAATACCCAAACGGAAAACGGTGTTATCTAAACGAGCTTCTAACAATTTCAATAAGTTTTCACCAGTTACCCCGTGTAAACGAACTGCTTCAACAAAAATTTTACGGAACTGGCGTTCTAAAATACCGTAAGTATATTTAGCTTTTTGCTTTTCTTTCAACTGAACAGAAAATTCACTTGGTTGTTTTTTCTTACGTGATTGACCATGCATTCCACTCGGGTAGTTTTTTCTATCAAATGCTTTATCAGCACCGAAAATTGGTTCACCGAAATTTCTTGCAATCTTTGAACTTGGACCTGTATAACGAGCCATTGTTTGTTTCTATTTTTTGTTTAAAAATTTGATTATTGTTGTTTTAAATTTTTCAAGCATAATCACACCTGAAAAATTATATTTTATTGATTATACTCTTCTTGCTTTTGGCGGACGGCAACCGTTGTGAGGCATTGGTGTAATATCACGGATGATAGTTACTTCGATGCCTGATTGGCTAATTGCTCTGATAGCACTTTCTCTTCCAGCACCTGGTCCTTTTACCATTACTTCGCATTTACGCATTCCTGCATCAAAAGCCACTTTAGCACAATCTGATGCTGCCATCTGCGCTGCATAAGGAGTGTTTTTCTTTGAACCTTTGAATCCCATTTTACCAGCTGAAGACCATGAAATAACTTGCCCTGCTTTGTTGGTTAATGAAACAATGATATTGTTGAAAGAAGCCTGAATGTGAGCTACACCTTCTGGTTCAGCTTTAACATTTTTCTTTTTTACAACTTTTTTTCCGGCTCCTGCGCCTGCTGATTGCTTTGCCATTTTATCTTTTGTTATTCGTTATTTGTTATTTGTTAATCGTTTTAAGAAAATGGTATTTAGAATTATGATTTGTATTTCCTAATAACTAATAACCATTAACTATTAACTTTTATTTAGTTGGTGTTTTCTTTTTACCTGCAACTGTTTTACGTTTACCTTTACGTGTACGGCTGTTAGTACGAGTACGTTGACCACGTATAGGTAATCCTTTACGATGACGAACACCACGGTATGAACCAATATCCATCAAACGTTTAATGTTCAATTGAATTTCAGAACGCAATGCACCTTCTACTTTCCATTCGTTAGTGATGATGGTACGAATTTTATTCAAATCTTCATCGTCCCAATCTTTTACTTTTTTTTGCGTATCAATACCAGCTTGATTTAAGATTTTTTTTGCGCCGCTTCTGCCTACGCCAAATAAATAACCTAAACCAACTTCGCCGATTTTATTTTTTGGTAAATCTACACCTGCTATACGAGCCATGTTTTATGTTTAATTTTTTACTTTTTGATTATTAATTCAATTATCCTTGACGTTGTTTAAAACGAGGATTTTTTTTGTTGATGATATACAACTTTCCTTTGCGACGAACGATTTTGCAATCTTCGCTTCTTTTCTTAATTGATGCTCTTACTCTCATTTTTATTATTTTTATTTATACCTAAAAATTATTCTTCCTCTTGTTAAATCATAAGGCGACATTTCAATTTGAACTCTATCACCTGGTAAAATACGAATGTAGTGCATTCTCATTTTACCTGAAATAGTTGCTAATACAGAATGTCCGTTTTCCAATCTTACACGAAACATTGCATTGCTGTTCGCATCTTCAATCACTCCATCTTGCTTTATGACGTCTTGTTTTGCCATTTATTTTTTAGTAGTAACTACTATTCAAATTTTTATTTGCCTTTTCTGCCTGTTCAATCTTTTCAAATGAACTTAAAGTTTCTGCTCCATCTTTTCTTATTACAATTGTATGCTCATAATGCGCTGATGGTTGTCCATCTTTAGTAGCATAAGTCCAATTGTCTTCCAACACCTTCACATCTTTCTTTCCTCTGTTAATCATCGGTTCAATGGCGATGACTAAACCTTCTAATATTTTTTTCCCACTTCCTTTTCTTCCTACGTTTGGCACTTGTGGTTCTTCGTGCAATTCTCTACCCAAACCATGCCCAACCAATTCAGTTACAATTCCGTAGCCTCTCGATTGGCAATATTCCTGAACTGCAAAGCTAATATCTCCAATTCTATTATTCACTTTCGCAGCTTCAATTCCCTTGTAAAGGCTTTCTTTTGTAACTTTCATCAGTTTTAAAGTTTCAGTATCCACATTTCCAATAGCAAATGTGTAAGCCGAATCACCAATGAATTCATTCATTAACACCCCAACATCCACCGAAATAATATCCCCATCTTTTAATTCACGTTTACCCGGTATACCATGAACCACTTCTTCATTCACACTTAAACAAGCTGAAGCAGGAAAACCTTCATAACCTTTGAACACCGGATAACCACCTTTGCTGGTAATGTAATCTTCAATTACTTTATCAATTGCTACTGTCGTTAAACCAGGTTTCAAAATAGAAGCTACATGAGCCAATGTATCTGAAACAAGCAAAGAACTTTTTCTTATTAATTCAATCTCCTCGTTAGTCTTATAAATAATCTTATCACTCATGCCACAATTACCCTTGAGGAGTTGCTATTGCAGCATTTCCTGTTTGTCTTCCTTTAATTCTACCAGTTTTCATTAATCCATCATAATGACGCATTAATAAATGACTTTCCACTTGTTGCAATGTATCTAATATAGTTCCTACCATGATTAAGATAGAAGTACCTCCAAAGAAACTTGCAAACTGACTATTTATTTTCAACAAACCTGCAAATGCAGGTAAAATAGCTACCACAGCCAAGAATATAGAACCAGGCAATGTTATACGACTCATAATGGTATCAATATAATGAGCAGTGCTTTTTCCTGGTTTTACACCTGGGATAAATCCACCATTCTTTTTCATTTCGTCAGCCATCATCATTGGATTAACAATTAAAGCTGTGTAGAAATAAGTGAAAATCACCACCAACAGGCCAAACATAATGCTGTGAGTTACCGAAGTATATTGCGCCAAGTTATATAAAAATCCGCTATCAGTTTTTGGAAAAGCTTGCAATAACAAAGCTGGAACAAACATGATTGCTTGTGCAAAAATGATTGGCATTACACCAGCAGCATTTACTTTCAATGGCAAGTACTGACGAACACCACCATATTGTTTATTGCCAATAATTCTTTTTGCATATTGGATAGGAATTTTACGAGTTCCTTGAACCAATAAAACAATGAAAAATACAATTGAAATCAAGAATAACATTTCAATTAAAAACATAATCATACCTCCGCCACCAGCCGCAATTCTTCCTTGAAACTCAGCAACGATAGCACCAGGGAAACGAGCCATGATACCAATCATGATGATTAAACTCACCCCATTTCCAATTCCTTTGTCTGTAATTTTTTCGCCCATCCACAAGCAGAACATGGTGCCTGCAGTAAGAATTACCATGGTTGAAATTCTGAATAATGTTTGATTAATCATGATTCCCCCTTCAGGCAATTGCGAATTCAAATAAGTTACATAAGCAATACCTTGAAATGCTGTAATGATGATAGTGAAAATACGTGTGTATTGATTAATTTTTCTACGACCACTTTCACCTTCACGTTGCATTTTTTGAAACGATGGAATAGCCATGCTCAACAACTGTACTGCAATTGATGCAGAAATGTAAGGCATAATTCCCAATGCAAAAATAGATGCACGGGCAAATGAACCACCCACAAACAAGTTGAACAATCCTAATAATCCGCTGCTACCTTTTTCGCTAAATTTGCTCAATGCAGCAGGGTTAATCCCAGGCAATACCACATAAGTTCCAAAGCGGAAAATCAACACCAACAAAATTGTGGTGATGATTCTGCCTCGAAGTTCTTCGATAGCCCAGATGTTTTTTATGGTTTCTAAAAATCGTTTCATTTAATTTTTTTGGTTTTCCTAAATGTTATTAAGCTGTAGCTTTTGCTGGTTTAGCCTCAATAATGGTAACTTTTCCGCCTTTAGCTTCAATTGCTTCTTTTGCTTTTGCACTATAAGAATGAGCAGTAACATTCACTGCTGATTTCAATTCGCCATTAGCCAATATTTTGATTTTATCATTTTTGCTTGCCAAATGATTTTTAACTAAGAAATCCATGTTGATTTCGTTAGAACCATATTTTGCAGCAATTTCAGCCAATGAACTCAAATTGAAAACACGGAATTCAATACGGAAAATATTTTTAAATCCACGTTTTGGCAAACGACGTTGAATTGGTGTTTGACCGCCTTCATGACCACGACGTTCGTTATGACCAGCACGAGATTGCTGACCTTTATGACCTTTTGTTGATGTGCCACCTTTTCCACTACCTTGACCACGACCTAATCTTTTTCCTTCTCTTTTTACCGAACCTTTCGCAGGTTTTAATGTATGTAAATTCATTGTGTAAATTTCTTTTCTGTTTAAATCAAAAATTAATTGTTGGTTACTGTAACCAAATGTTGAACTTTTTTCACCATTCCTAATATTTGAGGAGTAGCTTCATGTTCAACAGTGCGATGCATTTTGTTGATGCCCAAAGCTTTCAATGTAGCTTTTTGGTCATACTTTCTGTCAATCGAACTTTTAACTTGTGTTATTTGAATCTTTGCCATTTTAATTTCGTTGTTTGTTAATTGTTATTTGTTAATCGTAATGGTTAAAATGCTATTAACCACTTAACTACTAACCGTTGAAAACTGTTTTCATTGAAATTGTTCTGTGATTAGCCACTGTTAATGGGTCACGAAGTTTTGCCAATGCATCAACTGTTGCTTTAACAACGTTATGCGGATTAGAAGAACCTAATGATTTTGCTAATACGTCAGTAATACCAGCACTTTCCAAAACTGCTCTCATTGCACCACCAGCGATAACGCCTGTACCATGAGAAGCTGGAGCTATACGAACTTTACCAGCACCAAATTTTCCTAATTGTTCGTGAGGAATAGTGCCATGTAAAATTGGAACTTTTACCAAATTCTTTTTTGCATCTTCAGTTGCTTTAGTTATTGCTTCACTTACTTCACGAGCTTTTCCCAAACCATGACCTACTACACCATTACCATCGCCTACAACAACTAAGGCAGAGAAAGTGAATGTACGACCGCCTTTAGTTACTTTCGTAACACGACCTACATTTACCAATTTTTCTTTTAATTCTAATTCGCTAGTTCTAACGCGTTGAATATTTGCTGACATTCTTTTGAATTTCTTTTGTTAATTAATTAAAATTGTAAACCTGCTTCACGAGCTGCATCTGCCAATGCCTTGATACGACCATGATACAAAAAACCATTGCGGTCAAATACTACTGACTTCACTCCCATTGCAACTGCTTTTTCGGCAATTGTTTTTCCAACTAATTTGCTCATTTCAGTTTTTGTAACCTTTGAAGCTTGCAAAGTTTTATCCATTGAAGATGCACCAGTTAAAGTTGCATTAGTAGCATCATCAATCAATTGAGCATAAATACCAGCATTACTGCGGAATACACATAAACGTGGACGCTCTTTAGTGCCTTCTACTTTGCTACGGCTGCTCAATTTAATTCTTTCTCTTCTTGTTTTGTTATGACTAACTTTCATTTTCTAATTTATATTTAGCCGTTGTTCCAAATTTTAAACAACGATATTATTTTTTTAAAATTATTTACCAGCAGTTTTACCAGCTTTACGACGTAATTGTTCGCCAACGAATTTGATACCTTTTCCTTTGTAAGGCTCTGGCTTACGGAAGCTTCTGATTTTTGCAGCCATTGCACCTAACAATTCTTTATCAAAACTTTCCATCGTTACAATTGGATTGCTCCCTTTTTCAGTTACTGCAGAAACTTTTATTTCTTTCGGCAATTGAATAATGATATTATGTGAATAACCAACTGACAAATCTAAATTTTGACCTGTTGCAGCAGCTTTAAAACCCACACCTACCAATTCCATTTTTGTAGTGAATCCATCGGTAACACCTTTCACCATGTTCGCCATCAAAGCACGATATAAACCATGCATTGCTTTATGACGCTTTTGGTCAGTAGGACGTTCAACTAATAATTCAGCACCACTAACTTTAATAGCAATATCCGAATCAACTTTACGTTTAATTTCACCTTTTGGTCCCTTAACTGTAACCTCGTTGTTTGCAGCTACTGTAACAGTAACTCCTTTCGGTAATGCAACGGGTTGTTTTCCTATTCTTGACATCTTCTTTTTGTTAATTGTTATTTATTAATCGTAAATGCTACCATTTACTATTCGATTTTAGAATATGTGACAAAGCACCTCACCACCAACGTTTTGAGCTTTTGCTTCTTTATCAGTCATGATACCTTTTGAGGTAGAAACTATAGCAATTCCCAATCCGCCTTTTACTCTTTTGATTTCTTTTGAACCTGCATATTTACGCAAACCTGGTCGGCTTTCTCTTTCCAATTCACGAATAGCCGGTAATTTTGTAACCGCATCATATTTCAATGCGATTTTTATAACGCCTTGCTTGTTTGCAGAATCCTGAAAAACATATTTAGAAATATATCCTTTCTGATATAAAATTTCAGTCAACTTCTTTTTCAAATTCGAAGCAGGAATTTCAACAATGGTATGGCTTGCCATTTGTGCATTGCGAATTCTGGTTAGGAAATCTGAAATCGGATCTGTATTCATTTTGTATTAATTGTTATTCGTTAATTATTAATTTATGTTGTAGAAAAAAGATTACCAAGAAGCTTTTCTCATGCCAGGAATTTTGCCATTCAAAGCCAATTCACGTAATTTATTTCGGCATACACCAAAATAACGTGAATAAGAACGAGGGCGACCTGTTAATTGACAACGATTACGCAAACGTACTTTCGATGCGTTACGTGGCATTTTATCTAATGCTACGAAATCGCCTGATGCTTTTGCAGCAGTTCTTCTTTCTGCATATAAAGCAACCATTTTTTCTCTTTTACGTTGACGAGCTCTTATTGATTTTTTAGCCATTTATCTATTGAATTAAATGTTTTTGATTTTATTGTTTTTCGTCTTTTTTGAAAGGCATTCCCATTTCTTGTAACAAACTTTTCGCTTCTTCATCATTAGTCGCAGTAGTTACAATAGTAATATCCATACCGTTAATTTTACTCACTTTATCAATATCAATTTCAGGGAAAATGATTTGTTCAGTAACACCTAAAGTATAATTACCTCTGCCATCAAAACTTTTATCGTTTACACCTTTAAAGTCACGAACACGTGGCAATGAAACGGAAATTAATCTATCCAAAAATTCATACATCTTCTCTCCTCTCAAAGTTACACGAGCACCAATTGGCATTCCTGTACGCAATTTGAAGTTCGAAATATCTTTACGTGATTTTGAAGTTACTGCACGTTGACCAGAAATAATTGACATTTCTTCTACCGCAGCTTCAATCAATTTTTTATCACCAGCAATTTTACCAAATCCTTGGTTCAAACAAATTTTCTCGATACGAGGAACTTGCATGATGCTTTTGTAAGTGTGCTTTTTCATTAATGAAGGCACAACTTCTTTTGTATATTTATCTTTTAAACGTGGAGTGTATTTCATCTCGTTATTTATGATTTTTGATTTAATGATTGATGAAATTTGCCATCAATCCGATTTTTATTTATTTAATTACTTCTCCTGTTTTTTTAGCAAAACGAACCATTTTACCGCCTTCCAATTTTCTACCAGTACGGGTAGGTTTACCACCTACAACCAACATCAATTTTGATAAAGCAATTGGTGCTTCTTTTTTAATAATGCCACCAGTTGTATTTTGTGCATTCGGTTTTGTATGACGGCTAACCATGTTAATGCCTTCCACAATTGCTCTGCCTTCTTTAGGCATCACTTCAATCACACGACCAGTTTTACCTTTGTTGTCGCCGCTAAGCACTTTTACAGTGTCTCCTTTTTTTATGTGCAATTTCATTTTGCTTTTATTTTTCTGAATTGGTTAAACCAATTATTTTTTTGAATTTAATTATAATACTTCTGGAGCTAATGATACAATTTTCATGTATGACTTATCACGTAATTCACGAGCTACTGGTCCAAAAATACGAGTACCACGAGGCTCATCTTGAGCTGTTAACAATACAACTGCATTGTCATCAAAGAAAATATAACTACCGTCTTTTCTACGAAATTTTTTCTTCACACGAACAATAACAGCTTTTGAAACTGTTCCTTTTTTTACACCACCGTTAGGCATGGCATCTTTTACTGTTACCACAATTTTATCACCAATTGAAGCGTAACGCTGACCGCTATTTCCCAATACACGAATGCACAATACTTCTTTGGCACCGCTGTTATCTGCAACTCGTAATCTTGATTCTGTTTGTATCATTTTAACTTTCGTTAATTGTTATTTGAATTTTTTGTTTCGATTTTTTTGTTGTTGATGGTCTTACTAATAACCAATAACAAGTAACCAATAACTTTTACTTTGCTTTTTCAACTATTTCAACTAATCTCCATCTTTTCAATTTGCTCAATGGACGAGTTTCCATAATTTTCACTGTATCACCAATACCACACTCGTTCTTTTCATCATGAGCATGAAACTTTTTAGATTGTTTCAAGAACTTTCCATACTTTGGATGTTTTACTTTTTTCTCAATAACAACAGTGATGGATTTATCCATTTTGTTGCTGGTAACAACACCAATTCTGGTTTTTCTTAAGTTTCTATCTGCTGTAGCTGTTGTAGCTTTTACTTCTGACATTTTTTTATTTTTTCTTGTATTTGAAATACCTTAATCTTTTTAATTAAGCCTTGTTTGCACGTTGGTTGATTTCAGTCATATAACGAGCAATGTTTCTGCGGATATTGCGAATCTGCATTGGATTCTCAATCTGCGAAACTTTGTGGTTGAATTTCAAACGTGTAATTAACGCTTTTTCTTCAGCCAGATGAGTTTGCAAATCTGCATCACTCAATGATTTTACTTCTACTTTATTTTTTGCCATTTTTATAATGGTTGTTTTTTATTTAATTAATTTTCAAAAATCTTATTCTACGTAATCAGGGCGAACAACAAATTTTGTTAACACTGGCAATTTTTGAGCCGCCAAAGCTAACGCTTCTTTTGCAGTTTTCAAAGGCACACCGTCTGCTTCGAATAAAATTCTTCCTGGGCAAACAGTTGCAACCCACAATTCAGGGTTACCCTTACCTTTACCCATACGCACTTCGGCAGGTTTTTTAGTGATTGATTTATCTGGGAAGATACGAATCCAAACATTTCCTTCACGTTTCATATGACGGGTTAAAGCCACACGAGCCGCTTCAATTTGTCTGTCAGTAATCCAACAGGTATCTAAACTTTTCAATGCAAAAGAACCAAAAGAAATAGTTGCACCACGTTTAGTGTTGCCTTTCATTCTTCCTTTCTGCTGTTTGCGATATTTAACTTTTTTCGGTTGTAACATTTTAAAAAATAGTTTTTTGTTGTTGGTTTCTTATTTCTTGTATTCTTTATCTTCATTACAAGCAACCAGAACTTGCAATAAGATATAATCAATTCAATTATCTACCACGACCGGCACCGCCACCTCTTCTATCTCCACCACCAGCATTACCACCGCGGCGATCACCACCACCTCTTCTATCTCCACCGCCACGTCTGTCGTTTCTATCAAAACCTCCGCCTCTTCTTTCACCACCACCTTCGGTACCAGTGAAATTGCTATCAGCTTTAGTTCCGAAATTCATATTCAAATCACGTTTGCCAAATACATCTCCACGGCAAACCCATACTTTAATACCAATAATACCATAAACTGTCAATGCTTCTGCATGTGCATAATCAACATCAGCACGGAATGTATGTAAAGGCACACGACCTTGTTTTACTTCTTCAGTACGAGCGATTTCAGCACCACCCAAACGACCACCGCATTTAATTTTAATCCCTTCAGCTCCCATTCTCATTGTACTTTGAACTGACATTTTCATGGCACGTTTAAAGTTGATACGGCTTTCAATTTGTTTTGCAATTGTATCTGCAATGATTTGTGCATCCAATTCCGGACGACGAATTTCAACAATATTGATTTGAACTTCTTTTGAAGTTACTTTTTTCAATTCTTCTTTAATTCTATCTACTTCGCCACCACCTTTACCGATAATGATACCAGGACGTGAAGTGTGAATAGTAACGATGATTCGTTTCAATGTACGCTCAATCACTAATTTTGAGATACCACCTTTCTGGATACGAGCTTTCAGATATTCTCTGATTCTTCCGTCTTCCATTAATTTTTCAGCAAAATCTTTTTTGCTTCCGTACCAGCTGGATTCCCATCCACGAATGATTCCTAATCTATTTCCTATCGGATTGGTTTTCTGACCCATTCTTTTTAGTTATTTATATTCGTTATTTGATTATTTAGTTTTTGGTGCTTCAACAGCTTTACTATCAACCACCAATGTTACGTGATTTGAACGTTTACGCAAACGATACATTCTGCCTTGTGGCGCATTCAAATATCTTTTGATGGTAACACCTTGGTCAACCATAATTGTTTTCACAACTAAGTTGCTATCTTCTGGGCGTTTGCCTTCGTTCTTTTGTTTCCAATTGTCAATTGCACTCAACAACAATTTGTACATTGGTGTTGAAGGGTGCTTTGTGCTATATTGCAACAAACCTAATGCTTGTTCAACTTGCTTACCACGAATCATATCAGCTACCAATCTCATTTTACGAGTGGAGGTGGGATGATTTCTTAATTTAGCTACTGCTTCCATTTTATATTTCTTTTGTTAATGGTTGAGATTAACTTTTCTTTTTAAAAATTTAATGTCTTACGATTTACTTTGTGTGTGACCACGGAACTGACGAGTTGGTGCAAATTCACCTAATTTGTGTCCTACCATATTTTCACCTACATACACAGGGATAAATTTATTACCATTGTGAACTGCGAAAGTATGACCTACAAATTCTGGCGTAATCATGCTTCTTCTGCTCCAAGTTTTAATAACCGCTTTTTTTGCGCCTTCTGCATTCATTTTATCCAATTTGCCTTGCAAATTGTGGTCAACATAAGGTCCTTTTTTTACTGAACGTGCCATTTTATTTTTATTTTTGTTCTTAATTCTTCTTTTAAGGAAGAACAAGTTAACTTATTGATAATTAGATTAGTTAGTGCTTAATTTTTTACCATTTCTACGAGTAATGATAAAACGATTTGTTGGATTTTTAGGTGCACGTGTTTTGTATCCTTTTGCTTTGATACTTGTACGTGAACGTGGATGTCCACCTGAAGCTTTACCTTCACCACCACCCATCGGATGATCTACTGGGTTCATCGCTACGGCTCTGTTTCTTGGTTTGATACCTTTCCAACGGTTTCTACCAGCTTTACCCATTTGTTGTAAGCCATGGTCAGGGTTTGATGTAGAACCAATTGTTGCTTGGCAATCCATCAAAATCATTCTTGTTTCACCACTTGGCAATTTGATAGTAGCATAACGAGTATCTTTTGCCGCTAATTGTCCGTAAGTGCCAGCACTACGAGCAATAGCTCCACCTTTACCAGGTTGTAATTCAATATTGTGAATAACCGAACCCAATGGAATTGATGCAATTTTCATTGCATTACCAACTTCAGGAGTTGCTTTAGGTCCGCTCATCAATTTAGCACCTACTTTCAATCCATCAGGAGCCAAAATATATCTTTTTTCGCCATCTTTATAGTTCAACAAAGCGATGAAAGCCGAACGATTTGGATCGTATTCGATGCTTTGAACGATCGCCGGAACATCGTGTTTATTGCGTTTGAAATCAATAATACGATACAGTTTTTTATGACCACCACCAATATAGCGCATAGTTCTGCGACCTTGGAAGTTACGTCCACCTGTTTTAGAAATAAATTCTGTTAAAGATTTTTCAGGTGCTGATTTAGAAACTGTTACTTCTGCATAAGCATTGCCGATGCGATGACGAGTTCCTGCTGTAATTGGTTTATATTTTTTTAAAGCCATTTTGCTTTATTAATTTTATTGTTTGTAAACTTTAATTATTAAACGTTGCCGTAGAAATCAATAGTGTCTGTTTTTGCTACTGTTACAATGGCTTTTTTGTAAGATGACTTACCTCCTACTACCATTCCTTTTTTAGTATAACGTGATTTTGTTTTACCAGGAATTACCAATGTATTTACAGCTTGAACAGATACATTATACATCTTTTCAACCGCTTCTTTAATTTGCAATTTGTTGGCACTTTTATCAACTACAAAACCATAACGGTGCATAGTTTCTGACATTTTAGTCATTTTTTCAGTTACCAACGGACGAATTAAAACTTTCATTTTTCAGTTTATTATTTGTTATATTCTTATCCTAATGATTCTTCAATTTTTTTCACTGCATCAACAGTCAAAATCAACTTTTCAGCATTCAAAATTGAATAGGTATTCAATGTGTCAGCAGTAGTTGTTTTTACTTTTTCAATGTTACGAGCAGATAATACCAAATTCTTTTTCACTTCACCAGTTACCATCAATGTTTTAGTATTAGTCAATTTCAAATTGCCCAAAAACTGAATAAATTGTTTAGTTTTTGCTGCATCAAAATCGAAATCTTCTACTACACAAATATTGTTAGCTTTAGCTTTATCGCTTAATACTGATACACGAGCTAAATCTTTTACTTTAGTATTCAAACGGAAACGATAATCACGAGGGTGAGGACCGAAAGCACGAGGACCACCAGGGAATTGAATATTTTTTACAGAACCTTTACGAGCTCCGCCTGTTCCTTTTTGTTTGTGCAATTTTTTTGTAGAACCACTTACAGCCCAACGCTCTAATGAACTTGCTGTACCTTGACGTTGATTAGCCAAATATTGTTTTACAGTTAAATAAACCACATGCTCATTTGGTTCAGCACCAAACACTGCATCGTTCAAAGTGATTTCTTTGCCCGTTGGTTTACCTTCTTTATTTAAAATTTCTAATTTCATTTTTAAATGTTTTATCTAAATACTTGCGTACTAAATTATTATTTTTCGATTACTACAAAAGTTCCTTTTGAGCCTGGGATTGCGCCGCTGACAACAATTAAGTTTTGTTCAGGGAAAATTTTAACTACTTTTAAGTTTTTAATTTTCACACGGTTTTGTCCCATTCTGCCTGCCATACGCATACCTTTCATTACACGACTTGCATCAGATGAGTTACCCAATGAACCCGGTGCACGACTTCTATCATGCTGACCGTGAGTAGCCTGACCTACCCCACTGAATCCATGACGTTTTACAACACCTTGGAAACCGCGACCTTTGGTTTTGGAAATGATATTCACTTTTTCACCTTCGGCAAATACAGAAGTATCCACGATGTCGCCCAATGCTTTTTGCATTTCGGCATCGCGAATTTCGTGTAAATATGTTTTTGGTGCTGAATTAGCTTTTGTAAAATGTCCTTTGGCGCCTGCTGAAGTGTTTTTTTCTTTCTTATTGCCAAAGCCTAATTGGAGGGCGTTGTATCCGTCGGTTGCTACGGTTTTAACTTGTGTAACTACGCATGGACCTGCTTCAATTACAGTACAAGCAATGTTTTTGCCTGCTGCATCAAATATGCTGGTCATACCAACCTTTTTTCCTAGAATTGCTTTCATTCTATGTTGTTATTGTTAGAATTTAATTTTTCGGGTTCATCGAACGGCTAAACGAACATTTGTTCGCCGTCTTAAACCATTTTTGAAATCAGAGAAATTGTTTCGTACCGCATAAAATCAGTACCTCTTATTTTTCTGTTTCGCCAAAACACTTGATTTTACTATGCTTTCAAAGCATTTAAAGTATCCACTCGTTTTTTGGGACTGCAAAAGTAATACACTATTCTTATTTGTGCAAATAATTTTCAGATTTTTTTTAAAGATTTTTTAATACGGGCAAGACTAATTGACTTTTCACCTTGAATGAAGCACCTAATTGGTGTTAAACTGATTGAATAAAATAATTTCATCATTCTATTCGATAATCTGTTTCGATACTCATCATCATTGCTTGATAGCCATTAATAAAAAAGCCATCTCCTTATGCATCAAGAAATGGCCTTTATCCCCTATCATCAGCTTGCCTTAAGCTGATTTTTTAGGCTTCCGCACAGGGCGCTTGCGGTCGTCTTTTCGGGTGCCGCCTAATTGTTCCAACTCATTACTGTTTCTGCCAAATTTTGCAGCCGCTGCTGCTAAAATACCTACATTCATATCGTTCAATTTCACCTCTGCTGTTTCTATATTGTTTTTCAACGCATCAGCTTGGTCGAGCAATTGATTGTAATTGGCTATCAAAGCAGTGTAGGCTGTGATTTGAGTAGCATATACAGCTTTTGTAAGTACATTACCTACATCGCCATAATCTACCACACGAGCCTTATCGGTATCAATCTGGGTCATAGCTGCCAAACGTATTTGCGCTATATCCAACACCTTTCCGCCAGTTTTTTTCCTGTAGCTCATTGTTTTACACCCCCTTTTTGATAGTGGTTTTATCAATGCTTTTAACAACCTTTAGCAAACACAGATACTATTCAACCCGTTTGTTTCCAAGTGCCTTAGCATTGCACTACTACTTACTTATACGAGAAAAAGATATAAAAGGTTGCATGCAATTTTCAATTTAACAAAATATTTGCTGTATAAAGCTGTTTAATTAGTTTTCAGGGATACTTAGTTACTTCACAACTTAGGTTAAACCCTTACCAAGCTTGTGAATCAGGTAAACAAAGTGTTGAACTCATTCACGTTCCTTTCAAATCAATATAACATCTTTGTTTACTCATTTACCAAAGATATTTATTGATTAAACAACTTGTTGAAAGAACAAAACAAAGCTATTTAATTAGTTGAAAAACTTGCAAACTAATTAAACTAGATTGTGAAAGGTGTAAACAAGATAGAGAAACAATATTTATTCCTTCACCACCTTGCCTCTCCACACATTACCTTGTTGCTGCACTTCAACAAAATAAATTCCTGACGATTGAGCATATAAATCAAGGGTAAATTGATTGCCACTTTGATTGGTTTTGGTTAAAACTGTTTCCCCTAACAAATTGACGAGTTGGATAGTCGCATTATTAACAGCATGCTGCAAACTGATGACAGTTGAATGATTGGTGGGGTTAGGGTAAATACACAAAGCATTTTCTTTTATAGTTGAGATGCCATTGGGTAATGAGGAAACTACATTAATGGTTACTACACTATTGGCACTATTCATTCGGCTTAAATAAGAGGAATCGCAAAAAGTAGCGGTGCAATTATTGGCATCAGTAACCGATACACAAACATTATAACCACCAGCGGCAGCATAAATATGCGCAGGTGTTGCACCTGTATCATTAGCCGAAGCATCACCCCAACTCCATGAATAAGTTAATGGTGTTGCGCCAATGCATTGGTTTAATGCTAACCAATGATGCTGTGTTGTAGTATCAGGATAAAGCGCAAACAATGCTGTGGGCGCAGCATTGATAATGAGATTTAAAGTAACTATCGAATCACAACCTAAATAAGTATGCATGGTATCTACATAAGTGCCAGCGGCAATTAAAGTATGTCCGTTGAACACATAAGGCTGATTGCTGCAAGTGGTATAGGTGAAAGCACTAGCTTGTGTTGGATTGATGGTAAGATGCAGCGTAACAATACTATCGCAACTTTGATAGCTGCTTAAAGTATCGGAATAATAACCTGCCGATGTTAATGTGTGCCCACCAAACACATAAGATTGATTGCTACAAATAGCCACAGCAAACGAATCGGTAATGGCTGGCTTAACCGTTAAATACAAAGTAATGATAGAATCACAACCATGATAGTTTGTGAGCGTATCGTAATAAAAGCCGCCTTGCGTAAGCGTTTGGTGATTGAAAACATAAGATGAGCCAGCGCAAATGGATAGATTGAAATTACTTGCCGAAGTTGAAATTACTTTCAAATGCAGAATGACAAATGAATCGCAACCAACATAGTTTTGCAAAGTATCTACGTATCTTCCGCTTGAGTTTAAGGCTTGGTTATTAAATACATAAGTTTGGTTGCTGCAAATGGTTTGCAATTGACTATCAACAGAAATAAATTTCACTTGCAAACTTAAAGTAATGATGGAATCGCAACCTGTATAATTTACCAGCGTATCATAGTAAGTGCCGCTTTGCGTAAGGGTTTGATTGTGGAATGGAAAAGAAGAATTAGCACAAATGCTTTGATTATTTATTGAACCTGATGGATGCCCCAATAACAAATGCAACACAATTAATGAATCACAATTATGATAATTGGTGAGCGTATCATAGTAGATACCGCTTTGTGTAAGGGTTTGGTTGTGGAATGAATAAGATGTACAAGCAGTTTTGTAAATGTTAACACTATCATTCAACAAGGTTAAATTCAAAGTGATGATAGAATCACAGCCAACATAATTGGTGAGTGTATCATAATAAACACCGCTATGCGTAAGGGTTTTATTGTAGAAAGTAAAACTATTGCAAGTAGTTTGAGTAAGCAATAAACTGCTGCTTGAACCCACAGTTAAATTAAGTGTAACAATGGAATCGCAATGTAAATAGTTGACCAATGTATCATAGTAAACGCCGCTCTGTGTAAGGGTTCGACCAAAGAAATGATAAGAAGCTGGCGAACAAATATTTTGTGTAATGGTATCTCGGCTTGTGTTAGGACATAAAACCGAACAAGCATTTGCATTGCCCGATTGGCACAAAGGAAATGTTAACCAACTACCAGTTAAATGACCTCTGTTGGGTAAGCATATGATTGGTGTATTTGTAATATTTAGAGAAGAAACATTCTTTAAATCTGGTAAACAATAAAGATTAGAATCGGCAATTAATGAGAGTGCTGTTATTGAATTAACAAGCGAAGGCAATGCGTTAATCTTGGTGCTGTCGCATATTAAATAGGTTATAGTATTGGAATTAAAATTTGGTAAACTTACAATTGGATTACTGCTGCAATTAAGACTATACAAAAACATCGATAATGTTCCAATTCTCTTTAGTTTATTATAACTACAGTTTACAATACTATTACTTTGTGTAATAGGAAAATAAATTGAGTCCAACTGATTGTGTTGGCAATAAAAATTTTGAATTCCAATGGGTAGATACAAATAAGTTAGATTATTGTAACTGCAATCAAGAGTATGCAACAAATTTAAAACATTTCCATATGTACTAAACCTATTCAACAAATTATTTTTACAAATAACATCAGATAAAAAATGACTACTAATGCTCAATGTTTTCAGCAAATTATTATTGCAAATGAAAGTAACAAGATTAGAATTATTGTTAGGTACAATTACAGTATCTAATAAATTATAACTACAATTTACAAGTGAATTATTCGAGCCCAATCGAAAACCAGTAAGTTGATTATGCTGGCAATAAAAGGTATCAGGGTTATCAGTATTGCTGAAGTTGATTAAACTAATATTATTGTAGCTACAATCTAAATAGGTTAAATTATATGTGGAGGGATATGTTTGCGTTAAAATGGAATCTAAAAGATTATTACTACATAGCAAACTAACCAATGATGTGGGCAAACTTGGAATTTGGGTTAATTGATTATTGCTGCAATTAAAGTTTATCAAAGAAGTATTCAATAATGTGGGCAGGGTAGTTAATTGATTGTTTTGACAATATAATTTTTGCATTTGAGTATTCATTGTTGGCAAACTACTTATTTGATTATGGCTACAATCTAATTGTTCAAGCCAATAACCAAACGACGGCAAGGAGGTAAGTTGATTGTTGCTACAGTTGAGCACATACAAACCCCAAGGCAAAGGCGGTAAAGAATTTAATTGATTGTTTTGGCAATATAAAAATTGCAATGATGCTGGTAATTGATTTGATAAATTAAATAGACCGCAGTTGCTGCAATCTAAACTGGTTAATGATTTGAAATATTGTATTCCTGTTAAATCACTTAGTGACCAACCATATCCAATTGTGATTGAGGTTGCACTTAACACAAAAGCATTTGTCGTATCTAATTCATTATTTGCATTAATAGCCCCAGGATAATTAACACTTATCCAATAAGCAAAATTTGGAGTTAAAGTATTTACCCATTGTGCCTTTGCATTTTTACAAACGCCAAAAACTGCAATAAAAAGAAAAAGTGTAAATACTTTTTTCATGGGCTAATAAATTTATTAGTATCAAAAATAAGTATTTTTTTTTTTAAATGGCGTGCTGAATTTTAAAGAAAAAACACTGTGGATAAAAGGAAAAATTATTTGCTTAATGCTGCAATACAAAATTTACTGCATTAGACACCCCATATTCAGATTGAATGACAGCTAAATAATCACCATTGTTTAATTCAGATAAATCAAATTGTGTTTCATGATTGCTTAAGTTAAATGATTTTATAGGGTTACCCATCCTATCAATAATCTGCAATTGAGCATTGGCAGCTCCTTCATAGTCAATATTGATTATTCCGTTGGACGGATTGGGATAGATTAGTTTTATAGCGGCTGGCGGAATAGTTAATGGCTCTCTTTTTTTGAAATAAACCAATATTGAACCAATGGAAACTAACACAGCAAATGCAATACTGCCATAAAGCAGGTAATCCTTTTGTCTTTCTTTTTCCTGTTCCTTTTTTTCTAACAATGCCATCACTTCAGTAGGGAAATTGGCGGCTGCTTTATTAGTAATTAAATACAAACTATCTGTATCGAATGATAATTCAATTTGCCTTGTGGTATCTGCAGTTGAAAAATTAGTTGAGCTATAAATCAGGTTATAAAAGGCTTGTACTTTCTTGCTGATTTTAGCATAAATAGTATCTAATGATTTGGATGATTGTGTAAAGTAGAATTGTCCCTTTGTAGCATTAGCAATCATTTTCAAGGTATCTACATTCACATCGCCTAAGCCAATGATGTAAACAGGAATTTCATTTTGATTGGCTGCTTTAATTACATCGCTCCATTTGTTTTTCGACGAATTATCTTGCCCGTCAGTAAGCACCACCAACACTTTTATGCCCGATGATTGATTTATAAGAGTCAAACTTTGTAGCATAGCATCATACAAAGCAGTTGAACCATCGGCATGTAGCGTATCAATTAATGAATTGATTGCTTTAACATCTTCCGTTAATGCTAATTGACCATCTACTTTGTCGCCGAATGCAATGATGCTGATAGAATCTTTTTTTATATTGAAACTGCTTACAAATGTTTTTACAGCTGCTTTTGCTTTTTCAATTGGTGCAACATAACTTTTGGGTACATACAATCGATAACTCGAATCCATTTGAAATAAAGGTGTTCCGTTTTTATCATACAATTGCATATTATCAAACTCCATTGAGCCTGAATGGTCAATCACAATACCTAAATTAATGGGCTTGTTTTTTGAAATTTGCTCAACCGAAACTACTCGGCAGCTTTGATTATTTTCATGTACGTTCATTTTGTCTTTAGTCAAATTCCAAACCGGTTCCCCTTTTCTTGTTTCAGCTTTAAACACTACTGATACATTCGGGAATGAATCGGGATAAATATTCAGAATGGTTAAATCGGCAGTATCTTTTACCGAAGATAGTTTGCCTTTTACTCTTTGCGGTTGACTAAATAAAGCACTGGCAGAAAACAACAATGTAATAAAACAGAGAGCGATATTTTTCATGCAACTGATATTATAAATGATTTTTTATTTTGTTTATTAACCAACAAAATACCTTATTTATTTTATCAAAAATAAAACATCATCAAATAAAAAAAGGAAATTATCAATCGGAATTTAAAAATCATCTTCTGAATAAATCAGAATCAAAATTGTCGTTCAATGCTTGCCAATTGAATCTGCAAGTTTTGAAGTTTAAAACTGAAAATAAATAAATGGCTGAATGTCGCTGCCTTTCACCTGTATCACCAACCAAATCATGGCAAAAACTAAAAATGCCTGTGCAGCTAAATTCAATTTTGAAATAGTTTGAATTGATTTTTCTTCTACTTGTTTCGGAAAAGCATGTGTGATAAATCCAATCATTATCAAAACAAACACCGCAGGATAAGCCACTGTCCATTGTTTCAATAAATTAAAACTAATACCATTAGTGATTTGTGAAACAATTTGCCACGAAGTTTTAAAATCGGGGCTGCGAAAAAATATCCAGCAAAAACATACAAAATGAAATGTGAAAATGATTCCTAATGTTTTCATCAACCAGTTTTTTGGTAAATGCAAAAAATCAGTTTTCAATTTATCTAATGCCAACGCCAAGCCGTGCATGGCTCCCCAAAAAATAAAATTCCACGATGCGCCATGCCACAAGCCGCCAAGCAGCATAGTTGCTGATAAATTAACGTACTGACGGAATTTTCCTTTTCTGTTTCCGCCTAGCGGAATGTATAAATAATCTTTCAGCCAACTGCTTAATGAAATATGCCAGCGCCGCCAAAACTCAGTAATGCTGCTGCTTTGATAAGGTAAATCAAAATTGATTCCTAAACGATAACCTAACAGCAAAGCAATGCCAATTGCCATATCGCTATAACCACTGAAATCACAATATATTTGAACAGCATAGCCATATACACCCATTAAATTTTCAGTACCCGAATACAAAGCCGGGTTATCAAAAATTCTATCAACAAAATTGACTGAAATAAAATCGCTGATGACTGCTTTTTTGAAAAGCCCGGTAATAATAAGGAATACAGCCTGTGCAATATCTTCTTTTGATAGTTTAATATCAATGCCAATTTGCGGTAAAAAGTTTTTTGCTCTCACAATCGGACCAGCCACCAGATGCGGAAAGAAGGTGATGTAAAAAGCAAAATCAAGTATATTATCAGTTGGGGTAAGCTGATTGCGATATACATCAATGGTGTAGCTCAACACCTGAAAAGTGTAGAATGAAATACCGACGGGTAAAATAATATTGAAGTAATTTATTTTAGTGTGCAGCGAATCGTTGAGTATGCTCACAAAAAAATTAGTGTATTTGAAATAAGCCAGCAAACCTAGGTTGATGACTAAACTAAAAATCAACAATGCCGTTTTTCGTTTCTGATTTTTGGCTTCATAAATCCATTTGGCTAAATTAAAATCAACTATTGTTGACAAAATCAATAACAAGAAAAACAAACCGCCTGATTTGTAATAAAAGAAAATGGAAAACAAAGTGAGATACAACACTCTGCTTTTTTTTCGCTGATATACAAATTGATAAAAGAAAAGGAGTAATAAAAAATAAAATACAAACAATGCTGTATTGAACAGCAATGGTTCTTTTGGATTGTAGGTTAAATAATTTTGTAGGAGTTTAAACATAATTAATGATGTGAATTGTTATAACTATTCATCAAAGCATGATATAATAATTTGCCTTGCACTTCATATCCTTTATTCAAAAAATGAGTCATATCATAATTTCCTAAACCCAGTTTTTTCCATTTAACCACACTTCCTAATCCGCCCATGATGTTGTAGAAATCCCAGAAGGCATAATTATTTTTCAAACAAATTTGCTTTTCGATATTGCTCACTTTTGCTGTATTCAAATTTTTATACCTACGCATTAAATAAGTATCGGGCGGTGAAGTAACCAATACTGCTGCATTTGGTGCCACATCATTTATTTTAGCAAAAAAATTAGCCGCTTCGCCTTGTAGTGATGCACCATCAAATTTGGATGCAATAGCTTCATTAGTACCAAGTGAAACAATTATTAAATCAGGTTGCAAAGTAGGGAGTTGTTCAAAAAAATAATCAGCAACATTATAATGCATAAACTGAGCACCATTCACCCCTATCATATTGTA
The DNA here is from genome assembly GCA_947449695.1 of Chitinophagales bacterium. GTDB lineage: Bacteria > Bacteroidota > Bacteroidia > Chitinophagales > CAIODY01 > CAIODY01. The sequence continues at coordinate 36,843 of CANFST010000006.1, forward strand.
TTCAATTCCTTTGGCTTTTGTGTTCTGAAGATAAATTCCAAATAAATTAAAGGCATCACTTGATGTATCATTTTTTTCAATATTCAATCTGAAATTATTGATGGGTTTATCAATACTATAAGTTAAAGAATATGGATCTGCCGCATACTCCAATCTGAAAGGCGAAATAAATAAATTAGTTACTGGCTCTTTGATTTGTGGCTCAATGGTATAAGCAAATTTTTTATCGCAAAAAATAGTAATACGGTCGAAATCATTTTCGCCATAATTTTGAGATAGAGAAAAATCGATATTGGCATTGTTGTTAGTTTGAATCGTGATACCCGAAATACCTATCGGGATTGGAATATTTGGGAAACAACAACGCTTTGTTTTCCAATTGCAAACACAACTGTTTAAATCTTTTACATCAAAAGGTCCGTTGGTTTTTGCAGTTCGATAAGGAAAATATAAACCTCTGCCACCATTCCCAAACTGCTGCTGAAACTGCTTTCGCATAGTTCCTGTAAAATTATCGGCCTGAATATGAGAGTCACCTATATGAACAATCACCACTTTATTTCTTCGGCCATGTTTTAAATCATCGAGCTTTTGAAAAAAAGATTGTAATGCTTTTTCATTCGTAATTAAATTCAATTCATTGTTTACAAACGAAAAATTATCACCTGCAAGCATTACTGAATCGCTTGAGATTATTGAATCAACCACTATTTGAGCCTTTAGTGAATTAGCCCATAAGCCAGCAATCATAAATCCAAAAAACAACTTTATGTAATTATTCCACATCCGTTTTTATTTATACTTTATAAATTTAATTCTCGTTTTTTTACTTCAAACAAAATAGCATCAAACAATTTTTGCCCTAACACTTCACCGCCAGCAGCATTGATGTGTGTATAATCCTTATTTGCTAATCTTGGTTTTTCATCTACCCAGTTGATCATACTGCCTTCCCCTCCCATTGCATCAAACATATTCCAAAAAGCAATTTGTTTTTTTTGTGCAATATCTTTTTGAATAGCAATAAAAATTGGTACCTGTTCCATAGTTTGATATTGCCCATCTCTTTTAATGGCTCTGTCGCAAAGCGAAAGCATTATCGTTGCTGTTTGAGGATAATAGTTTTGAATTTTTTCAATTGCTTTCGGAAAAGACTTTTGAAACCAATCGTATTTATTAGTTTTTGGAGAAACTACGTTTAACCCATATTCAAAAATCATTAAATCGTAAGGATGCAAATTTTGCCAATCAGCCAGCAATGATTCAGGTTTCATTGCACCTATTGCAATTCCGCTTGAACCTCTTACTCCAAAATTATCTACAAACACACCGGTCTCACTTTCAAAATTAACCCCATACACAAACATATTACTATCCGAATTAAAGCTGATTTTAATATGCTGAAATTCTTTTTGCTGACTGATTTCAATTTTTTGCAATGAATTGGAAACTGGAATTTCAAAACGTTTTGAAATCGAATTATCAATTAAAACATCTATTGATGCGACACTTTTTGAATTGTACAAATACAATTCAGCCTGATGAAAGAATTCTAAATGTTTTTTCTTTACACCTGAATAACTCACCCAGCTTGAATTATGAGGAATAAATGCTTCACCACCTATACCTAATGGAAGCTGATGTTCACTGTTTTTCAAAATAGAAACGGTTGTCCAATCACCTGAATTTTGCGTAAAAATAGTTTGTCTAAAATTTCCAACTACAGATGTAATAGGCACAAACCCAACGCCATTACCACCAAATTCGTTTTGCAAATTGTTTCGTAAATCTTGCACAAACAAATCCCCTTCTACCATCGAATCACCAAACCAGGCAATTCTGATTTTTGATTTTTTCTTTTTTAAAACCCGAAGTTTATCAATAAAATTATTTAGTTGATTATTATTCAAAGGATAAAAATTCTCAAAAGCTACACCTTTATAGTGGAGTGAATCAATAGCGTTAACGTTTACATTTTGTTGCTTTGCAACTATTTTATTTTTTTCAGATTTAATTTTAGAAAAATCACTTAAAAAATCAATTGCTTTAAACTCAAAACCAAAAATCGAAAATCCAGTAGGAAGCCAACTGGCTATGATACAAAACAAAAATACAAGTAACACCAACCAAAAAGGTCGGTAAATTTTTGTGGATTGATTATTGAACAAAGCCATTAGAAATAGAGGATTATTTTAAGACGCTGAAAGATAAACGAAATGCAACAATTGCAATGCCCCATTTTATAATACAGCCTTTTAAACTCCATTAATCTTAACAAATGAAATGTGAAATTGTAGTAAAAATAAAACAGAAAAATATTAAAGGAAATGAATGGAATTAATTTCCAAATCGCATTTTCCAAACACCACTAAATGCTTCATTAAATATTGCCGTACTCATTTTCGAGTTACCTTTTTCTCTGTCTTTAAAAGTGATAGGAACTTCAGCCAGCTTAAATCCTGCTTTCCAGGCTTTGTATTTCATTTCAATTTGAAAAGCATAACCAATGAAATGAATATCATCCAAATTAATTGTTTCCAACACTTTTCGTTTGTAACAAATAAATCCAGCAGTTGTATCGCGAATAGGAATGCCAGTAATCAAGCGCACATAAATAGATGCACCTTTACTCAACAATACTCTGTCGGTGCTCCAGTTTTCTAATTTTCCACCTTTTACATAACGGCTGCCCACCGCAATATCAGCACCATCTAAACAACATTTTTTCAGGTCAATTAATTTTTGTGGCGGATGTGAAAAATCAGCATCCATTTCACACAACAAATCAAATCCATTTTGCAAACCCCATTTAAAACCTGCTATATAAGCCGTTCCCAAGCCTTGCTTACCTTTTCGTTCCAACAAAAACAAACGATTGTTTTTTGACTGCAATTGTTTTACAATAGCAGCTGTGCCATCAGGCGAACCATCATCAACAATTAATACATGAAAATCAGTATCTAACGCTAACGTAGTATTGATGATACTTTCAACGTTTTCTTTTTCGTTGTAAGTAGGAATAATAATAAGTGTTTTTGAATTCAAGTAGTGGTAATTTTATGTAATTGCTTTTAAAAATTCACTTAATGCTTTGTTTTATTTCTTTCAATTTCATTTTTGTATGTAATGGAAAATCACTCTTCATCACCCAATCATAATATTGCGGCTCACGACGCAAAACTTCCACAACAGCTTGATCTTTATATTTGCCAAAGTTAAAACAGACTTTTCCATTTTTAAAAACCAAACGTCGGGCAACATCAATAAATTTTCCATCTTCCGAAATTTTTTCTAAATAAGCCACATCATTTTTCAAAGTATCATATCGCTTCAATTGCGCCAGCAGCACATTGTACGTGGCTTTTACATCGGCCATTGCACTATGTGCATCTTTTAAATCTTGTTCACAATAAAATTTCACAGCAGCCTCCAAATTCCTTGGTTCCATTTTATGAAAAATGCGTTGCACATCTACGCTTTTTCTTTTTTCAATTTCTAAATTAATATCGCAACGCAACAACTCCTCCACCAACATCGGAATATCAAATCTATTGCTGTTAAAACCTGCCAAATCAGCATCACCGATAAAATCAAAAACATCTTTCGCTATTTCCGAAAATGGTGGTTTATCTTTCACCATTTCATCTGTAAAGCCATGGACATCACTTGCTTCTTTCGGAATTGGCTTCATCGGATTTACCACTTGTAAATATTCTTGTGTGCTTCCATCAGTTTCAACTCTAAGCAAAGCAATTTCAACAATTCTATCATTATTTGTATCAATGCCCGTGGTTTCTAAATCAAAGATCACTAAAGGCTTTACCAAATTTAGTTTAAAAGATTCTGCCTGAGAAGTTGTAAATAGATCAGTCAATTATTTGTATATTTATACAACAAAGAAAACATAAAGACGGAATATTGAAAGAAGATTTTTTTATCCCTATTATTCAAACACAAGTCCTCCCCTATTTAGTAATTTAAAAAAAGAAATTTAAAATTTTATATTTGCACCTCATTTAAAAAATCCAATCGCATGTCATTCAGCAACATTCAAAGCATTTTGGGCAATCAAGCCGATTATTTATTGAGTTATAAAACAGATAAAATTAAAACCAACCAGATTCATCATACTGGACCAGATGTGGTAGACAGAATTTTTTCTTTAACAGATAGAAATATTCCAACGCTTAGAAGTTTGCAATCAATTTATGGGCATGGTCGCTTGGCTAATACTGGTTACATGTCAATATTGCCAGTTGACCAAGGGATTGAACACAGTGCAGGTGCCTCTTTTGCCCCTAACCCAATTTATTTCGACCCTGAAAATATTGTGAAATTGGCTGTGGAAGGCGGTTGCAGCGCAGTGGCAACTACTTATGGAGTGCTAGGAATGGTGGCAAGAAAATATGCGCACAAAATTCCTTTCGTGGTAAAAATTAATCATAACGAATTTTTGACTTACCCTAATAAGTACGATCAAATCATGTTTGGTACCATAAAAGAAGCATGGAATATGGGCTGTGCAGCAGTTGGGGCAACAATTTACTTTGGTAGTGAAGAAAGCAGTCGTCAAATTGTAGAAGTGGCAAAAGCATTTGAATATGCTCATTCATTAGGAATGGCAACTATTTTATGGTGCTACATTCGTAATAATGGATTCAAAAAAGATGGTGTTGATTATCATGCTTCAGCTGATTTAACGGGGCAAGCCAATCATTTAGGTGTTACCATTCAAACAGATATTATAAAACAAAAATTACCAACCAATAATGGCGGTTATACAGCAATTAATTTTGGAAAAACTTCACCAAAAGTTTATACTGAATTAAGCAGCGACCATCCAATTGATTTGTGCAGATATCAAGTTGCGAATTGCTACATGGGCAGAATTGGTTTAATCAACAGTGGTGGTGAAAGCAAAGGTGCTACTGATTTACAAGAAGCTGTAGCAACTGCTGTCATCAACAAACGTGCAGGTGGAACAGGATTAATCAGTGGCAGAAAAGCATTTCAAAAACCTATGAACGAAGGCATTCAATTATTAAATTCAATTCAAGATGTTTATTTGGCTAAGGAAATTGATTTAGCTTAAATGTTTTTAAATTTCTACTTGCTCATAGAAAAGCCCTTTTTCAGTTTTGAAAAAGGGCTTTTTAAATGTATACAAAATTTATCACGAAAATTCCATACGTCTTAATGGGCTATAAATACATGAATTAAAAGCAAAAGAAAGTTTAGGATAAAACAAAAAAAAAGAGCCTTTCAACTGAATTTGAAAAGGCCCTCTTTTGTACCTGGGACGGGAGTTGAACCCGTACGACCGTTTCGGGTCACAGGATTTTAAGTCCTGCATGTCTACCAATTCCATCACCCAGGTAACTGTTGTTTTTAGCCAAAAAAAAAGTACGATGGTAGTCGTACTTTTTTGAGCAGGAGACGAGACTCGAACCCGCGACCCCGACCTTGGCAAGGTCGTGCTCTACCAACTGAGCTACTCCTGCATTAGAAAAAACTAAAGAACTTTATTTTTTCGGACTGCAAAGATAAATGCGATTTCATTTTTTGCAAGTGCTTTGCTAAAAATTTTTAAAGATTTTTTTAAAGTGACTTACATTGCTGATGTATCTGGCTTTGCCTCAACGTAATATTTTTTTACATTGTATAAAATTTGATGCAAATTAGATGGGTCGAATGGTTTTGAAATAAATAAATCAAACCCATTTTTCAATAAATGTTCTCTTGTTTCTTTAGCTGCGTTAGCTGTAAGTGCAATAATTGCAATTTTTTTATACTTAGGGTCAGGATGATTCCGGATTCTTTGCACAGCTTCAAAACCATCCATCACGGGCATTTGCAAATCCATCAATACTACATCGAAATCTGTTTTTACCAATTCATCTAATGCTAGTTTTCCGTTTTCAGCAAATATTGCTTCTACTTTCCATTGTTTAAAAAATTGCTTCAAAACAAATGCATTAATTTCATGGTCTTCTGCCACTAATACTTTTAAACCTTCTAATGTTCCAGATGCAGTTTTCAATCTATTCTCTTCGGTTCTATCAACTGCTTTTGCCATTGGGAACTTTAATGTAAAAAAGAATGTTGAACCCTTGCCCAATTCACTTTCTACCTCTAACGTGCCGCCCATTAATTCAACTAACTTTTTGCTGAGTGTTAACCCTAATCCGGTGCCACCATATTTTTTATGTATCTCAGAATTTGCCTGATTAAATCGCTCAAATATTCTATCCAAATCATTTTTGGCAATTCCAATTCCTGTATCTTTTACAACAAATTTTATAGAAGCTACATTATCTTCCTGATTTATTATTTTATAAGAAAAATTTACCTGGCCTTTTTCAGTAAATTTTACTGCATTTGACAAAAGGTTAACCAAGACTTGATTTAATCGATGAGGATCTCCAACAATCATTCTCTTCAGTGATTCATCTTCGTCAAAGAAAAGTTTCAATTCGTTTTCATTCGCCTTAAAACTATGCATTTGAACTATTTCGGTGCACACTGCGAAAAGATTAAATGGCTCTTCATCCATTTCTAAAGTGCCTGCTTCAATTTTAGAGAAATCTAAAATGTCAGACACTAAGGAAGTTAATTGGCGTGCTGAAAAATTCAACACCTTCACTAAATTGGATTGTTTATCATCTAATTTTTCTAAAGCCAACATACTACTGATGGAAACTACAGCATTCATAGGCGTTCGCAGCTCATGACTAATGTTTGATATAAATTCAGATTTTGCTTGATCAGCACGTTCGGCTTTTTCTTTTTCATCACTTGTCAACTCTAATTCTTTAATTACTTTTCGAAGCGATTCTTCAGTTTGTTTTCTTTCATCTACCTCCTCCATGAGTCTTCGTTTCTGACTAAACGACAATGCAATTAATCTTGATAATTGACCAAATTCATCACTTCGTTTTTCCATGTTTTCCAAATACCTTTCTTTGCCTGTACTCATAGCATTGAAAATTCCATTTAAAGGCATATTGATATAAGATGTAATGGCTAAAATCAATAGCGCCAATATACCCAAAGTGAAGGCGATGAAAAATATATTGTATTTGCCTAAAAAGGTTGAAAAGGCTGCAAAAACAGGTTGTTGAACAGCTATTTGCAAATAGGCAACTACTTCTTTTTTTAAATTTAATAATGGATAAAAAACTATAATAGTTGAGGTTGATTTATTGAAAGTATCATTATTGAAATTATTCGTTAAATGGATGGTTGAATTATCAATAAATTTTGATAGATGCTGACAAAAATTGGTATCAACTATCTTTTGAGTTAATTTCTTTTCTTGAAAATTTTCCTGATTTGAATCATAAAGGATTTCAACTATTTTATTATCTGATTTTGAAAAATAATGAATGGAATTTGCTTCATTTTCATTCAGTAATCGTTCAATCTGTTGGCGGATTTCGAGCTTTTTATTTTCAGCTAATTTATAACTGCTTCTGTTAATTGATTTTTGAAACACAATAGTGCCAGCCACCAAAAGCAGCAACAATGCAGAGATAATAAATGTTAATCTGGTAGTTACTTTCATCTTTTATTTTTTTAAAGATTAAATACAAATGCTTCATTTTAAAACAATAGTATCAATCCTGATTTTTTATTTATACTATTTTCAAGTTTGAAATATCAAGTTTGTGTTTGAAATTTTTCTACGTTTTTCAACGTATAAATTTATGACAATACTCATGATATTATTTATTCTAAACTATTTCATTTATAACAGAAAAATAAATACTGAATAATTAAATAGATTTTTTTAATCGTAAATTTCAAAAAACAAATTTTAATATTCAGTCATAATATTAAAGTGTTGTTCAAAAACATGAATTTAACGAACTCGATTTCTATATTTACTTTTTAAAAAAATATTTCCATGAGCTATCCTTATCAAATCAAATCACTTGAACAATATCACGAAGTTTATAAAAAAAGTGTGGAACAACCTGAAGCGTTTTGGGATAATATTGCCCAAAATTTTTTGTGGAAAAAAAAGTGGGATAAAGTTTTGGAGTGGAACTTCAAAGAGCCTAAAATACAGTGGTTTCAGGGGGCTACACTCAATATCACAGAAAATTGCTTGGATAGACATTTAGAAAAAAATGGCGATACGCCTGCCCTCATTTGGGAACCAAACGACCCTGAAGAACATCACCGTGTTTTAACATACAAGGAGCTTCATTTTAAAGTGATGCAATTTGCCAATGTGCTGAAAAATAATGGCGTAAAAAAAGGCGATAGAGTTTGCATCTACATGGGTATGATTCCTGAATTGGCAATTGCTGTGTTGGCTTGCGCAAGAGTCGGCGCCATTCATTCAGTGATTTTTGGCGGCTTTTCAGCGCAAAGCATTGCGGATAGATTGCAAGATGCACAAGCTGAATTCATAATTACATGCGATGGTGCATTTCGTGGTAACAAAGATATTCCATTGAAAGGTGTGATTGATGATGCTTTGATTGCTTGCAAATTTGTGAAACGTGTAATTGTTTGCACCCGAACTCGTACACCTGTTAGCATGATTAAAGGACGTGATGTGTGGTGGGAAGATGAAATTAAAAAAGTAGAAACACAAGGCAATCCATTTTGCCCAGCAGAAGAAATGAGTGCCGAAGATATTTTGTTTATCCTCTACACTAGCGGTTCTACAGGCAAACCTAAAGGTGTGGTGCATACTTGCGGTGGTTACATGGTTTGGGCTAATTACACATTTGTCAATGTGTTTCAATATCAACCTGGTGAAATACATTTCTGCACAGCCGATATTGGTTGGATTACTGGACACACTTATATAGTTTACGGACCGCTTTCCGCAGGTGCTACATCGCTGATGTTTGAGGGCATCCCAACATATCCTGATGCTGGAAGATTTTGGGAAATCACCGACAAATACAAAGTTGATATTCTGTACACAGCTCCCACAGCCATTCGCAGCCTGATGGGATTTGGCAAGAGTCAGTTCATTGGCAAACATTTATCATCATTAAAAAAATTAGGAACAGTTGGCGAACCTATTAATGAAGAGGCTTGGCAATGGTATTTTAAAAATGTGGGCAAAGAAAAATGCCCTATTGTTGATACCTGGTGGCAAACAGAAACTGGCGCAACTTTAATTTCAAATATGGCTGGTGTTACGCCAGCAAAGCCATCTTACGCTACATTGCCGATGCCAGGTGTACAACCAGTTTTGGTAGATGAAGCTGGAAAAGAAATTGTTGGAAATAATGTAAGTGGGAATTTGTGCATCAAATTTCCTTGGCCAGGCATGTTGCGAACAACTTATGGCGACCACGAACGCTGCCGTCAAACTTATTTTTCAACTTACGAAAACTTGTACTTCACTGGCGATGGCTGTTTGAGAGATGCTGATGGCAATTACAGAATTACAGGAAGAGTAGATGATGTATTGAATGTGAGTGGTCATCGCATTGGAACTGCCGAAGTTGAAAATGCTATTAACATGCACAATGGAGTAGTAGAAAGTGCTGTGGTGGGCTATCCGCATGATATTAAAGGACAAGGTATTTATGCCTATGTAATTTTTTCAACCGAGATGAAACACGATGAAGATTTGATGCGAAAAGATATTTTGCAAACTGTTTCACGAATTATTGGAGCCATTGCAAAACCTGATAAAATCCAGTTTGTAAGCGGTTTGCCAAAAACAAGAAGTGGTAAAATCATGCGCAGAATTTTACGAAAAATTGCTGAAGGTGAAACCGAAAACTTAGGTGACACAACCACTTTGCTTGACCCGAATGTTGTAGAAGAAATTAAGAAAGGGAAAATTTAATTGAAAATAGAAGCAACCTTTTTGTCTTTATTATACTAATAGATAAATGACTTCCCGAATTTATTTTCTAAAAATATTTCGAGAAATTAATTTTCTTTGAACCAACAATGAGTCATCACCATTCACATAAAATTTGCAGCAACTGCGGAACAGAAGTTCAGGAAAGCTTTTGTAGCAAGTGTGGTCAAAAATATCTTGACCACAAAGAAACATTGGGGCATTTGTTCCTTCATTTTTTTGAAGATATTACTCATTTTGATTCTCGTTTTCACAAAAGTATTACGCCTTTATTTTTCAAACCTGGATTTTTAACAAATGAATACAATGCTGGCAAACGTACGATGTATCTCAATCCGGTAAGGATGTATTTTTTTGTTAGCTTAATTTATTTTTTGAGTTTTTTATTACCACAAAAACCATTATTTGGCGGAAACGATAATGACACAATAGGTTATTCCATCGAAAATGATGCATTGGTTAGAATAACCCGAAAAGAAAAAAGACAGATTGAACAATCAGAAATAAACTCTAATATCAATTTTGGCAGTTTGATGAAACTGAGTATCAAAACTGATTCTACTAAGATTTATTCCAAACATCGTATTGAAGATTCAGTTGCGAAAATTTATGCCAATCCTAAACTTTCATTTTTCAAAAAAGTTTCAGAGGCGCAAAGTTTTAAACTATCGCACATGGATAAGGATATTGTGAGAGAAGAAATATCTCATGATTTTACAAAAAATATCCCTAAAATGATGTTTGTGTTGTTGCCATTGTTTGCTTTGCTGTTAAAGCTTCTATACTGGCGACGCAAAATTTATTTCATTGACCATGCAATTTTTAGTATTCATTTTCACTGTTTTGTTTTCCTGAATTTTTTGCTTCAAAACCTCATTGACTTTATTTATCCTTCATATTATATCAATACTATTTTAGGGCTTGGAATTTTTGTGTACTTATTTTGGTCAATGAAAAAAGTGTATCATCAAAAAATTGGAAAAACTTTCATCAAATATTTGATGCTCATATTTTCTTATTTCATCTTTTTACTCATTGCCTTTTTTATTAACGGCGTCATTACTTTAATTTTATTGTAAAATGTCTTCAACACCTGAATTTATTATCGTTACACCACAATACGAACCACATATTGCGCTGATTCAATTGAATCGTCCGAAAGAATTGAATGCGCTAAACCTCCAACTGATGGGCGAATTGAGAGATGCTTTGAAAATTTTAGACAATGATGACAGTGTTCGTTGCATCATTATCACAGGAAATGAAAAAGCATTTGCGGCTGGCGCAGATATTAAACAAATGGCTGGGAAATCAGCGATTGACATGTTGAATATTGACCAATTCAGTACTTGGGATGGCATTAAAAAAACAAAGAAACCTATCATTGCTGCAGTGAGTGGATTTGCTTTAGGTGGTGGCTGTGAATTGTGTATGACGTGCGATATGATTGTAGCAAGTGAAACAGCAAAATTTGGACAGCCTGAAATTAAAATTGGTGTAATGCCTGGTGCTGGCGGCACACAACGTTTAACTAAAGCTGTTGGAAAAGCATTGGCAATGGAAATGGTGCTGACTGGAAAATTTATTTCGGCTGACGAAGCTTTGAAAAATGGCTTGATAAATCGGGTAGTGCCTGTTGAATTATATTTGAATGAAGCTGTGAAGCTGGCAAAAGAAATTGCTGCACAATCGCCAATTGGGGTACGTTTGGCAAAAGAAAGTGTGCTAAATGCTTTCAATTCAACATTAGATGAAGGGTTGATTTTTGAAAGAAAAAATTTCTATTTGCTTTTTGCAAGTGATGATCAAAAAGAGGGAATGAATGCTTTTGTTGAAAAAAGAAAACCAGATTTTAAAGGAAAATAAAATTGAATTAGTTATCAGAAAATCTTCTCCACACTTTTCCAATAATCATTTGCCGATTTATCCCAACTAAAATCCTTACATCGTTGGAAGCCTTTTGCAATAAGGGTTTTGCGTAGTGATTCATCTTTGCTTAATTTTAAAATGGCATCAGCGATGGAATTAATTTCTTTTGGATTCACCAGCAATGCAGCATCGGCAGCTACTTCTGGCATTGAACTACAATCGGAAGTAATCACTGGCACACCACATTGCATGGATTCAATAATTGGAATTCCAAAACCTTCAAACAACGAAACGTACAAAGTGCCAATGGCGGCAGCTTGCAGCTTGCTAATTTTTTCGTGTGATAAATTTTCTATTCGGATAATTGAATTTTTGTGTTGCAAATTTCCTAAAGTTTGTAGTACATCATTTTTGCCAAACATAAAATCACCAACCAAAATCAATTGAATATTATTGTCATCGTGTTTTTTAAATTCATCAAAAGCCAACAACAAATTCACAATATTTTTTCTTGGGTGAATGGAACTCACACAAATAAAAAACTCTTTCCCATTTAAAAATTCTCGTTTTATTTTTTGTTTTTCCAATTCTTGAATTGGTTGAAAATACTGGCTTGCAGCATTATAAACCACGTCAATTTTTTGTTCGTCAATGTTGTATTGCATTACAATATCTTGCTTTGAAAAATTGGAAACCGTTGCAATTCGGCTGGCATGCTGAGCAAATTTCGGAACAAAATGTTGGTAATATTTTTTTACCGAAAAAGGAACTGCATCAGGAAAATGTTCAAATGCCAAATCATGAATAGTTAGGTGTGTAGGTACTTTCGAAGCCAAACTTAAATATCCGTCCATACTCAAAAATAAATCAGGTTTGATTTTACTCATTGCTGAATTAATGCTCCATTCAAACCATAAATACCACAATAACGGATGCCTTGCTTGTGGCTCAATGACGTGTGGCACAACATTTTCCCCAAAAATAAATTGTTCATCAAATTTTCTATCGAACAAAAAATGAAATTCAATTTCGGGATGTTGCTCCACAATTCGTCTGGTAATTTCATAAGTAAATCTGCCGATTCCTTCTAATCGGTTTTTGAGCAACATTCTTGTATTTACAGCAACTTTCATAATTTCTTGAAGTCAAAGATAATTGAGATTTAATTTAGATTATCGGAAGAGTTAAAAATCGAAATGGTATTTTTGAAAAAATTTTATTCATCAAATGCAACAGTTGTATATTTTTTTTTGGCAACGAAAAATAAATTTAGCGTTAGCAATTTTTCTTTTGCTAAATATTATTTTAGACATCATCAATCAACGATTTTGGTTGAATGATTTTAAGGTTTATTTCGAAGCTGCAACTCATTTACGAAATCATGAAAATATTTATGGTGAACTTTTCACGTTAGGTTCCGGTTACTATAAATACTCTCCTTTCGTGGCTTTTTTATTTATTCCAATTTCATTCTTGAAATATTCTTTAGCAAAAATTATTTTTTTCTGCATCAGTTCAATAGCAATAATTACTGTATTTTATTATTTTCAAAATTGGTTGCACTATTTTTTTAAAACTGAAAAGACGAATAATTATTTCCTAATCCCATTTTTCACTTTCTTGATTTGCGCTGTTCACCTGCAACGTGAATTGCATTTAGGTAATTTGAATATGCAACTCATTTGCTTATTGATTATCGCTTTTCATTTAATTATTTATCAAAAGAAATTAGCAGCTGGAATTATTATCGGAATAGCAACTTGTTTCAAACCGCATTTTTTGATTCTACTTCCACTTTTTGTGTTGCGAAAAGAATGGAAAATTCTATTCACCACAATAATTTCTGTATTAGTATTTTTAATTTCCCCAGCCATCATTTTAGGTTGGCAAAATAATTACAACAACCTTTCACAATGGCTTGTTACCATGCAAACACACAATGCAGGTAATGAAGGCAATGAGCAAACTTTTCTTTACATGGCGAATCGCTTTTTCAATTTGCCAAATTCAACATTTGTTTGGCAATCACTAATTGCTTTGACAGCATTAAGTTTTGGGTTACTTTGTTTAAAACATTTTAAAGATGAGAAAGGAAATATTTCATTGCAGAAAACAGATTTTGCGATGGAATATTTCACATTAATTGCCATCATTCCAAATCTGGTGATTACTGATACAGAACATTTTTTGTTTGCGATGCCAATTATTTTTTCACTCGTCACATTTTTATTTTTTACTAAAAACGGTAAACTGATTTCAGCGATTTCAATTTTGTTTTTGATTTTATTTGGCTTAAAAATTAATGATGTAATTGGCAATAATATTGCTGATGTTTATTTACAGAACAGCGTTTTAGGCATAAGTAACTTGGTAATTATTTTGCTTTTGAATTTTATTTTCGAAAAACAAAAACAGCAATTATCTATTTCAAAATAGAACAGATGAATAATATTACAGAAGAAAAATTAACAAATTATATTCAGCAAAATAGCAGCAATTTAGATTCGTTGCTGGATGAATTATATCGTGAAACAAATTTAAAAACGTTGCAACCCAATATGATTTCGGGACATGAACAAGGTTTGTTGTTGCAATTTTTCAGCCGTATGATAAAACCCGAAAGAGTACTTGAAATAGGCACTTTCACAGGTTTTGCAACTATTTGTTTAGCCGCTGGTCTAAAAGAAAATGGAATAATTGACACGATTGAAGTGAATGATGAAATGCAATACTTTCACGAAAAATATTTTTCAAAAGCGAATTTGCATCAACAAATTAAAGTACATTATGGAGATGCAAGAGAAATCATTTTGAAACTAAATGCTAAATTTGACGTAATATTCATTGATGCTGATAAAAGTTCTTATAGTTTGTATTTCGATTTGGTGATTGACAAAGTAAAAAAAGGTGGATGGATTATTGCCGATAATGTGTTGTGGAAAGGGAAAGTTTTAGAAGAAATTTTTGATAAAAAAACTTTGGCTATTGATTCGTTCAATAAAAAAGTCAGAGCTGACAATCGTGTTGAGAATTTGATTCTGCCGATAAGAGATGGATTGAACCTGATAAGAAAATTGTAACTAAATTTGAAAACTTCAATTTCAAAAACTCAAAACAAAACTAAAATGAAAAATTGGATTGTAACTGTAGCGTTGAGTGTATTAAGCATTTCGGGATTTGCTCAAACTCAAGAACAAATTGATGCTTATGTTCAAAGTCATAAAAATATAGCGATTGCTGAAATGTACAGAAGTGGAATTCCAGCCAGTATCACTTTAGCACAAGGCATTTTAGAAACAGCCGCAGGGACAAGTCCGCTTTATTTACGCTCAAACAATAATTTTGGAATTAAATGCAAAAGCAATTGGAACGGAAAGTTCACTTACCATGATGATGATGCAAAAGGCGAATGTTTTAGAGTTTATGATAATGATTCTGCTAGTTATGTTGACCACAGCAATTTTTTAAAAACTGCATCCCGTTATAGCTTTCTATTTGAGTTAGATAAAACTGATTACAAAGGTTGGGCAATTGGTTTACGCAAAGCTGGATATGCCACAAACCCTTCTTACGCCTCAATTTTGATTAAGCATATTGAAGAAAACAATTTACAACAATACGATAATGTTAACTCAATTACTTCACACACCATGGTGAATGGAGTTGCTGTTTCAAAGAAAATAACATCATCGCAAACAACAAGTTATGAGCATGCCAACGACAAACAAAATAGTGTTGTTGAAACTGCACCATCAGCTAATTTACCATCAGCTGATGCAAAAGAAGAAAATGATTATCCAACAGTGCATTGGCAAGTTTCCAACGTAAGTGATGCTACAAATAGCTATACAGTTACACCAGTCGCTGGCAATCGTCATCCTGTGTATAGCAGCAAAACAAAAAGCAGATATACAAAAGCGAAATTGCACAATATCAGTTATGGCTCAACAACGGCTAAAGGTAAAAAAACAAATGCCAAACAAAATGGAGCAATAGCACATAAAGCTGTCTCAGTTAAACACTCGGCAACAATTGCACAATCTGCAAAAAGAAAAACAAACAAAGGAATTGCAGCAAAGGGCGGAAAAAAACAAGCTTAGTTTTTTCTGTAAATTAAATCCCCAACACCTCTTTTAACTTCAAATAACCACTTCTGCTTACAGGAATTTTAGTTCCATTTTTCAACATAGCGATATGATTATTATTGTCGTAAGGCTCTACTTTAGTGAGTTGTGTGAGTTGAATAATATAACTACGATGCACTCTAAGAAATTTTTGCTCATCTAAAGTTTGTTCGTAAAACGATAAAGTTTTCTTTTTCAGTTGCATACCATCAGTGGTATAAATTTTTACATAATCGTCAAAAGCCTCTAAATACAACACATCAGACACAGGAATAATTTTGATGTTGGCACCATTCTTCACTACAATTCTGTTTTTTTCTTCGGGCTGATAATTTATTTTCTCAACAACTTTCTGCGCCGAATTTTCATTGGGCTTTTGCAATCTATTCACCAACCATTTATTCATTGCTTTGTCAAAACGCTCTTTGCTAAATGGTTTCAATAAGTAATCAATGGCATTTGCTTCAAAAGCTTTCATCGCAAATTCATCAAAAGCTGTAGTAAATATTACATCAGGCAAGGGCTCAGCAATTTCCAGCATTTCAAATCCATTAATCTTTGGCATTTGAATATCCAAGAAAATTAATTCAGGTTGATGTTGTTGAATAGCTTTTATCCCATCAAATCCATCATTGCATTCGGCAACAATTTCTATTTCTTTAAAACTTTGTAAATATTCCCGAACAATGCTTCGGGCAAGTGGTTCATCATCAATCAAAATGGTTTTAATCATATCGTTTGTGGAATTTGTAAAACAGTTTTGAAAATATTTTTCGATTGTTCAATTTTAATCAAATCGTTTCGGGCATACAATAAATACAATCTTCGTTGCACACTATTCAACCCAAAGCCTTCACCACGATTGGGTTTAGCAGTTGCTGAATCGTATGGGTTTTCAACTTCGATTTGTAAAAAGAAATTTTCTTTCTTACAATTAATTGAAATAATTACTTGCTCTGTTGTGTCGTAAAGCCCGAATTTAATGGCATTTTCAACGATAGGTTGCAACAATAGTGCAGGTAATCTTAATTGTAAAATGTTTTCATCGGCATTAATTATTGTTTGCAAACGATGACCAAATCTAACTTTTTCGATTTCTAAATACAAATTCAAATGATGCAACTCATTTTCTAAAGTGTGCAATTGGTTATCATCCTTTTTCAAAGTGCCTCGTAAAAAATCACTCAATTGCTGAATCATTTTTCTGGCTTCTTCAGGCTTTGAACCAACCAACGCATTGATGGAATTTAAACTGTTGAATAAAAAATGTGGTTGCAATTGCTGACGTAATTTGGTGAGTTCAGCTTCTTTCAGAAGCCTTTCCACATCAGTATTCCGCTCTATTTTTTCATGTTGTTCAATGAAGTACATCCACATCCAAAACGAAAAAGATAGCGCAATTAAAATTTCTACATTAAACAATAAACGAAGCCAAAAAGTAGCTTGTAGAAATGTTAAATAAGTTTCGTTATTGGCAAATATCTTTTTAAGAATAAAAAATTCTACAAGTGTAAAAAACACTGGTGTTAAAAAGAAACGAATGATTCTTAGTAGTTTGTTTCGCTTTAGAGTTCCAGTAGAATAATAGAAATATTTTTCTCTAACAATTAAAAAGAAAGAGGCTGAAAAAAGCAACAAATTGGATACAACAACATCAAGCAAAATTAACTTTGTGTCGTAATAATAATGCCTTGAAATAAGCCACTGTACTATCATTAATAATACAGCCATCGAAGACAATACGATTAAAATAACCGGAGCTGAATATTTTTTAAAATACTTCAAAGCAATTAATTAGCAAATGTTTGAAATGATGGCAATGAAGATAACTGCGCCGCTCTTATTTTTGTGTTTTGAATGTAATAATCTGGCTCGTTGGTTTCGTGTGTGGTGCTGTAAATTTCCATGCCGTCTTTCATTTCGGTTACTTCGTGCAATTCAGCCACATCAATAAATTTCCAGACAATTGTTTTTTGGTTAGAAGTAGTAAAGTTTTCTTCTTCAGTTTGTCCAATTACAGAAGCTTTGTAATAAGCCTCCTGCCTGCTTCTTGCAGCTACTAATCGAAACTGTTCATCAAATTGCTTTTGATTTTCGCCTTGGTTTACATCAATATGGAAAACGATTTTTGCAACATACCAATTCATGTTTGTAGAGGTTTAGGATTTTAAAAAATGGTTTAATAGCTTTTGATTTCAACACCACCCATCACTACATCACCTTTCAACACTAAAATCTTATCGCTCGGAAATACTTGATTTTGCTGCATATTCCTTTTATCTTCAACACCTCCCATAATCACATTCAATTCAGATTTTACCTGCCAATGCGCTGGAACAATTAATTTAACGCCGCCAAACACGTTATTGATTTCTAAATTAATTGTGCCCTGAATATCAGCTTGCGTAAAATTAATATCAGTACCGCCAAACAAGTTGTTCACTTCACCACCTTTAAAATCTTTTGAAATAATGTTTTTTTTTACACCCCCAAAAACCACACTTGAGTTTATGTAATCATTGCTGTCATTAGTTTCGGTTCGGCAATCGTTCATTGAGCGATTAAACTGATGTCCCATTTGTTGATGACGCATCCAATGATTGCGCCAACGATTCCGAGGTTTGAAAATCAAAATCAATCCCAAACCAATAATCATAATGGGCCAGAATAAATTACTGAAATGAATTTCGGGTAAGAAATATTCTGCTACCAATCCAACGCCACCAATCATAATAAGAATAAAAGCTGATGCACGTTTGAAGTTGGATTTTACGCCAATCATCAATCCGATAAAAACTAAGATGGATTGCCAACTAAACACCCAATCTGGGATGGTGATTTGTTTCAACTCTTGCAATGCTAAAATTATTCCAGCTACAATTAAAGCAGCACCGCCTAAAATTCTTCCTCTTCTTTTTGAAGCTTCCCATTCATCAGCCCAGCTATTGATGGGGTTTTCATTTATGTTTTGATTTTCCATTTTTATAAAATTATGATGCAAATGTAAAGGTGGAAAATAGCAGCATCAAATAGTTTTAGGCGAATGGTTAAATGAAGTAGGCGAAATGAATTACATTAATTATTTTAAGCAAATAGATTACTTTTGCACCTCAAAATTTTCAAAAATGTTATCACAAATTCCAAAAGCGATTAACGAACCCGTTAAAAGTTACGCTCCAAACTCAGCAGAGAAAATAGATTTGAAAGCTGCATTGAAAGCTGCAAAAGCCAATGAAGTAGATATTCCGATGTATATCGGTGGCAAAGAAATTCGGACTAATAATAAAAAAGCGATTCATCCGCCACATGAAATTGCGCATATATTGGGTTATTTTCATAAAGGCGATGCAAGTCATGCAAAAGCAGCAGTAGAAGCAGCTTTGGCAGCAAAAGAAAATTGGGAAAATATTTCGTTAGAAAATCGAGCAGCAATTTTTTTAAAAGCTGCTGATTTATTAGCGAATAAATATCGCTATGAAATGAACGCTGCAACTATGCTTGGGCAAAGCAAAAATTGCTTTCAAGCCGAAATTGACAGCGCCTGTGAATTGATTGATTTCTTACGTTTTAATGTGCAATTCATGTATGAAATGTACAACCAGCAACCGTTGAGCGGCGCAGGCATGTGGAATCGTGTTGAGTATAGAGCTTTGGAAGGATTTATTTTGGCAGTTACGCCATTTAACTTTACGGCAATCGGCGGCAATTTGCCCACAAGTGCAGCCATGTTGGGTAATACAGTGGTTTGGAAATGTGCTAACACACAAATTTATTCTGCCAATGTGATGATGAAAATTTTGAAAGAAGCTGGTTTGCCTGATGGTGTCATCAATTTGATTTTTGTAGATGGTGCAACAGTTGGTGATGTTTGTTTGAATCATCCGATGTTGGCTGGCATTCACTTTACTGGTTCGACAGGTACATTTAATCATATGTGGAAAACGATTGCGAACAATATCGAAATTTATAAATCTTACCCACGTATTGTAGGTGAAACTGGCGGCAAAGATTTTGTGATGATTCATTCTTCTGCCAACTCTGATGTAGCGGCTACAGCCCTTGCTCGTGGCGCATTTGAATATCAAGGACAAAAATGTTCGGCTGCAAGTCGTGCATATTTGCCTTCTAATATTGCTGATGAAATTTTAAGTAAATTGAAATCGCAAATTCAATCTTTCAAAATGGGAACTACCGAAGATTTTAGCAATTATATCAATGCAGTGATTGATGAAAAATCATTCGACAACATTGCAAAATATATTGATGCTGCAAAAAAATCGGACAAAGCGAAAATTATTGTGGGTGGTAATTACGATAAATCGAAAGGTTATTTTATTGAACCAACCGTGATTCAAACTACCGATGCAGCCTACGTTTCGATGTGCGAAGAAATTTTTGGACCTGTATTAACAGTGTATGTTTATCCCGAAAATGAGTTTGAAAAAGCGATGAAAACTTTGGATGAAACTTCGCCTTATGCTTTAACAGGTGCTATTATCGCACAAGATAGAAATGCTATTGAATTGGCTTTGCGTAAGCTTCGCCACAGTGCTGGTAATTTTTACATCAACGATAAACCAACAGGTGCAGTGGTTGGGCAGCAACCATTTGGCGGTGGCAGAAAATCTGGCACTAACGATAAGGCAGGTTCGATTTTAAATTTGTACCGCTGGGTAAGTGCTAGAACAATTAAAGAAACTTTTGACCCACCAGCGGATTACATATATCCATTTTTAAGTGAAGCATAAGTAAAAACAAAAAATCCCATTAAAATAAAAAGCGATTTTCCCAATGCAAGAAAATCGCTTTTTATTTATATCCAATTCCTTAAAACCTTACACCAGGTGGCATTCCGCCTGGAGGAATCATCCAATGATGGTGATCGCCATCAGAGCCTGGCATTTTCCCACCAAAATTTTTAAAGGTATAAGTGAACACCAACATTACATAGCGACGTAAAATTGTCGTTCTTGAATCCTCAATATAAGTATCAGTTATATTTCTTGAAATAGAAGTATTTTGATTCAAAATATCGGTCATTACTAATCGCAAATCACCAGCTTGTTTTTTCAAGAATTTATAACCAATTCCTGCATTCCAGATTACATAATTTTTATCGTAAGCAGCTGAAAGTCCGCTATACACCTGATGTGCAACATCACTTGTAATCACCAATCCTTTCCAGGGCATTAAATTAATTTTGGCACGAGTGGTTTGTGCCCAATAAGTTTGATTCAAATTGCTTTGTAACGAATATTTCGATTGATTGTAAGATGTATTAGATGAAATGTTGTAATCAAATCGTTCGCTGATGTTGCTGCTAAAACCTAATCCCAAAGAAGCAGAAGGATTAGTAGCATAATTGATCTGATTATTAATCATGCTTGGCGTATAATTATAATTGCCTGAAAAATTGATGTTGAAATTCATTTTCAATTTCTTCACAGGGAATCCATACACCATAAAAGTGCGCAAATTATAATAACCGTTCAAATTCACAGGCATCGTCAAAGTCGTTCCAGATGAAGGTTTGAATCCCCAATTATATTTTGAAGAATCTGCCGCTGAAACATAAGTGGTGCTATTCCCAATGTAATTATTCGTAAAACTTCCACCCACCATCATAAAGAAATTGGTGTTTTTCGCTTGGTTCATGTTAAAATAGCGAATCCGTAAAGTTGCTGAGTAATCTTGCTTCAAATCAGGGTTTCCAACACTTACTTGTAAAGTATTAGAAGTGTTATACACGTTTTGTAATTGGTCAATGCTCGGAATATTATTGTTGGTAGAAATATTCATTCGCAGATTTTTTTCATTATTGAATTTATACCTCAACTCCATAGATGGCAATACGGATGCAAATGGTTTTGTGAAACTATAATCAGCTGGAAATGTTTGCTTGTTCTGCAATTGAGCCCATTGATAATTGATATTAGTAGTTAAATTCAATTTCTTTTTTCGCAAATTATAACCCACCCCACCAGCATGCGATTGGTAGAAACTATTGAATACATTGCTCAAGTTTTTAAAAGTATCTGTCGCATTATTCTGATTAAAAATCATTCTTTTCGAATCATTAATGTTCAAATTATTACTGTAGGTAAACATTAAAGATTGGCTGGTATCAATAGGTTCAGTGTATGTAATGTTGCTTGAGTTGTTATACCCTTTTTTGTTTAAAGCAATTTGTTCCTGCAATGATTTTGTAGGTCTATCAGATGTATCATACTTCAAATCAGCGTAGTTTGTTTTACCAACTTGCGAATTATACCCCGGTGTTAAATTAATAGACAATGTACGAAATTGCTTACGAAATGAATGACGCCACAACACATTACTACTAACATTCACACCAGTTTTGCTCGGAGTGCTATTGTTGGTTGAATCAATGTATTTATTGGAAAAAATATTTTTGCTGCTCGAATAACTCATGCTATTATTTTGCTGAACCGAAATTTTTGGTTGAAATAAAATGGAGTTGAATGAATCCAATTTACTATCAATTTTAAAATTGAAACGATGGTTTTGGTTTTTATTTTCACTAAAACTTAATTGATGATAATTTAATAAATCAGATGAAACACCTGATGAAGAAAGGCTTTGATGAGTTAAATCAGTTTGATTTTTGTTATCGCCATAATTATAAAAATAGCTAGCCGTCACATCAGTTCCTTTGCCCCATTTATCTGAATAATTAATTCCTGCAGCATGTGTTTGTGTAATTCCACTTTGTTGATTGACCATAAAATTTCCCATGTTACCACCACCAAATCCGCCACTACTTGCACCACGTCCACCACTGCTGCCCATTACCCCCATCAAATCTTCAGGAGCAAAATTTTGTTCGTTGATATTATTGCTTTGCGAAAGAATAGAAATTCTTCTCTGTCCTTTGAACATGTTGTATGTTTCGCCAGCCTTGTATCGCATTAGGTTATCTTCATCTGCACCACCGCCTGCATAAAATTTACCAAAACTTCCGTTCCTGAATTCACGTTTTGTCACCACATTTATTGTTTTAGATGTATTGCCATCATCAAACCCTGAAAATGCTGCCTGGTCACTCTTTGCATCATACACTTGTACTTTGTCAATTGCTTCGGCTGGTAAATTTTTTAGTGTGTTAGTGGGATCATCGCCAAAAAAAGGTTTACCATCTACCAATACTTTTTTCACTGTTTCGCCATGTGCAGTTACCGTTCCGTTTTGAGAACTGATACCTGGCATTTTATTTACCAAATCTTCTGAAGTGGCGTCTGGATTAACTTTGAAAGCTTTTGCGTTTATTTCTGTTGTGTCTCCTTTTTGCTTAGCTCTGTTTTCTTCACCAACAATCTTGACATCTTTTAATAAGGTGGCATCAGGCGTTAGTTGAATAGTGCCTGCGTTGGTAACTGAATCTTTTGCCATGAAAAATCTTAATGCATCTGTATAACCCAAGTAAGAAATTTTCAACAAAATTTTGGAATTGTTTAAGCCATCAACTCTGAAAAAACCATTCATATTGGTTGTATTGCCATTTACAATACTTTTATCAGCTGGATTCAATACAGCTACAGTTGCACCAATCAGCGTTTGATTTTTTTCATCTATCACAATTCCTTTTATCGAATAAGATTGTGCTTGAGCATAAAATGATAAAGTAATAAAAGTGAACAGTAGAAAAATATTTTTCACAAAATGAAAATTGTAGTGGGGAAATTTATTTAGAAATCAATTGCAAAAGTTGAAAAAAATAAGCCAATATTCATGGTGGAATAGTTAATGAAAATTAAGTGTAAGAAATTGGCTTTTAATATTCATTTTTGTTGTCGAGATGAAAAAACAATTTGCAATTATTGTAGCAGGTGGAAGTGGAACCCGAATGGGTTCATCTATTCCAAAACAATTTTTAATGTTAAATGGAAAACCAATTTTGGTACATACTATCCAACAATTTCTGGCTGCAAATGCTGACATGACAATTGTCGTAGTGCTTCCTGAAATTGCTATGCAACAATGGTTTCAAATAGTTTCAGATTTTCCATTTTTACAAAAAACAAAAACAGCTGTTGGTGGCGGAACAAGATTTGATTCTGTAAAAAATGGATTGGCATTATTACCAAATGAAGGATTGATTGCGGTGCATGATGCTGTTCGCCCAATGGCTTCAGTTACCTTAATTCAAAATTGTTTCCATGCTGCAGATGAATTTGGCAACGGCATAGCAGCTATTGCTTGTGTGGATACTGTTCGTCAGAAAATAAAAAATGGATTTGAGATGTTGGATAGAAATAATTTGTGGTTAATGCAAACGCCACAATGTTTTGATTTAGAAAAATTACAATCGGCATATCAAAATACAACTTCCAATCATTTCACAGATGATGCTGAAGTATTTGCTGCGTCTGGGTTTCAACTACATTTAGTGGAAGGAGAAAAAAATAATTTAAAAATAACATTGCCGCAGGATTTGCATTTCGCTGAATATTTAATTCACTTAAAATAACATTTACTAGTTAATTTTTATCTTTGAATTTTTGAACAATTATTACAATATTACAAAGGGATTTCTATTAAACGGAATTTATTCTTACGCGTTATTTGGATTGTATTCATTGACAATTTCGCCTTTCATTACTCAATTTTTTGCCTACGGCGAATACAATTTATTTGTTGCCATATTTGGTTTAATAATGCTATTTGCCGAATATTTTGCATTGTACTTTAAGTTGCAAATGATTAGAAGCAGAAGTGAAATAAAACGAATTAATTACAAAAAAGAAACTGGTACCGATATAGTTCCTGGATTAAGCCTGCTGACATTTTATGGTTTTTTTATGCGAATGGCATTCAGAACAGTTATACTAATGACTTGTTTAACTGCATTAGGATATAATTGTTTCGATATGAAAATGTCTCCAATAGGAACATGGATAATTTGTATTTTTTTCTTTGCAGATATGTTTGGGTTCATTCTTATTTATGTAAATGCCGGATTGAATATAGGTTTTGAACGCAGCGCAAGTGAAATGGAAGAAGAATTGCAAGACGATGAAGAGTGGGATGAAAAAAAATTAGAAATATCTACTATTCCTAAATATATCCGATTGGAATTTTTTGCAGATGTTATTCTTCAAATTTATTCCGCCATGCTATTTACTGTTTTTTGGAAATACATTAATCAATGTGGCATTGATATACTGAAGGAATTGGTAGCAGATAATCAATCAGGATTTACTGCTGCCCTAGTATTATTTACGATGCTGTTTGTAGTAGTTTTGCTTGGATTAATGCCTATGCGAATTGCATATTGGATAGAAGATTCGATGGAAGCCTACTCTGTAAATGATAAATTGAATAGTCGAATTACTTTTATTTTAGTTGCAATATTTACCTGCTCCCCTGTTATCATTAAATACTTTACTACGTACATAATCTATTGCCGCACAATTCCTGATTACATCAATTACCTATTGCCCATCATATTTTTTTTATTGCTATTAATTTCAAATATAATTTTGTTTAAAAGCAAAAAATAATTGGCGCTAATTAATTCCAAAACCATTTACCGCTTTATTTCGTTTATATTTTCAAAAATTAAAAAATGAAATATTCCTTCAAAGCAATCAGTCAAACCTTATTTTTGTGCGCAGCATTTATCTTCAATGCTTGCGGACAAAACAACAATAATCATTCAACAAAAATCTCAACCAAAATGGACAAAATGGAACAATATGCAGCAGCCAAACACTTATCAGTAGCCACATTTGGTGCAGGATGTTTTTGGTGTGTAGAAACACAATTAATGCAATTACAAGGTGTTGATACTGTGATTTCAGGCTTCAGCGGTGGCTCGGTAGTCAACCCAACTTATAAAGAAGTGTGCACTGGATCTACTGGTCATGCTGAAGTTTGTCAGGTTTATTTCGATGCCGCAAAAATTTCATTTGTTGAATTATTGAAAGCTTTTTTTGTTACACACGACCCTACACAATTAAATCGTCAGGGCAATGACGAAGGCACACAATATCGCTCTGCAATTTTTTATCATAATGAAAATCAAAAACAAGAAGCGATAAAAATTATTGCTGAATTAAATGCAGCAAAAGCTTACGAAAACCCTATTGTTACAGAGGTTACAGCGTTTTCAAAATTTTATCCTGCCGAAGATTATCATCAGAATTATTACAATGCTAACCCCGAACAAGCCTATTGCGCTTATGTGATAAAACCGAAAAAAGACAAGTTTGAAAAGGTGTTCAAGGACAAACTAAAAAAATAAATCAAAACGCATTAATAATATTCCGCTGATTTGAAAAATACTCGTCTTTTTTTTTATCCAATTCATTGCTAAATATTTACTCACATATTATCCACACCCAACTTGCGAAGCCCTTATTTTATGCAGCTTTTGCCATGAAACACAACAACCGAAAGCATTTGCTCATGCAAGTATTTCTTATCCACACTATGTGTAAAAATTAAAAAGCGGTTGGGCTTTTTTTGAGCCTAAGTTTGGATATACATTTGTTGTCCCTCAAGCAAAGTTTTTTGCGATTAACCATCACATAAAAATTGAGCCGAAGAAACCAAGTAATACCATCTTCGCAAAATGCTAAAAGGGAAATCAAAATTGTATCGAAGAAAATTTTTGTACTGAAAATTTTCAAGGAACTAAAAAAAGTTGGTAAAGTCCGACAGGAAATTGTATCCAAAATACTTTTCTATATGATTTTATCATGAATAAATTATAAACCTAATTAAAAGGAAATTAAACATGGCAAAAACAAAAGAATCAACAAGTGGTATGAAATACAACCGCTATTACACGGTGGAGGGCATAAACGTGTTCGACATGTTTGAGTACGAATTGCGTACTAGTGTTATTAAAGACACCAACGGAAAAAATGTGTTTGAGATGAATGGTGTGGAGGTTCCAAAAACTTGGAGCCAAACTGCTACCGACATTTTAGCGCAAAAATATTTCCGCAAAGCTGGTGTGCCGCAACCTGATGGAACTACTGGACCTGAAAAATCAATTAAAGAAGTAGCTCACCGTATGGCAAACTGTTGGAAAGTGTGGGGTGAAAAATATGGCTATTTTGCTTCAGAGCAGGATGCACAAGTATTCTACGATGAGTTGATATATACTATTGTAGGGCAGTTTGCTGCGCCCAATTCACCACAATGGTTCAACACAGGTTTGCACGAAAGTTATGGCATTACAGGCAAACCACAAGGACACTACTATGTTGACCCAGTGGACAGAAAATTAAAAAAATCAACTTCTGCATACGAACGTCCTCAACCACATGCTTGCTTTATATTAAGTGTGGATGATGATTTGGTAAATGATGGCGGCATCATGGATTTGTGGATTCGTGAAGCTCGTATTTTTAAATATGGTTCAGGCGTTGGCACTAACTTTTCAAATGTTCGTGGCGAAGGCGAAAAATTGAGCGGCGGCGGCACTTCCAGCGGTTTGATGAGTTTCTTGAAAATTGGCGATAGAGCCGCAGGTGCAATAAAATCAGGTGGTACAACTCGTAGAGCTGCTAAAATGGTTTGTTTAGATTTAGACCATCCTGAAGCATTAACATTTATTGATTGGAAAGTAGAAGAAGAAAAGAAAGTGGCTGCATTGATTGCTGCTGGCTACGATAACCATTACGAAGGCGAAGCATACAGAACTGTATCGGGTCAAAATTCAAACAATTCAGTTCGTATTCCTAATTCATTTTTTGATGTTTTAGAAAAAGATGAAGTTTGGAATTTTACAGCCAGAACCAATGGCAGCACGATGCACAGCATCAAAGCTTCAAAATTGTGGGATAAAATTGCTTATGCAGCTTGGGCTTGCGCCGACCCTGGCGTTCAATACAACACTACAATTAATGAGTGGCACACTTGCCCTCAAGGTGGCGAAATCAGAGCATCGAACCCATGCAGCGAATACATGTTTTTAGATAACACAGCATGTAATTTAGCATCCATGAATTTGATGAAATTGTTAGACCCAATCAGTTTAACATTCGATATCAAAGGCTACGAACACATCAGTCGTTTGTGGACAACAGTTCTAGAAATATCTGTGTTGATGGCGCAATTTCCATCGAAAGAAGTAGCACAATTATCTTACGAATATCGCACTTTAGGATTAGGCTACGCCAACTTAGGTGCATGTTTGATGGTGATGGGCATTCCTTACGATAGCGATAAAGCAAGAAGTATTGCCGCTTCTTTAACAGCAATTATGACAGGAACTTCTTACAAAACTTCGGCTGAAATGGCGCAACATTTAGGCGCATTTGCACAATACGAAGAGAACCGTGAGGATATGCTGAAAGTAATACGCAATCATCGTTATGCGGCTTATGATGCGAAAGAAAGCTACGAAGGTTTACAATTAAAACCACAAGGTATTGATGCCAAATATTGCCCAGATTATTTATTAAAAGCAGCATGCAAATCGTGGGATGATGCTTTGCAAATGGGTGAAAAATATGGTTTCAGAAATGCACAAGCAACCGTGATTGCACCGACTGGAACTATTGGATTGGTGATGGATTGCGACACCACAGGTGTTGAGCCGGATTTTGCTTTAGTGAAATTTAAAAAATTAAGCGGCGGTGGTTATTTCAAAATCATCAACCAATCGGTGCCATGGGCTTTGAGAACTTTAGGTTATAACAACAGCCAAGTGGAAGCTATTGTGAATTATGCAAAAGGACATGGCACATTAAATGGTTGTAAAGCTATTTCTTTAGATGCCTTGCGTAGCAAAGGTTTCAACGAAAAGGATATTGAAAAAATTGAATCAGCATTGCCAAGTGCATTTGATATTGGCTTCGCTATCAATCCATTTACATTGGGCGAAGAAACCATGCAACGATTAGGTTTCAGCAGCGAAGTGTATGGTCATCCTAATTTCCATTTATTAGAAAAATTAGGATTTACACAAACTCAAATTGATGAAGCTAACATTTATGTTTGTGGCACAATGACTGTAGAAGGTGCACCATTCCTAAAAGAAGAGCACTTGCCAGTTTTTGATACAGCCAATAAATGTGGCACAACAGGTACAAGATTTATTCATGCACACGGACACATTCGTATGATGGGTGCAACGCAACCTTTCATCAGCGGTGCGATTTCTAAAACCATTAATTTACCAAACGAAGCATCGGTTGAAGATATTCAAAGCTGCTACAAATTGAGTTGGGAATTGTGTTTGAAGGCGAATGCTGTTTATCGTGATGGTAGCAAAATGAGCCAACCATTGAACAATAAAAAAGATGATAAAAAAGTAGAAGCAGGCTCAACACCAATGGAGATGAGCTCTTTAACGGTGGATGAATTGTTGGAAGAAGTTACCAAACGTGTACAAGCCAGCCCCGATACACAATTGAAACGTGCATTGGCTCGTGTGGTTGAACGCAAATCGTTGCCAGCTAAGCGTCATGGCTATACACACAAAGCAAAAATTGACGGACAAGCAGTGTTTGTGCGTACTGGCGAATATGGCGATGGCACTTTGGGCGAATTGTTTATTGATATGCACAAAGAAGGTGCAGCATTCCGCAGTATGCTGAATTGCTTTGCCATAGCGGTTTCTGTAGGTTTGCAATATGGTGTGCCATTGGAAGAATTTGTAGATAAATTCACATTCACACGATTTGAACCTGCCGGAAGAATTGACCATCCGAATATTAAGAGTGGTACATCAGTAGTTGATTTTATCTTCCGTTTGTTGGGTTATGAATATTTACATCGCACTGATTTGGTGCATGTGCAAACAGAAGTTGAAAATGAATATGTTCGTGAAATGCAGGCTGAAGGAGAATTTGAAGCCGCAGTTGTAAAATCAGAAACGATGGAAACAGTTTCATTAGTGAAATCAGTTAATGGAATGAAAGCTGTAAAACCAGTTAAACATGCTGTTGGTGATGCACCAGCTTGTAGCACTTGTGGACACACAACAGTTCGCAGCGGCACTTGCTACAAATGTTTGAATTGCGGAACCACAACGGGTTGTGTTTAATCAGTTTGTAAAGTAGTTCATCAAGTTAAAAAGTTTATAAAGAAAACCGCTTCGCAGAAATGTTGAAGCGGTTTTTTGTTTTTAAAATCAATATTGTATGTTTGCTTTATTAAATTAATTCAAATCATGAAATTGCTTAAAAGCCTTATTCTGCTTACTTTCTTTACGATCTCCGCTCAACAATTATTTGCTCAGTATGAAATCTCAAATGCTGAATTAATTCCTGTCATAAAAAAAGGAACAACATTCTTTATTATGCCAAATACAACTTCCGATTTATCAAAATCGTATCAAGAAGTTATTTCGCAATGCTGGAAATTTAATACGATTAAATTCATAACAGTTGATGAAATTGATGCCAATCTTTCTCCAGAAAATTCATTTATAGAATTAACTAAAGAGACAATTGAAACCATGAAAGGTATGGGTACAAAATATCAAACCAGTAAATTAAGTTATTGTTGGTTTTTTCATTTATGGAAAGGAAAAGATAAAATGTTTGCTAAAAACAAAAAACTCAAACAACACTTAAAAGAAGAAATTGCTCGATTAGAATTATACCCTGACATTGATTTGTATAAAGATGAAAAACTGCTTGATAACACTGATTGTGATTATGGTGGACATTTCAGGAATTGGGGACTGGGCTATGCTAAAAATCTTTTTCAACAGCTTGCCATTTATTTGAAAAAAGGAAAAGAAAAAAAACTACATTTTGAAAATGAATTTGTAAACAAAGCGCAAATAAATAAGTTACGTAGAGATACTTTATTCATTCCGCAATATTTGTTGATTAAAGAAAGATTGTTCATATCACAAGAAAAAAAACGGGATGAAAGTATGTTTGAAGATTATAAGAAAAAACATCAACTGCTTTCAGAGGAAGAACTCAATGACAAAATCGTGAATTGCACTAAGCCATTTTATTATATCAGTTATGTTCATGACGATGCCAGCAAATGGTTTTGTGTAGTTAATGCATTTACAGGTGAAGTAGTTTATTGCGACTTTTCGCACTTTAATGCAAATGCAGCAGCTGGAGATTTTAAAGATTTGTACAAAGCAATCATGGCAGAAAGTAAGTAATCCATAATAGTTAAAAAGAAACCTATACCCTCTATACTATTGCATTTGCTATTTTGGAATTAGTTCAACCGATGGATTCACTTTACTGCATCAATTAAAGTTTGAAATGGCATAAAAACCAACCAACACAAACAATAATTCTGTTTCAAATTCCTACTTTTGTTTTCATGTCGAATATTTTAATTGAACAAACTCACCAATTTTTAAAACATCCTGCAACTATTGATTCCATCAATGAATCCAAAGAATTATTTCTTAAGTAAGTTTGCGTAAAATAATGAAAATTAAATTTGATAAACACCGAAACATATAACTCCATTGAAAGAGAAAACAGAAGCAAGAAAATAAAATGGACTGTTGCAATAGCAGTCTTCTTGTTTTTTTTAGACTACATTTTTATTTTTTACAGTCAGAATTTTTCAGTTGAATTATCAGTTGCAATTTATGTTTCATTATTTGTCGGAGGAGCAGTAATCTTTTTGATGTGGGCAAAAAACGCTGATGATACTATTTTGGAAAAATCAAAAAAACTTCTGCTTAGCTTTGTAATTATTGATCCATTCCTTGGCTCTGCTTTTCTCGGGCATAAAAAATACGAAGATTTTCAACTTACAAAAAACAAAGCCACTACTTATGGAACTATTTTGAAAATATATAGCCGAAGCCATATTAAAGGTGGAATTGATTATTTTGCTGTTGTTAGTGCTAATTTTAATGATGGGAATGAATGGCGAAGTTATCGAATGAGAAGTCAATGGCAATATGGTGTTGGAGACAGTGTCGTAATTAATTATTCATTTGAAGAACCGAAGATTAGTAGGATTATTGGAAAAAAATTAAACGAGCATCCAAACAATTTTGACACCATTCATTTTAAATCAAGAACATTCGAATAATTTTTTTATTTCAACAATCCAATGCAAGACAATTCAATAATAATTTTACAATCTCACCAATTTTTAAAGCACCCAGCAAACGTTGATTCCATCAATGCTTTGAGAGATGTTTTGCATTTTCACGAACATCGTTATTATGTTTTAGATGAACCATTAATCAGTGATTTTGAATACGACACTTTATTCAATCAATTAAAAGAAATTGAAAAAAAATATCCAGAATTAATTACACCTGATTCACCTACACAACGTGTTGGAATTGGTTTGAGTGAGGATTTTAATGAAGTGAAACATCTTGTTCCAATGCTGAGTCTGGAGAATAGTTATAATGCAGATGACTTGAAAGACTGGGACAGAAAAGTAAAAGAATTTATCGAAGCCGATAATGTGGAATATGTGGTTGAGCCCAAATTTGATGGTGGTGGAATCTCCATCATTTTTGAAAATAATATTTTTAATCGTGGCGCTACTCGTGGCGATGGTAGCGTTGGCGAAGAGATTACAAACAATTTAAAGCAATTGCGCAGCATACCGCTAACTGCGGATTTTAAGAAACATGGCATCAGCAAAATTGAAATCAGAGGTGAAGTAATTATTCCAAATGAAAAATTTAAAAAGATAAATCAGCAACGGGTCGAAAATAATTTGCCTCCGTTTGCTAACCCCAGAAATGCTGCTACTGGCGGCTTACGGATGAAAGACCCAAAAGAAGTAGCACAACGTGGCATGGAAGCTTTTTTATATCATGTAAGTTTTTGTGAAGATGAAAATGGAAATGATGCACTTCGTAAAATCATTAAACATCATTCGCAAGCCATTGAAATGATTGATAAATTGGGTATTCGCAGCTCCAATTCTGTTTTAACTGTTTGTAAAAATATTGATGAAGTAATTGCAAAATGCAATGAATGGGAAGCCAAGCGCAACTCATTGGATTATGAAATTGATGGCATGGTAGTGAAGGTGAATTCATTAATTCTGCAAGAAAAATGTGGTTACACTGCACATCATCCACGTTGGGCGATTGCTTATAAATTTGCTGCAAAGCAATCTACATCAGCACTTTTGAATATTGAGTATCAGGTGGGGAGAACTGGTGCAATTACACCAGTGGCGAAAATTGAACCTGTGCCTTTAGCTGGTATTACCATTTCTTCAATCTCACTTTTTAATGAAGATGTGATTCGCGAAAAAGATTTGATGATTGGCGATAAAGTCTTGATTGAACGCAGCGGTGATGTAATTCCATACATTGTGAAATCATTGGCTGATGCCAGAAATGGAAGCGAACAAAAAATAGTTTTCCTAACAAATTGCCCTTCATGCAATTCTATTCTTGCAAAACCAGAAGATGAAGCAGTGTGGCGTTGTGTGAATGTAAATTGTCCTGCACAAAGTGTTGAGCGTATTATTCATTTTGTATCGAAAGATGCAATGGATGTGAAAGGATTGGGTGAAGCCAATATTCGTAAGTTTTATGAAATGGGCTTACTGACTGATATTCCAAGCATTTTTAAATTGGATTTTGAAAAAATTTCTACTTTAGATGGCTTTGGAGAAAAATCAATCAACAACATGAAAGCCGCTTTGGAAGCTTGCAAACAACAATCATTAAACAAATTAATTTTCGGTTTAGGAATTCGTTTTGTGGGCGAAGGCACAGCCAAAAATCTGGAAAGAACCATTCATCACTTATTCGATTTGAAAGAAAAATCGGTTGAAGATTTATTACAAATTGGTGATGTCGGTGATAAAGTAGCTGCTTCTATTTTTGAATATTTTCATAATGATGAAAACCTAAAAATGCTGAGTGAATTGCAATCACATGGTTTGAATATGGATGCAAAAATTGAAGGTGATGCAGCATCAAAAAAATTCAACGGACTTACTTTTTTATTCACTGGCACTTTACCTACATTGGGCAGAAGCAAAGCCGAAGAAATGGTAGAAGCCAATGGTGGTGCAATATTGGGAAGTGTAAGCAAAAAACTAAACTTTTTAGTGGTTGGTACTGATGCTGGCAGCAAATTGGAAAAAGCACAAAAAATTACCACAATAAAAATTATTGATGAAGCAGAATTTTTGAAAATGGTGAATGAGTAAAAATAATCAAATAGTTTGTTGTAAGTATTTAGTTTTGAAGTCCAAAATTGATAAGTAAAAATGGAAACACACAAAATAGTTTTTTTTGGCATTGGCATTTTAGTTATTGCATTCATTCAGGTTTTATTCATCCGATTCATGAAATGGCTTGGCAGCAAAGAGGGAGATTTTAGCATCTTAAAAGATAATTATCGAATTCTCATTCAATTTACCACCATGATTGTGTTTGCAGTTTTGCTGGCAGTTTTATTGGCTATTTATCAAGCAATATTTCACGATTTATTCAATTTTTAATGCCTAAGAAAATAATTTACAATCGCCCAATCATTCTTTCAATTGGTGGATTCGATCCTTCAGGCGGAGCTGGAATTTCAGCAGATATCAAAACATTTG
This sequence comes from Chitinophagales bacterium, assembly GCA_947449695.1. GTDB lineage: Bacteria > Bacteroidota > Bacteroidia > Chitinophagales > CAIODY01 > CAIODY01. The sequence continues at coordinate 71,178 of CANFST010000006.1, forward strand.
AGCAACACAATGTCATTGGCTTGAGTGTTGCTACTTGCATCACTATTCAGAATGAAAATGAATTTAAAAAAGTGTACTGGCTTTCTTTCAAACAAATAAAAGAGCAAATACAAGTTTTGTTAAAATCGTATTCTATTAAAATTATCAAAATTGGTTTGATTAAAGATTTCAAAATGCTAAACAATATCATTTCATTACTGAAAAAAAATATTCCTGAATGCAAAATAATTTTTGACCCTATTCTTAAAGCCACAGCTGGCTTTAGTTTTCATAAAAAAATAGCATTAGAAAAGATTATAGATAATTTTTTTTTGCTGACTCCAAATTGGCTGGAAGCTAAAACTTTATTTAACACTGACAATCCAGTATTATTTTTTAAAGAGCATCAATTGAATTGTAACATTTTATTAAAAGGTGGGCATAGCGATAACGAAAGATTTGCAACAGATATTTTATTTTCCAAAAAAGGAGAAAATATTTTCAAATCAAAAAGATTAAAAAATATCGAAAAACATGGTAGTGGCTGTGTGCTATCTTCATCTATAGCATCTAATTTAGGGCTTGGCATGAACTTGGAAAAGTCTTGCGAAAATGCAAAAAAGTATGTTTTCAATTTTTTGAGTAGCAACAATAATAGATTGGGTTACCAAACCTGAAATTAACAAAAAAGGTAAATTGAAATTCAATTTGCCTTTTTATTTACAAGATTGAATTATCCTATTCTTTCCTCAATCTCTTTTCTTATCTCATCAATAAAATTAATTATTGGAGGGTTATAATGTTCGATTTTCTAACAAAATAGCCTACTATTAATCCTAAAATTGAAAAAATAATAATTGGAAATAGCCACCAAAATACGAGTAATAAGAATGACAAGATTGCTCCAATGCTAATAATTCCAATCAACATCCATGCACTGATATTAATGATGTTATTAGTATACCTACTAGATGAAAAAACTCCAATACTTATTCCAAATGATAATGGAACCATCCACACAAGTTTGTAGATCATTTCTTCGTGAGCAAAAAAACAAAAATAAAAGAAGATTAAAATCAATAATAATTTCATAATGCAGAACCAAATGACACCTTTTTTTGTCAAAGCTTCTTTTTGATTTGAGATGGGTTATTTTTTTTCTTCCTCATTCATTTTTTCAGCCTTCTCTTTGTTCGATTTCTTTTCTAATCTGTTTCACCAATTCATCCACTGCAATAATTCCTAAATCGCCTTTACCTTTTTTACGCACTGCCACTGCATTGGCGGCAATTTCCTTTTCGCCAATAACAAGCATATAAGGTGTGCGACTGATTTCTGCATCACGAATTTTTTTACCAATTTTTTCGCTACGGTCATCAACTATGCAACGAATTTTATGTTGTTTCAATTTTGCTTCAACGGCTTTTGCATAATCATTAAACTTATCACTAATGGGCAAAATCGAACACTGATTTGGTGCTAACCAAGTTGGAAAATTGCCTGCATAATGCTCAATTAAAAATCCGATAAATCGCTCGTGAGTGCCCAATGGCGCACGATGTATGATGAGCGGAACATCAGTTGAATTGTCGTTGGTAGCAAATTCTAAATTGAATCTTTTGCCTTGTGCAAAATCAACTTGATTGGTGGCTAAAGTAAATTCACGACCAATTGTACTCCAGATTTGAACATCAATTTTTGGTCCGTAGAATGCGCCTTCGTCAGCCACTTCGACAAATGGTGTTCCTGATTTCACTAACACATCACGAACCATGTCTTCGGTTTGTTTCCACAATTCTGGTTCGTTAATATATTTCTGACCAAGCTTGGAAGGCTCATGTTTGCTAAATCGCATCACATATTTATCTATCCCAAAAATTTTGAAATACTTCAAATACATCTCATTCACAGCTTTGAACTCTTGTTCAAATTGCTCACGAGTACAATATATATGTGCATCATTCATGTGCAAACAACGCACTCTCATCAAGCCAAATAATTCGCCGCTTTGTTCATAACGATAACAAGTGCCATACTCTGCAAGCCGCAATGGTAAATCCCGATAACTCTTAGGTTCGGCAGCAAATATTTTATGATGATGCGGACAATTCATTGCTTTCAAATAATATTTCTCACCATCCAATTCCATTGGCGGAAACATACTTTCTGCATAATAAGGTAAATGTCCACTTTTTAAATACATACTCTCTTTGGCGATATGTGGCGTTACCACTCGTTTGTAGCCTGCAGCCTCTTCGGTTTCTTTCGCCAATTTTTCCAACTCTTCAATAATCACAGTGCCGTTGGGCATCCACAAAACAAGCCCTGCGCCTACATCATCGTCCATGGTGTAGATGCTCATTTCCTTCGCGATTTTTCTGTGGTCGCGTTTTTTTGCTTCTTCCACCAACGCTAAATATTCATCCAATTCTTTTTGAGTCGGAAATGTTATGCCGTAAATTCTTGTAAGCTGTTTGTTTTTTTCATTACCTCTCCAATAAGCACCAGCAATGGATGTAAGCTTTGCTGCTTTTATAAATCCCGTGTTTGGAATATGAGGTCCACGGCATAAATCGGTGAAATTTCCTTGTTCGTAAAATGTAATTTCACCATCATTCAAATCTTGCAACAACTCCAATTTATAAGGGTCGTTTTTTTCGGTGAAATATTTTATAGCATCGGCTTTTGAGATTTCTTTACGATTGTAAATGTTTTTTTGAGCTGCCAATTCCAACATTTTCTTTTCCAATTTTTCCAAGTCTTCTTCGGTCAATTTTTTATCGCCCAAATCAATATCATAATAATAGCCATGGTCAATCGAAGGACCAATTCCGAATTTTGTACCTGGAAAATATGCTTCAATCGCTTCAGCCATCAAGTGTGCCGATGAATGCCAAAAAGTAGATTTAGCATCTTTATCCAACGTATCATCATTGTTTTTCCATTTTAATAATTGCAATGTAGCATCATTATTTATTGGGCGCAAAGCATCTTGCACATTTCCATTTACTTTTGCTACAATCACTTGTTCGGCTAATTTCGGCGAAATAATTTTGGCAATATCCATTGCCGAAGTGCCGCTTTCATACTCACGAATATTTCCGTCGGGAAAAGTTATTTTCATTGTGTTCTTGATTATTTCTTAATAAAAAATGAAGTGCGAAAATAGAAACGAAAGCCAAATTATTTTCAGAAATGATGAAGGAAAAATTCTGGTTATATCAAAATCATTTCAATTATTAAAATCAACATGAATTTTAAACAGCTTACTCAAAATTAATTTTTCATTAATTTATTATTGATTTTAAATCAACAAAATAAATATACAATTACATTTGCTGACATTTTAAAACCAATTTTTAATTATGGCACTTGATTCAATTTTTAAATTTTTTGTACCCAAAGACCGTAAATTTTTTACCCTTTTTGATGAACAAGCTGATAATTTAGTTCTTATAGCTAAGGCTTTAGACCAATTAGTAAATGCTACTTCAATTGAAAAACAAAAAGAATTAGAAAAAGAAATTGAACGGTTAGAACATATCCTAGACCAATGTGCTCATAAAATATACTTAGAACTGGGTAAAACTTTTATTACACCGTTTGACAGAGAGGATATACATCGTTTAGCCTCATCTATTGATGAAATTGCTGATTATATTCATGGAGCAAGCAAAAGAATGGCAATGTATAAAATCGAGAGCCCAACTAAAGAAATGATAAAACTTGGCGCTTTGATTTTACAAAGTACAGAAGAGTTGCAAAAAGCAATAAATGAATTAAGAAATTTAAAAAATTTAAGAAATATTACTGACGCTATTGTCAGATTAAACAGTATTGAAAACCAAGCTGATGATATATATGACACAGCAGTAGCAGATTTGTTTGAGTATGAAAAAAATGCCATCACTTTAATCAAAATGAAAGAAATCTATTTGGCATTAGAAACTGCTACAGATATGGCTGAAGACGCTGCTAATGTATTGGAATCCATTATTGTAAAAACTAGTTAATTTATTATTGGTTTATCGTAAAGATGATTTTTTCTTATATAACAAAACAAATCAAAAATCAATAACTTTTAACAAACTAAAATGGATTTATTACTTATCATTATTGTATTAGCTCTAATATTTGATTACATCAATGGTTTTCATGATGCTGCCAACTCTATAGCAACCATTGTTTCTACAAAAGTGCTTTCGCCTTTTCAAGCAGTATTATGGGCTGCTTTTTTTAATGCCGTTGTTTTATTTCTTTGCCAAAACAAATTACTTGGGTTTGAATTTAAAGTTGCTGATGCTGTTGCTAAAATTGTTAAAACCGATGCGATTGATTTGTACGTTATTTTAGCCGGTTTGGTGGCCGCAATTATCTGGAATTTAATTACATGGTGGTTAGGCATTCCATCTTCCTCCTCACATACTTTAATGGGTGGATTTGCCGGCGCCGCAATTGCCAAAGCAGGCTTTGGGGTGTTGGCTGATGTGGGCAAAATTTATCAGACTATTGCTTTCATATTTTTAGCCCCATTAATTGGAATGTTATTGGCCTACATTATTACCGTAATCATTTTGCACATTTGCGCTCGAACTAATCCATCAAAAGCAGATAAATGGTTTCGCAGATTGCAATTAGTTTCATCTGCCGCTTTTAGTTTAGGTCATGGCAGTAATGACGCTCAAAAAGTGATGGGGATTATTGCTGCTGCATTATTGGTTTATAAAACCCAAACGCTTGGAATGGCTAAAGATGCAATATCCTCAGATTCGTGGAATAATGTAATTGCCATAATGAAAGATGGCAAACAAAAAATTACTCATATTCCTACTTGGGTTGAAATTTCTTGTTTTTTAGCCATTGCATTTGGTACGTTAAGCGGCGGTTGGCGCATTATAAAAACTATGGGCACTAAAATCACAAAGGTTACACCGCTGGAAGGTGTAGCAGCTGAAAGTGCTGGTGCTATTACGTTATACGCAACGCAAGCATTGGGGATTCCAGTTTCAACTACACATACCATCACTGGTTCAATAGTTGGGGTCGGCTTATCAAAGCGTTTATCAGCAGTTCGCTGGGGAGTTACTCTTAATTTATTGTGGGCTTGGATTCTTACAATTCCAGTGAGTGCCTTAATGGGTGCTTTAATATATTGGATAAGCACGATTTTTCATTAAGAAAAAATAATCTACTAATTATTTTTCGTTCAATCTTAAAACATATTTACCCAAAATATCAAATTCGATATTAACTTTTTCTTTTGGTTGAATTTCATAAAAGGTGGTGTGTGCAAATGTGTAAGGAATTACAGCAATTGAAAATTGTTTTTTATTCAAATTAAAAACGGTAAGCGAAACCCCATTAATGGCAATACTTCCTTTTTCAACAATCAACTTTTCATTTAAATTTTTATCCAATTCAAATGTAAAAAGCCAGCTACCGCCGGTTTCCTGTCTTTTAATACAAGTAGCCATTCCATCTACATGCCCTTGAACAACATGTCCATCTAACCTATCGCCCATTTTCAAACAGCGTTCAATATTGATATAATCACCTATTTTAAATTCGTTTAGATTAGTTTTAGAAAGCGTTTCTGCCACAGCAACCACGTCATGCGTATCATCTTTAATTTGTACCACAGTAAGACAAACGCCTTGATGCGAAACACTTTGGTCAACTTTTAATTGAGAAGAAATTTCAGATTGAATACGAAATCTTTTATTCCCATTTTCATCTCTTACCCCTTTCAAAATTCCCATGCATTCAATAATACCAGTGAACATAACTTTAATTTTTATAACTATAAAATGAATTAATTAAATGTAAAGCTATTTGAATAGTTTTGCAAAAAAAAATTAGATGAATAAAGTTTTGTTTTTTTTATCGCTTATTTGTGTTTTTAGCTGCAGTAATAAAAAAGAAAACAGCAACTTATTAAGTGCCTCCAAATTAGTAGCCAACCCAATTGATGAAAATGGAAAAATGTCAGGTGACACCTCTTACATCCCTAAAATTCATTTTGAAATAACCGAATTTGATTTTGGCGATAAAATAATGGAAGGCGAAGTTGTAACACATATTTTTAAATTTAAAAATTATGGTAGTGCTCCATTAATTATTTCAAAAGCTGAAACATCCTGTGGTTGTACAGTTTCTGAGTTTAGCAATGAACCAGTTGGCCCTGGAGGTGAAGGGAAAATCAAAGTTACTTTTGATAGTAACGGACGACCAGGTAGTTTTCAAAAAAGTATTTTGGTAACTGCTAATACCATTCCTAACGAAATCAAATTGATAATAATCGGAGATGTTATACCAATAAAGTAAAAATATTTCATCCCTCACTTACCACTTCCATAATAGTTCGAAATGCAATGAATTTATCTTTAAATTTTTTTATTACATCTTCTCTTAAGGCAGGCGCATGATCAGTTATATAGCGATTCAAATCTTCACGATCGTTAGCGGTATATTGAAAAACATAGGTTAACTCTTCATCATCAGCATCGTGTTTATCTAATTTACAGAGCCTGAATGAAGTAAAATAACCAGTTTGCATTACATCTGGCACATGCACTGTTTGCATCCACTGAAGCCATTCGTCGTGAATTTCGGGCAAAATTTTACTAGTAACATTATATAAAATCATTTTTAAAAAATTTTGATAAAGATAAATTTAAGTTCAAAAAATATTCTTATTTTAGTTACTTAAAATACAGCTACTTTTACCAACACAATTCTACCATCATGAATTTATTTTTCAGAAAGCCACACTTTTCAAAGCAAGAATTATTGCAAATTAGGCGTTCGATTGATGACGCTGAAAACTGCACTAGTGGGGAAATCAGAGTATATGTAGAAAATCAATGTAAATCAATCAATATATTAGAAAGAGCTGCATTCTGTTTTAATAAATTAGAAATGAGCAAAACCGAACATCGCAATGGCGTATTAATTTATTTGGCTTTAAAAGACCAAAAATTTGCAATCATTGGTGATAAAGGTATTCATCAACAAGTGGGTGAAGATTTTTGGCAACAAGAAAAAAACATTCTGCAACAACATTTTCAATCAGGCAAAATTGTAGAAGGTATTTGCCAATGCGTTAATACAATTGGCAATCATTTACAAAAATATTTTCCGCATCAATCAAACGATAAGAACGAATTGAGTAATGACGTAGTAATAGGTTAAAAAACAAAAATAATTTTTCTTGAAAAAAACAATCTTTCTTCTTTTCATTTTTATCATCGGCTTGTTTCAAGCCAATGCTACTATTAAAATACCGCAACAACCTGATCCACCGCATTTGGTTAATGATTTTGCTGGTATGCTCAACTCAAGTGAGCAAAGCATTTTAGAAAACAAATTAGAGCAATTTGTTGATAGCACATCAAATAGAATTGTGATTGTGATTGTAAATTCTTTTGATGGCTATGAGCCTGTTGAATACGCTACGCAATTGGGAAGAGAATGGCAATTAGGCGAAAAGAAAAAAAACAACGGCATTGTATTATTGATTTCAAAATCTGAACATAAGATTTTTATTGCGGTTGGAACAGGCTTACAAGGTGCACTACCTGATGGTGTTTGTGAAATGATTATTGCCCATGAAATAAAACCCTCATTTAAACAATCTGAATATTTTGATGGATTAGACAAAGGAACTACTGCTATAATGAAAGCCACTAAAGGTGAATATAAAGCAGATGCAACTAATAATAAAAAAGGAATTCCATTGTTTGTTATAATACTGATTATCGTGATAATTCTAATGATTATTGGTAGCATTGGCAACAGAAGCGGTGGCACTATGATTGGAGGCGGTGGATTTGGCAACGGCATGCTGCTAGGAGGCTTAATGGGTGGTGGATTCAATTCAGGAGGCAGCGGAAGTTCTGGCAGTAGCGGATTTGGTGGATTTGGCGGCGGTGGTGGATTTGATGGCGGTGGGGCTGGCGGAAGCTGGTAGTTTATTTCTTAATCATTTTTATCATCCATCTTTGTAATGGATTTTTATACCGATTGACGACCAAAATTTCTTTTTTTTCTGCGCCGAAAGTGCTAAAAAATTTATCAATCGAAGGAATTGTGCTGCCACAAAAATCAAATTGCTTACTTACGGTTGATGCAAATTGAATGGCTTGCCAAAGTAATAAACACATAGCAGCACTACTTTTATGTTGAGTTGCAATTCCACCGCAGAGATAATAAGCACAACCCTCATCAAAAGCCATATAAACAGCACCACATGGTTCTTGCAAAGCATTATATGCTATAAAAAACTTTGACGCATTGTGTTTTTTACAAACTAAATCCATTTGTTTCAACTGTTCAATTGTATAAGGGATAGCTCTGTTTTGTTCAATAAAAGTTTGTTTGCTGATATTATAAAACGTTGTTAAATCATTATCAGATTGAATAGTTAATTTTTTTTCAGCTTTTCTTATTTGAGCCTTCAGGCTTGGCTTGAACTTTTTATATACGTTATCTAAATCAGTCAAATCTAGCACCCTTGTATGCTTTATACTTATTTCAAATTTATTTTTGAGTAATTCATGTTCAATTTCAGAATCAAAATCCTTAAAGAAAAGTTCTACGAAATCGAATTGATTAATTTGGGAAAATAATTTTTTATCAAATTTTACAATAGGCTGATAGGGGGTTAAAACACTTGGCAAAATTGCTTTTTGAAGAAATTTTTTCTTAAAATGAAATGCAAAAGCCAAATCATTTCCGACAATAGCATCCCAGTTTTCATTTCCGCTCATGGCTCCTAACCACCAAGGCTGTGCAAAGACACTTGATGTTGCTAATTTTTCAACTGACTCACTATATTTGGTTTGATTAAAATTCAATCTTCAAAAATAAGCAAGCATTTGATTGCTGAACAAATTGAATTTGATTTTTTAAAAAACAATTTCATTCTTCCTCTTGTTAACTATTTTTACAAAAAAATAAAATGATGATTGAACCTGATATTCATTGGAAAGACCACGAAGACATCGCCTTAAAATTATACGAACGCTTTGGCGATGATTTTACGGAAAGCAAAATTTATAGAATTCGTTTTACTGAGTTATTGGAATGGATACTTGAAATACCCCAATTTAAAGGCACCCGTGAGCAAAGCACTGAAGGGCATTTAGAAATGATTCAATCGCAATGGGTTTACGAATGGCGTGATAATCAAAAATAAAAATGATAGCCGAGCAGGAATTAGTTTTACAAGGCTGTAAAGGCAAACCAGTTTTGCTTGACATAACTTTTGATAATTCAGTTAATAAACCTTTACCAACAATAGTTTTTTGTCATGGCTTTAAAGGATTTAAGGATTGGGGAACTTTTAATTTAATAGCCAATTGGTTTGCCAAAAAAGGTTTTGTTTTTGCGAAATTTAATTTTTCGCATAATGGCACTTCACTCTCCCACCCTAACGATTTTGTTGATGTGGAATCATTTGGCAACAATAATTTCTTATTTGAACTCAACGAAACAAAATCAGTTATTGATTTCTTGTTGAAATACAACTTCAAGAATTTTGAAGTAGATAAAAATAAATTGTACGTTTTAGGGCACAGCCGCGGAGGTGGTACTGCAATATTAGCTGGTGCACAACACGAAGCTATCAAAAAAATAATTGGCTGGGCACCTGTTCATGAATTTTTGAAATATTGGGATGAAGCAACTTTGGAAAAAATAAAAAAAGATGGGGTTTTATGGATTGAGAATTCAAGAACCAAACAACGATTACCAATGTATTATCAATATTGGGAAAATTATGAACTAAATATTTCGCAATTGCACATTCCAACATTTGTAAAAGAGTTGCAAAAGCCATTATTAGTAATTCATGGAAAAGCGGATCAGGCTTTAGATTTCAATCATTCTATCGAAATGAAAAGTTGGAATTCAAAAAATGTTGAACTCCAATTGTTTGAAGAAATGAATCATACTTTTGGAGGGAAGCATCCATGGCCATCAGAAAGCCTACCTTCCGACACTGAATTTATCCTTCAACAAACTTTAACTTTTTTGCAGAAATAATTTGCAAATGTGGAGAAAAAGTTTACCTTTGCAGTCCTTTAAAAAAAAGAAAAACAACAGGTTATGCCAAGAATATGCGATTTAACAGGAAAAGGACCAATGTTTGGTCATAATGTCAGCCACTCTAACATTAAAACTAAACGTAAGTTTTTACCTAATTTACAACACAAAAGATTTTTTGTACCTGAATTTGATCAGTGGATTGAATTAAGAGTATCCACATCAGCTTTACGCACTATCAACAAAAAAGGCATTTACCAGTATTTGAAGGAAATTCAGAAAAAAGAAATGCAAAGTATTTAATTTTTAAAAAGCAAACAACATGGCAAAGAAAGGAAACAGAATACAAGTAATTTTAGAATGCACTGAGCATAAAAACAGTGGCTTGGCAGGAACAAGTCGTTATATCACTGTGAAAAATAAAAAGAACGACCCAGAGCGTATGGAGTTGAAAAAATTCAACCCTATTATGCGTAAATACACAATTCATAAAGAAATAAAATAATTATAAGTTATGGCAAAACAAGCAAAAACAGCGATTAAAGCTAAAAGCGCAATTGACCCGAATGCAAAAGCATTCACTAAAGTAATTAGATGTGAACGCAGCCCAAAAACTGGTGCTTACATTTTTAAAGAGTCAATGGTTCATAAAGATAATTTAGCAGCAGCTTTGAAATAAAAGTTGTTTAATTAGAATAAAAAAATCCCGAATACTCAAATGAATATTCGGGATTTTTTTATTAGATGATATTTACAAATGAATTGAATTTACAAAGATTATAAATTCACATATTCAATAAATGCTTGAACTAAAATAGGCTATTATTCAGAGTAAATTTCGCAACACCAATACTTGTTCCTTCATTATAAAATTCAATTTGATAATCGCCTTTTTCTAATTTGGTGTCAGGTATCCATTTAGTTGAAATTGCAGTACGTTGGTTATTGTAATCAAATTCAATTTTACCTGTGTAACGAATTTCAGAACCATCTTCTTTTGAAGTCATCACACCACCACCTTTATTGGCATTATACAACAACTTGTTTTGAGGAGTTGCAATTCTGTAGTAAATTCTATTGGAGCCACTACTAGCAATTGTGTTCTTTTCAACCATAAATGCAATCCTTAAAAAATCTAAATGGCGAACGCTGTTAGTTTCTTTTTCTTGTCCTTTACCTTTATCTTTAGCACCTTTCACACTCACCGAAGTAATGTGCAACACCTTTGCAACTAAGGATAAATTTTGATTTTCTGTTTGTAAATTTTCAACTTTACGTTGTGTGGTATTCAAATGAGTAGAAACAGTGTCAAACTTAGCACTAAGAATTTTGTAAGCAGTTTTTAATGAATCAAATTGAAATACCATTCTATCTTTTTCATGTTTAAGTTCTTCAATCAACTGACGGGCACGAGCTAAGTCGTTTTTGTCCATATTAGTTTTCATCAATATTTGTTGAATTTCTTTTTTGCGTTGGTCTAATGCAAAAGATTTAACACGTACCAAACTATCTAATTGCGCATTTTCGCCTTTATATTGTTCAATTTCAGCTAATGCTTTTTGATAATCATGGTTTAATTGTTTATAAGTAGAGTCTAATTTTTCTTTTTCGCCTGAAACCGTTTCCAAACTATTATTAGTTGAGCGGTTATTCAAGTACAAATAAATATTAGCACCAATCAGTAAAACGATAAAAACTATATAAATCGCTTTGTTCGAACGTTTTGGCGTTGGCAATTCTGAATTTGGAATACTCATTTTGTTTCTTTTTTGGTTTGGTTATTTTGAGTGATGACAAAAATATAAAAAAACAACTGTAAAGTTTACTTACAGTTGTTACAAAATTCTTTTTTTATCAACGGGTTTTCTAACACCTGTATAGAAAGATAAGGGTCAGCAAATAGAGAACAGTAGCGTTTGCTGTTCAATTCACGGGCTTTTGAAAGCGCTAATCTGAAATCAGGCGAATACCAATTCTCTTGATTTCGGGCAGCACATGAAATATAAGTAAATATCAATTTTTCATCTACATCACTTTCACGGATGAAAGGAGTAAGCAGTTGCGTTGCGTATTTGTAATCATTATGACGAATGAAAACATCAGCCAATTTCAAACCATTTTCCCATTTTTTCCCGTTGGTGTTGATTGAAAACAAATTCTTGATTTTATCCATTGCTGCAGCTGAAAACTTTTTAGCAACGGGCGTTTCAAGCGTATCGTACACATCAATAATTTTAAATTGAAATTCTAAATTGATGGCATCAATCATTTCTTTTGGCAACTTTGTTTTTCTTAAACCTTCAATCCTGTTTTGAATTTCCTCAATTTTCTTATCGTCTTTAAATACCCCAGCATTCACAAATGCAATCAATTTATTGTAACGAATAAATAAATTATCTGGGTCTAATCTTTCTAAATCATTCAGTTTTTGCGTCATCGCATAAGTGATGGAATCATCTAAATTAAAACGACTTTCAACAAACAAATTATTCAGATGCAAGCTCAAATATTCTTTCTTCAATGGGATATCCAAACTTAATAATTTTGCTGGTAAATATTTCCCTTTCATAGCTTCGCCAATAGCATAAACCTGCAATCGGCGAGCTTTTTCGGGCTGATTAGTTTCAATAGCTTTTTTAATGGAGTGAACCACAAATGCCAATTCATCATCGCCTTGAGTGGCATAAGTTACTTTCATTTTAACCACCGTTACCCTTTCGGCTTGCAGCAAATCTTCAAAATCTTCCCTCATTTTTTTGCTGCCATTTAATGAGTCGATCAATTTTTGTTTAGGCATCAAAGCCATCAGGTATCTTTCAGTTTGCCCCACTTGTTGTTTGAATAAATCATAAGCATCAAAGGTTTCGATATTGCCAATAATACTGCCTTTATTTATTTTTTCTAATGCCTGTAAAATTGTTTTTGCTCGACGAATTTGCAAAATTGCATTTTTTACCGAATCGCCTTCTAAGCTGGTGTAGGCCACTATTCCAATTTCATTGATAGAATATTTTGGTTCGTTTAATGCTTGTAAAATCGGTTCTAAATCTTTAGGTTTATACTCCGATTTATTTTTGTCAAACGGAATATTAAAACTCAACCATTTTGTTGTTGAATCTAAAACAAAATCATCGTTGATGTCGCAATCCAAACATTTTTTCAGTGTATCAGGATACAATGCAATCGGTTTTATTTTGTCCGTACGATTGGCTTCTGTATAGGTTCGGGTTAATCTTCGGCAAAATTTTCCTTTTTGAATAATGATTAAATTCACTTCATATTGGTCACCTAAGTTTTTCAACACTTTTTTTGGAAGCGTTGCAATGTAGCCACTGTAGCGGTTATAGCGTTCAGGTTCTTCGTTGTGTTTTAAAATATCTTGCTGATAAATGGGCTTTAACAAAATTCCTCGATTTTGTTTTTCGGCATCATAAATATTAAACGTGTCGCAAGGATATTGTGATTTTTGAATGATGTCAATTGCAAAACCATCGTCTTTTGTCATTAATAATTTTTTCAACTTTCGCAAATTGGAATACTCCAACAACACTTTTCCATTTTGGATGGAAACGCCCGAATGCAGCGCTGTGTAATCATCAAAGCGTTCGCAATTGCGGCAATCTTTTGGCGAACCACGTTCAACGCCATAAGTTTTAGTTGTGTATCGCAGGGTTAATAATCTACGTAATTTTTTTCCCTCGTTCAATGATTCTAATCCACCAATCACCACTGAAATAAAAATCTTTTTCCCTGAAGCATCTAATGTTGCACCAATTCCAGCATAAAAAGCTCGTGGATTGGTTACGATTTCAGTATATTTTTTCGACTTAGTAATTTTTGCCATCAAATCATCCACCACAAAATTATACGTGTAAAATGTTTTCACATCCTTACCAATAGTGGTAGTCTGCACCACTTCCTGGCCTTGAGTAGAACCGCCATAAAACTTAATTCTGTCGCCAGTTGTACGCTTTTTTCTACTGCTGCCTTTTAAGTTTGTTTTCTTGGTTTTCATCATAAACTCACTTTGGTCAATGGCAGCCTTTTCCAAAATTTCATTTCTAAAAATCAAATCCCGATTTTGTTTTTCACGTAGGTCGTTGATTTTTTTTATGAAAATGTTATAAAACAAATCATAATTAAAATCATCAGGTTTTATCAATGCATCTTCTTGCTGTGCCGAAACCAATGATGGCTCGAGTAGCAAAAACAAAATCAATAAGCGAAAAATGTGTTTCAAAATGAATTTTAAAAATGTGTGCAAAGGTATTAAAAACAACTGATGCTTACTTATGCAAAATTCAATAATTGAATACGATATTGCAGGCAAATTATTTTAACAAAAAATGAAAAAAATAGGATGGGTGATTTTTGCAGCGGTGTTAGCAAGTTGTGGCTCGTGCAATCAAAACACAAAAACAGAAGCAATTACTGAAAAGCCTGCAACACCTGATTATACAAGCCTTCCAAAGTTTAATGAAGATAGTTGTTATAATTATGTGTCGCATCAATGTTCGTTCGGACCAAGAGTGCCGAATACTTTGGCGGCTAAAAAATGTGGTGATTATTTGATTAAATTTTTCAAGCAATATGCCGATACTGTGTATGTTCAAAATACTACTGTTACTACTTTTGATAACCATCAACTGAAAATCAGAAACGTTATAGCAGCTTTCAAACCTAAGCTGGGTAATCGTTTGCTGATTGCATCCCATTGGGATAGCCGCCCATTTGCCGACCAAGAAAAAGATTTAGCAAAAATGAAACAACCCATTTTAGCGGCTGATGACGGAGCCAGCGGCGTAGCAGTGATGATGGAATTAGCTACCCTATTAAAGAATAATCCACCCAGCCGAGGTATTGATTTAGTGTTGTTAGATGCTGAAGATTGGGGTTGTCCTTCGCCTGATTCTCCACTGTCAAACGGAAAATACGATGAAGATTCGTATTGCTTAGGCACACAATATTGGTGCAAAAATCCGCATGTGAAAGGCTATACAGCCGATAATGGAATTTTGCTGGATATGGTTGGTGCCCGTGGTGCAACATTTACTCTAGAAGCACAATCGATTAAATATGCTGGTGATTTCATGAACAATGTTTGGAAAACTGCAGCTGCATTGGGCTATGCTGACCATTTTGTTTTTCAAAATTCAAGTGGTATTACGGATGACCATGTGTACATCAACACTTTATTGCATGTGCCAACGATTGATATTATTTATCATGATTTATACAGTCAAACTAATTGGTTTGCTCCGCATTGGCATACACTCAACGATAACATGAGCATCATTGATAAAACAACGCTAAAAGCAGTAGGGCAAACTCTTTTGGCTGTTATTTTCAATAATCAATCGAATGGATAATTTTCGATTTTACAAAAAATTTAGAATTAGTATTTTAGTTTAAAACACTTTGGCACATTGATTGAAATAAATATATCAAGTTTATTCAATTAAACATCAATCAAAAAAAATAGTCTTTAAACAAGTAAACATTTTAGTCATGAAACAAACATTTTTTCTAACAATCGTTTTGGCATTAGTTTTTGCATTAGGCAATGTAAGCAGCTCTGAAGCTGGCTGTTGTGGACCAGGTTGGGGTTGTCATCGTGGTGATTATGGTTATAGATATTTGCCGCCACCTCCACCGCCGCCCGTATTTTATTACCGAATGCCGCATCGACATTATCATAGAATGCCTTATTATTATGGTGTATACAGAGGCAGACGCTGGTAAAAATAAAATTCTAAAATTGGACATGAGTGAAAATAATTGTACTGAACAATACGTTTTCACTCATGTTATTTTTGATAAAATACTATCTTTGAATGAAGTATGAATTGTAATAAACCTTTTTTCTTGTTGTTGATTTTAGTTTTTGTATTAGCAAAATCTTATGCACAAATACCAGCTGTGGGTGTTTTGAACCACGATGATTTGGATAGCTTATCTAACAAACATAAGCGATTTTCTCCAAGCTTATATTTTGGTACGGAATTAAATCCTCAACGAAATTTATACAGCACTTTTTACCCGATTTATAGTTATGGTAAACCTGGCCGAAGAGGAAACAATGACGATGATAAGTTAGGGCATTTAACTGATTCCACTTTCAAATCAACACACTACGAATTTTCATTTACGCTTCCTTTGAAAAGTTGGAATACCACTGAAGGAACGCATCAAATTAATTTATTTACCAGTGGTTCGTTAGATAATATTAAATCTACAATTTTTTCAAATCTTCGCAATTTATACAGCGGTAATTTAGGTTTGCAATATTTATATTATCAACCAAAAGAAAATTTATTTTTAGTGCATGGCACAGTTGGTTTTGCTAATGACAAAAATTATTTGAATGAAGAAATTGGCCTGCGCTATTCGGCTTTGGCATTATTCAATCATTTAAAAAATCAGAAGTTTCAATATTTTTTGGGCTTAGCCATTAACTATGCTTATGGCGAAATGCAGTATATTCCAATGGTTGGCGGTAAAATAAAAATCATACACAAAGATTTTATCCGTATCCAGTTGCCACTAAGTCGCTATTATCCTTTGTATCCAGTTCGATTGGCTTATTATCATCCGCTAAGTAAAAAAAGTATGTTGTTTGGTGAATGGGAAAATCAGGGAAGTTCTTATCGCATCTACGCTGCAGATGAAAATATTTCATCTAATTCAGCTTCAGCACAATTACGAATTCAAGGTAAAAGTATTGGCGTTGGCTTTAGATACGCTCTAAAACGTAACCTACGTTTGCAATTTGAATTGAGTGATTATTATAATAACAACCAAACCATTGGCATTTATAATATTGATGCAAAAATTGATGACCGAGCTATTTCAGTTCGACATATTCAAACAGGCTTATCACTTCAGGCCAGTGTGATGTGGAATTTTAATCGACATAAAAAATCAGTTGCCCCAAGGGTTGATTATTTGGACATTCAAAATATCGAGGTAGAAGATTTGCCGGATGATTTTCAATAAACCAAAAAATTTTACATCATAATTCTTTTCTTTGCACTCCCCTACTATTCTGAAAAATGAGTGCCCCCAAAGAAACCCCTTTAATGAAGCAATACAACGCCATCAAGGAAAAATATCCTGATGCCATTTTGTTGTTTCGTGTGGGCGATTTTTATGAAACTTTTGATGGTGATGCAGTGATTGCTTCAAAAGTTTTGGGCATTACTTTAACCAAAAGAAATAGTGGTGCTGCCAGTTCTAGCAATCTGGCTGGCTTTCCGCATCATTCTTTGGATACTTATTTACCCAAGTTGGTAAAAGCTGGTTATCGGGTAGCAATTTGCGACCAACTCGAAGACCCGAAGATGACCAAAACCATTGTAAAACGTGGGGTTACAGAATTAGTAACGCCAGGTGTTACCGTGAATGATAAAATTCTGAATCATCAAACCAACAATTTTTTATGCAGCATTGCTTACGGAAATGAGGAATTCGGTATTTCATTTATCGATATTTCCACTGGTGAATTTTTAGTATCGCAAGGCAATAAAGCACATATTGAAAAGCTGATTCAGAGCTTTCAACCTGCCGAAATTATTTTCTCTAAAAAATATCAGGCTGAATTTTCAAGTTGGTTTGATAATCGTTTCTACACTTTTATGGTGGACGATTGGGTGTATCAATATGATACAGCCCGTGAATTATTATTGCGCCATTTTGAAACAGCATCGCTAAAAGGATTTGGAATTGAAGAGTTACAACTGGCTGTGGTGGCTGCCGGAGCAACGATGCATTATTTAAAATCAACCGAACATAATCAGTTGCAACATATCAATGCTGTGCAACGGATTGCTGAAGACAAATATGTATGGCTCGATAGATTTACAATTAGGAATTTAGAATTAATTGATTCGCCATTTCATGATGGTGTGCCTTTGATAAAAGTGATTGACAAAACGCAATCGCCCATGGGAGCCCGAATGATGCGCCGTTGGTTGCTTTTGCCATTGAAGGAAGCAAAACCAATTGAAGACCGACATGCAGTGGTAGAATACTTTTTGAATGAAGAAGAAATAAAAAATCTGATTTCAAATCAATTGCAACAACTCGGCGATTTGGAAAG
Source organism: Chitinophagales bacterium (assembly GCA_947449695.1). Taxonomy (GTDB): domain Bacteria; phylum Bacteroidota; class Bacteroidia; order Chitinophagales; family CAIODY01; genus CAIODY01. The sequence continues at coordinate 89,299 of CANFST010000006.1, forward strand.
ATTGATTTCAAAAGTGCCAATGGCAAGAGTAACACCCCGTGAAGTGGTGCAGTTGAAAAAATCTTTGCATGGTATTGAAACGATAAAAAACATTTGCACACAAAGCAATCAAGCTACTTTGCAAAAATGGGCTGACCAGCTCAATCCATGCTTGCATATCAGAAACAGAATTGAAAAAGAAATTTTACCTGAACCACCAGCTCTGGCAAACAGAGGTGGAGTAATAGCTTCAGGCGTTCATGAGCAATTGGATGAGTTGAGGGAAATCAGCAGTTCATCGAAAGATTATTTGCTGAAAATTCAACAAAAGGCGGCAGAAGAAACAGGCATCACTACTTTAAAAATTAGCTTCAATAATGTGTTTGGCTATTATTTAGAAGTAACTAATTCACACAAAAACAAAGTACCTGCTTCTTGGATTCGTAAGCAAACACTCACGAATGCTGAGCGTTACATCACGGAAGAGTTAAAAGTTTTTGAAGAAAAAATATTAGGCGCTGAAGAAAAAATTTCAGCCATCGAACAACAATTGTTTGAGCAACTGGTGAAAGATCTGGCAGAATTTGTACAACCAATTCAGCTGAATGCCACAGTGCTGGCGCAATTGGATTGCTTAATCAGTTTTGCTACAGCGGCTGCCGAAAACAATTATGTAAAACCACATTTAGCCGAAGATGGTATTTTGCAAATAAAAGATGGTCGTCATCCAGTAATTGAAAAGCAATTGCCTGTTGGTGAAAGTTATGTGCCGAATGATATTTATTTAGACAGAGATACACAACAAATCATTATCATCACTGGGCCTAATATGGCTGGTAAATCAGCCTTGTTGCGCCAAACTGCGTTGATAGTTTTACTGGCGCAAGCCGGAAGTTTTGTGCCTGCCACACAAGCGCAAATCAGCTTGGTAGATAAAATATTTACCAGAGTTGGTGCCAGCGATAATATCAGCAGTGGCGAATCTACTTTTATGGTGGAGATGAATGAAACTGCCAGTATCCTGAATAATATTTCCAACGATAGTCTGGTTTTGCTGGATGAAATCGGAAGAGGGACTTCTACTTACGATGGTATCAGCATTGCCTGGAGCATTGCTGAATATCTGCACAATCATCCGTTGTACAAACCAAAAACTTTATTTGCTACACACTACCACGAGCTTACCGAATTATCGGATGTATATCCGAAAATTAAAAACTTCAACGTGAGTGTGCATGAACATGAAGGCAAAATTATTTTCTTACGAAAATTGAAACAAGGTGGAAGCCAACACAGCTTTGGAATACAAGTAGCGAAGATGGCTGGCATGCCGCAAAACCTGATTCAACGTGCCAACGAAATGATGCACCAATTAGAATCGAAAAGTTTGCAGGAACAAAACCGCCAACAATTGCGCAGCGTACCAACGCAACAAATGCAGCTCAATATTTTTGACCCAGTGAGTGATGAAATGAAAGAAATATTGCAACAACTTAAACTGCTCGACATCAACAAAACCACACCCGTTGAGGCTTTGATGAAGTTGATAGAGTTGAAGGGAATGGTGAGGAGGTAATTGGATAATGTGCTAATTTGTTCTGCCAAGTTTGTAACTTGACATTTGTAATGGACGATTTCAAATCGTCTGTTAGGTGTGTCGAGTTGCAAACTCGACAGAACATCAAGGCTGACGGACATGGATAAGAACACTGTTCATCGCTTGGCAGATTGTGAATTTATTAAGCGATGCGAAAATGTTTTAATCACAGGTTCAACAGGAACAGGTAAAAGTTTTTTAGCTTCTGCTATTGGTCAACAGGCTTGCCAACTGGGTTTTAAAGTATTGTACACCAGCACTACCAAACTTTTTTCTCAACTAAAAATGGCAAAAGCTGATGGCTCTGCTATTCGTGAATTAGCAAAAATTGAACGACAAGATTTATTAATCTTAGATGATTTTGGATTAGAGCCGTTTGATAGTGCCAGTCGTTTAGCGTTGATGGAAGTGATGGAAGATAGGCACGGTAAGCGTTCTACGATTATCACTTCACAGTTACCCGTGAAGCAATGGTATGATGTGATTGGCGAAAAAACTATTGCGGATGCTATTTTAGACCGTTTAGTTCATGATGCTGGGCGCATTGAATTATATGGGGAATCATTGCGAAAAAAATGGTCGAAAAATCAACCCAATTTATCAACTAAAAATATCTAATTTTACAACCACTAAATGC